>CAMVUM010000015.1 GCA_947170725.1 uncultured Prevotella sp.
GGAAGAGCCGAAGGGATTGCCGAAGGAAGAGCCGAAGGGATTGCCGAAGGAAGAGCCGAAGGAAAAATTGAAGGTCTTCTTGAAGTCGCACGCAATATGAAGTCACACGGGATTTCGCCAGAGGCAATTTCGCAGATGACCGGACTTCCTTTAGACGAAATAAGAAACTTATCTTGAATAGCCTTTGCGTATTTATCGCTATCATAATTACGATAAAACGATGAAAGAACATAATACTGACTATGTGATAATCGTGGCCGGTGGCCGCGGCTTGCGTATGGGTTCGGACGTGCCGAAGCAGTTTCTGCCGATTTGTGGCCGGCCGGTACTGATGCGCACGATAGAGCGTTTCATGGAATATTCGCCGGAGATGCGCGTCATTCTCGTCCTGCCCCGTGACCAGCAGGGCTATTGGCGGGAATTGTGTGGACATTACGGATTCAGCACCGACTATCAGCTGGCCGACGGCGGAGAAACACGTTTTCATTCCGTGCGCAACGGACTGGCGCTGATTCCGGCCGATGCGGATGGGGTGGTGGGCGTTCATGACGGTGTAAGGCCGTTCCCTTCGGTTGACGTTATCGGACGGTGCTATGAAGAGGCGCGGTGCATGGGGGCAGTCATCCCCGTTGTTCCCGTTGTCGAGACGCTGCGCCACGTTACGGACGGAACCGTTCCGCGTGGTGACTATCGGCTTGTGCAGACGCCGCAGGCGTTTGACATACGGCTGCTTTGCCAGGCCTACAGTCAGGACTATTCCGACGCCTTCACGGACGATGCGTCAGTGGTTGAGGCTATGGGGCATGAAATCACGCTCGTGGAAGGAAACAGGGAGAATATAAAGATTACCACGCCGTGGGATTTGAGGGTGGCAGAGGCAGTGATAAACCAACCCTGAACCCAATCCCCCTCGGTTCTCCCAAATGGCTGGAACTTGGATAGCGGCATAAAGGCATGAAGCCCAAAAAGACTCACGACGGGAGATAGCTTGATTTCCTTTTGCTATAAAATGTCATCATGAACAAAGAAAACCATACCGAAATAACTCAATCGACCCGGCAACAAATTGCCCCCATCCCCTTCGGGACGGGGGAGCGGTCTTTGTCCTCCGACCTCCAATACCTCCCCGGTGTCGGTCCGTCGCGCAAGAAGTTGCTGGCGGCAGAGTTGGGCATTGCCACGTATGGGGATTTGCTCATGACCTTTCCATACAAATATGTGGACCGCAGCCGACTCTATGTCATCCGTGAACTGACGGGTGAGATGCCATTCGTTCAGGTCTGCGGTCGCATACTTAGCTTCGAGACCTTCCCCATGGGGCCTCGCAAGGAACGTGTTGTCGCCCATTTCTCCGACGGAACGGGCGTTATGGACCTCACATGGTTCAACGGCGGGCAATATGCAAAGAAGACCTACCGTGTTGGCGATCTCTATGTAGTCTTCGGCCGTCCGACCGTTTTCAACGGCCGCATAAACGTCGTTCATCCGGACATCGACCCTGCCGACGCCCTCGAACTGTCGTCGATGGGCCTCCAGCCATACTATTCCACCACAGAGAAGATGAAGAAGAGCGGCATCACGTCGCGCGTGATGGAACGTCTGACCAAAACCCTGGTCGGACTGTTGAAGGACGCGTTGCCCGAGACGCTGACGCCCGAGATGACGGAACGGCTGAGGCTGATGGCGCGGAACGAAGCACTGCGCGTCATACACTATCCGAAGAATGCCCGCGAGCTGGAACAGGCACGGGTGCGGCTGAAGTTTGAGGAGCTATTTTTCGTTCAGCTCAACATCGTGCGCTATGCCAGCGACCATCGCCGCAAATACCGCGGATATGTCTTCAGCCGCATAGGCGACCGTTTCAATACGTTCTATCATGACCATCTGCCTTTTGAGCTGACCGGAGCCCAGAAGCGTGTTGTGCGCGAGATACGTGCCGACATGGGTTCGGGACGACAGATGAACCGTCTGTTGCAGGGCGACGTCGGCTCAGGAAAGACACTTGTAGCCCTGCTGGCGATGCTCATCGCGCTGGATAACGGTTTTCAGGCCTGCATTATGGCTCCAACGGAAATACTTGCCGAGCAGCACCTTGATACCATACGGGCGTTCCTCGGCGACATGGACGTAAGGACGGAACTGCTCACAGGCATCGTCAAAGGCAAGCGGCGACGCGAAGTATTGGCGGCGTTGGAGGCCGGCGAGGTGAACATCCTCGTCGGGACACATGCCGTCATCGAGGATACGGTGCGCTTCGCGCGGCTCGGTGTTGTCGTCGTGGACGAACAGCACCGCTTCGGTGTTGCCCAGCGCGCACGCTTATGGGCAAAGAGCGAACAGCCGCCCCACGTGCTCGTCATGACAGCGACGCCCATACCGCGTACGCTGGCCATGACGCTCTACGGCGATCTGGATGTCAGCGTCATCGACGAACTGCCGCCCGGACGCAAGCCCATCGTAACGTCCCATGTCTTTGACAGCCGAATGTCGAGTCTTTATGATGGTATCCGCCGGCAGATAGCCCTTGGGCGTCAGGTCTATATCGTCTTTCCACTCATTGAGGAGAGCGAGAAAATTGACCTGAAGAACCTCGAAGACGGATATGAAATGCTTGGTGAGGTATTTCCGGAATACCGCATGAGCAAGGTTCATGGCCGCATGAAATCTGCCGAGAAAGAGGAGGAGATGCAGCGGTTTGTGAGCGGCGAGACGCAGATTCTTGTGGCCACGACGGTGATAGAGGTCGGCGTCAATGTGCCCAACGCCTCGGTGATGGTCATTCTCGACGCCCAGCGTTTCGGACTCTCACAGCTCCACCAGCTGCGGGGCAGGGTGGGACGCGGTGCCGACCAGTCGTTTTGTATTCTTGTCACACCCTATAAGCTGAGCGAGGAGACGCGCAAACGCATTGACATTATGTGTGATACGAACGACGGCTTCCGCATTGCTGAGGCTGACTTGAAGCTACGTGGACCCGGTGACCTTGAAGGAACGCAGCAGAGCGGCATGGCCTTTGATCTCAGGATAGCCGACATCGCGCGTGACGGACAGCTTGTCCAGATGGCGCGCGATGAGGCCCAGCGTGTCATAGAGGACGACCCGGAATGTAAGAAGACTGAATATGACGTGCTGTGGAACAGATTAAGGGAATTAAAGAAAACAGATATTAATTGGGCTGCCATATCATAGGAAGAAGTGTTAAATAACACATAAAACGTGTTAATATAACGCTTTATTATAAAATATTTATTATCTTTGCAACGTTCACATTACAGACGGTGTGTCTCGTCATAATTGGATTGTAATTATCCGGGCCGCCGCTACCGACTAATATATGGCTTTTGCCATTGACTAAGACAACCTATTTATGATAATTAAGAAACTGAAGACTTTAGCAATATGCGCGTTTGTGTCGTTGGCTGCAATTCCGGCCGCGGGACAGGATCTGCTTGCGCGTCAGGCTCCTATAGACAAGAAAATGAAAGCTGTTGACTCAGTTGCGCTCAGTCGGCTGATTCAGACAGAGCAGTTTGATTCACCCGCTGCCGACCTTTATGAGGAATGGGAGAACAAATATGCCCATCGCGCTACGGCCCTGCCTGATTCTTTCCGCATTGACCTGCGCGGATTCTGCATGCCGACGGAGAGCCGCGTGCTTACATCCAACTTCGGCGCACGCTGGGGCCGCCAACACAAGGGACTTGACGTCAAGGTCTATATAGGCGATACCATCCGCGCGGCATTCAGCGGAAAGGTGCGCATCGTGAGATATGAAGCCCGTGGATATGGCAAGTATGTCGTTATCCGCCACTACAACGGTCTTGAGACAATCTACGGACACATGTCAAAGCAGCTCGTGAAAGAGGATCAGGAGGTGCGCGCAGGCGAACCTATCGGTCTCGGCGGAAACACGGGACGAAGCACGGGTTCACACCTCCACTTCGAGACACGTCTCTGCGGAGTTGCCCTTAATCCCGCGCTGATGTTCGATTTCCGTAATCAGGATGTCGTTGACGACTATTATATGTTCCGTCGCAGTTCATATGAGCATGAGTCTGTGGCAGCAAACCGCTTGCGCGGCGTCGGGAGCAAATATACTTCCGGTAGCGGTGATGACGTTGAACTGGCTACGGCTGCTCCGGCTGCGACATACGCAAAGAACGTCCGCTTCCACAAGGTGAAGTCAGGCGAGACGCTGTCAAGCATCGCACGTAAGCGTGGCACGACAGTGGCGGCCCTCTGCAAGCTCAATCGAATAGGAAAGACCATGCGGCTGATGCCCGGACAGATTTTGAAGTACAACTGATTGTTGGGCGTCTGACCGTAGAGGACTGTTGCTGATGTCCGTAGTGGCAGAACGTTTACGCATTCTTAATATATAAGTACGGCTTATGGATATTCATGCTGTGGTGGATTGGAAGATCCGTCACAGCATGAAAACCGTTTAAGAAGACCATATAAAAGTAAGCTGGACTACAGTTAATTTCTTAATTCATAAAAAGAAAATGGCAGAATCAAACTTCGTAGACTACGTTAAAATATATTGCCGCTCGGGAAAGGGTGGCCGTGGCTCAATGCACTTGCGTCATGTGAAGTACAATCCCAATGGCGGACCGGACGGCGGCGACGGCGGCGACGGCGGTAGCGTCTATCTGCGCGGCAACCATAACTACTGGACTCTGCTCCATCTGAAGTATGAACGCCATGTGAGAGCTGAACATGGTGGCAACGGCGGACGTGACAAGTGTCACGGAACGGACGGCAAGGATGTCTATATCGACGTGCCTTGCGGCACCGTTGTCTATAATGCAGAGACGGGAAAGTATGTCTGCGACGTGACATACGACGGTCAGGAAGTGCTGCTGCTGAAAGGCGGCCGCGGCGGATTGGGCAATTTCCAGTTCCGTACGGCTACCAATCAGGCACCGCGTTATGCCCAGCCGGGCGAACCGATGCAAGAGATGACCATCGTTCTGGAACTGAAACTGTTGGCTGATGTCGGTCTGGTGGGTTTCCCCAATGCCGGAAAGTCAACGCTGCTTTCGTCATTGTCCAGTGCCCGGCCGAAGATAGCCAACTATCCTTTCACCACGCTGGAACCCTCGTTGGGCATCGTAGGCTATCATGACCGCCAGTCTTTTGTCATGGCCGACATCCCAGGTATCATCGAAGGAGCCAGTGAAGGCCGCGGTCTCGGACTGCGCTTCCTGCGTCACATCGAGCGCAATTCGCTCCTGCTTTTCATGGTTCCGGGCGATACGGACGACATAAAGCGTGAATATGAGATTCTGCTCAACGAGTTACGCAACTTCAATCCTGAGATGTTGGACAAGCACAGGGTGCTGGCTGTGACCAAGTGCGACCTGTTGGACGACGAACTGATAGAGATGTTGCGTGAGACTTTGCCCGCCGATCTGCCTGTAGTATTCATCTCGGCAGTGGCGGGAACAGGCCTCAATGAGCTGAAGGATGTGCTTTGGCGCGAGCTGAACAGTGAGAGCAACAAGATTCAGGGTATTATCGCCAGCGAGAATATCGTTCACCGCGACAAGGATATGAGCCGTTTTGCGGCCGAGTTGCAGGCTGAGGGCGAGGACGAAATAGAGTATCTTGACGACGACGATATTGAAATAGAGGACATAGAAGACTTCGAATACGAGGAGGAAGAAGGGGATGAATGACCCCGTACTTACGTATTATGACGTGGCGTCGGATGTGGTTGCATTCAGCAGTACGCGCCGTGGCGGATATGGAACGGGGCGTTATGGCGGTTTCAACATCAACCGTTGGTGCGGTGATGACCCTGTGACGGTCGGACGGAATCGCCGTTTGCTTTGTGAAGAACTCGGACTTGCGTCCGACAGTCGGCTTGTCATTCCACATCAGACGCATGGAACCGCCGTGTTTGAAGTATCGGAAGAATTTCTTACGGCATCTGACAGTAGCTTGCGGGATGCCGCTCTTGATGGTGTAGATGCCCTGATGACCGATATTCCCGGCGTATGTATCGGTGTTTCGACGGCCGACTGCATCCCGGTTCTGCTTTATGACGGGGTCCGGAAGGCCTGTTGTGCGGTGCATGCAGGATGGCGCGGAACCGTAGCGCGGATTGTAGAGACGGCGGTTGACAGAATGCAGAGCCGCTTCGGTACCCGTCCGGAGCATCTGAAGGCCGTTATCGGCCCCGGAATTTCGCTGAAAGCATTTGAAGTCGGCGATGAGGTTTACGATGTGTTCCGCAGTGCCGGCTTTGACATGGAAGCCATAAGCCGGCGTTTTGAGAAGTGGCATATAGACTTGTGGGCATGCAACCGAATGCAACTTGAACGCTCCGGAGTCCGTCCCGAGGACATCATTACGGCCGGAGTGTGCACCTATTTCAATTCCGATGACTATTTCTCGGCGCGCCGTTTGGGCGTGGCTTCCGGACGGATATTCAACGGAATCATGCTGAGAGACAACCTATAACGACAATATTTTATTATTCCGACCTGATGAGATTGAGACTTTTATTGCTTTGTGTGGCCGTTCTTGTAACGGCGGGCGTTGCTGCCAAAGATGATTTCACGCTTCTTGAGAAGCAGAAGATAAGCATAGAGACGGCCGGACTGTTTGACCGTTCCGATGCTTTTTCTGTCGATTTCGCGGGTCTGGCCGCTTCCGAATACAGTTTCCCATTGCCGGTTGGCAAGGCACGGAAGGCCAAAGACAACTATCTTGAGATAACGACGGCACATGGGGACGCCGTTATGGCGATGTTCGCAGGAACCGTCCGCATATCCAAGAACCATCCGACGCTCGGCAATGTCGTTGTGGTGCGCCACGACAACGGCCTTGAAACCGTCTACGGACACAACGCCCGGAATATTGTTGCCGTCGGCGACCATGTCAAGGCGGGCCAGACCGTGGCCATCGTGGGCGGAACGGGCGGCCGGACATATTGTACTTTCGCCATTATGGTCAACGGAGGACGCATCAATCCCGAAATCATTGTGAGCCTGAACAGCCACCGTTTGCTTCGTCAGACACTGTTGTTCAAGAAGGCCGGCTTTCATGTTGACATCAGTGTGACGCATGAGGAACGTGACGAAAAGGCCTTGGCGGAGGCTGCAACAAAGGTCAATCCATTTGCGGGAGGCAACAAGTACACTCTCAATCTGGCCAATCTAAATCCCCAAGAGTGGTGTTATCCGCTTGCCGGGGCCAAGGTGATAAGTCCATATGGCGGTCGTGGCGGCCGCAGACATACCGGAGTGGACATCAAGACGCGGCCCAATGACAATATATTGGCGGCTTTTGACGGTGTTGTGACAATGTCGCAGGCCTATTACGGCTATGGGAAGTGCATCAAAATAAAGCATCCCAACGGCATAGAAACGCTCTATAGTCACAACTCCAAGAACCTTGTCAAGGTAGGCGATTATGTCAAGGCGGGTCAGGTGATAGCCCTGACGGGCCGTACCGGTCGTGCAACGACGGAGCATCTGCATTTCGAATGTCGCATAAACGGACGTCCGTTTGACCCTGCGAAGATATTCGATCATGCCAATCATGCCATCCGCATGGACCTCGTTACGTTCACGAAGCAGGGCAACGGAATCTCGATTAAATCGGATAAAAACTACATGGCTAAAGGAAAATGACGTCCTTTAGCCATTTCCTGTTATGCCTTCGGGCATTTATATGTGTACCTTTATTATATGAAAAAGTTCATGAAGGAGAATAATACCAATACATCTTATACTGACCGAGAGTCGTATTACAGTGTCCGTGCGGCTTCATTGAAGGCTGATATTGCGCGTTTGAAACGCCACAGCCGTATCTGTGTGGTCGTTGGGCTGGCTGCTTTTATAGCCGCAGTGGCCGCAGTGGCGACCTATACCGTTTATGGCGGATTGTGGTGGCTTTGTTGTGGTGCGCTGTTGGCCGTCGGATATATTGTCGCGAGACGTTTGGACGTGATTTGTTGTGACCGGATGGAGCGTCAGACAGACCTTTGTACCGTATATGAAAACGAGCTGAAGTATCTTAGCGGCGATTTCACTCCGTTCGACGATGGTCGCAGATATGCCGATACGGCCCATCCGTTCGCCTACGATATGGACATATTCGGGGCCCAATCGCTGTTCCACCGTATCAACCGCACCGTAACGTCAGGCGGCAGCGACCGCCTTGCAGCTCAGCTTTCAGTCCTTCCTCAGGATCGTGAAGACGCAGAAAATGGCGGTTTCATCGAAGGAAAAGGAAGCGAAGGTAAGCAGAGTGAGGTTATGAGAAGACTTTGCGGGGAAATCGAGAGACAGCGTGAGGCGGTTGACGCATTGGCCGGGATGGAGCCTTTGCGCACCGAGTTCATTTCAAGAGGCGTCCGCGGACACATCGACACCGCCTCGGTTAAATCGGCATTGAGCACGGTTAAAGCGATGGAAATGCCCGGATATTCCCATTCCATCGTTGCTTTAGGGCTTTCGTGGGCTTCCATTGCGGGCTTCTTTGCTTTCGTTCTATTGTGCATATTTACGTCCATTCCATCGTCATTGGCCGTGCTTTGGGGAACGGCAAACCTGTTCATAGCACTCATGTTGTCTACAGGACCGTTGAAAAAGATAGGCTCTTCGGCCGGCCGGCTTCACAAAGAGTTGCGTGCGTATGGTGAGCTGGTGGAGATAATCGTTCGTCATAGTGACTCTTTGGCTATGAAGACAGATTCTCCAAGAATGGACTCTTCCCCGGTTCTTACTGCCATAACAACAGATTTGCGCCATTCAATCGGTGCTTTTGACGACCTGCGGCGTATTCTTGACGGTCTCGACAGACGCGGGAATGTGCTCGGAATGATATTTTTCGATGCCCTTTTTCTCAGCGACATCTTCCTCGTAAGACGTTTCAGACGCTGGCAGGAAGCCTATATCGGCAGCATCGACCGCTGGATAGACGAGGTCAGCATGACCGACGCACTTGTTTCCATGTCCACGTTCAGATATAACGAGCCGTCGGCGGGCCGTGCGGAAATCGTCGATTCCATCGAACTTACGTACGAGGCACGCGGCTTGTGGCATCCTTTCCTCGGTGAGCGGGCCGTGCGCAACGATTTCACGATTGGCGACGCGCATTATTATATAGTCACCGGAGCAAACATGGCAGGCAAGAGCACCTTCCTGCGTTCGCTCGGAGTAAACTACATTCTGGCCATGAACGGAATGCCCGTCTTTGCCGACAGTTTTCGCGTTTCGCTCTTTTCGCTCTTTTCGAGCATGCGGACGAGTGACGATCTTGCCCATGGAATCAGCTATTTCAATGCCGAACTGCTCCGTCTCCGCCAGCTCATAGCCCATTGCCGGGGACACCGCTATACGCTTATCATCCTCGACGAGATACTCAAAGGCACCAATTCGCTGGACAAACTGAACGGTTCGCGGATGTTCCTTGAGGCCATTTCGAGCTTGCCCGTGAGCGGCGTCATAGCCACCCACGACCTCGAATTGTCCAGGATGGCCGACGATGAAACCGGCCGTTTCCACAATTTCTGCTTTGAAATACGCCTTTCGGACGAGATAACATACACCTATAAGATTACGCCCGGCGTGGCTCGTAATCAGAATGCGACCCATCTTCTGAAAGGAATTCTTGCCGATGTGCTTCTATAATGCCGGACTTCTCATCGGACTGTCTGTTTGGTTTTCGTCATTCTGTTTGGGATGACTTGGTCCGGTCGACCTTGAGCACGCGGTCGCAATAGTCCACCACGGCCGTACGGTGGGTTATGAAGATAACCGTCTTTTCCTTTGCACTGAGGATATTGTGGAGCAACTGCCGTTCCGTCTCCGTGTCGAGAGCACTCGTAGCCTCGTCAAAGAGCATGACAGCGCGGTTGCGGAGCAGTCCGCGTGCGATGGCGATGCGCTGTGCCTGTCCCTCGCTGAGACCGCCTCCGGCCTCCGAAGTCACCGTGTCCAGTCCCTCGGGCAGGTCAAAGACAAAGTCGGCGCAGGCCATTTCCAGTGCGCGGCGCATATCGTTGTCAGTCGCATTGGCGTTTCCGAGCAGCAGATTGTCGCGTATCGTACCGCTGAGGAGCGTGTTTCCCTGCGGGACATAAACGAAATTACACCGTGTCAGCGCCGAAAGCTCATAGTCTCCGCCCGTACCGTAGATTTCGGCCCGTCCCTGCTGCGGCCTTATCAGAGCGAGAATGATACGCACGAGTGTCGTCTTTCCCGCTCCCGTCTCACCCAATATGGCTGTACAGCTGCCCGGCGGGAAATCGAATGTCAGTCCGTCGACCACCCGTCTGTTGCCTCCGTCATACGTATATGTCACGTCCGTCAGCCTTACGCCGCACGGCCCGTCCATCGAAATGTCCTTTCCCTGTTCCTCCTGCGGCATGCCGTCCAGTTCCATGAGCCGTTCGGCAGCTGTGAATACAGCCACGAACGCCGGTGCGAGTCGAGTCAGTTCGCGTGCCGGTCCCTGTATGCGGTAGACCAGCTGAAGGAACGCCGTCATCGCTCCGAACGTAATCGTATGGTTGTAGAGCCGTAGCGCGCTCCATAGGAACGCCACGAGATATCCCAGTGAGAATCCTGTATTGAGGATGAGGTTTGACACGACGGAGAACGCCGTGCGCCGGCGGACATGCTCCCTCAGTTCCGTCTGACTCTCGTCGAGCCGTCCAATCATGCTCCCGCCACATTCAAGCGTCTTGACGACCATCCGGTGCTGCACGGTTTCCTGCAGGATGCTCTGCACGCGGCTGTCGCATGAGCGAACCAATCGGGTGAACTTCCTCATCCGTGTTACGTAGACGCGGCTCAGGATGATGAACGCCGGGAGTATGGCCACGGTGACGAAGGCCAGCACGGTGTCCATGCGCATCAGATAGACGAAAGCTCCGATGAACATTGTCAGGACCGATAGCGTTCCCGGCAGCGTTTCCGTAAGAAATGTCACCACCGTTGCCACGTCCTGTTCCAGCCGGTTGACGATGTCGCCGCTGTGGTAGCGTTCGCGTCCGTGCCATTCCGACGACAGCAGTCTGGCCGTCATGTCGCGCTGCATACGGTTCTGCGCCCGTATGCCGAGAATGTTTCTCACCCATACGCGGCCGATGGACAGACCGAACTCGCATGCTATTAGCGAGGCCATGACGCCCACGGCCGCCCACAGCGAACCCTCCCGTGCTCCGGCGGCGATGTCGATGGCGCGCTGTATGGCCCAGACGGAACCGAGACTGACGGCCACGTCGCTCAGTCCGAGGACGGCGTTGAGCAGTGTCTGCCGTCTGTTTCCGCGCCACGCGTGCCATAACCATCTCAGGATGGTTTTCGCCGGATATTTCTCTTCCGCGTTACGGAATATTTTTTTTAGAAGCATATTTCTTTTTAGTTTTGGAGTTGTCGCTACCGCAGAGAGCGATAACTCCATTTGGCTTATTTAACTCCCGACGTTCGGCATGATGTTTTTCTACCCGCCTGCCGAACGTCCGTCCCTTCCCCACATCATCTTGTGCCTCAGCGTATCGAAGTAGTGTGTGCCGCTGCGCTTGACGATTTTCACCCCGTAGGGTGCCTTGCGGAGCGTCAGTCGTGTCATGTCGCAGCATTTTTCCGACCGTCCGTCCAAGGCCACGAGGAAATTGTGGCTGCGGCTTTCCACGGCCAGTGTGATTTCCGAGTCGTCGGAGATGACGATGGGGCGTATGTTCAGACTGTGGGGAGCCACGGCCGTCATGGCCAGTACGTGGGTTCCGGGGACGATGATCGGTCCGCCGTTGGACAGCGAGTAGGCCGTCGACCCCGTAGGCGTGCTCACGACGAGTCCGTCGGCCTGAAACGTTGTGACATATTCGCCGTTGATGCAGGTGTGGATGGAAATCATAGAGGCGTTGTCCCGTTTGAGTATGGCCACGTCGTTCAGTGCGCAGTTGCATTCCGAGAGCGGTTCGCCGTCTGTTTCAACCATTATGACCACCCTGTTCTCAACCGTGTAGCATCCGTGGTAGAGAGCCTCCACCATGTCGTCAAACTCTCCCGGGCCCACGTCGGCCAGAAATCCCAGCCGGCCCATGTTGACGCCGATTACGGGGATTGCTTTCGGACCCACACGTCCGGCGGCTTTGAGGAACGTTCCGTCGCCGCCCATGGAGATAACGAAGTCGGCCTCGAAGCCGTCGCCGTCGAACACCGTGGCCTGTCCCGGTTTCATGAGGTTTTCTTTCAAGAGGAAGTCATGATATTCCCGGTCTACAGATATTCCGGCCCCATGGGTTTCCAACGAGGCGAGCACATTTCGTATGGCAGACGATTTTTTTGCCTGAAATGTGTTTCCGAAAATGGCGAAATTGAGTTTCCGTGATGTCATAAAAATCCATGTTTTATATATCTTTAGCCGTGTGTGTGCCATTAATTGGCAAACATTCTGTACCTTTGCACGCAGCAGTAATCTTCTGCCTCGCCGCCGTTTCCTGTTTTCCAGAAGCGGTAGTGATGCTGCAAACGGCCGATGATGTCTGCAAATTTACGTATTTTTGACGAGAACAGAACAGAAACGAATCGAAATTAAGGAGAAATGACCAAATTAAGCGTAAACATCAACAAGGTGGCTACCTTGCGTAATGCCCGTGGCGGCAACAATCCTGACGTGCTTCTTACGGCCATCGACTGCGAATCGTTCGGTGCCGAGGGCATCACCGTCCATCCCCGTCCTGACGAGCGCCACATCCGCTATCAGGACGTGCGCGACATCCGCAGCCGTATCACAACGGAACTGAACATCGAGGGCAATCCCATTCCCTCGTTCACCGATCTCGTTCTTGAGGTCCGTCCCACTCAGGTGACGCTCGTTCCCGACGCTATCGGCCAGCTGACGTCAAACCACGGCTGGGATACCATCACGAACCGCACGTTCCTCACCGACGTCGTGGGCCGTTTCCGCGAGGCGGGCATACGCACGTCAATCTTCGTCGATGCCGACCCGGAGATGGTCATCGGCGCGCGCGAGTGTGGTGCCGACCGTGTAGAACTTTACACCGAGCCCTACGCTTCCGGCTATTCCGCTGACCGCGAGGCTGCCATCGCTCCGTTCATTGCCGCCGCCGAGGAGGCCCGCCGACAGGGACTGGGACTCAATGCCGGTCACGACCTCAGCCTTCAGAACCTCCATTATTTCCATAGCTGCATCCCATGGACCGACGAGGTCAGCATCGGTCACGCACTGATATGCGACGCGTTGTATATGGGACTGCGGGAAACGATAAGGTTATATAAAGAGTCTCTTAAGGGTTAAATGGGTCATCGCGGGCTTTGTCCGCGATGACCCATTTAACTTCCATAACTCCAAAATAAAGAATTATGCGCAAAGTTTATCAGTTTATGGCCAACGGCTTCGAGGACGTTGAGGCGTTGGCAGCAGTGGACATCCTCCGCCGTGGCGGAGTTGACGTCAAGACCGTGAGCATCACGGGGAGTGAATATGTTGAGTCGTCCCATGGCGTGACCATCAAGACGGACATGCTCTTTGAGGATGCGAGGCTGGATGACGCCGACTTGCTGATGCTGCCCGGCGGAATGCCCGGTGCGGAGCATCTCAACCGTCATGAAGGTCTGCGGACGGCACTCTTGGCCCACAATGCCGCCGGACGCCATATCGCCGCAATCTGCGCCGCTCCGATGGTGCTCGGCTCGCTGGGACTGCTCGCCGGACGCCGTGCGACGTGCTATCCCGGTTTTGAGGACCGCCTGACCGGTGCCACATATACCGCCGAACTCTTCACGACCGACGGAAACATCACGACAGGTGAAGGACCGGCCGCCACATTCCCCTACGCTTACGCTCTGCTGGCCCTGCTTACCGACGGACAGACAGCCAGTGGTGTGGCAGAGGGTATGAGGTATGTCCATCTGATGGATAGCAAGTCTTGAATTAGCGTCAAACATTCACGGCTGTTCCGAAGCCTTTACGGGTGTAAAGCGGGAACGCGCTCTGTCGCGACCCTATCAGACATCCATAAAGACTTCCGGACAGCCGTGAGCGCAAAACGATCGTGGGTGTGATACGTCACAATATGACGTCTTCACACTTTTTTTGTCTACCATTGTTTCCTCTCATATACCATTATCGCATGTCACGGTAGCTGAAAAGTCCGCCTGACTTATGATTTGTAATTTTAAATACCATTTTTAAGCCCACGAGAGCAGCCGCTTTCTAAAATAATTCTTCCACGCTCTCAAATATAGAAATCTCACGCATTTCAAAAATCGGGGTTAGTCGTGATGATATATTTACATATTTCGTAACGTGCTCATTCATAGCTGTTTGCGAATGAAAGTAGTTCCGCAGAAAAACAACTGCGTTGAAAAAGTCTTGCCGTAAGGCCCTCCCGGGTCTGCTGCGGAGGCCTTACGGCGTTGCAACGGGGCCGCCGTTGCATTCTCATAGGGCCGTTGTCGCGACCCAAGGAGAGCCTTACGGCAGCAAAATGGTAGTTTTTCAGGACAAAAACCAGCATCGGAAACCGAGCGGAATCTTCAAAAGAAAAACCCCGGGAGAGCCTCCCGGGGTTGAAATAGTGTGAAAAGTCGTTTGAATTATGCGCAGAGTGAGGCGAACAAGGGCCCGAAAGGGCCTGAAACGGCCTCAAAATGAGCTGAAACGGAATTTTGGAACGCTCTCGTTTTGTAAAAATCCTTCTCTGTCAGCTCTTCTTTCCCTCCATCGACATTATCTTTATGGGACACGCCACGGCACACTTTCCGCATTTTATGCAGTCCGGATGGAGGAAGCCCTGCTCTTGTCCGCGGCTGTCGTAGGGCGTGAGTTGCATCGGGCAGACGCGGGCACAGCTCTTGCACTTCATCTGACACGTGGCGCTGACCGTTATCCGCCGGTAGTTTTCGGGCAGCCGGCCGCTCCGCGGGGTCACCCACGACGACAGACTTCCCATCGGACAGAACGAGCACCACGTGCGCGGGGCGTAGATGAACGATAGCGTGACGCCGACGATGGTCGTTACGAGGATTATGTTCCAGAAAACCTTACCCATTGCCGACCAGTCTCCCCATGCGAAATACATCTGAAGGCCGAACATCGTGAAGATGAACATCACCATGAACAGCCGGAAACCGAACGTCCGGACGAACGCCGGTATCGGCTTGTGGGGTGAGTAGCGTGAGAGCAGACGGTCGTAGAGGCTGCCCCGCGGACACGCATTGCCGCACCACCAGCGGCCACGGCGCACGGCAAACGCTACGGGAGCAATCATGCAGATGAGGGCCAGCCAGCCTATGACTGGATAGAAATATCCCACGATAAGATAAGCGATGAGAATCCAGTAGAGCGGCAGCCCCTTGGTTTCGAGGTGACGGTGAAATTGTTTTTTTGCCATATTCTTTTTCTGTTATTTATTGTTTCTGTTTGCGGCGGTAGCCGTTCGGTGTAAAAAAGCAACAAGCCTGCTGTTTGTCAATATCGGAATCCAATCCTTTGTAGGGTCGTATTCGGGTGCGGCCGTTCGCTTGTATGCCCTCAACCGTAGGAAAAGAAAAAGGGACATGGAGGCAGGAAAGCCACAGCGGTTTCCGTATCTCCGTGTCCCTTTATTAGGATTTGTTTCCGGTCGGTCTGTGTCACATGTCCGGTCACTGGACGTTGTCAATCACGGCGGCGATGTCTCCGAAGATGCGGTCCAGTTCGCCGTGGCCGTTGATGTGGTGATGTGTACCGTCGGCCTTATACCAGTCGATGAGCGGCGCCGTCTGGTTGTGGTAGACGCCGAGTCGCTTCCTGATGGTTTCCTCGTTGTCGTCCGAGCGTCCGCTTTCCTTGCCTCGGTTGATGAGGCGCGTCATCAGCTCGTCCTCCGGAACGTCCAGCTCAATCATGGCCGCAATCTTGTGGCCGCGCTTGGCGAGCATTTCCTTGAGGGCGTCGGCCTGCGGTATCGTGCGGGGGAAGCCGTCGAAGATTACGCCTTCGTGGTCTGGCCCGAAACTGTCGTAGACGCCGGCGAGGATGTCTATCATCAGCTCGTCTGGTATCAGCTGGCCTTTGTCAATGAACGAAGCGGCAGTCTTTCCGAGTTCCGTTCCATTCTTAATCTCGCTGCGAAGCACGTCGCCGGTGGATATATGTCCGAGTCCGTACTTCTTGATGATCAGTTCACTTTGTGTTCCCTTTCCTGAACCGGGAGCACCGAATATCACAATATTCTTCATCTCCGTATATCTGTTTTACCTTAAATTTATGTTCTATTGAAGTGTCTGCCCTTTTGCCGGGCCGGCCCCCTCGGATCACTCCTTCAGGGTGTATATGTCGCGCAGGTTCCGTCCCTGCTGGTCGTAATCAAGTCCGTAGCCGAGAATGAAATCGTTGGGGATGCTGAACGCCACATATTTTATGTCGAGCGGCGCTTTCAGCCGTTCCGGCTTCAGCAGCAGCGTGCAGATGTTGACCGACGCCGGATTGCGTGTGCCGAGGCTCTCGATCATGCGTTTCATGGTTAGCCCGCTTTCCACGATGTCCTCCACGATGATGATGTCACGGCCGTTCAGGTCCTCATTGATGCCGAATACTTCCTTTATTTTTCCCGTGGATGTTGTTCCCTGATAGGATGCCAGTTTGACGAACGAAATCTCACATGGAATTGTCAGTTCGCGCATAAGGTCGGCGGCAAATATGAACGAACCGTTGAGAACGGCGAGCAGGAGCGGATTTCGGCCGGCCATGTCGCGGTTAATCTCGTCTGCCACGGCCTTTACACGCTGTCTTATCTCAGCTTCGGAAATGGATGTTTCAAACACCTTGTCCTTGATTTTGACTATACTCATGGTACAAAAACTTAATATTTGCGGCAAAATTAGTAAAAATCCGTCAAAGAATAGTCACCGAATAGTATTAATTTTGTATTTTTGCCGTATGAAGATTTTCACGAGCGCTCAGATACATGAGCTTGACAAATATACCATAGAGCATGAACCTGTCAAATCAATTGATTTGATGGAGCGTGCGGCCAAGGCCATCACCCGTGTCATTACGGACCGGTGGCACAACGACACGCCGATGGTTGTCTTTGCCGGTCCCGGCAACAACGGTGGCGACGCGCTTGCCGTGGCGAGGCTGTTGTCGGAGGAGGGCTATGCGGTGACGGTGTATCTCTTCAATATTTCAGGCCACCTTTCGGATGACTGTGCGGCCAACAAGGCGCGCCTCTCAGAGTGTCGCCGTCTGAAGCAGCTGACGGAAGTAACCCAGGAGTTTGACCCTCCGCAGCTCACTTCGGATGTGTTGGTCATCGACGGACTTTTCGGTTCCGGGCTGAACAAACCCCTTGCGGGCGGTTTCGCCTCGCTAGTGAAGTATATCAACGCCTCGCCGTGCCGAGTGGTGAGCATCGATATGCCCTCGGGACTTATGGCGGAAGACAATACCTATAATATAAGAGCAAACATCATTCGGGCCGATCTGACACTGACTCTTCAGCACAAGAAACTCTCTTTCCTTTTTGCCGAAAACCAGATATTCGTCGGCCAGCTTCGTGTTCTGGACATACGGCTGAGCCGTGAGGGTATGGACAGTATCGATACCCAATATCATATAGTGGAGGAGAGCGAGGTGCGCAATCTTCTTCGGCCCCGTCCGGAATTTGCCCACAAGGGTCAGATGGGCAACGCCTTGATAGTGGCCGGAAGCTACGGCATGGGCGGAGCGGCCGTGCTGGCCGCAAGGGCCTGTCTCAGGGCCGGTGCGGGAAAGGTTACGGTCCATTCGCCGCGGTGCAACAATGTCATCACTCAGATTTCCGTGCCGGAAGCAATCATACAGCCTGATGCCGATGAGGCCATATTCGCCGAGCCGGTGGACACGGAAGACTTCAACGCTCTTGGCATAGGACCGGGGCTCGGCATGAACGAGACGACGGCCATAGCTCTCATAGCGCAACTCCGCAGGACGCAGTGTCCGATAGTGGCGGATGCCGACGCCATCAATATCCTTGGCAACCACCGCGCGTGGATACAGCAGTTGCCAAAGGAAATAATCATGACGCCCCATCCGAAGGAATTCGACCGTCTGGACGGCCATTCCGTTGACAGCTATGAACGGCTCACGAAAGCTCGCCGTCTGGCCGAACGGTTGCAGGCATATATCATCATCAAGGGCCGTTATACGGCGCTGTGTCTGCCGGACGGACACGTGGCGTTCAATCCTACGGGCAATCCGGGCATGGCCACGGCGGGCAGCGGAGACGTTCTTACGGGCATCATCACCGCCCTGCTGGCTCGTGGTTACAGCCGTCGCGACGCCTGTTTCTTAGGCGTCTATCTCCATGGACTGGCCGGCGACATCGCGGCTGGCGCGCTGGGGCAGGAGAGTGTCACGGCCGGCGACATTGTGGAGTGGCTTCCAAAGGCTTTTGCCAGACTGGAGGAGTGAGCCGGAATATTATGTTTGAAGGTAAAGAAAGATAGACAACAGAATAACAATCTACATAGAATCAAGTATGAAAATAACCCTTTTAGCCGGAATGCTCATGCTGGGCAGCATGGCATCGGCACAAACACAGATAAGCAAGTATCAGCCGGGAGTGACTCCCGAGGGTGCCGTATATTTCCTTCCGAAGACCGCCTTGCGCATTGTTGTGCAGGTAGAGAAGACGACCTACACTCCCGGAGACTTTTCCAAATATGCCGAGAGGTATCTGCGCCTGAAAGACGTGGAAAAGGAACCGTCCGTAAGCTATAAGGTCAATAACATCAGCATGACCCCGTTTGGCGTTGCAGACACGACGAAATGCTATTCGGTGAAGTTCAATGCCAAAAACGCAACGGCCAACATGCAGATGGCCGACGACGGAACGCTGATGGCAATCAATGCCACTGCAACAGTGCCGGAGGAGCCGAGGAAGTTTGTTCCGGCTCCAAAGCCGCGTGCGGTCAACCCGCGGCAGTTCATGAGTGAGGAGATTCTTGCAGCAGGCAGCACGGCGAAGATGGCCGAACTGACCGCTCTCGAAATTTATGAAATACGCGACAGCAAGAACCAGCTGACCCGCGGGCAGGCCGATTTCATGCCCAAGGACGGCGAACAGATGCGCATCATGCTTGATCAGCTGTCCGCCCAGGACCAGGCACTGACACAGCTGTTCGCCGGAAAGACCGTCAGGGATACCGTTGAACATGTTTTCATCTATAATCCCGACCGCGAGGTCAGTCGTCAGGTGCTCTTCCGGCTGTCTTCCAAGTTGGGACTTGTTGACGCCGACGATTTCTCCGGCGCTCCGTTCTACATCAGTGTGGCCGACCTTCACTCCGTTCCGCCTGCTGCTCCGGCTGGCGGTGACAGGAAAAAGAAGAAGGCGCAGCCTGTTGAGGACGGTATCTATGTCAATGTTCCTGGAAAAATCCGTGTCGACATAACCCGTGGCAATACGCCCATGGGCAGCTTTGAGGTTATGGCGGGACAGTTCGGACAAGTGGAACTGCTCAGCGGAGACTTGTTCAACAAACGATTCACGACCCATCTGACGCTCAATCCCGTGACCGGTGGTGTGGCCAGACTGGAGGCTGAACAGCCGAAATAAGTTAAGAATTAAGAGGTAAGAGTGCAGAAGTATGATTACCATTTGCAGGTTCAAAGAGAGTGCAACAGGATTATGTCTTTACTTTTTCCACAAAAACGAAGATGATAAAGGTAATCATACCTCTTCACTCATACTTCTGCGCTCTTCACTCACAACTCTTCGTTCACCATACAATAAAAAAAGCTCTCCTGCGGGAGAGCCTTTTTTGTGATTGTATGGTTCTGTTTCTTAGTCCAGAACTGCGAGTTTGTTGTCGCTGCCGAGGACATTGACAATCTTGTGCTTGTACATTTCCTCCATGAGGTCACGTGCTGGACCGCAGTACTTGCGGGGGTCGAACTCTGCGGGCTTCTCGGCCAGGGTCTTGCGGACTGCGGCTGTGAAGGCCAGACGAGAGTCAGAGTCAATGTTGATCTTGCATACGGCGCTCTTGGAAGCCTTGCGGAGCTGCTCCTCGGGGATGCCGACTGCGTCGGGAAGTTTGCCGCCATACTGGTTGATTATGTCGACATACTCCTGAGGCACTGAAGAAGAGCCGTGGAGAACGATTGGGAAGCCGGGAAGCTTCTGCATGATTTCGTCCAGAATGTCGAAAGCGAGGGGCGGGGGAACGAGGCGGCCGGTCTTCGGGTCGCGTGTGCACTGCTCGGGCTTGAACTTGTAGGCACCGTGAGACGTACCTATGGAGATGGCCAGTGAGTCAACACCGGTCTTGGTAACGAAGTCGATAACTTCTTCGGGTTTTGTGTAGTGAGACTCCTCTGATGCGACCTCATCCTCTACACCGGCCAGCACGCCGAGCTCTCCTTCCACGGTAACGTCGTGGGCGTGGGCGTATTCAACGACCTTCTTTGTCAGGGCTACGTTCTCGTCGTAGGGCAGGGAAGAACCGTCAATCATGACAGAAGAGAAGCCCATGTCTACGCAGCTCTTGCACAGCTCGAAGCTGTCGCCGTGGTCCAGATGGAGCACAACCTCTGGAGCCTTGCAGCCCAGTTCCTTGGCGTATTCCACAGCACCCTGTGCCATATACTGGAGGAGGGTCTGGTTAGCGTAGTTGCGCGCACCCTTCGATACCTGAAGTATAACCGGTGACTTGAGCTCTGATGATGCCTTGATGATGGCCTGGAGCTGCTCCATGTTGTTGAAGTTGAAAGCGGGGATTGCGTAACCGCCGTTGATGGCTTTGCTGAACATGTCTTTTGTGTTCACAAGACCCAATGTTTTGTAACTTGCCATAAATCTGATTTATATATTTATTGTTAATTAGAAACTTGCTTTGTTTATTTCCACGACCGCAAAGTTAGTATTTTAATTTGTCAACGGCAAGCGTTACCTTGGATTTTTGTCCTGCGGAAGCGGTAAAAAATGCTAATCTGTGGCCGTTGGCGGCCGTTATCTTTAAAAATGACAAACACACTTTGCAACGCGGGCGGTTTTTTAACTCAATACTGGGTTTTAGAGGTGTAAATCTGTTATGGCATCATCTCCGGTATATCGTTTGCGGCCTTCAGGCATTTCCGTTCCACAGCCATAATACCGAAGTTTGAGGACTCCTGCGGCAGCCTTCCTGCTGCTATTTTGGTCCTGCTGGGGTGACATAAGTTAATTATATACTTATTACAATGTAACAACGGTGATTTTTTGCTGAAAAATATGTTGCGCTGTCCGTGCTTTTTTGTAACTTTGCATCCTCACATTAAATAGAATAATGCATTATAATAATTATTATGGCTGAAACAAAGAAGATAAAGACCGCGCTCATCTCGGTTTTCCACAAGGACGGACTGGAGGAGCTGCTCAAGAAGCTCAATGAAGAGGGTGTGAAATTCCTGTCGACGGGAGGAACACAGACATTCATCGAATCGCTGGGCTATGAATGTGGCAAGGTAGAGGACGTTACGACCTATCCGTCAATCCTCGGCGGACGCGTGAAGACGCTCCATCCCAAAGTGTTCGGAGGTATTCTCGGACGTCGCGACAATGATGGCGACCGCGAGCAGATGGCTAAGTATGAAATTCCGGAGATTGACCTCGTCATTGTTGACCTCTATCCATTTGAGGATACTGTGGCAAGCGGTGCTTCAGACGCTGACATCATCGAGAAAATCGACATAGGCGGAATCTCGTTGATTCGTGCCGGAGCGAAGAACTTCAAGGACGTTGTCATCGTGCCGAGCAAAGCCGAATACGGCGTGCTGCTGGACATCCTCAACAAGAAAGGTGCCGAGACCGACATTGAAGATCGCCGCATGTTCGCAACACGCGCCTTCGGTGTGAGCAGCCACTACGACACAGCGATACACGCGTGGTTCAGTAAGTAATTACGGATTTTGACTTATGGATTTTGAATTGTCGGGCTGCGCCCGATTATGAATTTGAAAATTACGAATTATTGCGCAGGCACTTCTTCGTGGTTGACAGTAATAAAGTCTATTGGGAATGTAAGTGACGTTAAGGCGTCAATCTATAATCAAGGCGTTAAAGTCTAATTAAGGTGTTAATGTCTATTGGAGAAATAGATGACAATATTAAGGCGTTGTCATTTCGTCGTGAATCACAGAGGTAATTCGTAATTTCCTAATTCATAATCGGGCGCAGTCCGACAATTCAAAATCCGTAACTCGTAACTCAATATATAAAGTATTATGGGATTTTTTTCGTTTGTCCAGGAGATTGCCATGGACTTGGGAACGGCCAACACAATCATCATCAGTGATGACAAGATTGTTGTTGACGAGCCGTCCGTAGTGGCGCTGGACCGTCGCACGGACAAGATGATTGCCGTCGGCGGCAAGGCCAAGCTGATGTATGAGAAGACAAACAACAACATACGAACCATCCGCCCGCTGAGAGACGGTGTTATCGCCGATTTCTCCGCCTGCGAGCAGATGATGCGCGGACTTATCAAGATGGTTCATACGGGAAACCGTCTTTTTTCGCCCTCGCTCCGTATGGTCATCGGTGTGCCATCGGGTTCGACCGAAGTGGAGTTGCGCGCCGTGCGTGACTCGGCCGAACATGCCGACGGACGCGACGTTTATCTGATTTTCGAGCCTATGGCCGCAGCCATCGGTATCGGCATCGACGTCGAGGCACCGGAGGGAAACATGATTGTCGATATAGGCGGCGGCTCGACCGAGATTGCCGTAATCTCGCTCGGAGGAATTGTCTGCAACAACTCCATCCGTATTGCCGGTGACGACCTCACGGCTGACATACAGGAGTATATGAGCCGCCAGCACAACGTTAAGGTCAGCGAACGTATGGCCGAGCGTATCAAGATTCATGTAGGCTCGGCTCTGACCGACCTCGGCGATGAGGCTCCGGAAGACTATGTCGTTCACGGACCGAACCGCATCACGGCCCTGCCGATGGAGGTGCCTGTCTGCTATCAGGAGATTGCCCACTGTCTTGACAAGACCGTGGCCAAGATTGAGAGCGCCGTGCTTTCGGCTCTTGAGAACACGCCGCCGGAAATCTACGCCGACATCGTCAAGAACGGTATCTACCTGAGTGGCGGCGGTGCGCTGCTGCGCGGACTGAGCAAGCGTCTGACGGACAAGATAAACATCCAGTTCCATGTGGCCGAAGACCCGCTCCACAGCGTGGCCCGTGGAGCCGGCATTGCCCTGAAGAACGTCGACCGCTTCTCGTTCCTGATGAGATGATCGTTCTGTAACTTCAGGCTTTTAACTTTAAACTTTATGATTACCCCTGCGGTACCGCGCATTGTGCATCGTCGTTGTACATTGTGCGGCCGTAGTCGTATCGGTGGACGCGGTGTCGGCATTAAGTGGATTTGATACGTAGCCGCACGGATAAATTATGAAGTTTCAAGTTTGTAAGTAATAAATAATAAGTAATAAATCCTTCGTGCGTAACCTTCTGGATTTCCTGACAAAGCACAGCCATTGGATACTCTTTGCCGTCCTTGAGCTGATAAGCGTGGTGCTGCTGTTCCAGTACAACAGCTACCAGGGCAGCGTGTGGGTCACCTCGGCCAATGCCATGACCGGAAAGATTTATGAGTGGGACTCTGCCGTTGAGTCATTCTTTTCGCTGACAAAGATCAACGAGAGCCTGACCCTGCGCAATTTCTATCTCGAACGGCAGGTCAACCAGCTGTCGCACCTCTATGCTGAAGCCACCGGTGACACCGTCGCCGCCAAGCGTGAGGACATGGAGACGCTGGGCCGCTATCAGCTGACGCCGGCAAAGGTCATCGGCTGCACGCTCGACCGCGACGACAATCTGATAACCATCGACAAGGGACGCGCCGACGGCATTGCCGCCGACATGGGTGTGGCCTGCGGGCTGGGCGTCGTCGGTGTGGTCTATATGACCTCCGAGCATTATTCGATAGTCCTGCCCGTGCTGAATGTCCGTTCGCGCATAAGCTGCACGATACGCAAGCGCGGATATTTCGGTTATCTGCGCTGGAGCGGCGGCGACCCGACCATAGCCTACGTCGAGGACATCCCGCGGCATGCCCACTTCAAACTGGGCGACTGGGTGGAGACCAACGGCTATTCATCGATATTCCCCCAGGGCGTGCCCGTGGGCAAAATCCTTCAGGTCTACAATTCCCGCGACGGACTGTCCTACCGCCTGAAAATCCATCTGGCCACCGACTTCGGGCGTCTGCGCGACGTCTACGTTATCAGCGACCGGACCATCGCCGAGCGCTCGCGGCTTATGGAAGCCGCCCGTGACTCGCTGCAGGGGAAGCCGCGGAAATAGGGAACGGCTCCGTAATTCCTTAACTCCTAAAAGAAAGATATGCCCCTCAATCTGATAAAGAGACTTCTTGGTGCTGCCGCACTGTGTCTGGTGCAGGCACTGGTGTTCAACCGAATCCATCTGTTCGGCTGCGCCACACCATTATTATATATATATATGGTGCTGACGTTTCCCCACGATTATCCCCGATGGGGCGTCATGCTGTGGGGCTTCCTGCTCGGACTGACTGTCGACACGTTCTCCAATACCCCTGGCGTGGCCTCGGCGTCGCTAACACTCGTGGCCGCCATACAGCCGGGCTTTTTCAATCTGTTCCTTCAGCGTGATGCACCGGAGGACACGGCGCCTTCGGCCGGTACTATGGGCATGGCGAAGTTCGCTTTCTACGCCACAGTGCTCGTTCTGCTCTACTGTTTGTGTTTCTTCACATTGGAAATGTTCTGCTTCTTCCATTGGGCACATTGGTTGAAGTGTATCGGAGGAAGCACACTGTTGACATTGATACTAATACTCACCATAGAGAGCGTCAGGAAGAAGTGAAGGACTACGGACTTGAGAACAGACGCTTTGTCGTCGGAGGTGTGGCCATCGCCATCGTGCTGGTCTATATCGTGCGCCTGTTCTTTCTTCAGCTTATGAGCGACGACTATAAGAAGAACGCTGACTCCAACGCCTTTTTCAAGAAGATTGAATATCCCTCGCGCGGTGTGATAACCGATCGCAACGGAAAGTTGCTGGTCTACAATCAGCCCGCCTACGACATCATGGTCGTGACGCGCGAGGCACGCGGAAGGACCGACACAACGGAATTGTGTCAGGCTTTGGGCATAACCCGCGAGTTCTTCATCGAGCGCATGGAGAAAATCAAGCGCACGCCGGGATATTCGCCGTTCACGCAGCAGATGTTCATGAGCCAGCTCTCCGACAAGGAGTTCAGCATGTTTCAGGAAAAGATATTCCGCTTTCCCGGTTTCTACATACAGCGCCGCAGCATACGTCAATATCAGTATCCATACGCCGCCCACGTCTTGGGCGATATGGCCGAGGTGTCGCCGGCCGACATCGAGGAAGATGACTACTATCAGCCGGGCGACTATATCGGCAAGCTGGGCGTTGAACGTAGCTACGAGCAGAAGCTGCGCGGGGAGAAAGGAATACAGATTCTGCTGCGTGACGCCCACGGCCGGGTGCAAGGCAGCTATCAGAACGGTGCTTTCGACCGTCGTCCCGTGGCCGGAAAGAACCTCACTCTCAGTCTCGATCTCGAACTTCAGGCTCTCGGCGAGCGTCTGTTGGAAGGCAAGATAGGCAGCATCGTTGCCATCGAACCGTCCACGGGAGAAGTCCTTTGCATGGTGTCGTCGCCGACATACGACCCACGCATCATGGTCGGACGTCAGCGAAGCAAGAATCATTCCATGCTCGTCCGCGACTCGTGGAAACCGCTGCTCAATCGCAGTATCATGGGACTTTATCCCCCCGGCTCCACCTTCAAGACCACTCAGGCACTGACATTCCTCAATGAAGGAGTCATTTCGCCCGGAACGGCATTCTCATGCAATCGCGGCTTCAACTTCCGCGGCCTCCACGTCGGCTGCCACGGCCATAGTTCGCCGTTGGCGCTGGTTGACGCCATCACCACGTCATGCAACGGCTATTTCTGCTGGGGACTCTATTATATGATAGGAAGCAAGTCGAAATACGGCAGCGTCCAGAACGCCATGAACCGCTGGCGCGACTATATGGTCAGCATGGGGTTCGGCTACCGTCTCGGGATAGACCTGCCTGGAGAGAAGCGCGGTCTTATCCCCAATGCAGACTTTTATGATGAGGCTTACCGGAAGTCGTGGAACGGACTGACCATCATAAGTATATCCATCGGTCAGGGTGAGGTCAACGCCACCCCGCTGCAGATTGCCAATCTCGGTGCGACAATCGCCAACCGCGGCTACTACTATGTTCCTCATGTTGTGAAGCGGATTGAGGGTGAGGCGCTCGACACTACATACACCCGCCGCCGCTACACCATGGCCGGCCGGTCGGCTTATGAGACGGTGGTGGCAGGTATGCGCGGCGCCGTCGTGAAGGGAACCTGCCGCGCTGCCAACCGGTCCGACTACGAGGTGTGCGGCAAGACCGGAACGGCCCAGAACCGCGGACACGACCACTCGGTTTTCATGGGATTTGCCCCTAAGGACGATCCGAAGATAGCAATCGCCGTCTATGTTGAGAACGGAGGATGGGGAGCAGACTACGGTGTGCCGCTCGGTTCGCTGATGATGGAACAGTATATCAATGGTAAACTATCGGAAGAGTCGGAACGCAAGGCCGAGGAATTCCGGCAAAGACGTATCGCGTATGGCACAAGGAACAGATAAGAAGCAGCCCGGCGTGCTCCGGTCGCTGGACTGGTGGACAATTGGCATCTATATAGCACTGCTCACCTTCGGTTGGATAAGCGTGTGCGGGGCAAGCTATACCTATGGTGATACCGACATATTCAGTCTCAGCACACGCTCCGGCATGCAGATTGTGTGGATCGGAACGTCGATATGTCTCGGTTTCGTGCTGCTCATGATGGACGACCGCTTATACGATACGTTCGCCTATTTCATTTATGCGGCTCTGCTGCTGCTGCTCTTTGCCACCATCTTCAATCCCCATCAGATCAAGGGTTCGCGTTCGTGGCTCGTCATAGGTTCTTCTCTTCGCTTGCAGCCGGCGGAGTTCGCAAAGTTTGCCACGGCGCTGGCTTTGGCCAAGTTCATGAGTGTCCACGGCTATAACATACACCGTTGGAAGCATTTCGCGGCTACGCTTGCCATCATTCTCGCCCCAATGGTGTTCATCATATTGCAGCGTGAAACGGGTTCGGCGCTGGTCTATCTGGCTTTTTTTCTCATGTTCTACCGCGAGGGAATGCCTGGCAGCATACTCTTCACAGGGGTGGCCGCCGTCATCTATTTTGTTGTCGGAATACGTTTCGAGTCCGCCATGTTGTGGGACACGCCGACGTCGGTGGGCAAGTTCACTGTACTGCTGCTCGTACAGATATTCACCGCTGTGATGGTCCGCGTCTACTGCCATGAGCGCCGTCTGATGTGGAAGATATTGTCCTATAGCATAGGTATCACGGTGTTGTTTCTGCTTTTTTCAGAATACGTGATACCGTTTGACGTCGTGTGGGTCCAGCTGGTGATCAGTGCACTGCTGATAGGCACGCTCCTTTGGCGCGCTTTGGCCACGCGGTTGCATAACTATTTCTTTATAATAGCTTTCGCTTTGGGCTCAATGGCTTTCTTCTATTCGGCCGACTACGTGCTCAACAACGTGCTGGAGCCTCATCAGCGTGTCCGGATCAACGTCTTGCTGGGCCTGGAGGAAGACCTCTCCGGTGCGGGATATAACGTCCATCAGAGTGAGATAGCCATCGGTTCGGGCGGTCTTGAGGGCAAAGGTTTTCTTAATGGAACGCAGACCAAGCTGAAGTTCGTGCCCGAACAGGACACCGACTTCATTTTCTGTACCGTCGGTGAGGAGGAAGGTTTTCTTGGTTCGGCCGGCGTGCTGATACTCTTTCTTGCCCTGATCTTGCGTCTGATACATCTTGCTGAGCGTCAGCCATACCGTTTCGGGCGCGTCTACGGCTATTCCGTGCTATCCATATTCCTGTTCCATGTGTTCATAAATGTCGGGATGGTGCTCGGTCTGACGCCAGTCATCGGCATTCCGCTGCCGTTCTTCAGCTACGGCGGCTCGTCACTGTGGGGTTTCACGTTCCTTCTCTTCATCTTCCTGAGAATAGACGCGGGAAGGAATTTGGCAAGAAACTAAGTTAAGTGAAGAGGTAAGAGATATGAGCGCAGAGTGAAGAGTGCAGAGTGAAGAGGTATGATTACCCTTTGCAGGTTCAAAGAGAGTGCAACAGGATTATGTCCCTAATTTTTCCGCAAAACGAAGATTATAAAGGTAATCATACCTCTTCACTCCTCAATCTTCATTTTTATTCCCACGTCGGTAATGCCGGGCAGGTTTTCCCGTCTCATGTTGTGGCGGATTCTTACGCGGAGTGAATCCCCGTCGGCAAGAGTTATGTTTGTGAGATGGAAGCGGTACTGATAGCAGCTCAGACCCCGTCCTTTGACATTGCCGTCATCCCCTGTCAGGGTGCAGCGCAACGTGTCGCAGCGTGTCACGTCAGATGGCAGCACGGTCTGTTCTACAATTAGACAAAGTCCCATGAACGGATAGTCGCCCGTTGTCCGCAGTCCGATTTCTTCTTTGAACACACCTCCCCGCAGCAGCGGTCTTATGGTGAATGTCAGCGTGTCGTCCCTGTTCCATCCTTCTTGTGCTACCGGCTGATAGCGGTCATAAACAGTCTTACGGTTGCACGACATCACTGTCGCTGCAACCGTAAGCATGATTATTAAAAATGAAAGACTATTCCTTTGCATCCTGCTTCTGATTGTTCCTTGGCTGGCGGTTCCCCGGCCGGCGTCCATTGCGTCCGCGCTGCTGTGCTGTCCGTCCGTTGTTTTCATCCTGCCCTCCGTTTTCTTGTGCGTTGTGGTGGTGTTCCTGCTGCTGTCGGAGTTCCTGTGATGTCCGTCCTCCGTCCTGTGGCGATGGCTGCCGGTTTTCCCGACGTGGTGTTCCTCCCTGTCTCTGTTGTCCGTTAGCGGCCTGCCGTTGTCCTTTGACGTTCTGTTTCTTTTTCTTCTTGGCTTTGTCAAAGCGCGTTATGTCTCCGTTGGCCAGCAGGTCCACCGGTCTGTTCTGCTCCTTGCGTTTGCCGTCGTCCTGGAGTGATGCCGGTTTTTCGCCGTGGCGGTTCATATCAATGACGGCGCGGGCGCGTTCGGCGGTTATTATCTCAAGATTGGCGGCAATATTCTTGTCGGTGGAGTATGTGATCATACCGGCGAGAATATCCGACTTGAACAGATAGTAGTCGTTGTCCAAAGTCTGTAGAACGACCTCCTTGCTCGGCAGACGTCTGCTTGCTTCCACATAACTGTCCACCTCGTAGTTGAGGCAGCATTTCAGTTTGGCGCACATTCCGGCCAGTTTCTGAGGGTTGAGCGAGATGTCCTGGAAGCGTGCCGAGTTGGTGCTGACGCTATTGAAGTTCTTCATCCACGTAGCGCAGCACAGTTCCCGTCCGCAGGGTCCTGTTCCGCCGATGCGTCCTGCTTCCTGCCGCGCGCCTATCTGTTTCATCTCGATGCGTACGTGGAACGTGTCGGCCAGCACCTTGATGAGCTGGCGGAAGTCCACGCGTTCGTCCGCTATATAATAGAATATGGCTTTGTTGCAGTCGCCCTGATATTCCACGTCGCCGATCTTCATTTTCAGTCCGAGGTCCTTTGCTATCTGCCGGCTTTCGATCATTGTTTCATGTTCTCGTGCCTTTGCCTCGCGATATTTGTCCATGTCAACCGGTCTTGCCAGGCGGTATATTCGTTTTATATCGTCGGCCGAACGAAGGTTTGCCTTTTTCAGCTGCATTTTGACGAGCCGTCCGGTTAGCGTGACCACTCCGATGTCGTGTCCGGGGTTAGCCTCCACGGCCACGATGTCTCCTTTCTTCAGGTCCAGCCGGTTTACGTTGTGATAGTATCCCTTGCGTGTGTGCTTGAACTGCACTTCCACGAGGTCCGTCGTGTCCGTGTTTCCTGGCACGTCAGCCAGCCAGTCATACGTGTTCAGCTGTTTGTCCTGCCGTCCCACGGCCTCTTTGCTAAGCCCGCGGCTGCAGCCGCAGCATATTTCATAATCCTTGTTGTTCATAATCTGAAAGTTCCCGGCTCCCGCGTGCGGTAGCTTCGGGTGTATAGGTGTTTGGGGTTATATGTTTGTTTTATTGTTACTCTCTCTCTGTTTTCTCATGTGTGTGTCCGGGTTGCGTGTCCGTTTTCCGCCTTTGTCTTGCGGTTCCGTTAAAGTGTCAGCCTTTATTCACTTCTGTAGCAGCAGGACAATCATCTGTAGGGCAATGTCGAAGAACACGATCTTGGCGTTGGCGTTTTGGCCGATGTCCCTTATGGCCCTGTTTGCCAGCTCGTTTATTTGCAGGACATTATTCTCGTTGACAAAACGTGCGAATCTGCCGGCAAATTCCTCCTCCTCCTGTGTCATGTAGTTCAGTTCCGGGCGCCTGAAGTTGTAGATGAAGTTTTCGCGTGTCATCCGCAGGAAATATTCCAGAAATCGTTTCTGCTTCTCGCGTCCGAACGCGGCTACGGTCTCGCTCCATTTCTTCATGTTCCTTACATCGCGTGCGTAGGCCAGTCTCATCAGCGTGCGGTACATGTCGAGGAACAGTCCGTTTTCTCCGTCGGCGTCGATAATCTCTATCGTCTTGTTCCAGTTGCCGGCGGCCATTCGCGTAACGCGCCGTGCCTCTTCCTCGTTCAATCCCCGTCGTGCTTCGAGAGCGTGGACCATGCTTTCGTCGTCAATGCGCCTGATATCGATACGCTGAGCCCGGCTGCGTATTGTTTCCAATACGTGTTGAGGCTCGTCAGACACCATGATGAATATGGTCCGGCTCGGCGGTTCCTCAATCAGTTTGAGCATCTTGTTTGCACACTCAATGTTCATACGCTCCGGCATCCATATCACAGCCACCTTGTAGCCGCCCTGGCTTGATTTCAGACTGAGCTTGTGGGTCAGGGCGTCGCTTTCTCCGGCGGTGATGATGGCCTGCTGGTTTTCCGCCCCGATGGCCTGCATCCATCTGTCCATCGTGAAGTAAGGGCTTTCCATTATCATGTCGTGCCATTCGCGTGCGAAATCGTCGCTGACAGGTTTGTAGTCGCTGCTCATCGACGGTAGCTTTATTGTGGGGTAGGTGAAGTGGAGGTCCGGATGGCGCATGTTGGCAAGCATGGGGGACTTCTCACTCCTCTTCACTTCACTTTCTTTAAAGTCTCCTTCCAGCAGGTAGCATGCAAAGGCCATGGCCAGCGCCATCTTTCCGCAGCCACGTGGGCCACAGAACATCATGGCGTGCGGGATACGGTTTTCGCGGCACATCTTCGTCAGACGTTCCTTGATTTCCTCCTGGCCTATCACTTCGTTGAAGTTCATTCTTTTATTTTTAAGAGTAGTTGCTCCCTGCGGTCGCTCCTCCTTATTCCTTATGGGAGTTGAAGGGATTTATCGCTGCTTGCGGCCGTTCAGGGGGCTTGTCTTGCAGGCGGTCAGAGACCGGACGAAAGGCAAATGGCTTGCAGGATGTCTCAGTGACACAAGTTTCCCTGCTCCTGTTTCACCGCGTAGCCACCCTCTCCTTAGGGGATGGGCCCGGGTGGGGCCTATATTCTATTCGCAACCTCCACTACCGAATTGACAGCCGAGACGGTGTAGAAGTGGATATTGTTTATTCCGTGGGCATATAGTTCGCGACACTGTGCTATGGCCCATTCCACGCCCAGCTGTCGGGCTTCCTCGTCGGTCTTGCATTTGACAGCCTCGGCTGCCAATTCCTGCGGAATGTCACAGTGGAACGTCTTCGGAACCACTGTGAGCTGGCTGAGTTTGGCCAGCGGCTTGATTCCCGGGATTATCGGTATGGTGATGCCCATGGCGCGGGCACGCTCCACGAACTCGAAATATTTCCTGTTGTCATAGAACAGCTGCGTCACGGCAAACGTCGCTCCAAGGTCCTGCTTCTCCTTGAGCCGGGCCATGTCCATCTCCAGATTTGGCGCCTCCTCGTGTTTCTCCGGATAGCATGCCACGCCGAAGTCGAACTTCCGGCCGGGACTTTTGATTGGCGTCCCGTCGGCAAACCGTCCTTCGTTGAACTCAACTACCTGACGAATCAGGTCTGTCGTGTGTTCATGTCCGCCGTCGGTAGGTGTGAAGTGGCGGTCCTCTTTGGCTTTGTCTCCGCGCAGCAGCAGCAGACTGTTGATTCCGAGGAACTGAAGGTCAAGCAGCTCATATTCGATGTCTTCCACCGTCGCCCCGCTGCAAATGACGTGGGGCATGACCGGAATGCCGTATTTGTTCTGTATTGCCGCAGCGATGGCTATTGTTCCCGGTCGACGCCGGATGCGGCTGCGCTCCAGCAGCCCGTTTTCCATCTGCTTATATACGAACTCACTGTGGTGGGTGGTTATATTGATGAAAAGCGGGTCGAACGGTTTGAGTTTGTCAATCGTTGCGAATAGCCTTTCCGTTCCTGTTCCTTTCAGCGGAGGCAACACCTCAAACGAGAAGTGCTTCTGCTCCTTGTTCTTGCTTATCAATTCTGCTACTGTCATCTGCCGTATGCCTACATTAGGCTGCAAATTTAATAAAAAAATATCGCTTTGCCGCAGATTTGCCCTCTTTTTTGGACGTATGGCGTGGCGTAGACATCCCGGTGGGAGAGGGAACGGCGGATTGGCCGCAAAAATGGGCTGTGGAATGGAGGGGATATATGGCGGTGGGGAGATTCTCTGAAACATGGACATGCGCTTGAAGAAGTATGTAATAAATTTACAAAATTGCGTCCGCCGTTTTCCTCGTTCCAGCTCGTTTTCCGACCTTTTTTGGGGCTTTTCTTGATATTTTCGTCCTTGTTTTTGGCCGGAAAATCGAGTGATGCAGCCCCGGGAAGGCCTCCCGGGGGTTCCGAAGCAAGTATTTTGGCCGTTTCCCGACTGCTTTTTGCGGTCGGAAAAGCGGCCGTTTTCCTGCCGTAAGGCTCTCCCGAGGTTGCAACGGGGCTGCCGTTGAAGCGCAACGGCAGCCCCGTTGCAAAGCCGTAAGGGCCCCGTTGCAGAGCGGGGAGAGCCTTACGGCAAGGTTTCAAAGGCCGTGGTGTGATGAAAAGAAATTGTTGTGTTTCATAATATCCTGATAATTAGCGGGTTGAAAATCGTGTAAATATGTTTCACTGAAAATCTCCATATTTTTGCATTCGCGTGGTTGCGATATTTGGGTCCTCGGACGATTTTTTTTGGAAAGTGCCTCCTCTCGTGGACCTTAAATTCAGAATTTTAGTGACATCGGACGGAGCTTGCGGCCTTTTGGGAAAGAGGAACGACGGGCGGTGCGTGGAATCGTGGACGACGGATTGGGCAAAAGCTCCACCCGAATGGCGGTATGACCGTGGCTCGGACGGCGGGAAGATTGGCGAAGTGATGGAAAGTGAGCGGCAAGAAACAAGTTTTGGCCGTGTGTCTTGCACATTGTCATTTTTTATATTACCTTTGTCAAATCTATATTAACATTACTAAAACAACAGATATGAACCATCGACTACTGACTTGCGCCATCACGTTGGCCGCCGCCGCATCGTCATTCTCACAGACGCATGTGATTGACGTGAACACGAAGAAGGCAGGAGCCACTGTACAGAACACCATGTACGGCCTGTTTTTTGAAGACATCAACTATGCCGCCGACGGCGGACTTTACGGAGAACTGGTAAAAAACCGCTCTTTTGAATTTCCTCAGAGTTTCATGGGATGGCAGACATTTGGAAACATAGAACTGAAAGCTGACGGACCCTTTGAACGTTGTCCCCACTATGTTGTGCTTTCCGACCCGCGTCACTCCGACCGTCGCACGGGACTTGTGAACGAGGGATATTTCGGAATTGGAGTCCTGAAGGGCGAGGAATACCGTTTCACGGTTTGGGCGAAGGCACCGAAAGGAACAGGCCGGATCACCGTTCAGCTCATCGACCCGGCTGCCATGGGCGAACGTCAGGAGTTTGTTTCGACAAAACTGGATGTGAAATCGGCCGAATGGCAGAAATATGAGGTGCGCCTGAAGTCGCCACTGACACACAACAAGGCGCAGCTGCGCATCTATCTCGACGGACGCAACACGGTTTGTCTGGAGCACGTCAGCCTCTTCCCCGTCAACACGTTCAAGAACCGCGAGAACGGCATGCGCCGTGATTTGGCACAGGCTTTGGCAGACGTCCATCCGGGAGTGTTCCGTTTTCCCGGCGGATGTATCGTCGAGGGAACCGACCTCGCAACCCGCTATCAGTGGAAAAACTCGATAGGACCGGTTGAGAACCGGCCTCTCAACGGCAACCGCTGGCAGCACACGTTCACCCACCGCTTCTATCCAGACTACTATCAGAGCTACGGACTGGGCTTCTATGAATACTTCCTGCTGTCAGAAGATATGGGCGCAGAGCCTCTGCCGGTGCTCAACGTTGGCATGGCGTGTCAGTATCAGAACCGCGACAACGAGAAATGGCATGCCCAGATGGACGAACTCCAGTCCTACATCGACGACTGTCTCGACCTGATAGAGTTCGCCAACGGCGACACCACGACAACATGGGGACGGAAGCGCGCCGAAATGGGCCATCCGGCTCCGTTCAATCTGAAGTATATAGGTGTGGGCAACGAACAGTGGGATTCTCTCTACTTCAAGCGCCTCGAACCGTTCGTGAAGGCCATACGGGCACGCTATCCGAAGATTCAGATTGTCGGTTCGAGCGGTCCCGACCCAAGCGGCGACAAGTTCAACCGCGGATGGGAGGCCATGAGAAAGCTCAAGGCCGACCTCGTTGACGAGCATTTCTACCGTCCGGAGGCGTGGTTCCTCGAGAACGGACTGCGCTATGACAAGTATGACCGCAAGGGCCCGAAGGTGTTTGCCGGCGAATACGCCTGCCACGGAAAGGGAAAGAAGTGGAACCACTATGAGGCCTCAATACTTGAAGCTGCCTTCATGACGGCCTACGAGAGAAATGCCGACGTGGTGTGGATGACGGCCTACGCGCCGCTGTTCGCTCACGTTGAGGGATGGCAGTGGCGTCCGGACCTGATCTGGTATGACAATGTGAGGATGTTCAAGTCCGTGAGCTACTATGTTCAGCAAATGTATGCCATGAACCGCGGAACGAACGTGCTGTCACTGACAATGGACGGAAAGCCCGTGGCCGGCCAGGAAGGTCAGGACGGACTCTTTGCCAGCGCCGTCACGGACAAGGCTGACGGCTCTGTCATCGTCAAGGTCATAAACACCTCGAAGACGGCACAGCCCGTAACGCTCAATCTCAACGGCCTGAAAAACATGACACAGGCCGCAACAATCACGCTGACGCACGACGGCATGGACGACGAGAACACGCTCGACCATCCGGAGAAAATCGTTCCACGGGAAGGAACGGTTGGCGTTGCGGCCGGCAAGAACGGTTCTGTAATCAGTGACAACCTGCCTCCGATGACCTTCCGTTTATATAAGGTGAAGAAATGACGGAATGGAACAGCCTCCACACGGCGGCTTAGGGAAAATGCTCTTTCATACGTATATATTAGTGTGAATAGCTGATTATGTGGCGGCCATGACTGTGGCCGCCACATAAAATCCTTGAAGTCATGCGTCATGGATGTTGAAACAGATAAAACATAACATAATCAATGGAAAAAAATCAGACCGGTAGCAAATCCTACCTTATTTCAATCGTTATGGTCGCCGTATTGGGCGGCCTGCTCTTCGGCTACGACACGGCCGTAATCTCCGGTGCGGAAAAAGGTCTTCAGGCCTTCTTTCTCGGTTCTTCAGATTTCACATATACTGACGGCTGGCACGGTTTCACCTGTGCCAGCGCGCTCATAGGATGTATAATCGGTAGTGCCCTGTCGGGTTTTCTCGCTTCTAACCTCGGACGCAAGAAGTCGCTCATAATCGCCGGCCTGCTGTTCTTCATATCGGCCCTCGGCTCGATGTCGCCCGAATTTCTTTTCTTCCAGCACGGCGTGCCTTCCAAGGACCTGCTCGTGGTGTTCAATATCTATCGTGTCATAGGCGGTGTGGGCGTAGGTCTGGCTTCGGCCATCTGTCCGATGTATATCGCCGAGGTGGCTCCGTCGAACATCCGCGGAACGCTGGTGTCGTGGAACCAGTTTGCCATCATCTTCGGTCAGCTGGTTGTCTATTTCGTCAACTTCCTTATCCTCGGTGAGCACACCAATCCTGTAATCGAACAGATTGGCCAGGGCATCAATGCCGTAGCCCCCGGCAGCGACCCGTGGACAATAGCTACCGGATGGCGCTATATGTTCGGAAGTGAGGCCGTGCCGGCAGGACTCTTCGCCCTGCTCATCTGTCTCGTGCCGGAAACGCCTCGCTATCTCGTTATGGTAGGTCAGGAAAACAAGGCTCTGGACATTCTCAAGAAAATTAACGGCGCTGCCGCCGGACAACAGATATTGGACGATATCCGCACAACCATCACCGAGCGTACGGAACGCCTCTTCACCTACGGCTGGCTGGTGATTTTTGTCGGTATCATGCTCAGCGTCTTCCAGCAGGCAGTGGGCATCAATGCCGTGCTCTACTATGCTCCGCGCATCTTCGCCGACATGGGAATGGACAAACCGATGGTGCAGACGGTGATGATGGGTGTTGTCAACATCCTCTTCACGCTCGTGGCAATATTCACCGTGGAGAAGTGGGGACGCAAGCCGCTGCTCATCTACGGCTCAATCGGAATGGCCGTGGGAGCCTTCGGTGTGGCCCTGACCTTCGGCAATCCGTCTCTCGGACTGGTCACGATGGTCAGCATAATGGTCTACAGCGCGTCGTTCATGTTCTCGTGGGGCCCCATCTGCTGGGTGCTCATCTCAGAGATATTCCCCAACACCATCCGTGGCGCGGCCGTAGCCATCGCCGTTGCTTTCCAGTGGATTTTCAACTGGATTGTCAGCTCCTCGTTCGTCCCGATGTTCAATATGCAGACCGAAGGTGATCCCAACTTCGGCCACTGGTTCACATACGGACTCTACGGACTCATCTGTGTGGTTGCCGCTGTGTTCGTATGGCGTCTCGTGCCTGAGACAAAGGGCAAGACTCTGGAGGACATGAGCAAGTTGTGGAAGAAAGACTGACACTTCGGGAAAATGTCTCAACAGAAGTAAAACGACAAGCCTATGAAGACAATACTGATAGCAGAGGACAATGACAGCAACTATGTGTTGATGACATACATCCTAAAAAGAACCTACAATATCATTAGGGCCCATGACGGACGCGAAGCCATTGAACTGGCTTCAGACGGAAAAGTCGATCTTATCCTGATGGACTTGAGAATGCCTATGTGTGACGGATTGGAAGCCACGAGGCAGATTAAGGCCGTCAGGCCGCAACTACCGATAGTCATGCTCACGGCAAACGCTTTTGAAAGCGACCGGGAGAACGCTATGGCGGCAGGATGTGACGATTTCCTGGCTAAGCCGGTGAACAGCGAAAAGTGTTTGAAGGCTATCGCGAAATATATATGAAAATGACAGATTTCACGGAAGAAGAACTTCGTCGTTACAGCCGCCATATCCTGCTGAAGGAGTGTGGGGTGGAAGGACAGGAGAGAATAAGGCGCGGACGTGTGCTTGTTGTGGGTGCCGGAGGACTTGGCTCGCCAATACTAATGTATCTGGCGGCGGCCGGAGTGGGTACACTCGGCATTGCCGACGGAGATGTAGTGGACATATCCAATCTGCAACGGCAGGTCATTCATACTACGGCGAATGCCGGGAGACCGAAGGTCGATTCTGCGGCGGAGCGGCTGACAGCCATCAATCCGTATGTCAGAGTGGTGAAACATCGGGATTTCCTCACCTCCGATAACATTGTTGATATTATCTCCGGTTATGATTTCGTGGTCGACGGAACAGACAATTTCGATACGAAGATGCTCATCAATGACGCTTGTGTTGCGGCTGGAAAGCCTTTCTCGCACGGCGGTTTGCTAAGGTTTGAGGCCCATACGTTCACTCATGTGCCCGGTACGGCCTGCTATCGGTGTATCTTCGGAGGACAACCGCCGGCTGATATGGTGCCGCCGGCATCGCAGGCAGGCGTATTTGGTGCCATTGCCGGAATGCTTGGCACGATTCAGGCGGCCGAGGTATTGAAGTTCCTCATCGGTGCGGGTGAACTTCTGACCGACAGGTTGCTCACTTTCGACGCCAGTACCATGGACTTCCGGAATATCGCTGTGCACCGCAGCAAGAGCTGTGTGGCGTGCGGGGATATGAGATGATAGATCAGAGTGCAGAGTGCAGAGTGGAGATTGCAGATTGAAGAGTGGAGATTGCAGATTGAAGAATAATAAGTGCAGATTGCAGAGTACAGATTGAAGAGTTTAGAGTAATCATACCTCTTCACTCTTCACTCTTCACTCTGCACTACAAACTCTTCACTCTGCACTCTACACTACAAACTCCAAACTCTTCACTCCAAACTCTATCCTATGACCTGTTAGCCTGTCAAGCCTCTTGACTGTTAATGTTGGTTTTCTGAAATAAAACAAGTTTTCTGGAATAAAAACAAGCGCGGATTCGTAACATTGTTACGAATCCGCGCTGTTTTCTTTCTAAAGAAACAATTAAGCTGGGAGGCTGATAGCCTCAGAGGGGCATACATCAGCGCAAGTTCCGCACTCTGTGCAGACATCAGGATTAATTGAATACTTATCGCCCTCAGAGATAGCTCCTACGGGGCACTCGTCGATACATGTACCACATGCGATACAATCGTCACTTATAACGTAAGCCATAATTTTAAATTAGTTTATAAATTAATACCAATAAATTAGTACACAAAAGTACTAATTAAATCTGAAAACTACCTAATTTTGATTATTTATTTTAATAATTTATACGTTGTCGAAATAAATTGGTAGTGTTTCGACTGGTATGTGGAAGTAAAGTGTGGAAGTGGAAGAAGTGTTGCGACGAAAAGGGATGCGGAATATAATAAGTGGGCGGTTTCTACGTTATATTAAATAATATGAGGAAGATTCTGACCTTTATGATATTGTTGGCTGCCGTTTGTCGTGGTTATGCTCAGGAACGCACGGCGCAGAACAAGCCGTATATAGATCTTCGGCCGCTGCATTTCGGTATTCTTGTGGGTATGCACATGCAGGATATTGAGATGGAGAATGTTGGGCCGCAAACGATTACCGGAGCGGACGGAACGGTGACGGAGCAGACAATCCTGTGTGATGCGGATAACTGGAATCCCGGATTCAGTGTCGGTGTTACGGCCGAAGCGCGTATCAGCGCCAATCTTTCGGCCCGTTTGACGCCGACGCTGCACTTTGGTGCCAAGCATCTGTCGTTCGTCAACTTGTCGCGCCTTGATGAGAACGGCCGCCCGACGACATCGACGCAGGACTTGAAGAACACGTATATCTCGATTCCGTTGGACATCAAGTTCAGTGCGCCTCGGTTCAACAACCACCGCCCTTATGTCATGGCGGGCATCAATCCGATGATAAATCTCACGGGCAAGGCCCAGGATTATATCCGTCTGAAGCGTTACGACACGTTTGTAGAGGTTGGATTGGGGTGTGATTTCTATCTGCCGTTCTTCAAGTTCATACCGGAATTGAAATTCTGCTATAGTCTGACGAACGCACTCGATGGAAGCCATGCCGACCAGTTGCAGGATGCTTCGATGAGAGCCTATGCCAATTCCGTGAGATCAGGCCACAGCAAGATGTTTGTCCTCACGTTCTATTTCGAGTAATCTTATTTTTCGCAGTTGAGAACAATTCTTCCGACGAAGATTCCGTGTTTGCCGTTCTGGTCGACAGGGACGGGAGTGCCGTCGGCGTTGTTCACCCATTCCAGTTCTTTGAAATACGTATGTGAATGGCCGCCGAGAACGATGTCGATGTCGCGTGTGGCGGCTATGAGCGTGCTGTCGTCGACGTCTGGCTTCGCCTGCTGCCAGCCGAGGTGAGACAGACAGACGACGACGTCACAGTGTTCCTCGTTCCGAAGCAGTCCGGCTACTTCGCGCGCTTTCTCTATTGGATCTGTGAATGTCACGCCGCGATAGTTCTCTTCGGAAACGAGACCGTCGAGACGGGGCGAAAGTCCGAATACACCGATGCGTAGTCCTTTGCGTTCCAGTACGACGTATGGGCGGACAGTGCCTTCAACGGGTGTGCCGGTGAAGTCGTAGTTGGCGCAGACGATGGGAAATTTGGCCATTCGGAATATTCTCGCCATGTTTTCCAGACCGAAATCGAATTCGTGGTTTCCTACTGTAGCAGCGTCGTAGTCCATGCGGTTCATCAGCCGGACCTCCACGTCACCCTTATACAGTGTGTAGTAGGGTGAGCCTTGCGAGAAGTCCCCGCTGTCGAACAGCAGCAGGTCCGGGTCCTTGGTGCGTTCTTCTTTGACCATAGCGATGCGGCGCAGAAATCCGCCGCGGCCTGCTTTCATCGTGTCATTGAGGTTTTCGCTCAGAGGCATCACCGTGCTGTGAGTGTCGTTGGTGTGGAGTATTACCAGCTGACGCTTGTTCTCCTGTGCCGTTGCGGACAGTGCCGACATGCAGCACATTACCGCTATCAATAGTATTCTGCTTTTCATTGTTTTTCTTTGTCTATTTGACAGTTGTCCGTCCTTCCACTTTGCTTTCCACAGCTTTTCCCTGTCTGGCCATCTCGCGGAAGTATGCCGAGATGATGTAGCGCGTGTCGTTTTCTTCAGCTGCGGGGGCATTGAAGTCCTTTTTCTTCTTGAATGCCACCATTTTGTCGTTTCCTTGTGCAAGATAGTCGATTGTGGCAATCCGGTAGGTTGCTTCAGGGTCTATTTCTTGTCCGTTGAGGCGTGCGCTTGTGAGTTTGCCGTCGCCTGTGATAACCAGTTCGACGCCGTGGCTTACGCCTTCGCCGCCCACGCTGGCCATATTGCCGAACAGTTCGAGCAGGTCGCTGCCGGTCAGGGTGAGGAAACATATCTTGTTTTCAAACGGGGCCACTTCCAGCACATCTCCATAAGTAACATCGCCTTCGGGCAGTGCTGCCCTTATTCCTCCCATATTGTAGACTCCGATGACGGGCTGTTCGCCGTAGTCGCGGCCTGCCCATACGAGGATGTCGGCCAGGAGGTTGGACAGATTGCTTTCCGGACGCTGTGCGCTCATGTGGCCGGCCGATTTTCCTACAATCGGGCTCATTATGCTGTCCACTACATGCCTGTAAGGCTCGATAATCTCTGCCGCTTCAGCGTCGGGAGCGGCGTCATACCGGCTGTCCACCAGTATGCGGCTGCGTTCGACAGACGCCACCGTTGCCGTCTGCTGTGACGAGCAGCCTGACAGTAGTGCGGCAGCGGCCAGCGGGAGAACGCGTGAAATATATCCGATGTGCATATTCTTCTTTGATATTTTGACGCAAAAGTAACTAAAAATCAGATAATCAGCAAAAAAAGCCTGGCTAAAATTAGCTGAAACCGATAAAATGTCGTAACTTTGCACCCGCTTTTCGGCGTAATCGCTGGCGGGAAGTAACGTGTTGCCCGTTATGTTGCGTTGGAACGATAAGAACAAATTTAATTATAAAGTACAATGAACTTAATTAAAGTTGCTGAGGAAGCATTTGCAACCGGCAAGCAGTTTCCGGAGTTCAAGTCCGGTGACACTGTGACTGTCGCTTACAAAATTATCGAGGGTACAAAGGAGCGCATCCAGCTCTACCGTGGTGTTGTCATCAAGATTTCCGGCCATGGCGAGAAGAAGCGTTTCACCGTACGTAAGATGTCAGGTACCGTTGGTGTAGAGCGTATTTTCCCGATTGAGTCACCCAACATTGACAGCATCGAGGTCAACAAGATTGGTAAGGTGCGTCGTGCCAAGCTTTACTATCTGCGTAAGCTCACAGGTAAGAAGGCTCGCATTAAGGAGAAGAGAACCGCTGCTCCTAAGAAGGCATAAGACTGAGATTAGAAAAGGAAAGATAAGCCGGCTGGCAGTCCGAAAGGATTTGCCTGCCGGTTTTTCTTTTTGGGGGATATAAGAATGTCTGGCACACAAACACAGAACTCACAACGTGGTGTCTCCGTCCGCGACAATCTGTGTAGATGAGCGGGACAACAGGAATGTGTTCTTTACAGAGAGTGTCAGGACTTGATTTGCCTCCGGAGAATACTCTGCTATGGTGTATAGTCCGGATATTGATAAGAGAGTGTCAGGACTTGTGACTTGATTTGTCTTCGGAAAAAACTAACGATAAGCATGCCTCGCGCAATGAAAATCTCTGCAGATTCCATTTTCAATCACTTCTGACGGGCAGAAGCAGTATGAAGCGTGCGCCGCTGCGGTAGGTACTGTCCAGTTTCAGTTCGCCGCCGAGTTGTCTCGCTATATGGCGGGACAGGGAAAGACCGGTTCCAAGCCCTTCTTTCGAGTTGTCCACCTTATAGAAGACACTGAAAATCTGTTCCTGTTGGCCTTCCGGAACTCCTGTTCCCGTGTCTGTCACACTGATGATGACATATTCTTTTCTCTCGTCGAAGGAACACCGCAGCGTAATATTGCCATTGTTTGTGAACTTGCGGGCATTGTTGAGCAGATTGTCGAAAATGATTTCAATGCCTTTTGTGCTGCTCATGAAGTGGAAGTCGTCGGGAATGTCAGTGACGAAAGAGAAGCTGACGTCATCCGTGAGAGTCTGCTGATAGGTCCCGATGAGCTTGTGCAACAGACTGTTGAGCGCTATGTCTTCTTTTTGAGACGCATAGCTTTCACTCTCTTTTGCTGCAACATAGAGCAGGTTGTTTATGATTCTGACGAGATTGTCGGAACTGGCAGTGATGTGGTTGGCAATTTCCGCTTTCTCCTCGTCGGAAGGGGTGAATCCCGGTTGGCAGATGAGCTGCGTGAATCCGGATATGATATTTAGCGGAGTACGTATCTCATGACTCATGTTCTGGAGGATGTTGTTCTTTAACCGTTCCGCCTCCTCGGATTTGTAGCGTAGGATTTCGAGTTCAGAATTCTTTTTCTTCAGCTTCATCATGTTGGCCCGTCTGTTCAAGATGACGAATATGAGAATGAGGATGATGACTGCCGCACCGAAGATGACCATCGTCATTACCTTTTTCTTGACTCTGTCCTTGTTGGCTTTGTGGCGCATGGCATTCATCTCAACATCATTCGTGGCGTCATTGAGTTCCTGAACCATGATAGTGCTGTTGATGGAATCTTTGATGTGGATATATTTCTTTTGGGCCATGAAAGCCTTTTCGGTGTTTCCGAAAAGTTCATGGATGATGGTTTCAAACTTATATCTGTCAATTCCCGTCAGCTTGCCGTTCCATTTCAGGGCTTCGCCATATTTGCCTTCGGCGGCCCGTTCACATATTGTGGCGTATGTGTAGTATGTCATGGAAAACTCGTTCCCATAGTCCTTCTTCATCTGCATATAGTCCTTGTAGAGACTCTTGACGAGTTCCATGTCCTTTAGCATGAACGCAACGATAATCTTGAAGGCTATGGCATCGCTGTATTCGTATTTCAGTTGGGCCTGACTGATTATTTTTATGGCGTGGTTGATGTTTTTCATGGCCTTTTCCGGTTCATCGTCCATCTCGACGTTGGCCAGTTCCTTGTATATGTTCACGAGTTTGACCGACGGTTGGTCTTTTCCTTCCTCCAGGGCCCTGTAGAAACATTTTTTGGCCATTTCAACGTTGCCCTGCAGTGAGTAGATGATGCCGAGAAGATATGTGGCATTGTACAGCATGTCATTATCCTTGCGCATTTTCATTTCTTCAGACATCATGATGGTCTTGCGCATGGCATGGTAGAAGTTGTTGAAATTGATTTCGTATAGGATTTCGTATTGCCATCCTTGGTAATACCGGTAGATGTTTCCCTTGTTCAGTTGATATGTACGATATCTGGCAGCCGTCTGATAAAGGCTGTCTTTGTTGGCGCTGTTGAAATGACGTCTAAGGTCTTTCAGGATAGAGTCGGCTTGTTTGTCATTTGTCGTGGCGGCGTGCGCTCTGTCTGTAAGACATGTCATGGCAATGACAGTTGTCACAAGCAGCATGACAATTCTTCTGGTTATGCCCATCTGCCGTAATGGAGTGTATTTTGGAATATAACTTCTTTTGTTCTGCAAAGTTATATAAATAAATCCACTAAATTTTTCGGGGGGGGTAAAAATAGTGTAACAATTGCAAAAGAACATTAAAAACAGCCACTGTCCGGTTCTTATCAACGATACACTATTTATGTCTGTTTGCCCGTTGTTCGCGGTATTTGGCTTTCTGCTTTGCCGAGCCGCTGCCGTGAGCCCCGGTTATATATTTCTTTTTCTTGGCTTTTGTCTTCACTTTGCCATTGTCTCCGTTGTCTTTTCGGGCCGGCCGGAACACGATTCCGCCTCCTGATATTATGTCGTCAATATCCATTTCTTTACTTTTTATTCTTTTATACTTTTTATTTAATGGCTGCGCGTTGAACTTATATTTTCAACTTTATGATTTGCTTTAAACATTAAACTTGTAACTTCAAACCTTATGTCTTGCTTCGGGGCCGGTTCCTTCCGGCCTTCTGTGCGCAGTCATAAAGTTCAAGGTTACAAGTTTAAAGCAATAAGTTATCAGTGGTGGAACAGGCGTACGCCGGTGAATGCCATGGCGATGCCGTATTTGTCGCACGTCTCAATCACATTGTCGTCACGCACCGAGCCACCGGCCTGTGCGATATAGCATACGCCGCTCTTGTGGGCGCGCTCTATATTGTCGCCGAAGGGGAAGAAAGCGTCGCTGCCGAGAGCAACATCCGTGTTCTTGGCAATCCATTCCTGCTTCTCTTCCATCGTCAGCACCTCGGGACGCTCTTTGAACAGACGCTGCCACGTGCCGTCGCGCAGAACGTCGTCGTGCTCCTCGCTGATATATACGTCAATCGTGTTGTCACGGTCGGCGCGGCGGATGCCGTCAACGAATGGCAGATTCATCACCTTCGGATGCTGGCGCAACCACCAGATGTCAGCCTTCGAACCGGCAAGACGGGTGCAGTGGATGCGGCTCTGCTGGCCTGCGCCGATACCGATGGCCTGACCGTCCTTTGCATAGCAGACAGAGTTGCTCTGAGTATATTTCAGGGTGATGAGGGCGATGAGAAGGTCGCGGCGTGCCTCGGGAGTGAAATCCTTGGCCTGGGTTGGAATGTTCTCAAACAGTGAGGAGTCACTCAGGTCGATTTCGTTGCGGCCCTGTTCGAATGTTACGCCAAATACCTGCTTGCGCTCAACCGGCTCCGGAACGTAGTCAGGGTCAATCTTGATGACATTGTATGTCCCCTTGCGCTTGTCTTTCAGTATTTCGATCGCCTCGGGAGTATAGTCGGGAGCAATGACACCGTCGCTGACCTCACGCTTGATGAGGGTGGCCGTAGCTGCGTCGCACGTGTCGCTCAGAGCAACGAAATCGCCGTATGAGCTCATGCGGTCGGCGCCGCGGGCACGGGCGTATGCACAGGCAATCGGCGAAAGCTCCATCTTGATGTCGTCCACGAAATAAATCTTCTTCAGCGTGTCGCTCAACGGCAGACCTACGGCAGCACCGGCAGGTGAAACGTGCTTGAACGATGCCGCAGCGGCAATCCCTGTGGCTGCCTTGAGCTCGCGGACGAGCTGCCAGCTGTTGAGCGCGTCAAGGAGATTGATGTAGCCCGGGCGGCCGTTGATTACTTCGATGGGGAGTTCGCCTTCGGTCATGAATATGCGTGAAGGCTTCTGGTTCGGATTGCATCCGTACTTCAGTGTTAATTCTTTCATAAGTCTGTCAAACTGGAAAACCTGTTAATTCTCTGCTGCAAAGTTAATGATTTCCCACGATATACGCAAATGAATGTTGAATGTTGAGTGGCGAATGATTGGATGTAGGCCGAACGCCGGTTCGAAGAACTTAATATCCGTAATGTTTTTTCTCGGTTTAACGCCAAAATTCAGGTCCACTTTCCAAAATATTTCTGCCGTGCTCCAAAATATTCAAATCTCGCGAAGGATATTTTGTCGCTATTTTTCGGCGTGAAAACCGCTGTTTTTGCAACGCTCTGTCACACAGTCATTTACAGTCAAGCCATCCCTCCTCTTCTTTCAAATAGTGGGGTGGGGCCTCGCCGTGGGGCTTTCCTTGCTCTGTCGCGGGGCTGTTATTGCATTGCAACGGGGCAGCCGTTGCAACTCAACGGGCACGCCGTTGTAACCCCGCGGAACCCTTATTGCTCCACAAATCCCGCTTTTTCCCCCTTTTTTGACCATCAAAAACTCACGGAATTTTTCAAAAACGAGGAGCCGCGGGGCCCTTACGGCATTCAAAATCATTTTTTTGGGGAAGTCGGCAGTGGCTTTTGAAGAGTCAAAGGAGGTGCCGCGGCCCCCGTAAGGCCCTCCCGGCGCCCGCCGAATCTCCAGAACAATACTTTTCTTATACGGAGTTTTGTAAAATAATCTACGGCGGTATCCTTTCTCCATATTTACCGAGCAAGCTTCATTTGTTTCCCGCCATTTGATGTAGTAGATAGAGTTTATATTTAGATTATAGATATGTTAAACTATGTAATTGGTGACGCAAGTAATGTGAAAAACTTGTATCTTTACAGTCAAATTGTTCTTTGGCATATTTATTTTGTAATTGTTTGGTTGTGAATAGCTTGAGAAGTTTCTGCTTCGCAGTATGAACAACAGTTATCAACGGAGTAAGCACCTGCACCGAAGCGTTGTGAATTGCTTGAAAAGTTTCTGCTTCGCAGTATAAACAACAGTATGCCTTAGGGGATTTAGAAAAATGAGCATGTTGTGAATTGCTTGAAAAGTTTCTGCTTCGCAGTATAAACAACAGTATTATCTATCTATAAAAACAGCATACTATTGTTGTGAATTGCTTGAAAAGTTTCTGCTTCGCAGTATAAACAACAGTCATATACAGTAAAGTAACAAACAAAATATTGTTGTGAATTGCTTGAAAAGTTTCTGCTTCGCAGTATAAACAACAGTATGATTTTAGGAAGTAGCTGATTATTAGATATATGCGAAACAAATTAGAAAATGAAAAGAACTGCGATAATGGCAGAATCCCGTCCTTTAGTGGCGGGATTTTTGTTTTTATATGTTCCAATTATATATACTCCTTGCCTTTATAGATTGTTATGTTTGTATTTTCAGAAAAGTTCTAATTGGTGGCCTGGAGAATTGGGAGCTGTAGGTTTTCGACCGTGAAAGACTTGTATGTTTCCAAATTGTTTGTCTGTGATGCACATAATACAGACGTAGCCGTATTCCGGTAGTATGGCTTTCACGCGGCGTATGTGGACTTCTGCATTTTCGATGCTTGCGCAGTGTCTAATGTAGATGGAGTATTGGAACATGGAGAAACCGTCTCCAATGAGGCGTTTGCGGAACTCTGCAGAAGCCTTGCGGTCTTTTTTCGTTTCCGTCGGCAAGTCAAACAAAAACATAACCCACATAATGCGATATTCACTGAAACGTTCTGATAGCATTGTTGTTACGACATTACAGGATAATAGATGCGTCGTATCTCACCCATGAAACACCGTGCGAGTGATGCCGTTGTCTGACTTGTGGCAACCATCAGCGGACTTTGCCGGCCGTTTATTGTTACATCGAGTGTCGGAATGGTCAACAGCAGGGCCTTTATGTCACGTGTCAGTTCAAAATCAACACCGTTATCAGTGATGATGCCGTGCACCAGATTGTCCACGTATGGACGATATGGCTCCATGATGTCGTCCGCGAGGCAGTAGGCGTTGTATCTGTTGTGATGATGTATGCCGAGAGTAGGGAGCAGACCGCTCGACACAAGCGCTCTGGCCATTATGGCCCGAAGGATGGCATAGCCGTAGTTCAGAAGATCGTTCGGGAACATGCCTTCGCGGTCTCTGATGAAGTTGTTGACGTGATTGCTGAAGAAATTTTTCCAATAGTAGACAGCGGCTTTTCCTTCGACATTGTGGGGGTCTCCGCTTTTCACGTCAGTGGCCCATTTGCGCATACATCCTGTGGCTACCGTAGGACAACATCGTTCAAGCGTGGCGGCCTGATTGACAATTTTCTGTTGTATGGTCTGCTGCCACAGTTGCTTTCGCAGTGGTAGCGAAGAATCGAGCTGATGACGGAACCGCTCGTTTTGAACAGTGTTGCCTGCGAGCGGCAGCATCAGTCCGACGGGCATTCCGCGTGAGTCGCATGAGATTATTGCACAGTTGTTTTCGAGCAACGCTTCCATGGCTCCGCTGGTGATGGTGATGCGCCGATTGTCGAGTACAATGTATGCGATGTCCTCTATCGGTTTCGTGACGGTTGCGCGAGCTTTGAAATTGGCGTCCACTGCCGCGCAGGTTTCCAACTCAGGCAACTTTATCACGAGCTGTCCGAGGTGGAGGGACAGATAGGCGGGATTGCCGAAATAGAGGGTCTTCTTGATCATAATCCGGTCGTTTTTTCAGTATCCTAATTTAACGATTTGTCCCAGTCGGTCCACTTTGATAGGGATGCACTTTTCCTTTATGTTTTCTCCTGTCAATGCTATCTCAATCTTGTTCATTACATTGAACTCATATTTGCTGACGATAGGCTTAGCTATGCTATTTCCAATGAAGAAGCACCGATTATCACTGCAACTCACCATCTTGTATATCCTGCTCTTGTCAATGGTCCCGACGGAGATCGTTTCTCCTTCTTTGGGCAGATAGACCAAGTCACCGGGAGACAACACGAACGTAGGGATGACACCGTCCTCGTCGGCTACGGGCAGTCCCGCCTTCATGCGGTCTATGACGACCTTGAGCGGTATGGACGAATAGCTGCGTTTGCCGTCCTCTTCCTCATAGACAGCAAAGAACAGGTTTGTGTCCTTGGCCGCTCCAACAAACTTCTTTGGCTTGTTGCCGCTCTTGCCGATGGGAAACTTGTTGGCTTTCTTATACACGCGCACTTTGAGAATGGGCTGATGCCACTTCCCGTTGTTGAGAGTGCGGATGTTTCTGTTCATCTCTTCGATGCCTTCGGGAGAGAAGGCGATGTCCGGATTGCCGCTGTTGTTTTCAAGATGGCGCAGAAGTATATTTTGGATGCCGGTGTCGGTAATCTCATTGATGATCTTCTTGCGGTTGAAGGATGGATCAATGGGTTTGCGGGTCGCGAAACATCTGTCATCGGTTTCTGCAGTGAAATAATAGACCCGTATCTTGTTCAGATTATGTCTGCCCATGTTTCGGCGTTGTCATCAAAGTAGGCCTTTATTTTCTTCAGGTCGTAGCCCGATTCGAGCATTGTCTTAATTTTCTTTTTTAAATCACGGTCGACAATGTCGTTCGGTCGTGTTACCGCTTCCTTTAGTTTCACATCTTCTGTCAGACGCAGATTAACCTTGCCGAACACGGTCTCTTTGTGCAGTGGTTTGCGTATGGCCCAGTTGTCGCCCTTCGTCTGCTGTTCGAACACACGCCTGTTGTTCTTGAGTTTCTGTATCTTGTTTGTGGCTTTGCTTATCACCCGCAGGTTCTGTTTGAAGCTGACAATAATCTGCTTGAGGGCATTGCTTGCATCGGCAGGGAATGTGTCCCATGGCATGTTCAGAATCCATCGGTAGTTGCCGTTGGTGTCGGTCGGCTGTTTGTGGCAGACCGCACGTTGCAGGTCATGACGTGTGGTCTTGGCGTCATGCTTGGCGGATTCGTTGTTCAGGTAGTTGACAATGCTTCTTGTGGCACAGGCAATCACGATGGCATCCATAGCGTGGTGGCGGTGGTCAATGCGCTTCTTGCTGAAACCTCGTTGCTGTTCGATTGGCATGGCGGGGATGACATGTCCGGATGTGTTTACAGTCGTGTACAGTTGTTGTCCGCACATTTGGTTGAGTCTTTCGAAGCGAGGCAATACGATTCTGTTCCACACGTCGTTGACGCCCCAGTCCTTTTTCAGTCGGTCGGTGATACCTCCGGTACAGACAATGACATTTTTAGATGTGGCCTCTTCTTCTCCCTTCTCTCTGACAATCTTTGACATCAGACCTTTCACGAGCTTGCTAATATAGCGGCTGTCGTTGAGCTGACGGTCGATGAATCCGTCGGGAATGTCATCCATCATCAGCTTTTTCAACTTTTGCGGATTTGCCGAGTAGGTGTTTTTCACGAGCTGTTCATATTCTTTGGGTTCGAGTATGGTTGCTGTCCTGCCGCGCGAGAGAGGAACTTTTTCGCCATGGTGGCGCATGATGAATTCGTATCCGAGCTGATTGTCCTTCAGCTTGTTGACCTCCGATTCGCAGATTACCTTGTTGGTGAGGGAATTGTCGAAATAGCGGGATTGAGGTATGACGTGCTCTATCTCATAATCCGTAGTGAACAGACGGGAGATGGGGATTGTCAGACCTGTGTATGGAGAACGGTATTTCTGGTCGAGCCACAGTCTATAGCGCATTACGTCGGAGTGGGACGGCTGTTTGCTCTTCTCGTTCAGTCTTCCGATAAGTTCTTTGATGTCAGGTGTGATGTCTTTTTCGGAGGCCAACACTCCTTCCTCATAGATGCGGAGCAATTCTTGTTGGGAAGGGGAGTGGGGATGGACGCCTTCGATTTCCATGTCCGGACTTGCTAATTCCTGAAGCAGATATTTGATTCTGATATTTGTGTTTTCGTTTTCGATCATGTTTTGGGCCATTTGTGCGCGTTTTGCAGCAGGCGACTTCATCTCACGACCCAATTCGATATGTATTTCGTCAATGTGTCCTTCGTTCTTCCAAATATCCCTGACAGTGCGCAATGTCTCCGTGACAACCTGTTCAACAATAGGGTTGTTCAATGAGTGCTGACGGAATTTTCGCAGATATTCGTCAATGTCCTCAGGGCGTTCCCATCGCTCGCTGTCCGACGCCTCACTGTGGCGGTTGTACACGACATAGCAGGCAAGCCATAGCGGCAAGCCTTTGAAGTGTGGTATGTCATTGAGATTGATTGCTTTTTCTCTGACTGTGTTCTTGATGTTCTCGTCTGCCTCTCCGTCTATTATGCGCTCTATTCTTTCTCTTGTCTTTGTATCGATAGAGTCTTCGCTCCAGTATTTGCCTCTGCGCATGAGTGGCAGGAGTTTGTTGATGGCCTTCAGCGAATAGGCGCCATACTCATTTCTAAACGGTGGCGTCTTGATGAAATGTTCGGTGAAAGTGGTCTCGTCCAGCGTGTTTTTGCGTGCAAATGTCGCAAGAGCTGTTCTTAGTTCCTGTTTGTCGGAGACAGAATAAAGTATGTGCCACAACGCCTCTTCTGTTTCTGACGTTAAAAACGAGGCACTGATGCCGGCTTTCTTCAGTCGCGACATGATTAACTCACGGGTTTCGTTGCATGGATATTCCTTGTCCTCTACGTAATTCCATCTGTACAGATGTTTGCCGTTTTGTTTTTTGAGTTTGAAGAACGAAGAGAGGAGGGAGTCTTGCTTGATAGTCTTCTTGTTGTTGAGAAACTCAAACAAGCTTTCATAGTCTGTCTCGTCCTTCAAGAAAGAGTCTGTTATGTCGACATCCAATTTCATTTTTCCATCAACAATCTTGTTGCGCTCGTAGATGCGCAGATTGCTGATAAACTGCCACAGCCTGAACTCTTGATATTTCGGATGGGATTTCGAGACACACTTTATGCCGATGTGCTTTGTTTCTCCGGTCTCTGGATTTTTGTAGGCCCTGGTCTCGTATTGACAGTCGGCAATCAACGACTTCTTGCTCTTCAACGGACGTTGGTAAAACAAGATGTCTTCGGCAAGCAGATAGGTGAAATCTCTATGGGCTATGTTGTTGCGGTAGGCTTCATTGCTTGGGTACAGCTCCTCTATACATTGGTCGTATAGTTCTTTGTCGTTGAGCTCGGGGATGAACTGCTTCTGTTTTTCCAGTATGGCTTTAAGCTCGCTTTTGTAGTATTTGCGTTCGATAGTGCGTACAAGACGGCCTTTAATCTTTTGTGTCGTGTCGCACAAAAGACTGTCGTAAATATAACTGCCTACTGTTTTTCCAGAATTGTCGATGCTTGTTTCTGTCTTTTTCTTGAGCAAGCCCCAATCTTCTTCTTTTGGTTGCCGGAGCGAACGTCGTATTTGTCCGTCCTTGTCGACTTTTGGTTGTCCGTTCTTATCCAGCAATGTCGTTATGATGAAATCTTTTGTTTTGCCTTCCCAATCAAGGAATGTCTTGCTCGTCCTCCGGTAGACCATCCCGTTTTCAAGATGGACATCATACCATGTGTTGGCGTCCTTCTTTTCGTCTGTTGCTTCGACCCGGATGATTTTTAGAGACTGATATTCCTCAATTTTATTTTGCGTATCTTCTTCGTCTTCCCCTCGCAATTGATAGTATCCTCGTTTCTGATTGAAATTGAGCAGTATCCATGCCAGTTCTTCTTTTTGTATCGGAGCGGTCAGGGCTTTCTTGCGCAGATAGTATAGTGTCCAGTCGTATGGAATCTTCTTGTCTTCTTCAATGAGTTGCGGATTGTGCGCATAGAATTCGTTCAGCATCTCGTTGAAAGACTTTCTGAACAGAAATTGCATTTTGCCTTCTTTGTCTTTCCACCATGCAATTTTCGGTTCGGAATTGTCGGTGAATTTGCCGTAGCGTGTGAGTTGTGCAGCAAAATGCTCTGGCAGGAACCCCATGATGTTTAATATTCGATGAAGGCGCTCTCTGCGCAGGAGACAACGTTCCCGCAGACGTCTTGCTCCTCTATATTCCGTTCTTTTTTTTGTCTGCGATACGGAGTTGCCTTTATCAAAGTCTCCCAAAATAGAGGCATCCATAGGTATGATTCTGCTACCGGCATTTGCTATCTCTTTTAGTTGGAGTTTGCCTTCTTCGTTTGTATCTCCGTAGATGATAGCCCATCCTATACTATTTGTGCCGATGTCGAAGCCTATAATCTTTTTCATATTTTGTTAATAGTTTATTATTATTTAGGTTATTGGAATTTAATTCCGTATCTTTGCAGAAACTTTCAAGCAATTCACAATAAGGATTATTCCGTTGTGATACTCAAGGTGGAGATTTAATCTTCGCCTTTTTTGTTTCTGTCTTTGTTATGCAGCCCTGTTTTTATAGCATGTTGCACCTTTGTTACATGCGGCATTGTTATGCCTCCATAATTTCCAACCTTTTCCCTAACCTTTTTCTAACTGTTTCATAACTGTTTTCCTATCTTTTCCCAACTGTTTCCATATCTTTTCCCAACTGTTTTTTTTATTGTTTTATGGCGTATGTGAAATCCGAAAAGGGTGTATCAAAGGCAGGAGATTGTTATCCTTGCTTTTGATACACCCTTTTAATCTTGATTGTCGCACACGGCTTCAGGCCGTGATCGATTTGTTATTTCTTCTTGTTTGAGATGCTGAGAGCCTGCTTTGCTATCTCGTTCTCGGGGTCAAGTTCCAGAATCTTGTTCCAGTAGACATCGGCGGCGTCGCGGTCGTCCTTCACGAGATTGAAGTAGCCCAGGTATCTGTAGCACTCTATGAGGCGTGCCTTGTCGCTGGAACTTTTTTCGGCGCGGGGCTCTATGATGGCTGCCAGCTGCTCATAGTGGGGCTTGGCAAGACCTTCGGTCGTTTCGGGGTCCATGTAGGAGTTGATGCGCGCAACCCAGAAGATAGAGTATTCCTCTGCGTCGGGGAACTTCTCCTTTAGTCCTGCGTATGTGCTTTCGGCCTTCTTGAACATATCCTTGCGTGCGTCTCCCTCGAGTGTGTTTGCATACTGGGTGTAGAGCTGAGCCAGTCCGACAATGTCGTTAGCCTGTGGAGTTTCCACAGAAGCGAGGAACTCCTGATATGTCTTTATGGCATTCTCGTAGTCATCGTTCTGCTTGTAGCCTTCGGATAGCTGCTTGATGACGCCGGCGCGCTTTGTCTTGTCCTCGAAGTTCTGCTCAAGTGCTTTCTTATACATGTCGATTGCCTCATTGTGCTTCTTGGCACCGCTGAGCGCATTTCCGTAGTATGTGTAATCGAAATAGGAGAACTTAGCGCTGTCGGATTTGTTGAAGAGTGCGTCAGCATAGATGAGCGCGTTGTCATAGTCCTTCAGGTCTGTGCAGTTGAAGAACGCGAGACGGTTGTATGCGGCGTCACGCGGATTCTTCTTGAGGCCTGTCTGAGCGACTTTGAGGCTCTCGTCATACTTCTGTGAGAACCACAGTGACATGGCGAAGCTCGTCAGGTCCGCTTCTTCCATTGCGTTGATGTCCGCCTTGCGGAAACTCTCGATGGCTTTCTCAAACTCGTTTGAAGAGTAGTAGATGCGGCCTTTCAGGGCATCAACGGCAATATCGGGACGCTGTGAGCGCAGTTCTTCCAGTTTGTCGACGGCTCCCTGTGGGCTTACCTTACGGTAGACGTTGGCATATTTGAAGTATGCATCGGGATTCTTGGGGTCGGCATAGATGGCCATTTCATAGTTTCTTGCGGCCTCACCTCCGTTGTTTGCGCGGGCGGCCAGGTCGCCCAGCAGGATGTATGCGGGGCTATATTGGTCATTTGCCTTGAGGGCATAGTCTGCATATACCTTTGCGTTCAGCGTATCCTTGAGTTCATAGTAGGCGCGTCCGATGCCGCAGAGGACTTCCGGATTCTTTTTGTTCTTTTTGTATATATCCTTCATCTGCTTGGCCAGATCAGCGGGATTGCTCTTGATGATGCTTGTGATCTCGTCGATTTGTGCCTTGTTGTCCTGAGCCGTTACCGGCATGCTGAGACTTATCAGCATTGCTCCTATCAATAAATGCTTTGTTTTCTTCATCGTTATTTCTCGTGTTTATTATTATTCCTCTTTATTAAGTTTGTGGTTCGGTCATTCCGTGACGACGTTCACCTGACGGACTTCCATGTTGGCTCTGTATGGCAGCAGGCCGGCCTTGTGGATGATGAGCTGACCGCGGTGGTCGGCTGCAATGAAGTTGGTGAATCCCCACGGAAGTCCGTTGATGGGGTCGTTGAGGAGTGCGTAGATTGTGCGCACCAGCGGATAGTTGCCATTATATATGTAGAACTGGTAAGGTTTCCAGCTGCTGGCCACTGTGGCCGGGTGGATTCTGCTTACCGCCATCACAGTTATGTTCTTCTTGAATGTGACATTTGTCGTGTCACGCTTGTCGTTGAGCCAGTTTGAACCGATGATTCCGATGGAGTTCGGATGTTTCTCAACGAAGTCGATTACTTCTGCCGATTTCTTCACGGCGTAGATATTGGGGCTGTTGATGGGTTTGCCGTCGAGGAGAGAGTCCACACAGAAGTGGACGGTGCTTGACTGTTTGTTGTCGAATGCGACCTCGATGTCGCCCAGTTTTGATTCGGGATACAGCTTGTCCCACTTTGACACCTTGCCGGACAGTACGAGCTTGAGGTCCTGAAGGGATATTATGGTGTCAGGGTTTTCCTTGTTGACAATAAGTGCCAGACCGTCATAAGCCAACGGTACGGCAACGGGCAGAAATCGGCGGTCCTTCAGGTTCTGCTCTTCTCTTTTGGTAAATCTGCGTGTGGTGATGGCCAGACACGTCTGCTCTTTCATCAGCATGTTGACGGCATCCAGCTCGTTGGTGTATTGAGGAATTAGCTTTGCGTTAGGATAGATACTTTGGAATACCCCAACTTCTTCCTCGATTATAGGACTGAAACTCTCATCAGAGACGAACTTAATCGTCCCTGATGAGTATGTATCAGTTCTGCCGTTCTTCGGTTTCCGGTTGCAGGCAACCGAGAGACAGAGAACGAGAGATAATCCAACTGTTATGTTGAATAGGCATTTCTTCATTTTGCTGTAATTATATTGTTACAGGTTGATGATCATTTTACGTAGCCGTAGTGTGGCTGCCGGATATGTTTACTGCAACTGGAATGTCACAGGCAACGTGAACCAAACAGGCACTGCTGCACCGTTCTGCTTACCGGGAATCCATCGCGGCATGGCCTTAACCACGCGCAGGGCTTCCTTGTCGAGTGACGGGTCAACCGAGCGTACTACCGAAGCGTTGCTGATAGAGCCGTCCTTACCTACGACGAAGCGTACGATAACGCGTCCCTGAACACCGTTCTCTTCTGCAACGGCAGGATATTTGATGTTCTTGCTCAGCCACTCCATCAGCTTGCCGTCACCACCGGGGAATGTAGGCATCTGTTCAACGATGTCGAACGGCTTCTCTTCCTCTTTCGGTTTCTCGTCAGCGATGACTTCCTTGGCTTTCAGCACTTCACCTTCAGCCTCGTCGTTACCCTTTACGTCGAATGAACCGATGGCGGTTGTTGACTTTGCAAGTTCGTCCTGTGACTTCAACTCGTCTTCAGGCTTCACTTCCTCGTCTTTCTTAATCTCGGGTGCGGTGAACTTCACCGAACTCTTGACCTTCTCAACGACTTTCTGCTCCATCTCAACCTTTACAGGCTCCTTGCGCTCAACCTTGGCTTCCTTCTTCTGAGCGAGCTGCGACAGCTCAACGTCAGTAGTGATGGCAACCTTCTTAGGCATTGCGTTCTGAATGGCGACTTTTGCGATGACACCGATGAAGATGAGGGCAATGACAGCAATAACGATGGTTAACGCCTGGAGATTTCTCTTACCAGTATCCTTGCGGAGCACGTATGCACCATATTCCTTGTTCTTGCCTTCAAAGACGAGCTCGACCCAGTTATTGTCTATTAGATCTATTTTTGACATAGTTCTTCTGTTTAAATGTTATTAGCCACTGATTACTTTATGCCTTTCAGACCGAGGAGTTTCTCGTCGTCAGGGTTAATCTTGTCAATGACATATTTACCAATACTGCAAATCTGCATCTCGTCCAGAGCTTCAACCATATTGTTATAGTTGGCGGTGTCCATAGGCTTGATAATGATGGTCAGCGTAGGAATCTTCTCACCATTAATGTTACCTTTCTTCAGTTCTTCGAGTTCTTTGTTGTAGACCTCGTCAGACATTGTTGAGCCGATAGCACTTTTCTTCTCATCCAGCTTCTGCTTGGCGAGCATGATTTTGGCAACAGGATTTATACCTTCCTCTGTAACGTGCTGCATGAGCACCTTGCGGATTCCGTCCTTACCCCATGTCGTCTCTTTGATGCACTCAGGATTTTCATAATCGGGAAGTCCCGGAATATAATAAATCTTGTCGTTGGCGGCCAGATAGATGGTGATGGTGTGAGATGCCTTTGTCACGGACTTGTCTTCCTTCTCGAGGTTCTTGTCGTTGCTCGGCATCGTCAGCTGCATCGCACTCGGCTTGCTCAGGGTGGTACAGAGCATGAAGAACGTGATAAGAAGCATCATCATGTCCACCATCGGCGTAAAGTCGACTCGGGTCTGCTTTTTCTTCTGCTTACTTCCTTTTTTCTTTGCCATGTATTATTCCTCCCCGGTTTTAAGGTTAGTGATGAGCTGGTAGCGGTTCTCGTTCATGTCCTGCAACTCTGACATCACGATCTTCACAACCTTATACGGTGTCTTGGCATCGCACTTGATTGCGAGTTTCATGTCGGAGTTTGCTTCCTTTGCGGCTGAAACCCACTCTTGGAACTGACTCATTCCTCCGTCAATACTGTCGGTAGGAACGCCTTGTGTCTGGATGAACTCTGACATCTTGTCCGGTTCCAGATTCAGATAGGCCGGAAACTTGTCTATTGACATACCGATGGCACTATTCTCCATGAACTTCTTAACCTGCGTCTTGTTCAGTGATACGCCGAACTTGTCGGCCATGCTCTGAAGCATGGCAGCTCCGTCGTTCTTGTTGTCTGTGCCAAGGAATATCTTTCCAGACGGGTCGATGAGGATGTTCAGCACATCCTTCTCGGGCACCTTCTTGTCTGACACCGAGCTTGGCGTGTTGACCTGCACTGGTTCCGGCTGCAAGAATGTTGATGTCAACATAAAGAAGCACAGAAGCAGCGTCATCACGTCAGACATAGGGGTCATGTCTATCCAGACGTCCTTCTTTTCTATTTTTATTTTACCCATTATTATAAACTAATTAAAAGGTAAAACAATTAAGCCTCCTCTGTGTGGTTAACGTCGTAAGTTGTAGCTATAGTGTAACCAACCTCGTCGAGTGCGTATGTGAGCTTGTCAATGCGGTTTGTGAGGAAGTTGTAAGAAACAACGGCCACCCAAGATGTCAAAATACCTGAAGCGGTGTTCACAAGGGCCTCAGAAATACCGGCAGACAGAGCAGAAGAGTCGGCACCACCACTTGAAGACAGAGCAGAGAACGAGCTGATCATACCCAACACAGTTCCGAACAGAGCGGTAAGAGTACCCAGAGTAACGATTGTAGCGATGATCGGGAGGTTCATCTGCAGAGTAGGCATCTCCAGCTGAGTAGCCTCCTCGTGAGCCTGCTGAATCTTAGCGATCTTCTGTGCCTTCTTCATGGTGTTGTTGCTCTCAACCTCCTTATAGGCCTTGATAGAAGCTGAAACCACGTTGGCTACAGAACCCTTCATCTTGTTGCAGAGCTGCTGGGCCTCGTCGAACTTACCGGCCTTGATGAGTTCCTTTACCTGAGCGGTGAACTTGCCGAGGGGCATAGTACCGAAAGAAACTCTCTGAGCGAGGATACGCTCTACTGTCAGAACGATAACTGAGAGCAACAGTGTGAGGATAAGACCTACTACGAGACCTCCTTTATACACGATACCAAACATATCTCCGGGAATCGGATGGCCATTGCGGTCGCCGTTAACGAAGTGACTGGGATCACCGAGTACAAAGAAATAGAAACAGTATGCGATTACGCAGCATACGGCGAGAATCCAGATAGCGTTCTTTACTCCTACTGTGCCCGTTGATTTCTTGGCTGGGGCTGCAGCCTTTGTTGTTGTTGCCATAATTTGTTTTTTAATTTTTTAGTTATTTATAAATTTAAGTTGTATTGTCTTTATAATAAGATTAGGCCGCAACGGCCGGACATCTTGATGTTTTTCCATTCAATTCTAACGGCAAAGATAGCAAAATAAAGCAGACGGGATGCTGGATTAGCATCTTTTAACTATGTATTGGTTAAAATTTGTCTGCTTCTTTGTCTTGACGTCCGGATATTGTGGCTCTAGGTTTACTTCAGTTCTGCCAACGCCTCCTTTATCCGCCTCATGGCTTCAATGATATTATCGTCGCTTGTGGCGTAGCTCATGCGGAAACATTCGGGGTCTCCGAATGCGTCGCCTCCCACTGTTGCCACGTGGCCTTTCTCCAGCAGATACATGGCGAGGTCGGTCGAGTCGGCTATTGTCACCATGCCGTCCGTCTTGCCGTAGAAGCTGCTGCATTTGGGGAAGAGATAGAACGCTCCTTCCGGTACGTTGACTTCCAGTCCGGGAATGTCTTTGGCCAGACGGACAATGAGGTCGCGGCGGCGTTCGAATGCCTTGCGCATTTCCTCGACGCAGTCCTGGCTCGCGGTGTAGGCGAACTCGGCGGCCTTCTGGCTGACGGAGCACGGACCGCTGGTGTATTGTCCCTGCAGCTTGTTGCATCCCTTGACGATCCATTCCGGAGCGGCGATGTATCCTATGCGCCAGCCTGTCATTGCGTATGCCTTTGACACGCCGTTGACGATGATGGCGCGCTCTTTCATTCCGGGGAACTGGGCTATGCTTTCGTGGCGTCCCACATAATTGATATGCTCATAAATCTCGTCGGCCAAAACGAAGAGGTCTTCGTGGCGTTTGATGACTTCTGCCAGTGCGGCCAGTTCGTCCTTTGAATAGACGCTTCCGGTAGGGTTGCTCGGTGAGCAGAGTATGAGCATGCGTGTCTTCGGTGTGATGGCTGCCTCGAGCTGTTCCGGTGTCATCTTGAAGTTCTGGTCGAATCCGGCCTCTACAATCACCGGTTCGCCTCCGGCCAACTTGACCATCTGCGGATAGGACACCCAGTAGGGGGCGGGGATTATGACCTCGTCGCCGTCGTTGACCAGCGCCATCAGCGTGTTGCAGACGCTTTGTTTGGCACCGTTGGACACGAGAATCTCTGATGTCGTGTAATCAAGGCCGTTTTCCTTTTTCAGTTTTTCTGCAATGGCTGTGCGCAGGTCGGCATATCCCGGAACGGGAGAATAGCGTGAGAAATTCTCGTCTACGGCTTTTTTTGCGGCAGCCTTTATGTGGTCGGGTGTGTTGAAGTCAGGTTCACCGACGCTCATGTTGATCACGTCTATGCCCTGTGCTTTCATTTCTGAACTCTTTTGTGACATAGCCAAGGTGGCTGAAGGCGCAAGCCTTTGCAAACGGTCTGATAGTTGTGCCATATTTAATATTATTGTATTATAATAGCTGCAAAATTAAGTATTTTATTTCTTTCGGGAGAAGAAATATTGCTTTTTTTTCATGATATGGCGTTTGTAGCTTACAAAAGTTACTTTCTGAGGGTTTGCGGGGAAGGTGCGGATGTCGGGGAAAAGGCGTGGCATTCTCTGTCCTGAGCCGGCGGCAGGCGTTTTCTCAATGGGGTGGGCCGAAGGAAATCTGTCTGAAGAAACGGTGGGGCTTTGTCTTCTTTTTTCCTTGTTTTAGCCTCTTGAGAGTGGTGACTTTCTGAAAAAATCCGGCCGTGGGCGGAAATATCGCAATTATGGGTGTGCCAAAAATCAAAGATTTTAGGGATGAAATATTTACATTGTTCGTAATTTGCTTATTGCCAGTCGGTTGCGAAAACGGGTGGCCTTCCGGTTTTTCAGCGGAGCTTCTCTGGTTTTGCCGTAAGGCTCTCCCGGGAGTGCAACGGGGGCCTTACGGCTTTGCAACGGGGCTGCCGCTGCATGGCGAAAGCGGCTCCGCTGTGACCCCGGGAGAGCCTTACGGCAGGAAAAAGGTAGTTTTTCTGTACATTTTTCAGGGTCACAAATTGTGGGAAATCTTTGTCCCTGAAAGGCCGGGAGGCTCTTGCGGGCTTCTCAAAGTGTGGAAAATGTGTTTTTTCTCTGGTCGGCTTTGCGTCAGGTTGTTCCAATTAAGGCCCCGCGGGTGTCGGGATTTGTCTGGAAGGGAAGTTTTCGTGGAGGTGATTTTGTAAGGATATCAGATTACGTGGGCTGATGTCTGTCATTTGTTGTTTTTTAATAGGGGGCTTCAGACATTCAAAATGTTCGTTTGTGGTGACATGCGTTTTTTTCTCGTTGCTATTTTGCACACTTCCATGAATGGAGTAGGGACATAATCCTGTTTCCGGCCGGCTGTGAACCACTGATATCCGAAGGCGGTCCTGCAGGCTGAAACGGGATTGTGTCCCTATTGCTGTGTGCGGGTTGTTATGGGGCTTCTTGCCCGTTGTCGTTCTAAAGATGGAGAGTGTGGCCCATACGGTCTTTCTTCGTCTGAAGGTAGCGGAAGTCGAATTCGTTGGGCTTGACTTCTATAGGCACGTTCTCTACGATTTCAATGCCGTAGGCTTCGAGACCAACCCGTTTCACGGGGTTGTTGGTCATTAGGCGCATCTTGTGGACACCGAGGTGCATGAGCATTTGTGCTCCGCATCCATAGTCGCGCTCGTCCGGCTTGAACCCAAGGTGGACGTTGGCGTCAACGGTGTCGTAGCCCTCCTCCTGCAGTTTGTAGGCGGCAATCTTGTTCATCAGTCCAATGCCGCGCCCTTCCTGCTGCATGTATATTATCACGCCCTTGCCTTCTTTCTCAATCATTTCCATGGCCTTGTGAAGCTGTTCGCCGCAGTCGCAGCGCATGCTGCCGAGTATATCTCCTGTGGCGCATGACGAGTGGACGCGCACCAGAACAGGTTCGTCTTTCTCCCACTGTCCTTTGATAAGCGCCATGTGTTCCAGTCCGTTGCTTTTCTGGCGGAAAGGAATGAGCTGGAAGTGACCGTATTTTGTTGGCATGTTCACACGGTCCCCGACTTCTATGAGCGATTCGTGTTTCAGCCTGTAGGCAATCATGTCGCGTATGGAGATTATCTTCAGTCCGAACTGTCCGGCCATCGTGAGCAGCTGGGGCAGACGTGCCATGGTTCCGTCATCGTTCATTATTTCCATCAGGGCTGCGGCCGGATAGAGTCCGGCCAGGCGGCAGAGGTCTACTCCGGCCTCGGTATGTCCGCTGCGGCGCAAAACTCCGTTGTCCTGGGCGTATAGCGGATTGATGTGGCCCGGACGTCCGAATGTCTGCGGGGTGGCGGTAGGGTCGGCCAGCGCGCGTATTGTGGCTGCGCGGTCGGCTGCCGATACGCCCGTGGTGCATCCTTCAAGCTTGTCGATTGTAACGGTGAAGGGTGTGCCGAGCACGGACGTGTTGTCCTCTACCTGGCGCGGTAGATCCAGTTCGGCACAGCGTGACAGGGTTATTGGGGCGCAAAGCACGCCGCGGGCATGCTTGAGCATGAAGTTGACTTTCTCCGGGGTTATCTTCTCGGCTGCTATTATCAGGTCGCCCTCGTTCTCGCGGTCTTCGTCATCGACAACGATGACGAATTTGCCTTCCTTGAAGTCGGAAATGGCTTCTTCTATTGTGTTTAGTATGATTTCTGACATATTTGTCTTGGTTTTGTTCTTTTGCTTGTATTACTGTTCCTTTTTTTAGGTTGCGGTCCGGACATAAGAGTGGTTTTCTTTGTCTGTCCGTTCTCTCTCTCTTCTCGGGAAATGTCGTTTGACTGTCGTGCGCGCTCCAGAGGAAATCAGAACTCCCTGATCCGGCCTACAATCGCACTGTTGGCCTTCACTATCGCTTTCAGATCGCGCATGAGGCGGAGGCGGAACCTGCACATGCGCAGATAGAAGAACAGGCCGACCGGAAGGAGGATTCCGGTAATGATGTTGAGCCATCGGCGGCGGAAAGGCCGCGTGTGGGCATGGGTGGCAAGGATGGGGTAGTTGTTCAGCTCGTTCATTATGACCTTGTCCCTCGTGTTTGACAAATCTTCGATGACGGCTTCCAGTTCCTCGTTGATTTCCCTTATGCGCCGGTCGTCGCCATTGCGGAAGAAAACTTTTATGGGGTTCGGGGCGTGTAGCAGATTGTGCTCCTGGGAATATTCCTCTATATCGCGGCTGATACGCTCCAGAAGAGCGGCATCGGCGGTGTAGTCGGGATCGTTGATGATGACTTCTTTCTGGTAGAGGTGGCGTTTGGTCCGCAACCCCAGCATGCTTCTTATTATATTAATGTATAGATCCGTGTTGAAAACAACGGAGTCGTTGTTGGCTTTATATGTGAAGAAAACCGCTAAGGGAGCCAGCACGCATGTGGAAATCCACTTTCCAAACCACACAGTCCAGTTGCCGTCGCGGGCCATGCGCATTCCTGAATTGTCAAAAATGTAGTATATGATGAAAACCAGAACGGATATGATGACCGGAACGCCGAGGCCGCCTTTTCTGATGATGGCGCCGAGCGGGGCACCGATGAAGAAGAAGATGATGCAGGATAGCGAAAGCGTTATCTTGTTGATGGCTTCGATGCGGTGGGAACGCTCGTTGCGGTGGAGGTCTTTGGTGTAGTTGCCTTTCAAGTCAAGCTCAGAGGTGCGCATGCGCACTGTGTTCATGGCTTCCCTGACGGCTGTCAGGCGCTCACTGTCTGAAAGGCGGGCGAAGACGGAGTCTATGTTTGTTGTTCCGGCAGAGATATCGGCCGAAAGGCGTGCCGAGTCTGCCTGCGGTACGGGTGGAAGATAGAATGTGGTGTTTTTTGCTTCGCGGTAGAAGGAACGTCCCACGCTATCGTTATATTCGCAGATTGAGTCGAGGTCGTGCATGATGCGACCCATGCTTTTCGACTGCGCGCTGGATGAGATTCCCGCAACGTCGGCCATATTGAAGCCGTTGTCGAAATCGAGAACAATCTTTTTTGTTGAGAATGTCTCGCGCCGGTATGGCACACTGGCACTTCCGGCCATGTCCTGTGACTGCATGTTCTCAAACCACTCTCCGCTGTATAAGGTCATGAGAAGATGTTTCTTCTCGGCCGTTGACTGCAGACGCCCGGAGTCGGCCAGTATGATTGCCGCGTCCTCGTAGCCCCCGTTCATCCTGTAGATCATCACGCCGTAGAGCATGCCGGCTTCAAGGTCTTTGTGGTGGACATACAGATTGGTTCCGGGGATGCCGTCGTAGAAGACACCTTCAGGTATTTCCAACTCCGGACTCTTCTGCTTCATGGACAGAAGGAGCTGGCGGAACGACTTGTTGGCCTCTGGACCGACGATATTCTGGAAGTAGAATGACAGGCCGAAAGTCATCACGACAATCACAATCAGAGGACGGAAAGCCTGAATCAACGATATTCCGGCTGCTTTGATGGCAGTCAGTTCCGAACTTTCACCCAGGTTTCCGAACGAAATGAGCGAGGAGAGGAGAATGGCCAGCGGCAGCGCTTGCGGAATGAGCATGAGGCCCATGTACCAAAAGAATTGTGCAAGCACTTCGAGTGACAGGCCCTTGCCTATCAGCTCGTCCACGTAACGCCAAAGGAACTGCATCATCAGCACAAACTGGCAGATGAAAAATGTTCCAACAAACAGCAGGCCGAACTGTTTGAGTATGAATATGTCTAACTTCTTTATGCGAAACATTAATGTCCTTTTTGCGCCATGGCGCCTATTGCTCTGCAAAATTAGCACAAAAAAATCAGAGTGCCGCATTTTTTTCGTTTTTTCATATTTGACGTCGTATGTTACATTGTTGCTGTATCGTCAGCGTAGTGCCGGCATAGCCACAACACGGTATGGGGATGCGTCCGGAACGAAATCCGTTTCCTGTCAATGTCGATGTAGGAACTGGTGTCGTCGGACGGGGGGCTATCGTGGTTGTATCAATATCGGATGGATTATATTCCATTTCGTTGTAAAAAAAGGTTTTGGAAAGGAGCCAATTGTTTTCATTTCATCTTCTTCGGCTCATTCATAATCCTTTGATTTGTGGGAAAGGAACGATGGTGAAATGAAGGATTTGAGGAGAGAAGAGTGGAAATTTTAATGTTTGGCGCAAATAATTGCGATAAAATTTTGTTGTTTCAAAACTTTGTGTTACCTTTGCACCCGCAAATAAGCGATGGCGGGATAGCTCAGCTGGTTAGAGCGTCGGATTCATAATCCGGAGGTCGTGGGTTCGGGTCCCACCCCCGCTACATCGAAGAAGAAGGAGTTACGAATTACGTAACTCCTTCTTCTTTTATTTTCATGTGTGGGCAAGACCCAACTTGTGTGGGTGCTTTGTCCGGGTCAGTCCGAAAACCCTGTGGATATGTTGAGTCGGGTCAGTCCGAAAAAAGAACTTGTCAGCCTGCTTGAGTGATGTTTTTTTATCAGTTTATTAATCTGATTATGTTAGAAATTTGTTGTATCTTTGTAATTGAATTAGAAAACGGAGATAAAAACTATGGCAATGACAATTAATACATCTCCCGGGCTTTGTGGAGAAGATGCAAGAGTCTTCACCGGGGAAGCGGAGCGCAATGGCAAATTGCCAACGCCAAAACTCTCGTGCTCGTTGATACCTATAACACAGAATCAACCTTGCGTTGCTATCTGAAAAACTGAGATAATGAACAAATTTATATATTTATTAACTGCTGTTCTTGTATTTGTCATTTCTTCTTGCTCTAATCCAAATTCGCGATATAATAAGGAAATGGACCAAGCGGAAAGGTTAATACCGGAGGATACTGACAGTGCATTGTGCATATTGGGTGGAATAGATCCGTCTGAGCTTACAGTTGACTCTTTACGGGCAAAATATCATTTCTTGAAGGGATATGGACATTTCAGCAGCAATCGTTCAATGAACGGAGATTCGCTTATCGGATTAGCTCACCAGTATTATCAAGGCCGGAATAAATTAAAAGATGTTAGAAGTGGCATTGTTTATGCTTGGTATAAGTTTTGGGTCGGTGAGACTTCCGGAGCTCTTTCCATGCTTGACTCTCTTGCTATGTTGCCGGATGTGCCGGATTCGGTAATGGTTCAGGTTCTGGAAGCGCGAGTATTGTTGGGAACTTTAGAATATCAAGGCGAGTCCTTAATCCCTTTTGCAAAAAGACTTTATGGGCTTGAAACAGATACGCTGAAGAAATTGGAGGCAAAATATATGCTTCTCTCTGGTTATGAATACGCCAACGATATTGATTCGGCTCTTTGCATAATTGATGAACTTATAGATTGCGCACGGAATAATAAATGGGGCAACAAACAGTTTGTTTTTGAGGTGGAACGCGCACAGCTACTGACGGAAGCTGGCAGAAATGCAGAAAGTGAAGAGTTGATAGGTGAGATATTCCGAAAGGCAGGACCTGATAACGGAGCAAAAGACTATCTCCATTTACAATATGCTATTAATGCTTTGAATATAGGCGAGCTAAGAAGGGCCGCAAAACACCTTGAACTGGCGGATAGTCTTGCGATAGAATTGAGAAATGAGGATGATTCTTATTCTTATTTTCGCAACTATAGTAATCTTCTCCATGCCATTATTGATTTCAAGCAGACGGGGCGGCTCAAACTGATGAATACGAACAGAGTTAACAATCGCCATATAGAACGATTAAACCGTGTGAAAGCCTCACAATGGGAGTCAGAACGTGACGCATTGCATCAGCAGAACCGCGCATTGGCTCTAAAAGCAGAGAGCGAACACAAGACTGTGGTAATTCTGATAATAAGCGTTGTCGCACTTCTGATAATTGCATTGTCTTCATGGCTTATCATCATCAGACGCCAGCGCGAGCGTGAGAACGAGGAACGAATAGAGGCCCTGCAGAAAATGGTTGACGAGTATAACTCCGCTTCTGCAATACCGGAATCAAAAATAAAAGACTCGTCAGCTCTGCGCAGTGTCATGCTCAAACAACTCGGCATTATAAAAATGGTTGCAGAAACTCCTACTGAACAGAACCGTGAAATGCTGCGTAAAATATCTTCCATAGACGGAGAGATAGACAATGAACTTGTCAATTGGGGGAGTGTCTTCGGAATGATTGACAATCTCTATTCGGGATTCTATGAAAAACTTCATGGTAAGTATGGAAATGTCTTAAATCAGAAAGAAGAGCGAATAATCGTGCTTATGGTGGCTGGATTCTCCACTAAGGAGATAAGCGTTATAACCGGACAGACCGCATCGACGGTTTATGTGAGAAAAACTTCTATAAGAAAGAAGCTCGGAGTGCCCGAGAAAGAGGATATAGTCAGATTCCTGCAAAGTTAGCTACATAGTAAAGACTCCATTAAGACCGCACAGCGGTATATTAAGACTTTTAAGAAGCGCAGCTCTTGGTATCCAGAGAGTTGCGCTTTTGTATTTAAGACTTTTATATTTGGAGTTAAAATCCATTTAGACGTAATTTTGCATCAGAAAATCAAAATCAATAAAACATGAGAGCAATACTTACAATGATTATTGTGGCAGTAGCCTTGGCTGCTGCAAATGCACAAAGCATCACGGGCAAGGTGGTGGATGAAAACAATTCCCCACTTGACTTTGTGAATGTGGTTCTGCTGGAAGCAGACTCTACCTACATAGCAGGTATGGTCACTGATGAAAATGGAGTTTTCCTGTTCAAAGAAAAACGGGATAATCCCAAATTCATAAAAGTATCATCTGTCGGCTATGCCAATCAGCTCCTCGCTATCCCACCAACAGGAAATCTGGACATAATAACCCTTAGTCCGGAAAGCGCCATGCTTGGTGAAGTTGTGGTTAAGTCAGACCGGCCTGTGACTGCTATCAAAGGCGACGCTCTTGTTACCAATGTGGCCGGAACGCAACTTGAACACGCCGGCACGGCCAATGATGTGCTTGCACAAGTGCCTATGGTGCTTGGTCGTGACGGTAGTTTCGAAGTGTTCGGCAAAGGCTCTCCTGCTATTTATATAGATGGGCGAGAGGTTCAGGATCTTATCCGGCTCTCGCAGTTAAACTCGGCTGACATCAAGAATGTGGAGGTAATAACCAATCCCGGCGCAAAATATGATGCCTCGGTCAAATCCGTGATTCGTATCCGCACGAAACGCCCACAGGGTGATGGCTTCAGTGGAACGCTCCGTGCACAAGGAGTGATGCAAAAGTATTTCCGCACGGTTGATCAGGCTAATTTCAAATTCCGTGCAGGTGGAATGGAGCTATTCGGCAATTTCGGATATATAGGAGGAAATTTCCAAAGCGGCAATAGGGTTGATATGCAGACTCAATCATCAACAGTGTGGAATCAATTCCTGACACAAGAGGGTTCCATGAGAACAAATGAATTTTTCGGGAAGGTAGGTTTCTCGTATATGTTCAATGACAGTCATTCAATAGGTGCTTATTATTCAGATGGATTCACAAAGCAAAAATCTGAACATGCAGGGATAAGCCGTGTGTCGGCTGACGGACAGCCATACGACAATATCACGATGTATGGTTGGGGCAACAACAATACGTTACCCAAACATCATGCCAATATCTACTATAATGGGGAAATGGGCAAATTCGGTATTGACTTCAACATGGATTATATGTGGCGAAAAAACAGCAACTCCATGTTTGACAATGAGAAAAGTGACACTCGGGACAATTCGCTTGTAAGTTCTCTCGGAGTAAGCAGAAGCCGTATGTTGGCTGAAAAACTCGTATTCAGCTATCCTTTCTGGAGAGGAGGAATAGAGTTCGGAGAAGAATACACATCATCGCGTTTCGCATCGGAATACAATACCGATGCGGCATTGGTTGGCAACGCTGACTCAAGGGTTGACGAAAACAATATTGCCGGATTTGTGGAAATCGTCCAGACTTTCGGACAATTCAATTTAGGCGTTGGACTGCGATATGAGCATGTCAAATTTGAATATATCGAAAACGGACAGAAAAAGGAAGGCCAGAGCAAGACCTATAACAATCTGTTTCCCTCGATATCGCTGTCAACCATGATAAAAAACGTGCAGCTGTCAATGAGCTATACCCATAAGACCCGACGACCAGGCTATGCAGACCTTGACGGCACTGTGGATTATATCAATCGTTTTACTCTTGAAGGTGGCAATCCGTTCCTAAAACCCGAAAAAATACACTCTGTCGAGCTTATGGGGGCATGGCGCCAGTTCTTCGGGCGGATGGCCTACACCTATAAGAAAGAACCGATAATGAACATTACATATCCCTATGCAGATGATGCCGAGGTCAAACTTATAACGATGGCTAATTTCCTCAGGATGCAGAATCTTCAGGCATTTGTCGGCGCACAGTTCAAAGTTGGTGTATGGCAGCCGAAAGTAAATGTCGGCATTATGAAACAGTGGCTTACCATTGATTATTCCAATTGCCGTAGGAGACTTGACACCCCCATTGGGCTTGTGCAATTCCAGAATGCCATACATCTGCCTTATGATATTTGGTTGAATGTGGATATGCAGTGGATGAGTGCAGGAAACGAAGACAACACAAAACAGTCTTCATCATCGCATCTCAATGCAAAAATCTATAAGGCTTTCTTCAATAACAAACTCAGTATAACCGTCGAAGCCAACGACATCTTTAATAAGAGCAATCGCAATGCAACATTGCTGAACAAAGATGTAACCATACATAAATTCAATACGACAAATAACCGCACATTCATGCTGACCCTGCAATATACCTTTAATTCTTCTCGTGACCGATACAGAGGACAAGGTGCCGGAACAAATGAGATGAACCGATTTTGATGGAAGCCAATTAACAACAATGAAAACTTTTATAATTACATTAATCCTGTCTTTAGTCTGCGGAATAGCATGTGCAAAGCCGCACTGTCAGGGATTCAACAACTACGCTAACAAAGTCACTATTGTCTTTACGGATGATAAGGCCGGTAGCCAGTACGAGGTGACGGATGTAAAACTTGTTACCTACGGCAAAGAATATTCCGCCACCTCTGTAACTGCGACAGTCAAAAATGGCACAACTATGGTGACACTGGTCTTTCCTCACATCACCCAATTCTCTAATCCGAAAGTAACCCTTCGGATTAACGGTAAAAGGACAAAATTTAAGGTGTGCCAATAATGCTCTGTAATAGAAATAGGGTCAGTCCGAAAGCCCTGTGGGTATGTTATATTAAAACAAATGAATTCATGTAAGAAAGGCAGGCAATCCTGGCAGTGATTGTCTGTCTTATGGCGTAGGAGGCTATTCGTAGCTTTCGGGTAGGGCATGCTTTGCATCGTCGTGGATATTAGGAACGGCCTGCATATTCTTTATGGGGCCAAGCCGAAATTCTGGTGAATGGATTTTGCGAAAAGTATTGAGTTTGTGGCATGAAAGCATCGGACGCTTTTTTGATGTTCCTGCTGCAAGGATTATAGGAACTGTATGAAATGGTGTGCTTCGAAGCTACAGAACAAGTCTACGATATATGGCCTGACGATATTCTGAAAATAGAAAATCCAAACATCCGGTGTTCGGATATTTGGATTTGTTTTCAAGTGATCCGCTTGGGTCTTGAACCATACGGCTCACAAGTCTTAAAATCAATATTTTAGCGTACCTC
>CAMVUM010000016.1 GCA_947170725.1 uncultured Prevotella sp.
CCCCCCAAAGCCCCCCAAAAAAGAAACTCCCAAAAAACTACCCAAAAATAAACTCCCATGACCACCGTTGCCAATTTCCTCAGAATCCTCCGCCCCCACCAGTGGGTCAAAAACCTTTTCATCTTCATCCCGATGTTCTTCGGCGGCAGTCTGCTCGACACCTCCGACATCATGGCCTCGTTCATAACCTTCCTCGCTTTCAGCCTCACGGCCTCCTCCGTCTACTGTTTCAACGACATCATTGACGCCGATGCCGACCGCCGCCATCCTGCCAAATGCCATCGCCCGATAGCTTCCGGAGCCGTCTCGCGGACACAAGGCTACATTCTCATGGCTGCGGCACTTGCCGGCGGCATTGCCACGACACAACTGCTGCCGCAATGCCGCATGGAGGTCATGACCGTCATCGGCTCCTACTATATCATCAACATGGCATACTGTACGTGGCTCAAGCACCACGCCATCATCGACGTCTGCACGATAGCCTTCGGCTTCGTCCTCCGCATCATTGCCGGCGGCGTGGCCACAGAGATTGCCCTGAGCCAATGGATAGTCCTCATGACCTTCCTGCTGACCCTCTTCCTTTCGCTGGCCAAGCGCCGTGACGACGTCCTGCGCATGGAAGCAACCGGTGAGGCTCCGCGCAAGAACACCGGCCGCTACAACCTGACGTTCATCAATCAGGCCATAACCATCACCGCCGCCGTGACCATAGTCTGCTATATCATGTACACCGTCTCACCCGATGTCGTCAGCACCTACCGCACCAACCATCTATATCTGACCAGCATCTTCGTCATTATCGGCCTCCTCCGCTATCTCCAGATCGCAATGGTGGACCAGAAGTCCGGCGACCCAACAAAAGTCGTACTGCGCGACCACGTCACCCAGCTCATCATCGCCTGTTGGGGACTATCGTTCCTCGTACTCATCTATTTCTAATAAAGATGTCGCAACAATCAGTTGATATTTTGAACACGGAGACATCAAGAAGATAATATACCCCCGTGTCTCTGCGTTCAAAAAACATACTATATAAAACTTATAATATTAATTAAATTCCCAAGCCCGAACCTCGTAGGCCCCTCCCCTCGTGGAGGGCCGGGGTGAGGCCCCATCCCTATGAACATCCACGCTTTCGACTTCGACGGAACCCTCACAACCCGCGACACCCTGATAGAGTTCATCCGCCACGCCTGCGGCACCCGCGCCTTCATCCTCGGCTTCCTGCGCCACGCCCCGCTGCTGGTGCTGATGAAGCTCCACCTCTACCCCAACTACCGCGCCAAGCAGCGCGTCTTCGCCCATTTCTTCCGCGGCATGTCCATTGACCGCTTCGACGCCCTCTGTGCCGATTTCGCCCGCGCCAACCGCCACCTGCTGCGTCCCGGAGGCATCGAAGCCCTCCGATCAGCCATCAACCACGGCGACACCGTAGTCATCGTCAGCGCAAGCGTCGACCGTTGGGTCGCCCCCTTCTTTGACAATATAGCCGATATAATCCCATCCTACCCATCTCTCCCATCCACCCCATCACTCCCATCCATCCCATCCATCCCATCTTCCCCATCTCTCCCATCCTCCCCATCACTCCCATCCATCCCATCTTCCCCATCTCTCCCATCACTCCCATCCTCCCCATCCTCCCCATCACTCCCATCCCGCTTCACCATCCTCGGCACATCCGTCGAGACCTCCGGCGGCCGTCTGACGGGCCGTTTCTCCACCGCCAACTGCTACGGCGCGGAGAAAGTCCGCCGCCTTCTCGCCCTCTACCCCGACCGCGCCACCTATCGCCTCACAGCCTACGGCGACAGCCGTGGCGACCGCGAACTGCTGGCCTTTGCCGACGAGGCCCACTACAAACCGTTCAGGAAAGAATGATGTCTCCAATTGGAAAGAACGTGTCTCATGATTCAACATATCGCTGTCAGATAAAAGAAATGACATAACGCCATATCTACCACAAATTCTGCGTTCCACTAAAAAAAAACGGTGATGAAGACAGAGCGATGTTCCACCACAAGTATGGTTGCGACCGCCTCGTGGTTCATACAACCGTCCATGTATATAACCACCGGGCTATTATTCCGAACGACATAATAGATTGGAAATCACATCAATAGACATGAAATAAATTGATGCGTTTTCAGGTGTAGGCTCAAAACGCGCTGAAAACAGAGCGGAATTGTTGTAGAAAAGGCACACGGTGTGTTAATGATGGTTAAACCGCAATACGAACAGGCTCCCGAATGTGCACCAGGAGGCCTTTACGGCATTCTTCCGGAGAGGAAAGCAGCAGGATAATATAATGATAATATCATGGATTTTAACACTTGGGAATCGTCTAAAAAATCGGCGGGAACGTTGTGATTTTAATATTACCATGCCGTTTTCTGACCGAAAAATTTCCGCGTTCTTGCCGTAAGGGCCTTACGGGGTCGCAACAAGCGCGTCGTTGGAAGATGACGGCGGCCCCGTCATGATGCAACGGGGCCGCCGCCGGAATGTCGTAAGGGCCTTACGGCACTAAAAAATCGGCAAAAAAGTTGCACACTTCCACCATTCCAGTCGTAACACTCTGATATTCAACCGCCAAGAGATGCACGCTCATTTTTGAAGAATTTGCGGCTATGAGACTTTTGTTTTCAAATTCTTCAAAACCAGAGAGGTGTTTGTCATGATTATTCCAATTTTTAACAATTTGACAGGAAACCGAAGACACTGATACATCGCTCTAAGTTCTTCAACCTTTTCATTCAATTTCCCGAGCCTTATATGCAGAGGAGCACAATCGTGGTTCGTTGCGGACAAGAACCCGATTGTGCCCCTTTGCCGGTTGGTTACGGACCAACGCTCTGACACTCCGTTTTATTCCCGAAGAAAGGACATAACGCGCATCATGTTCGTGGCATGATGTCTTATCAGTAGATGATTTCGTATGGAATGATGATTGACTCTTCCTTTCCGGTCACAGTGTTTTTGGCAACATAACGGATGTTTTTCTTTCGTCTATACAGTACTTCACACAAACGTTTATAATGTTTCTGCAGTATATCAATGAATTCCGGATCCCCGGCAAACCGTATATAAGATTGCGGTGACATTGACTTCTTGCTTAATAAACGTGAGTTCGATGAACTCACGTTATTTATTCTTTCTGCTTTCTTTTATATATTTCTCTTACATCTTTTCTGTGGAGGATGTCGTAACATCGCGGCTGGTGTCGTAACCTATGACGGATATCGGACATCACACAATGACAGATGCAGCGTAGATTTCTTCATAATTTTCCCTGAGCAACATCTCCTGGGGGGGGGGATTCGCCAACAGTAGGGACATCGCTTTGCGATGTTTATTGAATGTCAACTGATTACGTCAACGTGCCAAAGGTACGTCCCTACAATTCCCTGATTTTGCATCCCTCTCGTGAAGGGCTTTCCCCTCCCCTTGTGGAGGCCGGGTGGGACCCTACCTCCTCGGCTTTCCCAATATAATGTCGTCCTTTCCGTCGTCGGGGAGCGTTTCGACGTGGCCGCCGTCTTCGGGTTGTGACGGAAGCGTGGTGCGGTAGATGTTGAGCTTGCCGGACTTGAAGACAACATGTCCGCGGAGATCGGTGCGCACGATGGTAGTATCGGCAAGACCGTCATGACGGCCTTTCAGGGTCATCTCAAATTCTACCGGCAACCGGTCGCTGAACTCCTGTGGCGTGATGACGGCACAACAAGCTACGTCAACCGTGTCACGGTCGGCCGCTGAAACGCCATGCGTGCGGGCCATCGTAACGGCCGACGGTTCTGAACGGTGACAGCCGTAGAACGTTCCGCCGCCACCCGACTCGCTGGCGTTCTGAGCCTCGGCTGTCAGCACGGGCAGCAGCGTGTCGGCCGATAAGACATTGCGCATACGGACGATGATGCTGTCGGAACGCATTTCGGGCGTGTTGGCAACGCGGACATACAGCCGGACGTTGGTCATGACGTGGCGGAAACCTATTGTCATCGGGACATTCTCCGCCTCCCGGGCCGGAATGCCGACCGTGGGGATGCCGAAGAGGATGTCCGTTTGGCGCATGGCCTCGTCGAGGTTCTGGTCGGGATGGACGGTGACGGGGAGTCCGCTCTTCAGGTTGTCGTATGTCACGTTCTCACGATATGGGGCGTATGCCATGACGGCCACGCGGTCGGCGGTGTGCAGCGGATAGATAAATCCGAGCCCGTCAACACGGGTGATGGTTCCGTCGGCATTTATCCTGGCACGTATGTTCTCGTAACCGTATGTCCGACCGTCACGATAGGCGTCGGCGATGAGCTGAGCCTCACGGTCGGTATAGCCGTCCATAACGGCCGGAAGACCGGACGCCACGGCCCCCATATCGGGAGCGGCGATGTCTGTGCGACCGCCATCACCATACGGCCGGTCTGACGCGGCCAGCCACTCGGCGTATGAGTTTTCCTTTAGTATGAATATGCCTATTTCCGTTCCCTCTGCAAAAGTATTGTTCTGAAAATCTGTATCTGTGCTGCGAGTGCCGTCAGTGGCAGGGCCTATGCTTACCCCACCACCAACGGAAAGCCGCAGCTGACGCACCCCTGACAACGCCTCTGCATCGTCCGAAGGCAGCTCAATGAATGTGTTGTCAGAGGAGCACGCCGCGAGGGCGAGCGCTACGACAGACACTGCTACGGTTGTTTTAAAAGTATTTATGTTCATATTCGGTATGTTCCTTGTGAAGTCAATATCAAAATATCAATATATGAGTGTTAACGGATGCCCATTTTACGACGGTAAGAGGGATTGTCCATACTCTTATAGAATTTATTGTCCGGATTAACCAGACCTAACATCTTCCAATATTTCCCTACCTTTCTTATCTCTTTATTCAAAAAATAATAGTAACCCATATATTGCAGGGAGTTTTCCAAACACTGCTTTGGATATTTGGCAAGGTCTGCGCGCTGATATAACAAACTAATTGTCTGTTCGGCATCGGAAAGACAAAGTCCGTTTTTGAATTCTTCATCCAAAACTTTTGTCGCAATCATAATGCGTTGCATACGGGCAACCGCATAATTATCCAGCAAGTCTTCCGCCAAAGCCAGTTTCGCCATCTCGTCGAATGTCTCAAAAGCATTGGTGTAGGCAGAAAGTTTTTCTGTTCCATTCAAGAAATCAGATTGCTCGACATACAACTTTGCCAATTCGTTCAAGTCCAAAGACTGTAGTTTTCCTGCCGCGTCCATGTAGGCCATATACTTTCTGTACTCCTCAATAGCCTCGTCAATATAGCCCTTAGACTTATACGCGTCCACTATTTTCTTCATTGCATTGCCTTTCTGTCTAATCTCCTGACGCTTCATATTCTCATACGACTCATCGGACTTATAGTCAGACCGCTTTATCTCATAATCAACACACTTCTGATAAATGGCAATGGCATCATCATAACGTTTCAGACCGAGATAAGCATCACCATAATTGAGGAAGTCAGTGAAATCTATTTCAAGACTATCGGATTTATTGAACAAAACATCAGCCACATCCAAAGCCTGATCATATTTCTTTATATGCTTATTCACACAGTTTTGCAACATCAGGCGATTGAGGTCTGCGTTAGAAGGATATTTCAAGAGAGCCAATGACAGAATGGAATCAGAACGGTTATAAGCTCCGACACCGGCACCACCGGCACCAGCTCCCTGTAACAGTCGAACATAACCTTCTATTTGTTTCGGGGTCATAAGAGATATATCTGCCTTAGAATATGCTTCAATCGCTTGATTAGTGTAATCCAATCCTGCTTTAAGGTCAATTGCATCTACATACAGACGGCCTATCTCTACATATATATTGGCTTCCGGATTGACATTTGCCAACTCTTCCAATTTCCTCACAGCCCCTTCAACATCCCGCTGACTGTTTTTCTCATTCGCCATCAACCGGGCGTATGCCAGATAACCTTCCGGATCTTTAGGATTAAACGCTATAGCAAGGTCATAATTCGAGTAGGCTTTCAATGTGTCGCCCCACATTCTATAGACCGTACCACGCAAGATATGAGCTGGCACATATTTCGCATCTACAGCCAAAGCCTTGTCTATATACGCCAGGACAATCGTACTGTCGTTAAAAGCATTATATGCCTTTGCTATGCCTGTCAGCACCTCCGGATTGTTCTTGAATTTCGGATATATCTCTTTCTGTATAAAATGTTCCGCGTTCTGCTCGTGCTTCCATATCACCTTAGTGATGGCCTTTATCGTCGCGTCCGGGTCCGATTGTGCCTGCGCGCCGATTGCCGATGTCAGCATCATGACTGCCGTCAGAACATATCTTGCTATCTGTTTCATATCGTCATGCTTTAAAGATTGGTTCAGAGTTGGTTCATAACTTATACTGTACGCCGAGGTTGAGCGTTTCGAGGTATCTCAACTTTAAGGACTCCACACAGGGCAACCGGTCGTTTGTCAGAAGATAGATGGTCGGGGTGAAAACGACGGCCAGACGCGGCGTGACGCTTGCGGCGAGCTTCACGCCACCATGGAATCCTAAACTCACGCCTGTCTCCAACGGTTCTTTCTTGCGCACCTCGTGGCCAGCCAATAGGCGTTCGTCCTTCGAGAGTGAAGCATTCTCGCCGAAGATGATAGCGCACGTAGGACCAGCGAAGACGCTGAACTCAAACAGGCGGTTGGGACGATAGCCGTCACACAGGGTTATCAGATTGGCCATGTAGCTGGCAGAGAGAAAACCGAGGAAATAGCGGTGGTTCCAAAGACCTTTGCGCGATACGGGAGTATAGTTGTCGGCGACGTTGGCCATGTTATAGTCAATGAAATTTGTCATGCCGGTAGCGGCGAAAGAAGCGAATTCAAACGCCAGACGCGCAGAGAAGATGTCGTTGACACGATATTCGCCATATGCAAGACCGTTGTAGGCTATTGATGATGCCCCTGCGTCGTATCCGCCCTTGGTCTGCATGAGATTCATACCGCCGCCCAGACCAACCGTCATGCGGCTTTCGGCTGCGACGGCCTTCTCGGTTGCATCGACCTTCTGACGGAAGCGACGACCGCGGGTGAGGACGGTCAGACCCATGTTGAGTGTGTAGTTGTCGTCAGAATAGCGCTTGTTCCAATCAACGTTGGAATAAGGAATCTTATATGAGTAATATGTGTAGCACGGCTCGACGAACAGTTGGAGACCGGGTGTCAGGCTTGTCCACAGATGAAGACCAGCCGAATAGGATTCTGTGCGACAGGCCAATTTGCGGTCGTTTTGATATTTGGACATGCGACCGATGCCTACTCCGCCCACGACATAAAATCCGAAACGGCTGTCCCAATCGTAGTTCCTGTTGAATCCGAAGGGATTGAGCAGGGCCTCGGCACGCGCACCGAAGTAGAGGCTGTTGTAGTAGCGGTGATACTCGGGATGATATGGCGACGGTTCTTCGGCAATGGTGGTTTTCTGCCATGTGCCGATGGCTGTGGCTGCTGACAGACGCAAACCTATTACGGGCGAAATCCACTTACCGGCAGCCACCGCGATCTCATGACCCATGGTCTCCGCAAAGGGAAGCCCTACGGAACTAACGAAAGTAAATCCGTTGGAAACCTCAAAAAACCACGGCTGCCGCCACGATTGGAGCATAGAGTCGGCGGTGAGATAGTTGCGTTCAGACCTGGAGCGGATGAACATGTCGCGGGAACGCCGCGAAAGATTGTTATTAAGATAATAAATGAAGTTGATGTTGGCTCCATAGAACATGTCGACACGTCGCCAGTTGCGGTATTCGCTCAGGTCCATTGCGTCGGTTGCAATACCATAGTAGGGTTCTACGTTTATGTAGCCCTGCGGACCTGTGAAGAAACGAAACTGGAGCCCCAGATGGGCCTCAAATGCCTTGCCACTGGAACCGGTGAGTCCCAGATGGGCATACTGTGCGCCCACGCCAAGCACGGTCGAGACATCAAGCAGACGGGCGGGATTGTAGCCGTTGATATAGGACGAAAGGCTGAACAAGTGGTCCAGTTTTGCGTTATATTTATAGAAGAAAATGTCTTTATCCTTCTGATAACCGAAAGCGCCGCCCAGCGTGAGACGCACCGAATGGAGTCGTGTCAGAGTCTTGCCCACACCGATGTGGGCCGTGGTGAGCGTGTTGAAGTTATAGTCGTGAACGGCAGGCACCATCTGTTCCAGGCCGATGCCTCCCTCAACAAAGAAATTGTCGTACCACCGACGTCTGATGGAGTCACCATAGTAGAGATGGCGGTGTTCCATCTTGTACTGCATGGCGTCAAGACCAGTTGCCAGATTCTTCCTGCTTCTTCCTATAGTGTCGGTACCGACCATCGACTCATCCTCGGGGATTGTATCCTGCACAGCCGCAATATGCTGCTGCCATGAGGCTTCTGCGGTATGGTCCGTCGTATTGCTGGCCGACGTCGTCACAACAAAAGCCAGTCCAAATGTCAATATGAATATGCTATTTCTCATCGGTTTCATCTTTTCTTCTTAATTCTCTTGTTTCAGTGCTACTGTATCAGCTTATGCCCCGGCTTCCGTAGATGCTGCGGCTGACGGTGTCTCTGCGGTCTGACCAGCGGTATTTTCCGTTCCATCTGCGGAATTTCCGTCGTCTCCGCCCGTTCTTTCAGATTCGCCATACTCTTCCGGCATTATTTCCTTGCGACGGGCGTCGTCACGGCGCTTCAGCCATTTGAAGACTTCCTCATAGGCGGCAAAATCCTTTTTGAGGTACTTCTGCTTCTTGCGCATTTCGTCATCCACATGTCCCTCACTATAATAATAACGCTTGTATGTAGGTTCGAGCTGGAAACTATGATGAAAATAAGCCAAGTAATGCTTTATCCCGTCTGTGTTGACAGGTTCCTTCTCCTCAACTTCCACAACCGGCTCATTGGCATGAGTCTTCTCATACTCTTCCAAATCAAGACGGTATTTTGCGTATGCCGCCGGGTCTTTCATCATCAGGGCGTCTTCTTCATCCATGGACAACTTCCGGAAGCCGTCCTCCGTCTCATCCTGCATATATGCACTCATATCCGGCTGGGTCTCAGCCTTCGTTGACCAAAGGATGCCTTTGAGATACCATTTCTTCGGGTTGCTGTCATCCATACATGTGACCAAATCGTCGGCCTCTTCGAACGACAGACGCCAATCCGGAACTTCTGTATATAATATGGCTTTGTTTTCCGTGCCGGAATTAAGAATATAATTCTTCGCCTCAATGAACTTAGGATTTTCTTCATCCTTGCCGAAATAGCTCTTGAGGTTCATGAACATCTCCAACTTGTCAAGGCCGGCGGGAGACGCACCATATTCCTTCAACCAGTTGATATATTCCTGCGCCTTACCGAACTTCTGCATCTGATAGTAGTTGAGAGCCTGAGCGACATAGATGTCGGCACGGTTCATCTTTACGATGACACCGTCCTTATTAACAGGGACGCCAATACCTAACGAGTCATCAATGAACGGAGCCAGCAACAATGTATCGGGAGTTCCGTGACGTTGCATGAGACGTGCCATGCGATAATAGACATACGGCGCAATCTTCTTGGTATGCATATCCGCTTCCGGCATTTTCCTCAACCAGTTGTATGCCAGCATAGTGATTGTGTCCAGCTCTACCGTATCATTGGCCAGCCCCATGTAAAGGTTATAATAGTCTCCGCTCGACAAAGGTTTTCTTTTTCCGGAAAGAAAATCGTGTTTATCACGATAATAAACATTCACAACCTCGTCCTGTGTATAGACGTGCTGGCTGATATACGAGTATGTACATTTCATGGCACGCATATCCTCCAATATCGGCATAACAGACGATTCATAGAATGGGAGACCACGCACAGCAGCATAAACAGCCGTATTGTTATTGCCTTTCGCTGCAATGATTTCACGCACAGCCTTGGCCTCTTCCACTCTACGAAGCTTGTCCAGCTCAACCGCAACTTCTTCCCACGTATAGACATACGATTTTACTGAAAGAGACAATCTGGAAGGAAGATACTGGCTGATAAATGCCCGCGCCTTGTTTGCACGTCTCAACGCAAGGTCACGATTGAATTTCTCTCCGCCATCCGGCGATGCTGTTCCGACAATAGCCGGAGCAACCAATGTATTTCCGAAAGACTTCAGTTCTTCCGTGATCTGTATTCGTGTTACTTCGTTTATGGAGTCTTGAGTCAATTCATCCTTACCTGTTAAAAACTTCAGTTTTAAGGCTTGTGCGACATTATCCACCTGGTCTTCCGCCATATCATAATACTCTTCCGTCAGTTCCATCTCAGGTATGGCAACCGAGAAGTCGAGGAATTTGAACGGACGTATTCTCAGACATGAGCCTCCGACCATGTTTTCATAATAAACCCGGTGATAGTCTTCAATGGCATATCTGGTCGGACCTTTATAGTCACGCTTGGGATCTTTCTTTGTATATACTATGGTAGTGTCTATTAACGTAGGGATTCCACCGGAAGCATATCCTGAAGCAAGTTTGTCATTCTTGTGGAAATCAAAGCTCATACGCTTGTCTTGCAGACCATGATATTCTGATTCATCATAAACTATAGGTGTACAATAGGCAACAGTATCATCCGTCATACAATCCACGGCATACGTCTGCAAAATCAGGCGCGACGATTCCTTAATCAAGTTTTGGTCAATAGGTATCCGTATATTAAACCGCTCGTCACCATCACCTGTGTCAATGATGACAGTCCGTGGTTTCAGCTGTCGCTTTCCTAACTTCCGGACTTCATCCTTTCTACTTATTTCTATAGGAGGAACCGTATAGTCAGTCACCCCTTCCTTCACTTCAAACGTCACGATTTTACCGTCTTCCTCAACCAACAGAAGAATTGCCATTCCCGGAAAAACGTTCACGCCACTGGCTCTACCGTTGCCGGCTGTCTTTTTGCTGATGGTGTTTTTCCTCTTGTACTCAGCCAAATTGTTATACATACGAAGCGGGTCGGAACTGGCATATATCTTTGTGAGCTCCGCCTCCATTCTCTTTGCCTCCTGTATATTGGCACACATTTTATATAATACAGGTTCTGTGGACTCTTTTTTGCTGTCCTTATTATAAAGTTTCACTCTAAAACTTATCTGCATAGCTTCCTGCGCCTCTGCCTCCACCGTTCCGAGGCTGAGCATGACGACAAGCAGCAGGAGGGTTGTTGCCGCTGAATATATCTTGTTTCCTGACTTCATAGATACTTTTATCTTTACTTACAGAGTTTCTTGTATGTCGACCTGAATGTTTATGACGTTATTCCTTTATATACAATATCTGCGAACCTATTTTAGTATATAAGAGACTGACACGCCGATGCGTGTCGGTAAAAAAACATAACCCTTAGCATTAGCGCGTTCAATACCGCCGATGGAGTAGTCGGTGTCGTATTTATCATTTTCAAAATATTCCTTATGTCGGTATACTATCGCGCCGAAACCGGCATGGCAGTCGATGTTCAGCCGATGTGTGATACTGAATACATAGCCGAATGTCAGTCCCACGCCAAGGGCCAGACCGTCGTAAACTTTTCCTTTCCATGTGATGTCATACGAGGCACCGATGCCTCCGATTCCCACAAACTCACGGTGCATGGGACGGCCGGAAAAGAAATATCTGTATTCCGGCTGTACGCCAATGAACCTGATATCCTTTCCCCACGGCTTGCTACAGCCCAATACGTTGAAGCCCAATGTCGAGCGTTCGCCCGTCACAAGTTCAAATCCCAAACTCGGGGTCATAAGCAGGTCCGTGGCCACATCCGTGTTCACGGCCAACATCTGAGCGTCAGCGTTGCGGCACCCCATTGCGATGAGGAATATCAAGAGTAGTTTTTTCATCACTTTTTCATTATGCAGCCTGCTGCGGTCGCCGCTGCGTATGTCATGGCGACCCTGCTGCCTGATTTCTGTCCCGCCATTTGGTGGCGGTAAATAGTCATTTTTTTGTTATCTATAACCAACCGCGAACCGCACAGACTGTCCTCTATCTTGTGGAGACAGCCTCTTTTGAAAGACATTCACTTTTTATGGAGACAGCTCCCTGCTAAAAAGGAGACCGTCTGTGCGTTATCGCAGTCCTTTCGGTGTTTCCACCATAATGCAGTCGTTCTCTCCGTGGATCAGAGAGTCACGCCGCCGATGTTGTCGTCGTCGATTTCCCACGGTGCCAGCGTCGCATTGAGATAAATCTCCTGCGGCCCATGGACGGTGAGTTTGACGTTATAAGACTTTCCTGCCTGATAGGAGGCCGAGTTCTGCAGTTCAATCGGATGTTCCGACCGGAATACGTTTCCGTCACGGTCCATCAGCGTGATTTCCACGAGATAGCGGAAGCCGGCTGCGGCCATCTTCACGTCAGGAACGGGCAACAGGATGCCCTGTCCGAGCGTAATCTCGTTATCCTGAACCCAGTGGTCTTCGCGGAAGTTGGCGTCAAGACTGTCTTTCAGCAGGAAATCGTCCACGTTGTTGTTCCAGTCATAAAGAATAGTTCCCTCATTGGCCGCATTGTCCAAGTCGGCAACAATCAGATTGGCTACCGTCGGCACGGACTTGATGGCGACGCTCTTGACGCCCATCTTCTTGGCCGATTCTTTGGAGCCCTTAACGTCCTCACCCGGAACGCAGCTGAACGTGAGACGCATCAGCATGTGCTTGAAGGCTATCGAAGGAATTTTATTCTCATTACCTGCATGATGGAAATATTTAGCGCAATAGGCCTGCGGGTCTGTTGACGTCGTGCGTCCCCAGATGACATCCTGCGTTCCATCAATAGGAATGGAGGCTATACGCTGACGCGCTCCAACTGTAATCAGGTGGTCAGCGACACGGGGATAGTAACCGTAGAAATGATAGCTATACCAGTTTCCAACAGGATACCAGCGCGTCAGGCCGTCCGTCCACACGATATTCGTGGCCACGGCTACGCCCTCTGCGGTCTTTTCGTAAACGGCGTTTGACTCCACATTGTCCATCCATGCCGAATAGTTGGGTTCGCTTCCATAAGCATACGACCAATCTATCGGTAGCTCGTTGGGATTGACGCTCAGCGTTCCATTGGCCAAACAGAAGATACCCAGACCCTCGGCCTCGAAGAGACCGGCGTCGTCCGGCTCCAAGCTGGCACGTGTGCCGGCTGCGCCCGACGACAGGCGTATCTCTACAGGAGTTCCCACGCCCACACCACCATCGGCAGCTTCGCTGTCAGGCGACAACGTTTCGTCGTTGCCCGAACAACCGGCCAGAACATATACGGCAGCAAAGCCGAATATCCACAAGTGTTTGTTCATAATACAATGTTTATACCTCCGGATCGATTTCAACATCATCCGCTTCGTCAGATAGCCACGAATCAAGAGTTGTTGTAATCTTGATTTCTTCAAGGCCATATACCTTTATGCTAACCTTATATGAATGTCCTGCCTCAAATTTGTCTTTTCCCTCATTGGGCTTTATCAACAAGGCATTCTGGCCATTGTCAACATCTCCATAAGAATAGTAAACGACATCTGTTCCGTTTCCGGTTTCTACTTCCTGGGAAAGTTCAATCAACAGATTATACTCTGACTCCGGAGATACCAACAAAGCCTCACCTACATCAGAACCTTTCTCATCAAGAACAAATTCCTTCAAAGGAATCAAAGCGCTTTTCTTATCTGCATCGTTAGAACGCTGCTTCAGACTTACATAGCTCAGTTCCTGCTCGGGAGTCCATACAAGCTGCTCAAGTTCTTCACCTGTATATGCCACGATAAGCTGACCTGTTGTCTTAGACTTAACTGCAATTCTCTTAATTGTAATATTGTCACTGTTCGGAGTTACATTGAACTGCAAACGTGTAAGCAAGTGCTTAAACACAAGATTAGGTTGAACTTCATTGCGAGTTGCGTAAGCAGAGAATACTCTGTCAGGAGATATTCCTTTTTCGTTTGCTTCATCAGCCTTAGCAACCATAACATCCTGTGAGCCGTCTATTTCAATATTGAAATAAATCTTACCGTTTTCATTTATATAGTCTCCCTTGATGGCACTGTTCTCTGTTCCACGCTCCTCATCAGCTGCATCTATATGATAGGCAAAGAAACTATAAACGCCGTCAGTCGGATAATATCTTATGGTAGATCCAACGCCTTCCGCATCCCCGGGAATTGTAGCGACAGCGCTGGTTACACCGTTAGGAGCATACATCAACTGATCGTTGAAAAGGAATTTCTTTAGTTCCGGCCTTATAGGATCCAAAGCCAGTTTCAATTTTCCATTCTCATCAAGATTTAACTTATCAATCATAAACACACGGATAGGCTGACCATTCCAGACATTACTTACGTCGTCTGTTCCACCGACAGTACCGCTACCACGAGTAATGACAGAGTTAGACATGCCAAGCTTAACCGGCACGAGTTCTGAGTTGTTACTGCCATCATTAGCAGTTACACCTGCCCCGATAGACTCTTCCTGTGAGCAACTGCAGAGTAAACCTGCTACTGCAAATGCGAAAAACAAAGATTTCTTCATGTTTTTAGTTTTTTTATTAATACTAAAGTCTCTTATTTATTATAGTTGTCTGTATCTCTTGTAATACCTCAGTCATTTCTTATATCAACATCAGTAGGATCTTTATCCCCATTCACAGGAATATCATCTTCCTCTTCAATCCAATTCATTATATTAGCAGTTACGGCTATTGGCTTAAGACCATACACCACAATACTGATAGTATAGTAATGTCCTTTCAAGAATCCGCCATTAGACAATTTCACATTATAATTTGCATAGTACTCTTTTCCGAGGTCATTACCTTTATCATCTTTCTGTCTGAAATAAAGTTTTATATTATATGTTTCCTGTTCCGGAATCATGATAGATCCACCCACTTTTTTGCTATCTCTTTCATAATAGTTCGTACCTTTGTACGCATCTTTCCACCAACCGATACCGTCTACATTTTTAAATTCACCACATTCTCCACCATTAACAGCTTCACCTTTCAGCGGTATATAAGTCTTTGAATCCAGATCCGGATGATAACCGATGGGACGATAATTCTGACTCGCCACATGAGGATTGGCATTAGCCACAACCAACGTTCCTTTATTTGGCGCTTCCACCTCTACACCAGTGATGGTTATTCTTTCAACTTCCTCGTCGCCAGGATAAGCCTTAAAGTCGAGTCTCACGAGCTGGTGGGTCAAATCAACCGTAGGATTGACGCCACGATGAGCTGCGAACGTACTATAAAGACCTAAATTCAATATTTTCTGACGCTCTTCCTCGGTCATATTGGATATATTTTGCTGTTTTTCAAGAACCTCTGACGTCAGCCACGGTGCATATCCGCACATTATATCCTGCGTACCATCTATTGTCAGATCATACGAGATTTCCTGAGTATTCTGTACTCCTCTATGAGGAAATGCCGTTTCAACCAGATTATCTATATGATAAGCAAAGAAATTATATCCTACATCTTGATGGGCTGTACTATAATAAACTTGTTCTGACAATATTTTACCTTCTTCATCTTCCGAAGGATCTTTTTTAATTGAGATAAAGTCAAATGCTCCAGGATAATCATTGGTCAATTTCGCCATAAACCCATAGTTGTAGTCTTCTTTGCCATCAACAAGACAATCGTCAGCATCTTCATCATGCGTAAATTCCGGAGCAAAGCGCGTCTTGCTTAAATCGGGAGCGTATGCCAAAGAACCTTGGCCTGGTTTATCTTCAGTACCTCTGAACGCAAAGACATAAAACTTCGATTTCTCATACTTCTTGTTAGACAAATCCGTGAACGGTCCTGTTCCACCGCTTTTCGTTGCAGCAATGGAAAAGAAGTTCTGCGGATTGATGAACACCATTATCGGCGTCTTGTCGTATGACTCCTCATTCGGTATCATGCTATTGTTGCCACTATATTCCAGTCCGGGATAAGATTCGGAACATGATGCCACGCTCACAGCCGCTACCGCAGCCATGGCACATTTCGCTATATTCTGTATGTACGTCTTCTTTATCATCTCGATTGTTTATATCTTGTATCGTTGTCTTCTTTTCTCTATAATTCTATATACGTTGGTCGTAATGGTAAGGCCACAACGGAATCAAATGTCAACGATGATTCTGTCCGTGCAATCTTTCCACGGGTCTATACCACCGGTATTATCGTCATTTTCAAGAATATTTTTACCATCTATGACGATATCCGCCACGATGTTCAACACACCTTTTGCTCCATTGCGGATTGCATGACGGCCGTCGCTCGTCACCGTCATCAGGTTGGCGTGGCGCAGGGTGTTATAGAGGTTTATCTTTCCCTGTATCTTCTTTTTCTTCTTCGCAATACCGTCACTTTCCGATGGGTTGGACACAACATTTCCTTTCTCGTCATAGACTACGGAATGTGTGAAAATAATGACCTGCAATATGCCTGGGCCGGTACTTACATCCGACGTATTGTTCTGGACAATGCTTGGAACATCTATTGATCCACACACCTTTATGAAAGTGGAGGTTTCGCTGTCCTTGATTTCGTCTGCTTTTGTCATGACCTTGCACGTGCGGTCTATCTTCAGATAGCCGTTGGCCAGATTTATCTCTCGCGGAACACCTGACATCTCAATCCAAACCGAATCAACAAAGAATCGGACATCGTTCTCCTTTCCCTTACCGACAAGATTTAGCTTCTTCTTGATTGCGAAGTTGATGTCTATGTGCTGTGTTACGGGCCTCGGCGAGAACCTGCACTTCACGGTCGCTCCGTTTCCTATGCGGCGTGCAGTCAGAGTGTCATAGAATACCGGGCAAATGTCCGGCTGAATGTATTGGGCGTATGGATTGTAGTCCTGCCAGTCTACAAGTGTCTTGCGTAAACCTTCCTCACCTTTGGAATAAACTTTGTATTCCCCATAAATATCCTGCAGATTCATCATACCCGTCTCATCCATCAGATATTTATCGACATCGGAATATATCATTTCCTCGTCGTTCACTCTGAATGCGATGAGCTTGTAGTCACCGGGGCGTATCTGAAATTCCGTAAGTGTGCCAGTCTGTGAAACAGCCGGTTTGGCGTCGGGGGGCGTCTCCGGACCGTTGAACATAAAGCGGCCGCGGACGGGATTTTGGGGACTGACTTTCATTGCCGCTTTCCAGTGGTTGATGACCCTGTCGGCTATTACATACATGGAGTCATCGGCTGCGATGTCTTTCTCGTATGCACCCCAGTTGAATTCATATTTGACTTTAGCCAGATGCGGGTGTTGGGGGGTGTCGCACAGTTCAACGTCAGTGGTGCACGACGAAAGTGACACTACGGCGAGCATAACGGCCATAACTGTCTTTATCATCATCATCTTTTTTGTCTTCATTCAGCGTCCTCCTTTCCTTGATTGGTTTCAGAAGTCTGTTCCAGAGGAGTCTCTGACGGAGCCCCTTCGCTTGTTGCGGGAGATTCCCCGGCTTCGGGGGCTGGTGCTACTTCCGTGGATTCGGTTTCAGCGTCAGCCATAGGCGTAGATTCTTCCGAAGCGGCATCTTCCGCAGGTTCGGATTCTGAAGAATCGGCCGTAGGGGTAGCGGTGATATCGGCGGGAGCAGTCATGCTGCTGTCCGACGGAACAGCCGTGCTGCCGGAAAGGACAGCGGCTTCGCCCGACGGCGCCGTAATGGACAGGCTGTCAGAAGTGACGATACCGGATGACAGGCTGTCTGTGGTCAGAACCGTGCTTTCGGCCCGTGTCTTTGCTGCGGCCTTGGCTGCTTTGGCGTCGAGGCGGGCCTGACGTTTGCGCTCTTTCTCGGCCTGACGGGCCTGTGCTACTGCGGCGGCCTTGACACGATTGAGAGAGTCTGTCTCTATCTTCTTTATGCCCATGATTGAGTCATAGTGATGCCAGAAGTCCTTGCTGACAACAGCTGTAAGACTGTCGCTGTAACGCTTATCGGCAGCGGCTCTTTCTTTTGCGGCATAGATACTGTCAATGCGGTCTCTATATACTTGGTCGCAGTCATAGCGCCAACGATACTTCTTTGTGACAGGATAGCTTCCGAGACGGTAAACGAATCCAACGTGGAGATCGCTTACTACGGGATGGACACCGCTCTGGGAGCGTTTCGTCACAGGATAGCAGTCGCTCTCACGGTCGTGGCGATACTTGTCGTATGACGCAAAAGCCAGACCGGCGCTGACGCCGAGGTCGAAGTCGAGACTGTTGCCGTTCTTGAAAACGTATAAAGGTTTCACTATACCATAAGTAAAACCGGCTGTGACGGCCGAGCCTTGATAGCCCTCCGAACCGAGGAGTTTGATTGAGTATTTGTTGTATGACAGATATGCGCCGCGATAGAAGAGCAGCCCGGGATGCTTCACACGGGTGCGGCGACACGAGAAAACACGGTCGATGAATCGTGTGTGTCTACTGACACCTTCGTCTCCTATCTGACGCGGCCGCCAGTAGTTCCGGAAATAGAGGCGGGCGCCCATAATGTTGTAGACAAGTCCGGATTTAAAGGTATTTTTGGTCTGCCAGTTATAGCGCAGATCCATACCTACGGCCCAGCGGTTCCAGTTGGTGGAACGAACGTCAAACTCAACGCCGACATTTGGCGTTAGCAGAGTCCAATCAACCATATTGGTGTGAAACGAAAGCCGTTCGGCCAGAGACAGCGTATCTACCCGCATACTTTTATCTACACCCTGAGCCGAAACGGGAAGGGAGAAGGATAAATATATATACAGGCAAATTATGCCTTTCAAGTAACACAATCTCACAGTTTACACATTAAAATTATACATATAGAGCAGGTATTAACACAACACACATTAACCGTTAGATTATCATTATGGTGGTGTCCAACCGCAATTTTTCAATTCTTATACTTGTCATTTTTTCAAATTACGCAGCAAAAGTAATTAAAAAATCTTTCATTTACCCCCCTAAATAGTTATTATATGTTAATATGATAAGAATATGGGTTTTTTGCTAATATCAAGGATTAAATGTTATTGTGTGTTGCAGCCGGAAAGTCCCACCCGATCTACCCAAACGGGATGAGCCAGCATATTTTCCAGAAAGAGAAGTTCTACACGGCGTGTATAGAAATACAAATGAAGCACACTGCAACGAGAAATATATCCCTACAGTAGCCTCATTCGTATTTTAGTTCACCAACAGCATGAACTCCCTTCATCCACTCAGCCACTCCTCTTTGGGAAGACATGGTGGGCATTCGGGAATTTCACACCCCCTCTCAGAACACTTTAAACCAGCGCAGAATATCGTTGAGATTGGCTACGACCATGAGCAGAATCAGGATGGCGAAACCAACATATTCGGCCCGCAACATGAAATTCTCACTCGGTTTGCGACGCGTAATGACCTCGTAGAGCAGGAAGAGGACATGGCCGCCGTCGAGCGCCGGGATAGGCAGGATGTTCATGAAGGCGAGAATGATGCTCAGGAATGCTGTCATTTTCCAGAACTGATACCAGTCCCACGTACCGGGGAACAGGCTTCCTATTGTTCCGAATCCGCCTATCGACTTGGCACCGTCAGACGTAAACACGTACTTCATGTCGTCAACATAGCCGGCCAACACGCCGAGGCCATAGCTGACACCGGCCGGGAAACTCTCAAAGAAACCGTATTCTCGCGTGACGGAAGTATAGTTAGGGAACTTGGGGACAAAGCCGAGCTTCAACTCCGGCGATAGCACGACAGTGGCAGTGTCTCTCACTCCGGCACGCTCTGTTATGACAACAGAAGTACGCACGCGGAGGCTGTCAGCCGGTGTCGTGACCGTAGCCAGAACGTCGGAGAGGCATCCTATTTCGTTCTTCACATCATTGTAAGAATCAATAAGTTTTCCATTGAAAGCGACAATACGGTCGCCCTTCAACGCTCCCGTCACGTCCAGCGCACCTCCGGGAATGATGCTGTCAATCTCTGACGAAATAAATTTCTCAACAAACATCGGTTTGCTTCTCAGCATGTCAAGCATATTGATTTCACCGGGCAGGGTGATAGTCATTGGCTTTCCGTCACGGATGATGTCTGCACGTGTGGCCTTTGACAGGTCACGGAACATGTCAACACCAAACTCCTTGAACTCTCCATTTTCAGTTCCTACGAGGATGTCGCCGTCACGGAAACCGAGGGCCTTCGCCTCGCTGTTGAACTTCATTCCACCGGTCATGTTCTTCGTGGGAACATAGGTGTCGCCCCATGTAAAGAGCAACATGGAATAGATGAACAGGGCAAGCAGGAAATTGACAAGCACACCGCCTATCATGACCAGCAGGCGCTGCCATGCGGGCTTGGCCCGGAATTCCCACGGCTGGACGGGCTGTTTCATCTGATCGGTGTCAAACGATTCGTCAATCATGCCGGCAATCTTGCAATAGCCGCCCAATGGCAGCCAGCCCATGCCATAGGTTGTGTCGCTCTTCTTCGGCTTGAACTCGAAGAGATGGAACCAAGGGTCGAAGAACAGGTAGAACTTCTCCACACGGATGCCGAAAAGACGGGCAAAGAGGAAATGGCCGCCTTCGTGCAACAGCACCAGAATGGATATTGCAAGCATGAACTGCAGTGTCTTTATGAGAAAGATTTCCATATTTTGAATTATGAGTTTTGAATTACGAGTTAAGAGTTGTCGGCCTCAGGCCGATGTTGAATTATTTGATTGTGAATTGCCGGGGAGTAACACATAAATCACGAATTTTGAGTTTGAACTATAAGTTGCGGACCGAGGGTCCACAACTTTATAATTCATAATTCATAATTTGCGTCGCAACCTTTCTCGCTTCGTGGTCGGTGGCAACGTAGGTGTCGTATGTCGGGGCGGCGGCGAAGGATACGCGCGACATTGTCTTCTCTATGATTTCGCTCATCTGGAGGAAGCTGCAACGATCTTCGAGGAAACCGCGGTTGACAACCTCGTTGGCGGCGTTGACAATGCATGGCATGTTGCCGCCACGGCGGATGGCTTCAAAGGCCAGGGCCAGACAGCGGAACTTCTCCAGGTCGGGACGGAAAAACTCCAACGGCCGGGAGAAAAGGTCGAGACGCTCTGACGAAAGGCTTAGACGATTGGGATAGGAAAAGGCATACTGGATTGGAAGCCGCATGTCGGGCACTCCGAGTTGGGCCTTGACGGCTCCGTCGCGGAACTGGACGGCACTGTGTACGATGGACTGGGGATGTACAAGAACCTCGATGCGGTCGGCCTCAACACCGAAGAGCCATTTGGCCTCTATAACCTCGAAGCCTTTGTTCATCATCGTAGCACTGTCTATGGTAATCTTCGCTCCCATGTCCCACGTGGGATGACGGAGGGCATCGGCCTTGGTGACGGTAGCCAGCTGATCTATGGTGTAGTTGCGGAACGGTCCGCCCGAAGCTGTGAGGAGGATTTTCTCTATCTCGTTGTCACCCTCACCGGCAAGGCACTGGAAAATAGCCGAATGCTCGCTGTCAACGGGAAGGATGGGGGTACGGTAACGCGACGCCAGCTCACAGATCAGTTCTCCTGCCACGACGAGCGTTTCCTTGTTCGCCAGACAGATGGTCTTGCGAGCCTTGATGGCATGGATGGTCGGCGAAAGGCCGGCAAAGCCCACCATGGCCGTAAGCACCATGTCAATCGGGCCTGCCTCAACAATCTCGTCTATGGCCTTGGCACCGGCATAGACTTTTATGTCCGGCTCGCTATCTAACAATGCTTTCAACTCGTCATAGCGGTCTTCATTGGCTATGACAACGGCGGCAGGCTTGAACCGGCGGGCCTGCTCTGCGAGCAATTCCACACGGTTGTTGGCCGTGAGACAGTAGACTTCATACATGTCCGGATGCTCCGCGATGACCTGCAGGGCCTGCGTACCGATGGAACCTGTAGAGCCGAGTATGGCGATCTGCTTCCTTGGAGCTTCGGATGGTTGTTGATGTGTCATATATCGTTTTTTATCAGGAATGGTTCAAGGAGAAGGAGGAGCGTGTAGGGAGGAAGGAGAAATGCTTTCGCGAATGATTGGGTCGCAAACCATATAATTCTTGTGGGGACATAGCTTTGCGATGTTTATTGAATATCAATTCCATTTACATCAGCGTGCCAAAGGCACATACCTACAATTTCATGATTTTGCTACACTATCCGACATCAGCTTTCAACCTTCAATCGTCCACTTTCATCTTAAGAAGGAACGGCGGCGGCCAATTATCCGCTTCGCTCATAAACACGTCTTCAGTCTTCATTCCTTATTCTTCATTTTCATTCTTCACTATTCATTTTCTACAGTCCTTCCGGGAGGCGCATCACAATCTTCCTGGCGGACGTATCGACATCCTCAATGAGTTCGGCGGCGGCTGGAATCAGCCGGCCGTCTTCCATCTCAAACAGCGTGTTGATGGTAGAGTCGTCCACGGAAGCTATGCGCCCGACGTCGCGGCCGGTTGCGGAATCAACGATTTCGAATCCGGCGATGGCGGCGTAGGACAGCGTTCCGGCGTCGCTCTCCGCCAAGTCGCGCGGGAAGTAGACTTCACATCCAGTCAGTTCGGCGGCACGCTCCTGCGTGTCGATGTCGCAGAACTTGATCAGCGCCGTCTCTTCACTGCGGAAACGATATTCCTCCATGAAAAACGGCACCATGATGCCATCTATCCGCAGGATAAGATAATCGCAGTCCGTTCGGTCGAAGATGTCGTCGGTGAAGTGCATCGACACCTCGCCCTTAACACCGTGGGGCTTGCCCAGCTTTCCTATTTTATATATATCCTCTTCCCGTATCATAACTCCCTCATTATGCTTGCTCCGAGTTGTCCCAGACGCGCCTCAATGTCCTCATATCCGCGGTCAATCTGCTCGATGTTTTCTATCCGGCTCGTACCTTCCGCGCTCATTGCTGCTATCAGCAGGGCTATTCCGGCACGGATGTCGGGGCTCGCCATGCGTCCCGCACGGAGGCGAATATTTCGGTCGTGGCCCACGACGACGGCACGGTGGGGGTCACAGAGGATTATCTGTGCTCCCATGTCTATCAGCTTGTCCACAAAGAACAGGCGGCTCTCGAACATTTTCTGATGGAACAGAACGCTGCCGCGAGCCTGCGTGGCAACGACGATGAGCACCGAAAGTAGGTCGGGCGTCAGCCCGGGCCAAGGTGCGTCGGCCAGTGTCATGATGGTGCCGTCGATGAAAGAATCAATCTGGTAGTGGTCCTGACGCGGGATGATGAGGTCGTCGCCCTCCACGTCAATCTTCACGCCAAGGCGGCGGAAAGCGTCGGGGATGATTCCGAGGTTGCGCAGCGACACGTCCTTTATGCGTATGCCGTCGCCCACCATGGCGGCCATGCCGATGAACGAGCCGACCTCAATCATATCGGGCAGGATATGGTGGGCCGTTCCGTGAAGAGCTGTGACGCCGACGATGGTCAACAGATTTGAGCCGATTCCGCTGATCTGCGCTCCCATGCGGTTGAGCATGTGGCATAGCTGCTGGATATATGGCTCGCAGGCGGCGTTATATATGGTAGTGGTTCCCTCGGCCATGACGGCTGCCATGATGATATTGGCCGTTCCGGTCACTGACGCCTCGTCCAGCAGCATGTAGCAGCCGCGCAGCCGTTCGGCTCCGATTTCGTAGACGTCGCGTCCGCTGACATGGCGGAAGTCCGCACCGAGATAGCGGAAGCCGAGGAAATGGGTGTCCAGACGGCGGCGACCGATCTTGTCACCGCCAGGTTTGGTGATGACGGCCTTGCCGAAGCGGGCCAACAGTGGACCTATCATGAGCACCGAGCCGCGAAGCGAAGCACACTTACGGACAAACTCATCGCTTTCAAGATAGTCAAGGTTTATGTCGCCGGCACGGAACATATATTCACCGTGACCGCGATGATCAACCGTGACGCCGATGTCGCTGAGCAGTCTTATCAGATTATGGACGTCAAGAATTTCAGGGATGTTAGATATCGTCACCTCGTCTGCCGTGAGCAGCGAGGCACATATCACTTCCAGAGCCTCGTTCTTGGCGCCTTGCGGCTTTATCGTTCCGCTCAGCGGATGTCCGCCTTCTATTATGAATGAAGCCATTTTTTCTTTTTTTATGATAGCCGTTGTAGCTGTAATAGCTATAACAGGAACTATGGGAGGTATTGGAATAATGAGAGGTTTGAGAGATACGGAGAACTGAGAGCTATCGGAGAACTGAGAACTGCCGTTACAGCAACAAGAGTAATCACACCTCTTCACTCATCACTCTTAACTCTTACTTCAAATCGGAGCTATCGGAGAACTGAGAACTGCTGTTCCAACAACAAGAGTAATCACACCTCTTCACTCATCACTCTTAACTCTTACTTCAAATCGGAGCTATCGGAGAACTGAGAACTACTGTTCCAGCAACAAGAGTAATCACACCTCTTCACTCATCACTCTTAACTCTTACTTCAAGAGCCTCATCACTCTTACTTCAAGAGCCTCTTCCTTATTTCCTCCGTCTCCGTTTCTGGATGTCATTTCCGTCCATCGTCGGGATTTTATCAAACCTGAATGTGTTCAGGTCCAAACGGATCCGTCCTCCGGTGAGACGTTCCAGGTCTGCCGCCACACGTTCGTCATCTGCCGAGCCGTGTCCCCACGTGCTGAGGTCGCGCTTCATCTGGTTTGCCGTCATACGCGCCAATTCGTCGCGCTCCGGTCCTTCGGGCATCTCCATGAGCTTGGCGAACAGTCCTTCCATCAGTCGGCCGTAGTGGCGCAGATGGACACGTCCGTCCTGCGAAGGCAACTTCATAGGCTGCGGCTTGTTCAGGATTTTCTCCGCTTCGGCAACGTCGTAGGGCCATTGTATGTCGAGCTGCTTATGGCTCATTAGATAGAGGTGGTCCCACAACGTGCGCTCATAGTCGGAATTATCGCGTAGCTGCGGTACCTTCGTCCCCATAAGCCTCACTATGGTCTCGGCACACTGCTGACGCGCCTGTCTGTCCGACAGACTCACGGCATGGTCGACCATCTTCTGTATCTCTCTGCCGTATTCTGGCATCATCAGCGGTTCACGCTGAGTGTTATAATCTAATCCGTTGATTTCCATTTCTTGTTCTTTAAAGGGATTCAGAGGAGTTTCCGCGGCGTCTTTGCCACAAAGTCCTTCAGATAGAAGGGAACGAAATAGGCCACATCCTCTGTCTTGCCTGCGGCCATGCGCTTTTCGGCCAGCGGCTGCATCCAGCGGGCCAGCGGTTCGATGCCCTCTATCAGACGGGCGTTGGGATGGGCAATAACGTCCATACATTTTGCCGCACCGTTGCCAAAGAAATAGACGGGATGGCTATCCAGCAGGCTGCGGTAGGTATCACCGTCGACAACATCGGCACTAATCTCACGCACAGGTCGCAACGCCCGGTCGTAGACTCCGGCGTAGACCTCCATGCGGCGGGCGTCAAGCATAGGGCACAGCAGTGCGTCCTCCTCCAGCTCATCGTGGCCGAGAAGAACCGGAACGCAGAGCAGTTCGTGGGTGGGAACGGCTATCAGACTCACACCACGGCCGTAGCAGATGCCTTTGGCCATGGACACGCCTATACGCAGACCCGTGTAAGACCCGGGGCCGCTGCTGACGGCCACGGCGTCAAGCGTCAGACCGCTGCTGTCGATAAATGTCAGCGCCTCGTCAACAAACACTCCAAGTTGCACCGAATGATTTGGACCACTGTGGTCCTCACGGTTCATCAGACATCCGCCGTCATGACTCACAGCCACCGAACAGACGTCGGTGCTGGTCTCGATATGTAAGATACACGACATACAGATATATTATATATAATGTGCGGTATTATTGGTTTTAAGTTGCAAAAATACTTAATTTTTCCGTCACTACGCACTATTTAACAGGAATTATAATAAAAATCGCCATCATGGAGCTGGCATGGAAACTGTCGTGAAGTTTATTACACGGCCCGTGTAACGTTGTGACACTGCCTGTGTAACACTGTTACGCAGCCCGTGTCACAACGTTACATGAGCCATATAATATTTCCGGGAACAGATGTCTGTACTGTCAGGAGAAGAGTTCCACTGTAGCTCTGTCAAGCCAAATAAAAGAAACCTGACGGTTTTTGCGCAAAGGAAGTAAGATTGTCGGAGTTTTTGCGTAACTTTGCCATGTTCACTAAAACAATAATAACCGGTTATGGAGAAATACATCGCAGACGGACACCGCTACGACAGCGGCATGAAATACAAGAGATGCGGCCGCAGCGGAGTGCTGCTGCCCGAGGTGAGCCTCGGCTTCTGGCACAACTTCGGCGGCGTGGACGACTACACGCGCTGCCGCGAAATAACACGATATGCTTTCGACCACGGCATCACACACTTTGACCTCGCCAACAACTACGGCCCTCCCTACGGCAGTGCCGAGGAAACAATGGGCCGGCTGATGGACGACGACTTCCGCCCCTACCGCGACGAACTGTTCATAAGTACGAAGGCGGGATATGACATGTGGGACGGTCCTTATGGCAACTGGGGCTCACGGAAATATCTCATGGCGAGCCTCGACCAAAGCCTGCGCCGAATGCACCTCGACTATGTGGACCTCTTCTACAGCCACCGCTACGACCCGGAGACGCCGCTCGAAGAGACGCTTCAGGCGCTGGTGGACGTCGTGCGTGCCGGCAAAGCTCTATATGTCGGCATCTCGCGGTGGCCGCTCGCGGCCCTGAAGACGGCAATCAGATATCTGCGCGAGCGCGACGTGCCGCTGCTGATATATCAGGGACGCATCAACATGATTGACCGCGCCCCCATCGAGGAAGGCATCACCGATCTGTGTGAGCGTGAAGGCGTAGGATTCATCTCGTTCTCGCCATTGGCACAGGGACTGTTGACGGACCGCTATCTCAACGGCATTCCTGAGGACAGCCGAATGTCACGCGGCAAGTTCCTAAAACAGGATGTTCTCACACCCGAACTGCTCGCCTATCTGCGCGAACTCAACGCCGAGGCGCAGCAGCAGGGAAAAACGCTGGCCGAAATGGCGCTGTCGTGGGTGCTCGAACAGAAGGCCGTCACCTCTGTGCTCATCGGAGCGAGCAGCACAACACAGCTGGAAAGAAACCTGAAGTGCGTGAATAAGTGAAGAGGGCAGAGTGATGAGTGAAGAGGTATGATTACTCTTTAGTTATGAGCTTTGTGCTGGAGACCGAAGCGTCTGGTTTCCCACAATATAACAGAACATAAGTAGAATATAAGAATTAGTTTATGTATTGAACACAGAGACACGGAGACACCGAGGGTAATACTACTCGGTGTCTCCGTGTCTCTGTGTTCAGAAGTATTATAAGGTATTTATGAAAACCTACTTATCCTACACTCCGTTCTCTTTACTCAGCCCTTTGCTTTGGATAAAGAGTAATCATACCTCTTCACTCATCACTCTGAACTCTGACTTCAAGAGAGTCTCATCACTCTGAACTCTTCACTTAAAGAGCCTCATCACTTAAAATACCTGTCCACATCCTCTGCGGCCTTGCGGCCTCCGGCCATGGCGCGGACAACGAGCGAGGCGCCTGTGGCGGCGTCGCCGGCGGTGAAGACATTGAGAGCGAACTGCGGCATCTGGGGTTTGAGGAAACCCATGGCGAGCAGCGCCAGCTCACACTTGATGACCTCGGGCTTGCCCACAGGCTCCATAATAGGGCGTCCGCCGTCGGGATTGGGTTTCCACTCAATCTCCTGGACGCGCACACCAGTGAGGCGACCGTCCTTGCCAAGAAATTCGAGCGTATTGATGTTCCAGCGGCGGGTGCAGCCCTCCTCATGGCTTGACGTCGTCTTGAATGTGCGCGGGAAATTCGGCCACGGATTGTTCGGGTCGTCCGGTCCCACGGGCGGCTTCGGCATGATTTCTATCTGCGTCACACTGCGGCAGCCCTGACGATGGGCCGTACCGATGCAGTCACTGCCGGTATCGCCGCCGCCGATGACGAGGACGTCCTTGCCGCGGGCATTGACCAGTTCGTCCTTCTTGAATTCAACGCCGGCGAGAATGCGGTTCTGCTGTGCGAGCATGTCCAGAGCGAGGTGGACGCCGCGGAGCTCACGCCCGGGGATGGTCAGGTCGCGTGCCGTCGGTGTGCCCGTCGCCACGACATAGGCGTCATAGCCTTCGGGCAAAGAGTCGAGGTCTACCTCCTGACCGTAGCGGAACTCTATGCCCTCCTGCTCCAGCAGATGCAGGCGCCGGTCGATGATGGCCTTATTGAGCTTGAAGTTGGGAATCCCGTAGCGGAGCAGCCCGCCGGCGTTCTCGTTGCGCTCGAAAACCGTCACGCTGTAGCCACGGCGGTTCAGTCTGTTGGCGGCCACAAGTCCGGCCGGCCCGGCACCGATGACGGCCACACGACGGCCGTTGCGCACGGGGTTGACCACGTGTATGTAATTCTCCTGGAAAGCCATCTCGGTGACGGCAGCCTCATTCTCGCGGTTCGTCGTCGGCTCATGGGCCATGAGATTGAGCACGCACGCCTTTTCACAGAGTGCCGGGCATATGCGTCCGGTGAACTCGGGAAAATCGTTCGTAGCGTTGAGCAACCGGTAGGCCATCTCATAGTCGCCCTTGCTCAAGGCGTCGTTCCACTCTGGCGGTTTGTTCCCCAACGGGCATGCCCAGTGACAGAACGGCACACCGCAGTCCATACAGCGCGATGCCTGTGTCCGCCGGTCCTTACTGTTGAGCGTCTGCTCCACTTCGCCGAAATCATGAATCCTGTCGTGTATCGGTCTATATCCCGCCTCCTGGCGGTGGATTGTCAGAAAATTGTTACTCATATATGAAGCCCCCTCCCGGTCTCCCCAAAAGGGAGATGAAGGGATCGTTTTGTTGATTACTGTTCTTTTGTTCTCTCGTTTTTTTATATCTTCCTATCAGACTCCCGCTCTGCCTCACCGTCAGCCACGGCCCGAAGGCATTGCAAATCACATGTAATATGCCCTATATGCAGGAACATCGCTTTACGCTGTTTTCTGGATATCAACCGATTACGACAATGTGCCAAAGGCACGTCCCTACAATTTCACGGTTTTGCAATACCCACATCGGGAGGGGTCTTAATAGTCTCTCTGCATGTCCGCAATCTTCTGTTTCAGCTTGTTCATCTGTTCCTCCTGCAGCACACGCTTATATTCTATCGGCACGACCTGGATGAAGTCGCCGACGTAGCGGTTCCAGTCGTCGAGCATCGTACGGGCCAGTTTCGAACCCGTGTAGAGATAGTGTTGGCGGATGAGTTCATGAAGTTCCTTGCGGTAGCTGCTGTCCTCAACGAGGTTGATTTCAACCATATCCATGTTGCAGAAGTAGTCGAAGTTGTGGTTCTTGTCCCACACGTAGGCCACACCGCCGCTCATTCCGGCGGCGAAGTTGCGGCCCGTCTCGCCGAGCACGACCACGCGGCCGCCCGTCATATACTCGCAGCAATGGTCGCCGGCACCCTCGATGACAGCTATCGCGCCGGAGTTGCGCACGCCGAAACGCTCGCCAACCTTTCCGTTGACATAGAGTTCGCCGCTTGTCGCGCCGTAGAGACCGGTATTGCCGGCAATGATGTTGTCCTCGGCGCAAAAATTGCTGCGCACCGGCGGCAGGATTGCTATGCGGCCGCCGCTGAGTCCCTTGCCGAAGTAGTCGTTGGCCTCACCTTCGAGCTTGAAGCTGACACCCTTGACGAGGAACGCTCCGAAGCTCTGACCGGCCGAACCCTTGAACTTGACGTTGACGGTGCTGTCGGGCAGTCCGTCGCCACCATAGCGGCGTGCAATGAGTCCGCTGAGCATGACGCCCGCAGCGCGGTCGGTGTTTCTGATGGCATAGTCGAGGTTCACCTCCTCCTGCATTTCGATGGCACGCTGTGCCGAATGGATTATGCGGCGGTCAAGCACGTCGTCGAGATCGTCGGGGATGTCGGCCACATGGCGGATGGCATTGCCGTTGTCGACACGGTGCAATAGCCTGCCAAAATCGAGACCACGAAGGGCCCCACGGCCCCCCTCAATCAACTCTGTCCGGCCCACGATGTCCTCCAGCCGGGCGTATCCCATCTCGGCCAGATACTCGCGCACTTCCTGAGCGAGGAACGTGAAATAGTTGACAAGATATTCATAACGGCCCATGAAATGCTTGCGCAGTTCTGGGTTCTGCGTCGCCACGCCCATCGGGCAGGTGTTGAGATTGCACTTCCGCATCATGACGCAGCCGAGCACGATGAGCGCCAGCGTACCGAAACTGAACTCCTCGGCACCGAGCAACGCCATCAACACGACGTCGCGTCCGGTCTTCAACTGGCCGTCGACTTGCAGGCGGACCTGTCCACGCAGTCCGTTCATGACGAGCGTCTGCTGCGTCTCGCTCAGTCCGATTTCCGGCGAGATGCCCGCAAAGCGCATGCTCGACGCCGGACTGGCTCCCGTTCCGCCTTCGGCACCGGAAATGACGATGAGGTCGGCCTTGGCCTTGGCTACACCGGCGGCAATCGTTCCCACGCCGCTCTCGGCAACGAGCTTAACACTGACGGCCGCAGTCGGATTGACGTTCTTCAGGTCGAAGATGAGCTGGGCGAGGTCCTCAATGGAGTAGATATCGTGATGCGGCGGTGGCGAGATGAGCGATATGCCGGGTATGGAGTGGCGTGTGCGGGCGATGACCTCGTTGACCTTGAAGCCCGGCAGCTGTCCGCCTTCGCCCGGCTTGGCTCCCTGGGCGACCTTTATCTGAATCTCTTCGGCGTTGACAAGATATTCGGTCGTCACGCCGAAACGTCCCGAAGCTATCTGCTTTGTCTTCGACGACAACGGGATGCCGTCGCGCGTCGCAGTGAAACGCTCGCTGTCTTCACCGCCCTCGCCTGTGTTGGAGCGTCCGCCGATTTTGTTCATGGCCAGCGCGATGGCCTCGTGGGCCTCCTTGCTGAGCGCTCCGAAACTCATTGCGCCAACGACGAAGTGCTTCATAATGGCCTCAACCGGCTCCACCTTGTCGATGTCGATGGGGTTGCGTCGGAAACCGAAGAAATCGCGGATGAAGATGGGCTTGTCCTTTCCGTCGACAAGCCGAGTGAACTCTTTGTATTTCTCGTAGTTTCCCGTACGTGTGGCGAGCTGAAGCGTCGCAATCGTCTCGGGATTCCAGGCGTGACGGATGCCGTCGCGACGCCAGTGGAACTGACCGTGGTTGGGAAGGAAATTCAGGTCAGAAGTATGAGTTCTGAAGTCAGAGGTATGAGTGAGGAGTTCAGAGGTATGATTACCATTTGTTGGCGTACCACCGTTCTCCGAACCATGTATGCCGCCATTCGGCCGGCTTGCATCAGTAATCATACCTCTGACCTCCTCACTCATACCTCTGAACTCCGAACTCAAACCTCCGAACCGTACTCGCGCTATCGCATCCCTCGCTATCGTCTCCAGCCCGATGCCGCCGATGGTCGACATCTCCGTACCGAAATAAGTCTTCAGGAGGCTTTCGGAGAGACCGATGCTCTCGAATATCTTCGCACCGCGGTAGCTGCGGATGGTCGAGATACCCATCTTCGCCATGATTTTCAGCAGTGCTTTCTTCAACGCCTTTATATAGTTGGCCTCAGCCATCTCGTAGTTTTCCTGTATCTTGCCGCGCCGGACGAGATCGTCAAGGATGGCAAACGCCATGTATGGACATAGCGCCGAAGCACCGTAGCCGAGCAGCAGGGCGGCATGCATGGTCTCACGGATTTCACCGCTCTCGACAATAAGTGCCGTCTGGACGCGCTTTCCGACGGAGATGAGATAGTGGTGGACGGCGCTCACGGCCAGCAACGAGGGGATGGCGGCTTGATTGCAATTGATATCGCGGTCGGTCAGGATTATATAGTTGTAGCCCGCATCGACGCTCCGCTCCGCCTCCTTGCACAGCGCGTCGAGTGCATCGCGCAGACCGTCGGCACCTTTCACACATTCAAAAAGTATTGGGAGCTTGACGGTGTTGAAGCCCTTGTAGCGTATGTTGCAGAGTATGTCAAGCTGTGTGTTGTTCAGTATCGGATGGGGCAGGCGCACCATCTTGCAGTTTGATTCGTCCGGATTGAGGATTCCCGAGCCCACGCGTCCTATATATTCGGTCAGCGACATGACGAGATTTTCGCGTATGGAGTCGATGGCGGGATTGGTCACTTGGGCGAACTGCTGGCGGAAATAGTTGAATAGCAGCTGCGGACGGTCGGACAGGACGGCCAGCGGAGTGTCGTTGCCCATGGCCGCCGTGGGTTCCTGACCGCTGACACACATCGGGACTATAGTGCTGTCGATGTCCTCGGCACCATAGCCGAACATGAGTTCGTGCTCCAGAAGATTGTCGACACCGTTGCGCACCTTGCGTCCGCTGCGGAGTTTCTCCAGCTGTATGCGGTTTGTGGACAGCCACTGGCGGTAAGGATGTTCGGCGGCCAGCCGCTCCTTGATTTCGCCGTCGTAGTAGATGCGGCCCTCCTGGGTGTCGATGAGCAGTATCTTGCCCGGCTGCAGGCGCCCCTTCTCGGCTATTTCGCTCGGGTCGAAGTCCATCACGCCGACCTCCGACGCCACTACCATCATGTCCTTCTTGGTGATGGTGTAACGCGCCGGACGCAGGCCGTTGCGGTCAAGCATACCGCCGGCATAGCGGCCGTCGCTGAAGAGCAGTGCCGCCGGTCCGTCCCACGGCTCCATCAGGATGGAGTGGTATTCGAAGAAGGCCTTCAGATCTTCGGAGATGGGGTTCTTGTCGTTGAAGCTCTCGGGCACGAGCACGCTCATGGCGTGTGGCAGCGAGAGGCCGCTCATGACGAAAAACTCCAGCACGTTGTCCAGACTGGCCGAGTCGCTCATGTCGGGCTGGACAATGGGTGATATGTCGCGGATGTCGCCGAGCGCCTCGGAACTGAGCACGCTCTCACGCGCCTTCATCCAGCCGCGGTTTCCACGGATGGTGTTTATCTCGCCGTTGTGGGCCAGAAGGCGGAACGGCTGGGCAAGGCTCCACGTGGGGAATGTGTTGGTAGAGAATCGGGAATGGACGAGGGCGAGACCGCTGGTGAAATAGCTGTTGGTCAGGTCGGGAAAATACTGCCTCACCTGCATGCTCGAAAGCATGCCCTTGTAGACAATGCTGCGGCTGGAAAGCGAGCAGACGTAGAAATCGCGGTGATGGACGCGGCGCTCGATGCGCTTGCGTATTATATATAATGTGCGTTCGAAGATGGGCACCCGGTCGTCGGTTACGCCCGTGATGAACACCTGACGGATGGCAGGCTCGCTGTCGAGCGCCGACTGTCCGAGACATTCGGGATTGGTAGGAACCGTGCGCAGATGCATCAGCGAGAGGCCTTCGCGCTCGATTTCCTCTATCATAATCGAGAGAATTTTCTGCTGTTCGGCCTCGTCTTTAGGGAGGAAGACGAGTCCGGTTCCGTACTTTCCTTTCTCCGGAACGGGAATGCCCTGGAGCAGGATGAACTCATGAGGAATCTGGAGCATGATGCCCGCTCCGTCGCCGGTCTTATTGTCGGCGCCCTCTGCACCACGATGGCGCATGTTCTCCAACACCTTCAGGGCGTTGTCAACAAGTTCGTGGCTCTTGTTGCCATGAATGTTGACCACCATACCGACGCCGCACGCATCGTGCTCATAGTCGGCATTATACAATCCATTTACCATATTTAGTTGCATTAAGTTTGTCTTAATCATCAAACTGCTTACATATTGTGCGCAAAATTAATAATAAATGTTACAATACGGCACCACAGAGCATTAATAATATAACAGCCCGGGGTCATAGTTACTATTCGACGGAAAACACATTGTTAATGTTTCTATTTGAAAGCAAATTTCCGCGATACGCTTTCAAATTACAAATCAAAGTCAAAAACAAGATTCACTCTATCGCTGTCAAGCCAGTAGGACATCCCCACGGGCATGTATTTATTTTTTTATACTTGAACCATGCGAAAACAAGTAGAGACAAGATCGTGCCCTAACCTTTCGCACCGCATGAAAGGCCTTCCGCAACAACTTCCGGAGGCAGACCTCACCAATGCTGAAAAATTATCAGTCAAGCCTTCAATATTACGGATTTTTTTTCTTACTTTTGTAGTCGTGAAAAACGTAGACGGCCGCGACTCCCCCGCCGCCACGCAACACTTTCAACGCCTGCAAATGCAGAAAACGGGAAAATATCAGAAATACATTATTTTATAAAAAACTACTATGGATTTAGTACAACAAATCATTGAACGCGCTAAAAACAACAAACAGCGCATCGTGCTCCCCGAGGCAGAGGAGGAGCGCACACTCAAGGCAGCCGACATGGTGCTGCGTGACGGTATTGCAGATCTAATCCTCATCGGAAATCCGGCAAAGGTGGAGGCCATGTGCAAGGAATACGGTCTGGAACACATCGGCAAAGCCACTCTCATCGACCCCGAAAACAATCCCAAAAGCGAGGAATACGCACAGCTGCTTGCCGAACTTCGCGCAAAGAAGGGCATGACCATAGAGAAAGCCCGCGAGCTGGTGAAGAATCCGCTCTACCTGGGATGTATGATAATCAAGACGGAAGGAGCTGACGGACAGATCAGCGGCGCGCTGAGCACTACCGGCGACACACTCCGTCCTGCACTCCAAATAATCAAGTGCGCCCCGGGAATCAGCTGCGTGAGCGGTGCAATGCTGCTCATCACGAAGCAGCCGCAATATGGCGAAAACGGCGTTCTTGTGGTCGGCGACGTGGCCGTGACACCTATGCCCGACGCCGGCCAGCTGGCACAGATTGCCGTCTGCACGGCACAGACAGCCAAGAGCGTGGCAGGATTTGCCGACCCGCGCGTGGCCATGCTGAGTTTCTCGACCAAAGGCAGCGCAAGCCACGAGGTTGTAGACAAGGTGGTGGAAGCCACACGCTTGGCAAAGGAGCTTGCCCCTGAGCTGAAAATCGACGGCGAGCTGCAGGCTGACGCCGCCCTCGTGCCCTCTGTAGGCGAGAAAAAGGCTCCCGGCAGCGATATCGCCGGCCACGCCAACGTTCTCGTTTTCCCGAACCTCGAAGTCGGCAACATCGGATATAAGCTCGTTCAGCGCCTCGGCGACGCCGTGGCCATCGGTCCCATCCTTCAGGGTATCGCCCGTCCTGTGAACGACCTGAGCCGCGGATGCTCCGTCGAAGATATCTACTATCTCGTCGCCATCACCGCTTGTCAGGCCATGGACGCGAAGAAATAAGAATCACGGAATCTGGAATTATGAATTACGAGCTGTCGTCCGATGGTCGACAACTCGTAATTCGTAGTTCATAACTCAAAATTAAAATTATGAAAATACTTGTATTGAATTGTGGCTCTTCGTCTATTAAATACGCTTTGTATAACATGGACGACCGTTCGGTGATGACATCCGGCGGTGCAGAACGCGTGGGACTTGACGGCGCGTTCGTAAAAGTTAAGCTCGCTAACGGCGAGAAGAAACAGATCATGCACGACATCCCGGAGCACACCGAGGGCGTGAAGTTCATCTTCAGCCTGCTCACCGACCCCGAGATTGGCGTGATCAAAGACCTCAAGGAGATTGACGCCGTAGGCCACCGTATGGTCCACGGCGGTGAGAAATTCAACCAGAGTGTCGTCCTCAACGATGAGGTGCTCAAGGTTTTTGAGGAATGCAGCGACCTCGCTCCGCTCCACAACCCCGCCAACCTGAAGGGTGTGAAGGCCGTTTCAGAGCTTATGCCCGGACTGCCGCAGGTGGGAGTGTTCGACACGGCATTCCATCAGACCATGCCGAAGAAGGCATACATGTACGCCATTCCCTACGAACTGTATGACAAGTATGCCATCCGCCGCTATGGCTTCCACGGAACGAGCCACCGCTACGTGTCAAAGCGCGTCTGCGATTTTCTCGGCGTGAAGCCCGAAGAGAAGAAAGTCATCACCTGCCACATAGGCAACGGAGGCTCTGTTGCAGCCGTTGACGGAGGCAAGTGTGTCGACACGTCAATGGGTCTGACCCCGCTGGAGGGTGTCATGATGGGCACACGCTCAGGCGACATCGACGGCGGCGCCGTTTCTTTCATACAGAAGAAGCTCTCGCTCGATGCCGACGGCATTTCAAATCTGCTCAACAAGAAGAGCGGTTTGCTCGGAATCACCGGCATTTCAAGCGATATGCGCGAGATTGACGCAGCCGCAAAGAGCGGCGACGAGAAGGCTGTTTTGGCTCTCGACATGTATAACTACCGCATAAAGAAGTATGTAGGCGCATACGCAGCAGCCATGGGAGGCGTAGACATCATCGTCTTCACAGCCGGAGTCGGCGAGAATCAGGCCAACATGCGCGAATATGTATGCAAGAGCATGGAATGGATGGGCGTCAAGCTCGATGTGGAGAAGAACGCCACTATCCACGGCGAGGAGGCCGTTATCTCGGCTCCGGATTCAAAGGTGACGGTAGTTGTCGTTCCCACGGACGAGGAACTGATGATCGCCACAGACACAATGAACCTACTCTGATAAGCCTACGGGCATATCCCTACAGACAAAAAGCACAGACTTGCGGCCACCGGGATTGAATCCCAACCGCAAGTCTGTGCTTTTTTTTGTTTCCAATCAAAATTATCTGACGGCCATGACACGCTCGATTCCGCCGTCGTAAGTGTTTATGAGAAGCCTGACAGAATCGGCGTCAATGGTCTTGCAGGGTATGCTGACGTAGTAACGGGAGGAATAATACTCCGGCACGCCACCCTGATCGTGATACATCCGGTAGACGGCCGTGTGGGTTCCATCGGCATTTTCGACCGTCCCTTCGTCGGCAACGCCTATCGTATGGATTGCTTGAGAGCCTTCGGCTGTTCCGTTTTTGAGGTAGAAACCGATGTTGATGTAGCGTCTGTTTGCACTCATCCACAGGCTCTCGAACTTCACCGGATCCGTGATGACACCTTCCTCGAACTCCTCACACGGCTTGGCATACAACACGGGGATGGCCGCAAGACTCACGACCTCGGTACGACCGTCCTCCTTCTGATTGTAGTACATGACGGCACGGTAGAGCGTATCGGCCTTTTCCATCCAGTCGGCATACTTCGGAGTTGTCAGAACGAGACGTGAGCCGTCGTCAGTTATGGCATAGTCAGCGATGCGGGGAGCAACCGAATGAACCTCGACAAAGTCCGCCCGAGTGAGCGAATAGGTTCCCGTACCGCTCTTGTAGCTGTCCGACGAGCATGCCGAAACCACAGCTACGGCTGCCGCTACAACCGGACAGAGACTCTTCATACTCCGAAAGAGATTCGGCACGGCTTCTGCTGCATTCATACGGTCTCCTCCTGAGCCGCCTGGCGGTTGATGGCAGGATTGGCATACATTGTCAGCAGTCTTTCACGAAGATAGTCCGTATCCTTTTCCGGCAGTTCTATCATGGCTATACGACTATCCAGATATTCCTCGAAAGCGGCGCGGTCGGCCTGAGTGTAACGGTCACTGAAGTCTTTGTTTCCACGCAACAGGTCGGCAGCGGCATAGTTGTTGGGATAGAGGCGATAGCCAAGATGAATCTCACGGTCAATGTGGCTGGCTATGGCAGCGAAAAGCTCGCCTTTAGGAAGATCAGCCGGCAACGTTGCAAGCCATCCGTCAATACATGGCGCACAATGGTAGTGGATGCGTCCTTTGCGCCCCATAATACCTGTCTGCATGCTCATGACATCGTCAGCTTTGGTTTTCTTCCATCCTTCCACGTCACGTTTGAGCTGGTATTCGCGTGCCTTGAGATAGTCGCAGGGATCGTATTCGTATGATATGGCCAGCGGAACGATGTGAAGCTGTGCCAGTCTTTCGGGCACACTGCCTTCCCCTCCCATGGCCATCATCTTCAGCAGAGACTGCTGGGTGCGGTCGTTGCTGTCCTTGGCACGCCCTTCGCGCTGTGCAATCCAGATGTTGTCGTGTTTCTCCTGAATGACATAGTGCATGTATTCGGCCATCAGCCGGCTGTTGGCCAGCATCTCCTTTATGGCGGCACCACGGCGGACAATGAACGATTTGTTGACTCTGACGAGGTCTTCAATCCACGGAGCGGCCAGCAGGTTGTCGCCTATGGCAATCTCGCAGGTTGTCCCGAAACTTGCGTCGAAAAGCATTTTGTCGAGGAAAGCCGAATCGAGCACGATGTCGCGATGATTGCTGACGAAAGTGTAGCGGCCGTCAGTGGCCACCTGCGACGAGTCCATCGTGCACCCGTCTGAGGTCTGCGCAAGCAGCGAGACAAGGAAACCGTAGCACAATTTCTCCTGAAACTCAAGATTGTCGCGGCATGAGCGTATCTTCGCGGCGAGCGCTTCGAATGGCACTCCGCGGAATACATATTCCATGACGTTACGGAACTGCGGGTCGGCAATCAGCCTCTCGTAGACCGCGGGCAGCTCTTCGGGGTCATACGGGCGTATGGGGTCAAACTTTGAAGGTGTGTTCATTGTGGTCCGTAGCTTTTTTATTATCTATTGAATAAAGGTTATCCGACAATGCCGATACCGTCTTCCGACAGGTTCAGAACTGGTTCTCAACGATGTCCGTCAGCACATCTTTCATATCCAAACCGGCCGCACGGACCTGCTGGGGAATGAAGCTGGTGGATGTCATGCCGGGCGTGGTGTTGACTTCGAGCATGAATATGCGTTCCTTCTCCACGCCGTCGGCGTCTTTTTGGCGGCTGATGATGTAGTCGATGCGGATTATTCCGTTACATCCGAGAATATCGTAGATGTGGCTTGTTATCTCGCTGACGCGCCTGGCGGTATCCTCACATAGACGAGCGGGCGTGATTTCCTTCACCTGCCCGTTGTATTTTGCGTCATAATCAAAGAACTCATTTGACGTAACAACCTCCGTGGCGGGCAGGACGACAGTCTTTTCGCGCGTCTTGTAGCATCCGATGGAGATTTCCGTTCCCTCGATGTACTGCTCCACCATGACCTCGGGGCTTTCCATGACAGCCTTTCTGATGGCCGGGGCAAGCTGGTCCTTGTTCTTCACCTTTGATACTCCGAAGCTGCTGCCGTCGGCCGCCGGCTTGACGAAGCATGGCATACCGATGCGCTGTTCCACCTCGTCGTCACTGACCATCTCTTCGTATCCTTTGCGGATGAGCAGCGAATCGGCCACGAGAACGCCATAGCCGCGCAGATATTGGTTGAGAACGAACTTATCGAACGTAAGTGCCTCAACGAGCACGCCGCTTGTGGAATAGGGCATTCCGATCAGTTCAAAATATCCCTGAAGCAGTCCGTTCTCTCCGGGAGTTCCGTGAATGGTTATGTAGGCATAGTCGAAGCAAACCTTCCGGCCGTTCTCCACGAAGGAGAAGTCGTTGCGGTCGATGCGCGCCGTAGTACCGTCGGCCAGTTCAACGTGCCAGTCGTGGGCTTTGATGTCGACTATGTATATGTTGTACAGCTCTTTGTCGAAGAAAGAGTAAAGGCTGCGCGCTGAGCGCAGCGAAATGTCGTGTTCGGAGGAGTCGCCTCCGCAGACAATGGCTATTGTTCTTTTCATAGTTCAAATTAAATCTTTTAGCCCCCGGCTACCCCCTCCGAGGGGGCCTTGCGCAAGGCTGGAATTATATTAATAATGTTATTTTGTCTCTAAAACATTCTCTGTCCTCCCCTTTGGAGAGGCCTGGGGAACTCGTCATGCACGTATCTTCGCTCCCATATATTTCCTCCACTTCTCTATCAGCGCCCACATGTCGATGGGCAGCTCGCTGGTGAAGTCCATCTGTTCACGAGTCACGGGGTGGACAAAGCCAAGCGTGCGGGCATGGAGGGCCTGTCGCGGACAGAAGCTGATACAGTTTGTCACGAACGTACGGTAGCTTCCTGTGCGCTCGCCACGCAGGATTTCCGTTCCACCGTAGCGTTCGTCACCGAAGAGCGGATGGCCGATGTGGCGCATGTGGGCACGTATCTGGTGGGTTCGTCCCGTCTCGAGGATGCACTCCACGAGAGTGACATATCCGAACCTCTCTATCACGCGATAGTGGGTCACGGCGCTCTTGCCTATCTCCGAGCCGGGCGGGAAAACAGCCATTCGCAGGCGGTCTTTCGGGTCGCGTCCGATGTTTCCCTCTATGGTCCCGCAGTCCTCGGTCATGTTTCCCCAAACCAGAGCATTGTAGCTGCGATGGGTGGTCTTGTTGAAGAACTGCGCGCCCAGCTCCATTTTGGCTTCGGGCGTCTTGGCGACCACGAGCAGACCGCTGGTATCCTTGTCTATACGGTGGACGAGGCCCACCTGCGGGTCATTGGGGTCGTAGGTCGGAAGATTGCGCAGATGCCATGCGACGGCGTTGACCAACGTTCCGTTGAAATTTCCGCAGCCCGGATGAACCACCAGTCCGGCCGGTTTGTTGATGACCATCAGACTGTCGTCCTCATAGACGATGTCGAGCGGAATGTCCTCCGGTTCTATCCGTGTGTCATAATGCGGACGGTCGAGCATGAGTGTCACAACATCGCCCGGTCTGACCTTATAGTTGCTCTTCACCGGCCGTTCGTTGACATGAACGAAACCGGCCTCCGCCGCCTTCTGGATGCGGTTGCGACTGGAGTGCTGCATTTTTTCAAACATATACTTGTCAACACGCACGGCCTCTTGACCTGCGTCAACGTCAAACCGGTAGTGCTCATAGAACTGTCTGTCCTGGGCATCGTCTCCGCCCAAGTCTTCCATGTCTGTTTGCTCCAAATCGTAAATATCTTCTGTGTCTTCTGTCATCTTTGTCTCTTAGTAAGAAAGTCTGTGGCCGTCCGCCCCACCCTACTGTCCATCCGCAACTTGTTGGCCGAGCCACATTGGCTGCGACCGGCAGGATGGGGTTATCCAACAATCCTTGAAATCCACTCTTCGTTTTCCTGCCACGCCTAAGGCCCTGACCGGCCTGTTTCTCATCCGGCATGACGAAAACGACTCCGTCATTCGTTTCTTTTACCTTTTTTTCTAAATATTCTCTCTATAAATATAGAAATGGCGCTTCCGCACGTCATTCAGACATATCGACGGGCGGCTCGCTGACTTCTTCAAACTCGTCTATCTCGGCCGGCTCGCCAGTGTCATATTCCGGTTCTGTATAGCTGATGGCCTCGTCTTCATCGTCGTATGTCCCGCTGCCAATGACAAGCCTCAGCGGCGTGTCTATAGAAACACGGTCGCCCGCCCCTACGCGCCGTCCGCGACTCTCTATGGCGTAGACCCAATCCTTTTCTCCCGGCACATGTTTTGGCTCAAGCAGGCGGAATCCCATTGCTGTCAGTTTCGCCTCGGCCTCGCGGGCACTGCTGTTTTCCGCCAGATCCGGTATTGCGTATGACGGCGACGCGGGCGAATTGACCATCACATAGATTATGTGGCCCGACTTGACCTTGCTTCCGCTGCCGGGCGTCTGTGCAAGAACACAGTCGGCAGGAAGCCGCTTGTTATATCCTGAGTCACTCACAACAATCCGCAGCCCGTTCTGCTCCAAAAGCAGCCGCGCCTTAGCATACGTCATGTTACGCAGTTCGGGCACAGGAATGCCCTCTCCATGATGGGTATATGCCTCCAGTCCGAATTTTACTCCCATGCAGACCAACACCACCACGATTACCATCGCGAGGATATTGCCCCAGAGAATACGACTGGCAAATTTTCCGAAGAAATCCTTTATCTTCATCCTTTCGTTCATATTGCTGCAAACGCAAGCCTTATGTCACAAGCGCCCCGAGTGCAGCCTATTTTCTGCAAAGATAGTGCAAACAAGCGCAATGTGAACTTGTTCACGGATTGCCGAGTGCAGCCTATTTTCTGCAAAGATAGTGCAAATCACGGGAAGAGCAAAACAAAATCCATTTCTTTTGACTTAAGAAAGAAAAATAACCGAAAAAAACATTCTGCGACAGCAACGGCGGCAAGAAAGCAAAGAGAGGTTAAAAAGTCCTTATAATTATGCGAATTTAACATTCTTTTTTTCTCAAACCAGAGCGGCCGTCCCGCCGTTTTCCGTCCGTTTTTCACCCGAAAAACCATCGCCGCCATGCCGTAAGACCCTCCCGGGGTTGCAACGGGGCCACCGTCGTCGTGCAACGGCGGCCCCGTTGCGTTCCCGTAAGAGCCCCGCCGCAAGCCCGTAAGGGCCTCCCGGCTTTGTCATAAAACAGTCATAACCGTAACCTCCTGATTATCAGCGCTCCCTGTTTGAACGAAAAATGAGCTATTTTGAGTCGTAGCCCACAAATCGAGGTTTGCCCGGCGTTTAACCATTGTTAAAGTAAAGATTGTTCGGAATTGCAAACAAATCACAAAAAGGACGGCTTTGTGTCTTATGAATCACAAAACCATCCCTGTTACTTTAAAATCATGAATAAGCCACACAACTGCTCTGTCAAAGTCATTCATTGGTGCAGAAGGCGACAATGGCACGACACCGTCAGTCCTTGACGAACGTCACATCGTCAACGAGGCACTGCGCTCCGGCTTCTCCCTCGGCTATGAAACCGACCTCTGCACGACCGCCACTGACACGTATGCCGCGGACGGTGATGTCGGTCCACTCTACGGCCGACGGCTTTATGTCGCACTTCTTGCGGCGGCCGGCACTCTCGGCATACATCTCCAAGCGGCCGAAACTACCGGTGCGGCGGGCACGGGCGCGGAGAGTGTATCGGCCGTCAGGCAGGGGAACGGACGGCGTGGACGCAACAGTCTGGAATATACGGCGGACGAACGGCTCGCTATCGCTTATACGAAGGCTCTTTTCGCCGATGACATGGCGGCGGTCGTCGCGCGTATTCATATAGTTGAGACGCGGCGAAAGACTGTCGTCCACAGAAACATGACGACCGCGGAGAATCTCGGTTGTCCAGCCAAGCAGATGTTCCTGACGCGGTTTGACGGGATTGGGAATGCTGCGACGGTCGGCCTCGAAACTGCCGTTCAGCACGTAGTTGTTGTCATGGCCGACGCGCCACTCGCCTGTGACGGCATTTAACGTCCACGAGGAAAGCGAATTGAAGACGGGACTGCCGTCGGCCGTAAACGACAGTGGAATCCACTGGTTGTAGCCGAGACCATTGCCGGCGAAATCAGACCAGCGGTCACCGCAGTAGACAACTGTCTCTTCGCGGCTGCCGCGAAGCGTGACGAAAAAGCCGGTTTGGGAAACATGGGCATAGTCGGACTCACATCCGGCCATGACTTGCATGTCGTTCGCGGGCAGATAGGGACCGCGGATGTCGTCAGCTACGAGCCAATAGGCGTAGGAGCCATCCCAGCCGTAGATATTGGAAGCACACATATAGTATCTGTTCTTATACTTGAACATGCAGTTGCCCTCACGGCTCGCACCACGGAAAATCTGAGTACAGTCAAGAAGGTCGATACTGTCGCCGCGCATGCCGATTTCAGAAACGTAGATGCGGCTGCGCCCACGGCCGTAGGAATAAACGAGATAGGAACGGTCCGTGTCAGGATCGGTGAATACGGTCTGGTCGCCTGTGTTAGGAGTGCCGATGACGGTTGTCATGTCCTTGCGGCGATGCCAGCGGAAACGGCCTGTTGGTGTTTCGGAAGTGGCAATCAGCACCCCGGCACCGTCACGGTTGCCATGCTGTATGAAAAGGGCATAGCAGCCGCGCTCACGGACGTAGGCCACTCCCATGCGGCCAACCCAGTTGGCACGGCCGTGACTGTCGGCCTCTGCCCGGGTGAGAACATCACCTTCATAACGCCAGTCAACGAGGTTGTCGGAGCTGTAGCAGGTGACGGCGTCAAAAACGGAGTGCTCTACCGTCACAGTCGGGTCGTTGCGATATTCAACCGCTCCACGATAGCGGACGCCATACCAATAGTAGCGCTCACGACCGGTCTGCGGGTCGGCAAAACGGAATATTCCACCACCCTGACTGTAGAGAGGCTGCCCGTCGGCCGTATTCCAAAAAACATCGTTATGAATCGGACGGAAAACATCGGAATCACCGGGCACGGCTGTGCCGTTACCGACATTTATATGACCACTGACAGCAGCAGCGATATTACGACCGTCCGTAATATTACAACCGTCCGCAATAGTAGTGTGGCCGCCAGCCGACATTGCGACAGCGGTCACGGCAAGAATCAGGACTGACCTGACAAAACTGTTATTCTTCATAAACCATTGTTTGTTTCCGGCAAAGTTATGAAAATCAGACGTCATTTAAAAGTAATATCGTACGTTCTTCGGTATTCATGTCCGCAAAGAAAGGACATGGGAAGGCTAAGGAGATGTAAAGAAGGGATGTGGGAAACCACCGCCGGAAAAATAAGGTTCATCCGGCATTTGGCGTGATATGCCGGATGAACCGAAAATAAGTAGGCTTTTGTTTCGTTTCCTCGTTTTTTTGCAGTACCTTTGCAACGCTGAAATTTCAATTTAGCCCTGATAGTTCAATGGATAGAATAGCTCTCTCCTAAAGAGTAGATCCGAGTTCGATTCTCGGTCGGGGTACGAAAGCCGGAGTCTTTATGATGAAGATTCCGGCTTTTGTATTATTCCCCGACTTCTCCGATATATCTCCCACCAACCCGGCTTGCATAAACGTCAGACGGCGGCACCCCGATTGAGATGCCGCCGTCTGACGTTTGTAGTAAGTGATTGTCTATATACCTTTAATATATATATAGGCTGTCGTGCCTTAGGCTTCTGCCGTCACTTTTTTGGCAGCGCGCTTGCCCATAACGAGATAAGCAATCGGGGCTGCAATGAAGATTGAGGACAACGTACCGAACACAACACCGAGTATCATCGCGAACGAGAAACTGCGGATACTGTCACCACCGAAGATGAAGATACACAGCAAGACAAGCAATGTTGAGAATGATGTGTTGATGGTACGGGCCAGAGTCTGATTGAGCGAATCGTTGAACAGAACCTGACGGTCGCGCTTGCCGAAGAGCTGGAAGTTCTCACGGACACGGTCGAATACAACCACCTTGTCGTTGATAGAGTAACCGATAACGGTCAGGATGGCACCAATGAACGTCTGGTCTATCTCCAATGACCATGGCACGATACCCCACAACAGAGAGTAGAAACCTATAACGATGAGCGTGTCAAGAGCAAGAGCTACGACTGAGCCGACCGAGTAGGCCACGTTGTGGAAGCGGATGAGGATGTAGAGGAAGATGGCGACAAGGGCGAAAATGACGCTGACAATGGCACCGTAAGTGATATCCTTTGCCACTGACGGACCAACCTTGGCGCTGCTGATGATTGAACCACCGGCACGGACGTCAGGATTCTTGAACGCCTCGACGCTCTTCTGCGTAACCAATCCGGCCTTAGAGAGAGCCTGGAAGAGGATGTTCTCAGCCTCGTCGTCTACAGTAGGATTGTTGGACTCTATCTTATAGTTCGTTGAGATACGGATGCACTGACCGTCCATGACGCTCTGTGTGGCGATGACACTGACGTTGGCATCACCAAACGCGCCCTGCAGAGCTTCGCGAACCTGCTCTGGCTCAACATTGCTCTCCAGCTTGACAACATAGTTGCGGCCACCGGTGAAGTCGATGCTCTGGCTCAGTCCGCGGACAGCGAGACAAGCCACGAAAACAACAGCGGCAACGCCCCAGATTGTGAACGACCTCTTGGACAGACCCATGAAGTTGATGCTGGTGTCGCGGAACAGCTTCTTTGAGAAGCCGGTAGAGAACGTGAGGTTCAGCCACTTGTCGCGGCTCATCTGATGGTCGAACACAAGGCGGGTCATGTAGACTGCGGTGAAGAACGAGCAGCAGATACCGATGATAAGAGTGGTGGCGAAACCACGGATAGGACCGGTTCCGAAGACATAGAGGATGAGACCTGTTATGATTGAAGTCAGGTTCGAGTCAAAGATGGCCGAGAAGGCGTTGGCATATCCCTTCTTCATCGCCTCACGGGCATTGAGACCGAGACGAAGCTCTTCCTTGGTACGCTCATAGATGAGCACGTTGGCGTCAACAGCCATACCGAGCGAAAGGACGATACCGGCAATACCCGGCATGGTCAGCGCGGCTTGGAACGATGTCAGGATTCCGAGCGTGAAGAAAAGGTTGAAGAGCAGAGCAATATTGGCCAACATACCGGGGATGACGTTGTAGAGCACCACCATGTAGACCATCAGCAGTACGAAAGCCGCAACGAACGAGATGAATCCCTGCTGGATTGACTGTGCACCGAGTGACGGGCCGACCACCTCTTCCTGAACGATGCGCGTCGGAGCAGGCATCTTACCGGAGTTGAGCGTGTTGGCAAGGTCTTTGGTGTCCTCAATGGTGAAGTTACCGGTGATCTGCGAACTTCCTCCTGAAATCTCGGAATTGACGCGCGGTGCGCTGTAAACAGTGTTGTCGAGCACGATAGCCACGGCCTTGCCGATGTTCATCTTTGTGAGCTGAGCCCAACGGCGGGCGCCGTCTGAGTTCATTTCCATGGTCACACAGGGTGAGCCCATCTGATCGAATCCGTCCTTGGCATTGACAATCACGTCACCCTCCAGCGGTGCACGGCCTGAAGGCTCGGTCACCTTGATGGCATAAAGCTCATATATTTGGCCCTTTGTGTCGAACTCGGCGGGCTTTGCACCCCAAAGGAGTTTCAGATCGGAAGGCAGTACCTGAGCGGCAATGTCAGAATATATAATCTTGTTGACCTCGGCCGTATCACGAGCCATGGCATATCCGACAACGCTGAGTCCCTGTCCCTGAACGGGCTGAAACACGGTGAACAGCGGGTTCTGCTTCTTCAGCAGCTCCATCTGCTTGCTGTCGTCAGCTTTGGCGTCCTTCTTGTTGCCGAGAACGGCGCCGAGGCCGCTCTTCGCTGCGGATGTGTCGACGGCTGTCGTATCGGCTGCGGGAGCAGCGACAGCAGTATCGGCTGCTTCTTCTGCTACCTCGGCCTCAACATCACCGCCGAGAGCGGCATATTTCTGATTGAGCTGAGAGAGCAGCGGGACTATTTCCTGTGTGTTGAATGTCTCCCAGAATTCCAGATTGGCACTTCCCTGAAGGAGCTTGCGGACACGCTCCGGCTCCTTGATGCCCGGCATCTCGACCATGATACGGCCGGACTGTCCCTCCAACTTCTGAATGTTGGGCTGGACAACGCCGAACTTATCAATACGGTTGCGAACTACATTGAATGAGTTATCCACAGCCGACTGCACCTCTTCACGTAGCGCACGCTCCACTTCGGCGTCGCTGCTCTGCGTGCTGACTTTGCCCTTCATCTGCTGTGTGGCAAAGATTTCTGCCAGACGGTGACCGGGAGCATTCTGCTTGTAGCGCTTGATGAAGAGCGAGATGAAGTCATCCTGACTTGTTTCTTCGTCCTTCTTGGCTTCCTGCATTGACTTCACGAAAGCATAGTCAGTCTTGTGATCAGCCAGAACGGCCACTACGTCAGGCACGGAAACCTCAAGAATGACGTTCATACCGCCCTTCAAGTCCAGTCCGAGACCGATTTCCATCTCGCGACACTGCTTGAACGAATAGATGTTGAAGAACCACACCTTCTCGTTCATGATGGAGTCGAGATACTCCTGACCTGCCTTTTCGCCCATTGCCACCGCCTTGTTTTCATAATGGCGTGTTACAAAAGAGAAAGAAAGGTAGAAGATACACACCAGCATGAGTGCGGCTGCGATAAACTTTACAATTCCTTTGTTTTGCATTTTATTATTATGTTATTTTAATTATTATTTCCTATATTAGGCAATTTAGCTTGCAAATATAGCTATTTTTTTACACTGTGGAAAATTTATTGCCGTTTTTCATTCATTTTTTAAGGTTTATCCTGCTTTTTGAGCCAACAATATATGGGATAATGGTCCGACGCATCTATTTTGTTGTCTACCTTACAGTTATATGGTTTAAAATCCCCGGAGCACATTATATTGTCTATTCTGACAAAGAAGCCTTTCTGATTATACGATACGCCGATGCCACGGCCTGTAGCCACATAGCAGTCCGTAAGCCCGCCGGCAACGGTCCGCCGGGCATACGAAATGGGATTGTCATTGAAGTCTCCGCACAATATGATGGGATAGCCGGCTTTTTCCTCAATGTATTTATGCACGGAATCGGCCTGCGGAGCCCTGATTGCAGCGGACTCGCCAAGTTTGTGGATGAGTCTTTTCGACTCCGCGCGCACCGTATCTCCCTCGACTTCACCCTTGAGTATGTCTTTATACATACGGCGATCGTTCGGAGAGAGATGTGTAGCCTCAAGATGGTTGTTGATGACAATGACCGTGTCGCCATCCACATCAAGGAAAAAGGCCACACTGCCGTTGCCGTCAGATTCATAGGGGATGTGCTCTTTGCGAAGAATCGGGAAACGGGTGTATATGCCTATGGCATTCTTGTTCTTGTTCCCCACATGGACGGTATCCGTATAGGCAAAAATGCTATCCATAGCATCCCGCACGCTTTTGTTCGGCGGGAGATCCTCCTGAAGACAGACTATGTCGGCTTCGCTGCTGCGGATATAGTCGATAATCATGTCGGAAGAGCCATCATAGCGCGGCTTTCCGTGATACCCCTGAACATTATAAGAAAGGACTTTTATAACGCCGTCCGGCATATCCTCCGGCAGATTTACAGGCATATAGATACGTATGGGCACGTATGCGAGCGCGTAGCCGATAACCGGAATCACCGCCATGCGCTTCCTGAACACAAGCCAGAAAAAGAGGAAGAGCATGTTGATGAGCAGAAAGACCGGAAACGCCATGCCAAGACACGCCAAAACCGGATAAACTTCAGGATTGACATAGTCAGCAAAGCCCACCAGAAGCATTATCATGACCGTAGCGACATTGGCTCCGGCCACCATCTTGACGGTTATCGTCTTGAGCGTGCCGATCATGACGCCTAATCATTGTTGCTACTGTCAAAGAGCTGTTTCTTCTCTTCTTTCGTCAGACTGTCATATCCGCTCTTTCGTATCTTATCCAGAATACGGTCCACTTCCTCCTGATTGGCTTTCTTGCGGGCATTGTATTCCCAATCTGACTCGCGCGACCCGCCCCGTTCAACGTGCATATTGCTGTTATGTCCGGAACCGTAGGATCTGTCACGCCCGAACATGCGGCGTATCGAATCAAACATCGAGCTACCGCCGGAACGGTCATTGCCGCCATAGCTGCCTGCCTGCCTGCGCCAATTGCGTATCATCAGGAAGCCGAACAGCATGCCGCCGAGATGGGCCGTATGGGCCACGCCGTCACCCGGGGAGCTGAGCGTGTAGAACAGTTCTATAAGGACATAGAACGTCACAAACCACTTTGCCTTTATCGGAACGGGCAGAGGAAAGATGAATATGCGCTCTTCGGGAAACGTCATTCCGAAAGCCAGCAGTATGGCATAAACGGCTCCAGAGGCCCCGACCGTAGTCCAGCCGTTCAACTGCATTGAGACTGTTTCAGGCATACTGAACAGATCAAACATCCCAACCGATGCGTCTATACCGTTGACAACGGTATAGAACTGAATCAGCTGGGCCGCTTCCTGCATCAGACCGGCACCAATGCCGCACGACAGATAGTAGAACAGGAAACGCTGCGGTCCCCACACGCTCTCAATCACGCGTCCGAACATCCAAAGGGCAAACATATTGAACAATATATGGGTGAAGCCGGCATGCAGGAACATGTAGGTCACGAACTGATAGAGATGGAAGTCTCCGGCCAGAAAAAAGTGGAGACCGCCCAGAGAAGAAAGTCCCGGTATCACCAACGTGGCAAGATATGCGATAACGTTGATGAGCAAAAGGTTTCGGGTCACTGTCGGTATGTTGTTGAACATAATGGTTATACGTCTTTTAAACTTCGTGAATATATGCTTGTTTTCGGCCGCAAAATTACGAAAAATATCCTTCAAAAGACATAAAAGAGTCCCTGTACAGACTATTTTTCCACAAAAATATCACTTTTTTTATGTTTTTGTTTGTTTTTTGGTTTGTTTGCCCTATATTTGCGAGAAGATTAGGACAAATAGTATTTCAATATTAATATCAAACAAAAAACAAGATTATGAACAAGACAGAATTAATCGAGAAGATTGCAGCCGGTTCAGGTCTGGCTAAGACCGACGCCAAGAAGGCTCTCGATGCTACGGTAGCCGCCCTGAAAGAGGCTCTCATTGCCGGTGACAAGGTAGCTCTGGTAGGCTTCGGAACATTCAGCGTCAGCGAGCGTCCGGCCCGCGAGGGTATCAATCCGGCTACAAAGGAGAAGATACAGATTGCTGCCAAGAAAGTTGCCAAATTTAAAGCCGGTGCCGAACTGGCTGACGCAATCAACTAAGATAAGCAGAAAACTCTCTTCCAAACCAAACGGAGAAGAACCAGAGTGAGGTCCCGCCACAGTGCGGAGCCCCACTTTTTTTGTTGCGAAGAATTTTGTTGCGAAGAAAACAGATGTGGCGACAGAATGACAAAAGGAGAGCGGAAAATCCATTGCACGGGATTTTCCGCTCTTGCTTTTCTGTCATTTCCTGTTCAGCCTGTTGTGTCGGACCGGCTTTTGAATAAAGCTCGAACGCATTGTTTTAAAGTTATCCTGTTACCTATATTACAATCTCTATGAATGCCAGGCCCATGGGCGGGTCTTTATTTCACAATCATTTTCTGACCGTTGACAATATATACTCCGGCCGTGAGCGAGTCGATGGCCGTTGCCATAGAAAATACCCGCTTGCCGTCTACGGTATATACATTATATACCGGTGTCCCCTTGTCGCTGACAGTTCTGTCTATGGATGTCTGATTGTCAATATCAATGAGGTTGTAGGCCTGTGTTCCCAGCCCTATCTGCTCACTATATTCCACCGTCCACGTGCCGTGCAGGTCGTTGATGCGCTTCTGGAGCGGTACGGCGGTGTCGCCGGTAGTGTTGTCATGACTGAAGACGAGGTCGAGACATGCCTTGTCGAGCGCAACGGGATCTGTCGAGGCAAGGATGCCGATGTCGGCCATCTGCGGCTTCGACGGGTTGCCGTCACAGTCACAGTCAACGGACAGGTTGTTCATGACGTTGATGTAGAGCACCTTTCCGCCGAAATAGTCGTGGACGGCCTGCGCTGCGGCAGCCATGCTCTCAAGGAACGGGTCCTGCTCTCCGCCCCACGGATTTGTTGTGGAACGGCCTCCGGAATGAATATAGCTCTTTCCGCTTTTCGACGCCACACCGATAGAGGCGTTCTTAAGGACACCGCCGAAACCGCCCATGGCGTGACCCTTGAAGTGGGCGAGATTGATCATGAAATCGTAGTTGGCCAAGTGGCTTCCGACGATGTCATATTTTATGTGCTTCGTGTCCTTCACGGGGATGTTCATCGTCCCCTCCTCGTCCATAATGTCGACAGTGGCAATACGGTCGTAACCGCGCTCGCTGATTGCACGGCGGTGGGCCTCAGTGGTCGAACGGTTGCCGCCGTAGGCCGTGTTACACTCCACGATGGCGGCCTTCGTTTCGTCAACCAGCGGCTTGATGAACGCCGGCCGCAGATGGTTTGACCGCTCGCTCTCGCCCGTACTGATTTTCAGAGCCACGCGCCCCGTAGCCTCAACGCCCAGCGCGCGGTAGATGCCGACGAGCGATTCGGGCGTGATATTCTTCGTGAACAGCACCGTGGCCCGCTCCTGCGCCACTGCCGGCACGGCCAGCAGGACGACAGCTGCTATGACAAGTCGTATTTTCATATTTCCGTTCCTCCCTATTTAATTGTCATTTTGTCTCTCAACTTCTTCGCCTCCTCGCGGTTCGTAGCCATGCCTTCATAGATGAAGCCGTACATTCCGGCGAAACGGCTCATGCTGTATTCGCCGTCGTCAATCATCATCTTGGTCGGCGCGGCACCCTGATAGATGAAGAAAAGGCGCTTGCCGTTGAACTCTCCCTCGGGTATGGTGCCGTAGAAGCGCTCCATAAGCGTGCGCACCGAAGCGCAGATGTTGTGCCAATAGACTGGCGAACCCACCACTACGATGTCGGCCTGACGCATCTTTGCGACGACATCGTCAAACCGGTCGCCGTCAAGCGTCTGTCCGTAGAAGTTGATACGGTAGTCGTTGAGATTGAGTGTCTCAAACTCACGTCCTTCAAGCAGCACGCCCGCCATCTCCGCCGTGTTTCCGCCGCGGTCGGGACTGCCGTTGATGAAGAGGATTTTCTCTGTTTTTGTTGTCTCTTTCATTGTTTTCTCATTTTTGTTTTCGCTCTTGCAGTTGGCTCCGAACAGCATGCAGAGCAGCACGACAAGAGCCACTGACAATCTTCCGATATTCATAAAAGCCAATATTTTCCTTGTTTCAAAACCGTTAATAGTCCTCACTTCAAATCCGTCCCGTGACACCGCCACACCTGCTCCGCAGCGTCATCCTATACGTTCCGTGACTTCAACACAGCAAGCCATTTGTTTCCATCACGCCACGAGGCAACATCCTGACAGCCTGCGGTCTCCCACCATATCACCGGGCACGCTGCAAAATAACAACAAATCCCCGGAACTGCCGTTATACAGATTTCGGGGATTATTACCAATAATACGTTTTAAGACTGTCGCCAGATGATATCGGTAAGGGTTGTTCTATCTCTGTTTTATGATTCAATGGGTTTTTTAATTTAAAGATTGACGGAAAATCACTTTAAAGATTTACGAAACGTCCCGCTTCAGGTGCGTTATCTATCTGTAAGAAGAGAGTCGTCAGGCTATTGTTCCGCTAAAACACACCTCATCAGGCGTTCCACAGAAGACAATGGCAATGAAGAAGTTGCCCCACAGCGCCATATCGTAAACACAAAAAAAGATTGGAGCGAGAGCCGTTGGGCCTCGCTCCAATCCTTTTATTAATCATCAGTTATTGATTATGATCAGGGCTGCTTGCCGATATAGGCGAGAATACCGCCATCGACATAGAGAACGTGACCGTTGACTGCGTCCGAAGCCTTTGAGGCAAGGAACACGGCGGGTCCGCCCAGCTCCTCGGGGTCGAGCCAGCGGCCGGCAGGAGTCTTGGCGCAGATGAATGAGTCGAACGGATGGCGGCTGCCGTCAGGCTGCTTCTCGCGGAGCGGAGCTGTCTGAGGAGTGGCGATATAGCCCGGGCCGATGCCGTTGCACTGGATGTTGTATTCTCCGTATTCAGAGCAGATGTTGCGTGTGAGCATCTTCAGACCGCCCTTTGCTGCGGCGTATGCCGATACTGTCTCGCGACCCAGCTCCGACATCATTGAGCAGATGTTGATGATCTTACCCTCGCGACGCTCCATCATTTCGGGCAGAACGGCCGAAGCGACGATGAACGGAGCTACGAGGTCAACGTCGATGACCTGCTGGAACTCCGAGCGCTTCATCTCGTGCATGGGGATGCGCTTGATGATTCCGGCGTTGTTGACGAGGATGTCAATCTGACCGACCTCGGCGTGGATTTTCTCAACGAGAGCCTTCACGTCGTCTTCCTTCGTAACGTCACATACATAGCCGTGAACGTTCTCGATGCCGGCCTCCTTGTAATTAGCCAGTCCGCGCTCAAGGGCAGCTTCGTTGATGTCGTTGAAGATGATGTTCTTGATACCGGCAGCAACAAACGCCTTGGCGATGTTGAATCCGATGCCGTAGGAAGCGCCTGTAATCCAGGCGTTCTTTCCTTCAAGTGAAAATGGATTGTTCATTCTGAATGTTATATATTAAATTGTTTTGTTTGCTTTGGGACATTTTTGTTCCGAGACCGTCCGTACCGCTGTCCATGCGATGCGGAGGCTATGATGGGATTTTTGAATGGCAGTCTTCACCCCGCAAGGCATAACATCTGCCATCCGACATCATTTCAGGTCCGTGATGAGTGAGAAGTCCTGATCGCCGTAGTCGAGGTTTTCGCCTCCCATACCCCAGATGAAGGTATAGTTGTGAGTTGCGGCGGCAGAGTGGATGCTCCATTCGGGTGAGAGAACGGCCTGGTCGCCCTTCATCCAGAGATGGCGTGTCTCGTCGATTTCGCCCATGAAGTGGCATACGGCCTGGTCCTCAGGCACTTCAAAGTAGAAGTAAGCCTCCATACGGCGGCTGTGGACGTGCGCAGGCATCGTGTTCCAGACGCTTCCGGGAGCCAGTTCCGTCATACCCATCTGCAGCTGGCATGTGGGCAGCACCTGACTGACGAGCATCTTGTTGATGTCGCGCTCGTTGCTGGTCTCCAGCGCACCCATATGGGCAACAACGGCGTCGGCCTTGGTCACTTTCTTGCAGGGGTATGCAGTGTGGGCGGTGACGCTGTTGAAGTAGAATTTTGCGGGCTTGCCGCCATCCTTTGACGAGAAGATGACGTCACGGTCGCCGCGGCCGATATAGAGAGCTTCCTTGAATCCCAGTTCAAAGACCTCGTCGCCGACCTTCACCGTGCCTTCGCCGCCGACATTGAAGATACCGATTTCGCGGCGTGTCGTGAAATACGGAGCCTTCAGCGGGTCGATGGCCTCAAGCTTCAGTTCCTCTGCCACGGGCATGGCGCCACCGACAACCATACGGTCGTACATGGAGTAAACCATGTTCACCTCGTCTGCGGCAAAGACTTTCTCAATGAGAAAATCGCGGCGTATGCGGGTTGTATCATAACTCTTGGCGTCCTCCGGGTGGGAGGCATAGCGAATTTCATAATTTGTCTTCATAAGCTTATATTTCAGTAATCGTTTTTATATAGTCTTTTGCAAAGATACGTTTTTTTATCGAATAACACGTTGTCCGCCGTCCAACTTTTCACAGTATATAACAAAAAAGACGGGTTAAAATCATCGTTCCGCATTCTTCCGGCGAACGTCCGGCATGACGGGGACCGACAGACGAGCAGACCGCCACGGTTTTTCCCGACTGACGTGGATAACGCCCGATAGGCCGCGACGGAGATTCTTGACATTGGCAACGCTGCGGTTTTCCGGCTCCGACGGTAGCGCGGAATCTTTGCCTCAATGCGCCTCTATGCCGGGAAAGCCAATTGTTAAAAACTCGGAATTATTCCGACAAATGCTCCAAAATCCTTGCGATATTCTGAAATAAAAATCCCAAGGCCGCAAATTCGCGAGTTTTGCGCGTGCATCTTTTGTTCATTGACAGCCAGCACATTACAAGATTTACAACAAAAGTGTGCAACTTTTTGTCAGGTTTTGTCCTGCCGTAAGGGTCTTACGGCTCTGCAACGGCAGCCCCGTTGCAGAGCGACGACGGCTCCGTTGGAACACGAAAGCGGCCCCGCCACAGAGCCGGGAGAGCCCCGTTGGTTGGAAATTACCGGAAAACGGAATGGCAGCGGCGACAAAATGTCAATATTTCGGCGGCAAGGCTCTCCGGAATTGAAATTTCCAAGTGTTAAATTCCGTGATATTATTATGACAGAGCAAGTATCCATCCCCGTGGTTGGAAGAGCTTGCGGCAGGTTTTTAATTATTTTCTCCCTCTCCGCACAATAAATCCCACATTGCGCGCGTTATTAATAACGTGCTTAAGCATTGTTTCGCGATATTGACATTTATGCTCATGACCTCTATAGAGGCCATGGCGCAATATGACCCCTCGTTCGCCCACTATTGGGCAATGGAGCCGTCGTTCAATCCAGCGGCCGTCGGCAAAGAGAACAAGATCAACGCCGTCGGCGCATACAACATGACCCTGACCGGATTCGAGAACAACCCGCGGACGATGTATGCCGCAGGCGACTTGCCATTCTATTTCCTACGGTCCTACCACGGAGTTGGAGCACGGTTCATGAACGACGAACTGGGACTTTTCTCCCACAAGACCTTCGCCCTGCAATACGCTTTCCGCACGAAGCTCTTCGGCGGACGCATAGCCGCAGGCGTCAACATCGGCCTGCTCAGCGAATCGTTCGATGGAACCAAGGTGGACACGGAAATACCGAACGACCCGGCTTTCCCTACGTCGGAAGTCAGCGGCACAGGCGTTGATCTCGGTGCCGGACTCTACTACACCCACGGACAATGGTATGTGGGAGCGTCAGCCCTCCATCTCAACGCCCCGGAAGTGGAACTCGGAGAGAGACAGGAGCTGAAGATTGACCCGACATATTATTTGACGGGAGGATACAATATTCGGCTCAGAAACCCGTTCTTATCAATACATCCCAGTGTGCTCGCACGCACGGACGCCACGGCATGGCGGGTCGATGTGACCGCACGGGTCAGGTATTCCTACGAGAAACGGGTAATGTATGCCGGCCTGTCCTACAGCCCCACAAACTCCGTGACAGTGCTCCTCGGCGGCAATTTCCATGGCATCAGTCTCGGCTACAGCTACGAAATCTACACCTCGGCCATCAGCATCGGTAACGGCAGCCACGAGATCTTCATCGGCTATCAGACGGACATCGACCTACAGAAGAAGGGACGAAACAGACATAAAAGTGTGAGAATACTATAAACAAACAGTATAAAAAACAACAGCGGAGACGGATGCCGCCACGGCGCACGTCCTACAGCTCCCGACATAAATCCTATATATATAATTATATGTGTAAGAAAAGATGTAGCATAGCTCTCTGCCTCATAGGCCTGATTGCGCTGACGGGCTGCTTCGGCGGCCAGTCCACTTCAGCGTCGGGTGGCGAAGTCACGGGAGCAGGCGGCAGGGCCTTCACAGAACCCACGCCATACGGCATGACCCTCATCAAACGCGGCCACCTGCGAATGGGCATTGAACAGCAGGACAGCCTCTGGGGCAAGCAGACGCCGGTGAAGGACATATCGGTGGAAGGATTCTGGATGGACGAAACGGAAATAACAAACTCACAGTACCGCCAGTTTGTCAACTACGTGCGCGACTCAATCATACGTGAACGCCTCGCCGACCCGGCCTACGGCGGCGACGAGACATACAAGATAGAGGAAGACAAGAACGGGGACCCCGTCAAGCCCTACCTCAACTGGAAAAAACCGCTGCCGCGCAAACCCAATGAGGACGAGCTGAGGGCCATAGAGAGCGTCTATACCGTAAACCCCGTCACGGGAGAGAAAATGCTCGACGCCTCGCAGATGAACTTCCGCTACGAGGTCTACGACTATACCACAGCCGCCATGCGCCGCTTCCGCCTCAACCCGCAAGAGCGTAATCTCAACACCGATATCACCGTCAATCCCGCCGAAGAAGTGTGGATTTCAAAAGATACGGCCTATATCGACGACGAGGGACGCATAGTCCGCGAGACCATCAACCGCCAGCTGAGCGGTCCGTGGGACTTCCTCAACACCTACATCGTCAACATCTTCCCCGACACAACGTGCTGGGTCAACGACTTCCCCAACGCCGACAACGAGACCTACATGCGCCTTTATTTCAGCAACCCGGCCTACAACGACTATCCCGTGGTCGGAGTCACCTGGGAACAGGCCAACGCCTTCTGCGCCTGGCGCACGGAATATCTCCTCAAAGGCCTCGGCGCCGCCGCACGATATGTCCAGCGCTACCGTCTGCCGACAGAGGCTGAATGGGAATATGCCGCACGCGGAAAGAACCAGAACGAATTTCCATGGGAACAGGCACAGACGGCCAGCGAGAGCGGCTGCTTCTTCGCCAACTTCAAACCCGACCGCGGAAACTACACCAAGGACGGAAATCTCATAACCAGCAAGGTAGGAATCTATTCGGCAAACTCAAACGGTCTCTATGACATGGCCGGAAATGTGGCCGAATGGACCAGCACCATCTACACCGAGGCCGGCGTAGAAGCCATGAACGACATCAACCCGCAGCTGCGCTACAACGCCGCCAAGGAAGACCCCTACCGCCTCAAGCGCAAGAGCGTGCGCGGAGGCTCGTGGAAAGACCCCGAGTCCTACATACGCTCGGCATGGCGCTCGGCCGAATATCAGAACCAGCCGCGGTCCTACATAGGATTCCGCTGCGTCCGCAGTCTGGCCAACACCACAAGCGAGAAGTCAAAGAAAACAAAATCGAAGAAGAAATAAGCCATGACAGTCTACAGTAAGTTCAACATAGTATATCAGCTGCAGAAGTGGCTCGACAGCGTGCCGGGCCAGACGTTCCTCAACTACGCCTACAGCTGGGGAGCATCAATCGTAATCCTCGGAACTCTGTTCAAGCTGACCCACCTCCCCGGAGCCAACATCATGCTCTACCTCGGAATGGGCACGGAGGTCATCGTGTTCTTCATATCAGCCTTCGACCGGCCTTTCGACAAGACGGCCATCGGCAAAGACCTGCCCACCCATCTGGAGGACGAGAAGAACGGTGAAGAAGCCGAAAGCGGAGCCGACGGCGTCATGGCCGGCAGCCAGCCGGTCATCAGCGGCGGTGTTCCGGGCGGAACAATCATAATAGGTGGAGGCAGGCCCTCCCCCGACGCCATCCACCCAGCGGACGGTACTGTGGCGGCAGTCGGTTCTGATGCCACTGTGGCTGCTGCGGGCGGAACGAACATCGGCGGAAACGCCGTGCCCGGATGGATTCAGGGCCAGCAGCAGGTATCCCCGGAAATGGAAGAGGCCACATCCAACTATGTGGATGAGCTCAACCGCCTGACCGAGATGCTCGCCAAGGTTGCCGAGCAGAGCCAGAGGCTCACACGCGACTCCGAAGAGATGGAGAACCTCAACCGCACGCTGACCGGCATCTGTAAGGTCTATGAAATGCAACTCAAAGGCGCAAGCGCCCAAATCGGCACCATCGACCAGATCAACGAGCAGTCACGCCGCATGGCCGAACAGATAGCGGAACTGAACCGCATCTACGCCCGGATGATTGAGGCCATGACGGTCAACATGAACAAAGTGCAGAGCTGACAACATAATTTTTAAACCTTCAGGACCTTAAAGACTTTAAAGACCTTAAAGACCTTAAAGACTTTAAAGAGTAAAAAAAAACAGGATTCTGAAAACAGAAAGACTTCGGCCCCATAACAGAAAACAACTATGGCAATAAAGAAACGACCGGTATCCCCGCGCCAGAAGATGATCAACCTGATGTATGTCGTCCTCATGGCCATGCTCGCGCTGAACGTCTCCACGGAGGTGCTCAACGGCTTCTCCATCGTGGAGGAAAGCCTCAACCGCACCACAGCCAGCTCAACGAAAGAGAACCGGGTGATATACGACGACTTCGAGGCACAGATGAAAGCCAATCCCGCAAAGGTCAAAGCGTGGTTCGAAAAGGCACAGGAGGTCAAGCGGATGAGCGACTCTCTCTACAATTTCGCCGACGAACTGAAGCTGGCCATCGTCCGCGAAGCCGACGGCAAGAAGGCCGACGTGACAAACATCGTCAACAAGGAGGACCTTGAGGCTGCCACTCAGGTCATGCTCGCACCCGGACGGGGACGCGGCGAAGCCCTCTATAAGGCCATAAACTCCTTCCGCGAGCACATCCTGACAATGGTTCCGGACAGCACCCGTCAGGCTATCATCGCCGACAACCTCTCCACCGCCATACCGCGCAATGCCATGGCAATGGGCAAGAACTGGCAGGAATACATGTTCGAGGGCATGCCCGTGGCCGCAGCCGTGACACTGCTGTCGAAGCTCCAGAGCGACATCCGCTACGCCGAGGGTGAGGTGCTCCACACGCTGGTGGCAAACATCGACGTCAAGGATATCCGCGTCAATGCCCTCAACGCCTTCGTCATACCCAACTCTCAGACCATCGTGCGCGGCGACAAGTTCTCCGCCCACATCGTCATGGCCGCCGTCGACACGACACAGGTGCCCGATATATATATAGGTGAGCGCAAGGTGAATCTCAACAACGGGCTTTACGAGACCGTCTGCGGCACGACCGGCGACTTCACGCTGGCCGGCCACATCGAGATGGTCAACGGCGGAGGCGAGCGCATACGCCGCGACTTCAGCCAGAAATACACCGTGGTGGACCCCAGTGCCACCGTTTCGGCCGACCTGATGAACGTCCTCTACGCCGGCTACAGCAACCCGATAAGTGTCAGCGTGCCCGGCGTGCCGCTCAACAAGGTGCAGGCCGTCATGACCGGAGGTGCTCTCCAGCCCGTCGGACCGGGCCGCTACATAGCCAGGCCGGCCGCCGTGGGCAAGGACGTGACCATCACCGTGACCTCTACAAACACGGGACGGACACAGCAGATGGGCCAATATAAGTTCCGCGTACGCAAACTCCCCGACCCCGCACCATACATCTCGATGTCTGACGAGCACGGCAATCCGACCCGATATACGGGCGGCGGACTCGCAAAAGCGCAGCTGCTGGGCTCCGGCGGCATAGGAGCGGCCATCGACGACGGCATACTGGACATCGCGTTCCGCGTCATCAGCTTCGAGACGGTGTTCTTCGACAACATGGGCAACGCCGTTCCGATGGTCAGCGATGGCGACCGCTTCTCGGCACGCCAGAAGGAAACGTTCCGCAAGCTCACCCGCAACCGCCGCTTCTACATCACCGGCATCACGGCCGTAGGGCCTGACGGAGTGCAGCGCAAGCTGAAAGCGACGATGGAGGTGATTGTGAAATAACGACAATGGGATTGTGAAACGACAATGATGACATCGTGGAATAACAACGACGGGATTGTGAAATACAAACGAAAACAAGCATAAGAGATATGAGAAGACTTTTGTTGATATTGACCATATCGCTCGCCGGCATCACGGCCATGGCACAGCCAAAGGCACGCCGTAACGCCGCCGCGCAGAAAACCACGCAGACGGCGGGACAACAGATGACGCGCCGCGCGCAGATAATGTTCCCAACGGCCATCGACATGCCATCCGACGTGGTGTGGCGGCGGGACATCTACCGCGAGGTTGACCTCACCACTGACGCCAATTCGGGCCTTTACTATCCCGTTGAGCCAATCGGAAAGCAGCTAAATCTGTTCACATACGTCTTCAAACTGGCTCTGGCGGGATATATTCCGGTCTTTGAGTACCGGTTGGACGGCAACGAGGCGTTCACCGACTCGGCACGCGTGAACATGCAGACCATCCTCGACAACTACCACATCTTATATGAGAAGCAGGGCAACAGGCTGCGCGTGGACAACAGCGACATCCCGTCGGCCGAGGTAAAGCTCTACTATCTGAAGGAGAGCGCCTACTACGACCAGGCCAATTCCTCGTTCCACCGCAAGGTGATAGCCCTCTGTCCGGTGATGACGAGAGATGACGACTTCGGCGGTGAGACAGCCAAATATCCCCTGTTCTGGGTGCGATACAGCGATCTGGAGCCTTATCTGAGCCGTCAGACGGTGATGACGAGCAATCTGAACAATGCTTCCGTCATGACCTTGGACGACTTCTTCACGCTCAACCGCTATGAGGGCAAGATATATAAGACGAACAACATGCTCGGCCGGACGCTGGCACAATATTGCACGACCGACTCGGCTCTGACTAAGGAGCAGCGCCGCATTGAGACCGAACTGCAGATGTTCGAGAAAAACATCTTCGGTGCACAGGAGAAAAAGGACACCCTCGACAGCATCGCACGCCTCGACCCGAAAGCAGCGAAGGCCGCCGCAAAAGCAGAAAAGCGCAACCGCCGAGCCACGACAAAGGTGGCAAAAGCGCCGAAATCACGATCTGCGTCAGGTGGAAGCAGCGCCCCGCGCGTCTCGGTAAGACGTCAGAGACACTGATGGCAGACCACCTAATCATTTAATAAATCAATAAAGAAAATGCTTATGAAGAAATTTTTTACAGCATTAATGTTTGCCGTAGCCATGCTTACGGCCGCCCCCTCCCAGGCACAGGTCAAGTTCGGTCTCAAAGGAGGTCTCAACGTGACTGACATGAGCCTCAGTTCCGAAGTATTTAACGAGTCCAACAAGACCGGTTTCTTTGTAGGTCCGACCGTCAAGTTCACCCTGCCCATCGTAGGACTGGGCATCGACGCTTCCGCTCTTTACGACCAGCGCGACGCCAAGCTGAAGGGAGATGACAACTCGGAGAATGTTTCCCTGCGCAGTATCAACATCCCTATCAACGTGCGTTATACGTTCGGTATGAGCAGTCTGGCAGCCATTTATCTGGCTGCAGGTCCGCAGTTCGGCTACAACATCGGTGACAAGAACGTGTTCAGCTATGTAGACGACGAAGGAGCTGAAGGCTTCTCACTGAAGAAGTCAAACTTCAGCGTCAATGTCGGCGCAGGCATCACACTGATGAGCAAATTCGAAATCGGTGCGACATACAACATCGCCTGCGGCAAGACAGGTGAGTTCAACGTCATCGACGCAGCCGGCAAGCAAATTTTTTCAAAGGGCACCCGCATGAACTCATGGCAGGTTTCGGCCGCCTACTACTTCTGATAACAGGCCTGTCATTCATCAGCAGAAAGATGTGTGACACAGCATAGACACCAAACATCAGGGGCACACCCTTGTATCGGCACCACCGGAAGCCGCTGACCGACAGCCGCCGACGCCCGTGCAGACACAAGGATGCGCCCCTTTTTCCGTCAAGCCGCGCATATAATAAACAGAAGACATGTGTATAACTAAGGTGAAAGCGCGCCACCGACATAAGAGACTATGGAAATGACATATCATGCAAGCCGCATATATATCTGGCTGACAAGATTCCACCGCTGCAGAGGTTTCGGCGTCCAATCGCCGTCCGACTACAGCTTCATCCGCTATGTCATCAACGAACACTATCCCTACTACGCCTACGCCTCACTGCGCCGCGCCATGCCCGACGCCGGTCCCCTCGCCCATCGTCTCGGCCGTCTCTACTTCCGCATAGCGAACCACCTCCAGCCCGGCGTCATCGTCGACATAAGTCCGACGTCCGACGCCTACGCCGCCTACATGCACGCCGGATGCCACCGCGCCGTCATAACCGACGACATAGCCGATATCCACAAGGCCGACATGCTCCGCATCACCATCACAGCAACCACAACACCCCGGTCAGACAACAACACCGCCGTCATCCGGAAAGCCATCGCCGCAGCCAGGCCAAACTCAATAATCATTCTCGAAGGCATCAACCGCAACCGCAACACACGCGCCTTCTGGCGCAGCATACGGCAGGACGGACACGTCAGCATAACCTTCGACCTCCACTACGCCGGAATAATAATCTTACGGCCCGACCGCTATCCGCAACACTATAACGTGTGCTTTTAGTATCAGCCCTATAAAATCCTGTAAATCCGTTACAACGGAACACGCCACAACCCGCTGCCAAAAGAAACAATCAAAAACCACATCGACAATATGAAGATAACAAAAGTCTACACCAAAACCGGCGACAAAGGTACGACAAGCCTTGTCGGCGGAATCCGTATCGGAAAAGCCGGAACACGCATAGAAGCCTACGGCACCGTTGACGAACTAAACTCCCAACTCGGCCTCCTCGCCGCCCACATGACCGCAGACGACGACCGCCGTACAGTAGAGCAGATCCAGTCCATACTCTTCAACGTCGGCACCCATCTGGCCACCGATCTCTCCCAGACGCCCCTCTACCCTTCAGCACGCCTGCCCGAGGACGCGACGAAACAGCTTGAGGAAGAAATCGACCGCACGCTCGCCATCCTGCCCGAAGCACAGGGCTTCATCCTCCCCGGAGGCACCCCCGCCGCAGCCCAGGCCCACGTCTGCCGAAGCGTCTGCCGGAGAGCCGAACGCCGCGTCGTCGCCCTCGCTGCCGAAGCCGAAGTGGGGCCGGAGATACAGACATATCTGAACAGACTGTCAGACTATCTATTTGTTTTAGCTAAAAAACTAAATTTTATAGCCGGGAATAGTGAAAAAATGTGGCATAACCCTTGTGAATAAAAATTATTTGATTACTTTTGCGCCTACATTGATAACTGATAAAACATAACGACTATGTATTGGACACTCGAACTTGCTTCCAAACTGGAAGACGCACCCTGGCCCGCTACGAAAGACGAGCTAATAGACTACGCCACCCGCTCCGGAGCACCCCTCGAAGTTCTTGAAAACCTTCAGGAAATTGAGGACGAGGGCGACGTTTACGAAAGTATAGAAGACATCTGGCCGGACTATCCGACCAAGGAAGACTTCCTCTTCAACGAGGACGAATATTAAATCGCTCTATAACATATAACAATCTACAAATCAATGGACAAGCAAAACTGAGTTTGTCCATTGTTGTTTTATATTCGATTTTACGCCGTCAGACCATAAAATTTAATAGTATAATCGCCCTCGAAACACAATGTTTGCAGTTTCGGCTTTTGAGATCCCTGATTTTTTTGTTGTTGAGGGCGTTTTCAGCAACAAGGTTACAATTTCCGGCGGCTTTCTCAAACAATGGATAGCCTTTTGATGTCGCAATCCTCGCCATAGCCCCACGAACAATATTTTCCGAGCATATATTCCGCCTTTTCGTTTCTTTTCTCGGCAATAGGCGTAATAGCAGATACGGCAGCCCGTACTTGTTCCAAATTGCTGTCACCCGCATATTGGCGTATGAATTGTCGTATGATTTTATTTTGTTCAGACAGTTCTTTCATAGATTTTATACTGTTTAATTAAATACTTACGAACCAACATTGCAATCCAGCCAAGTGGGAGACAAATTGCAGCATACGCCAGAAACAAAACCTCTCTAATGTCAAAGAATAGTCATGTCCCGGCAATAAAGGATATTGAAGATACTAACGGAAGATTCCACATACGACGTATGTTTTTGCCACAATTTAAACCAAGTATGACGGAATAGACTGGATTGATAATGGAAAACAGTATCATGCACAATGCCATGCCGGAACATTAGGACGCAAGTCTTGCCACTGCAAACGGCAATACGAAAATCACCCCATATCCTGCGTAAACTTGCCTTCCTTGCAGCAATAGACACAATAATCCTCATTTGGTGTGCCATAGGCATTCGTACCGAGGATTTCGAATGTAGTATAGTAGCCCACGCTATATGCGTGAGACCACTATGCTATCCTTGTGTAGTGTCTTGAATTTCCTACGTTCTCGACTTACAAGAGAGCATACCGCTTCTTTTTTCGTATATTTTGGATGGAGTTGCCTCTACTCCGAATACAAAAGTAATGAAATACCCTAAAAAAATCTCTCGCAGAAAGGTGCAAATCAGCGTTTCAAGGCTCATTTTCCCTCTTTTTTTACCTCTATTGGTCCTCCAAGCGTCCAAGGAGCTGTTTTATAGTGGTAAATGATGATTCCTTGACAAGTCATGCACACTGTTGTAAGACAGGCACATCATTTCCTTCTCACAAGTTCGATAGCTTCTTTACCTGTCATGTGTTCAATGTCAAGCCGGAGAATAAGCATATACGAAAGCCCTTTTTTCAACTCTTTTTGTAATCCGGCTTCATCGCCGGGATTGTATCTGTCACCCAACAGTGAGGCTGCATACATTCTTTCATCCTCTGATTCGATGATTTGAATTTTTCCAAAAGCAATCACGCTTCGGAAATAGGTTGTAAACTCAGCCTGATGGACATCGTCTGCGGCAATGACGCAGAATGATGCTTTTTCATGCTGTCTGATGGCATCTATCTTATGACCCGTTTTGGCACTATGAAAATATAGTTTGCCATCAACATATACATAACTCATAGGAACGGCATAAGGATAGCCGTTATCACCGAGCAAGGCAAGTGTCCCGGAGGTTGCCTTTGACAATATGGCATCACATTCCGATTTTGTGAGTTGTTGGCGAAAACGCCGCATTT
>CAMVUM010000017.1 GCA_947170725.1 uncultured Prevotella sp.
TTTCCCGTCATTTTCCACACTCACACATTATGCTCGTTTCGTTTTCATGCCCGTAGCCGTGTCTATAGCCGCAGAGGTTGCATGAGGAAACAGCGATATGAAATTCACGAAGTTCTGTTCCATAAACTCATGATTATGACATGCCGCTGTATCGGAAAAGTCCATGGCATCCCAGAAGTGCTCCATGACATATGCCGCCCGTTCTTGAGGATTTGTCAGAGTGCGAGGCACTTCCGGCAACGGCAATGTGAGTGTTATGCTATCATCAGAACAGGCACCTTTTTGATTTATTTGAGCCGACCATATTGTAAAATCAGTACAGGCTGTTGTTGCATGAACTGAAGAGACTGATGTCATTGTCAATACTATCAGAATAAAAACATTATATAATCTCATGTAGCCCATCAAGATATAGCGTATACAGGTAATGGATCAGTTGTCATACACACGTCTGAGGAAACACAGGTCTGACTGCGTTCTTTCTTTTTGTATGCCGTCCGGTCCCGGATGGTTTTCTGCATTAGGAGCATATACACGTTCTGTGGTATATGACTGGAATCCGAACGTCATATAGTTTATATCAAAAGCATATTCATATACAGGAACGTTGTTTTTTATATCAACCTGCTTCCTCTGGTCATACCAATAGATTGCTCCAGGCTCTTCCCATAGATCATAGTAGCAGGGGAGCTTTTTGGCAGTTTCTTCATTCATCTCACCGATACGGTCTGCATATTTCAACTCTCCCCAATAGTTTGCTTGCAATCCTCCAGGCTTACATGTTGAATAGCTCATGTAATCTCGATATTGCCGTCGTCCGTGTCCGGTGTTTCCTATTGGAAAGAAAAGATGGTTTCCTGTTGTCTTATCGCATATAAAGCATCCGCGCATACCTTTTTCTTCACCCTCGTTCGTGTAAGTGTTTGTAACGGTGTTTTTAGACAACGTCTTTGTACATTCGTCACCATACATCACACCATAGAATCTATCGTATGTCACAGTATCATTGATACTTGCCCATTCGTCGTATGTCGCTACATGCGAATTACCCTTTTTCATCATACTGCTGGTAAATCCATTGATATCAGCAAGCGAACCGACAAATGTCTCTTTTGCGTCCTTGGTATCTCCGTTGTCATCTGTTAAGTAGACATCAAACGATTTATAGAAAGCTTCTTTACGGAAGCCATATCCTTCTTTCAGATTGTTTGATGACTTGTAGGCTATTGTCGAACATCCGAATTTAAACATAGAACCTTCCAACAACGGGTTTGCTTCATCCACTCCGCAGTATTTCACATTGCTCATGTGCCATTTGTTCTTACCCATCTGTACGGGCCCCATACCCTGACTCACAAGTATCACATGCGGACAGGTGTTGTTGTGAAATGTTATTTCTATCAGTCCGAAGCGGCATCCTTCAGTGGTTGAAACCGGCTTATAGTCGAATTCAACTTTAGAGCCGGTACCGCCGGTGACAGGAGCGGTTCCCCATGTATCTGACTCAATGTCCTTGATACGTACCCATTCAGCCCCCTTCGTAATACGTGCAGTCCATGGGCCGTCGGATATGACGTCCTCGAAAACTTCGGCCACGGTGGGACGCGAATTAGAGTTCATCAGTGTCACGCGGAATTCTTTCTCCGAATTTCCCGCACGCCAGATTCCTTTCGGATTCACAAGTCGTCTCACCTGTATCACATCTACAGTATCTTTGACTGTCACATTTTTATCATTGACATCAATCATCGTTGCCGTGAGCACAACCTTCGCATAACGTCTTCGTCCCACATAATAATTGTTGCCTGAGAAACTTCCTCCGAGGTTCAAAGGTCTTGTATATACAGGAACGCGGAAGCGGTATACGGAGTCGTTGCTTTCTACTGGAGTTTCAAATTTTTTATTTGAGACGTACTTCTGATCTGGTGAAGGGAGCGCAGTGTTCGGCACCAGCTCCATAGACAAGAAACCGTTGTAAAGTTCCGGTTTGACATTGTTATAAGGATGGTCATAGTATCCCCAGTCATTTTTAATTATTTCCGCCTCGAGCGATTGCATCTTCATTCCCTTGGCATGATATATAGTTACCGGAATATTGAGGCCTTCGTTTGACAGATACGATATATACATCGGATTGGGCACCACGATTTCCGGTGGTTCCGGTTCGTAGTCATATTCTATATGCCAGTCAGGGTCGTTGGCGTCTTTATTGAACACGAGTGTCAGCTTATAGTGGGTGTTGCGCTCGGCATTGAAATCATCGGTCATGTTCTTTCCCAGCATACACCGGTATATAATCTTTCCCGACGAAGGGTTGAGATTCGAATTATTCACATAATATCCCTCCACTTCTATGTATGTTCCGCACATCACGCTGTCCTTCCTTTCGAAGTTGTTGTAAAGATGTTTATTGGCGTGCTTGCCCTGCATGTTCTCATAGAAGAACAGGCTCGGAGCGTTGTCGGAGTGATTGCCGTAATAGTTTACACCTCGTCCACATGCCAGACGCAGCCAAGTTTCGTGGTCTTTTTCGAAATCGTCGCCTTTACCATATTGTATGGTATCTCCGTCCGTAAGCGTATTTTCATCAGTGGGTGTATTGTTGCTTACAAGTCTACACTCTGTAGGAATATCCTTTATGCGGGCCGACTTGATATATATATATATGTTTTCGTTAAGTCTTTTGGCATCAAATGCTATTGTCACTTTCGACGCGGCACGCCTCACCCATGAGTGTAACTTCATTGAGGCCTTGTTTAAGGCAACCGTGGGGGCGTCTCCCTTTGCAAATGCCATATTGCCGTCTTCAACGAAATATCCCGACATCTGATTGTTTGCAACCACATTGTCCGATTGCCAGTTCAGAGTGATGTCTTTAAACGTTCTCTCATTCTTTATTTCTTCATCACCGCTCATATCGCCCATGTTCACAGCTGCATATATGCGATATGCTCCGTATGGAATGGCGCACTCGAAGTCGGCATGTTGCGTCTGTGTCTCTTCTCCGGCAAAATCTCTCGGCTGTGTAGTTATCGTCAGTTCGCTTTGTGGCAGATATCTACAGCCGCCAAGAGTACTGTCAGGCCTATACCATACCACAAAAACATTTTCAATGTCCTTTATCGCATCGCCCGACGTGCTGCGCGTTCCACCGAGGTTAACCCCTGACGGTTTATATTCAATGCTCAAAGCCACACGGCTTTCGCCTTCGCCAAACGGGCCATAGGATTCCAACGGCAATTCATCGGAGCAGGCCGCTATAGACATTGCGGCCGCAAGTGCAATCAATATACGATATGTCAGTTTGCAAATCATAATCTGGCAAATTCCTGAATAAATATTTTTTCAACACAAGAGTCACTGTTCCATCAGTCGCGACCGAACACCGGATCAAGTATTACGACCTCATACGGATATACATCGAGCGATATTTCAGGTTGGGCATTCTCGTCGGCTTTTGAAATATTGAACCGGTAGTAATAGTTCCGGCGAATGTCTATTTCTCCGTCACCATCCTGATATTTGTCGCCGGCATTGTAGTCTCTGAAATCAATCTTGTATTTCTTATCTATCCGCTCGTCAAACTCAACCCATATCTCGGCAGCTGAATCAGCCTTACCACTTCCGTTTACGGTATTGCGGTATTCAGGCAGATAGATTATGAAACGGCCGTCCGGAGTCGGGGCAAACTCAATAGTGTCATTTACGGTTGCAATATCAGTCACATGAATATCGCTGGTGTAGTCGAGGTCATAGTTATGTTTAACGTATCCATCCTCATCATATACATTTTGCGGAGCACAATATCCGCCGTCGGCATAGCGGTATATCGACACACGGCCGAGTGTCCACCACTTTTGGTTGCAACTCACCTCAACTTTGGCCATGGCCCGAAGCAGATGGATTGTACCTATGAATGTTGCGGAACCTGGTCTGAAAACAATATCGTCACATTGCTTTATGCCAAACATGGGTATCGCGTTTGATGCCGACAGAACGAATGGCGCGTTATAGGCATAACGGCTCGTGGAGGCTCTACACACGTCGTCTATTGTCGAAACGCCCTCCTTCAGGTCTACAGGATATGAAGGCCAGTTGGCCAGCATCATTACTTTGAAACTCGATGGCAGTGGCGCCGACAGTTTTCCTGTCAGTTCGTATATTTTAGCCTTCGTACCGTCGTTACCGTCTATGGGAATAAGACGTTCGGGGGTCAGTGTGGCTATATATTTATTGTCAACACCGAAAATCAAGACACGGTAACTTCCAGTATTTATATAGTTCTCATAGGGAGTTTCCCTGCCATCATCATAGTTTCCGGACGGTGTGGCCCTTGTTGCAGCCGTTTCAGGATTTCCGAGTGAGATGTGCAGGCTTATCTGTGTTTCGCTTTTCGTTTCAGACGTATATGACATCCCCCCGTCGTCACTGCCGGAGCATGCGACCATTGCCATCATGCTGCAGACTGTCAGCACGATGAAAGCCACATTGCGGCCAACGGTTTGTATGTCGTATTTGCCTCTCATTTCTCTATCGTTGTATTGGGTGCTTAAAGTTCAGTATCCTGAAACACCACTTTCCATGAGTTTATATATATGTATGAATTCATCCAACTTCCGTCTTTGTCCAAAAAGAACACCATATCGTACACATCCTGACGGTCGAGATATTCCTGATCGGACATGTTGCGGTTGTAGTAGCCTTTCACGAGCAAGGCATAATCTATCAACGGTATTGACAATACGGTTTCATCGGTTTCATTGTTCGTTACTGTGAGCCGCACATCACACCCCTTTACCAGACGCGCCACGGTCAGTTCCGCCACAACGGCACTGTAGGCAGTGATTGCTGCCTGACGTGTCTGCGACTCCACTGACATTCCGAAATCAGCCGAGGCGGATTCCGTATGCCAGGCTTTATATATGATTGGTTCGTCAGCAATGAGCGAATTGTCCCAGTCCATAATGCCGTTGTCGGCGGTGATGGAGAATGAGAAAATATCCTTGTCAATCGGATCTCCCGAAAGATTTTGCAGCACTATACGCACATTGTTCGTATTCTTCACCAATGGCATGGTGTAGGTGTATGTTCCTTCTTCGCTGCCAAGCGTCTGCTTTTCCAGTCGTCCGTAGAACAGACGATCTATGTCTTCATCTACAAAAGCCGTGCCGTCGGCGGTCTGTTGGCGATTGAGCCGGCAAGTCAGTCCGCGCCCTTTAAGACTTCTGTTCACGTCAAACGAACCCTTATCGTCCGTGCCGCACCAAGCCATCATGCTGTATTCTCCCGGTTGAATATCACCGTCTATCTCCATGGCATAGTCATCTGCCGACAGTGCGTCGCCCCTTTCCGTTCGTTGCCACACAACGTTATCGTCAGCGTCAAGCAGATAGAGTGTCACCATGTTCACCTCATGCGCAAAAGCGTCGGCAAACTTCATGTTGTAGTCATATCTGAACTTAACCCTATAGTGGATTGAGCAGTCGCCCTCATCGTCGTAGATGACGCTGTCGCAAGAACACATTGCCATGCAAGCCAAGGCAAAAGCCAGTATGATCCTGCCCGTTTTCAGTCCATAAGACTGTATGTCCATTCGTGCCACTTTCGTTATTGTTTTCGTTGTTTGATTATATATAGTGGTATGCGTCTGTTTTCGCACGCAGTATTTTCATCTTTGGAGGGATGCCGGCCGTGATCGCTTCATACAGCCTTTATCCGTGGTCCGTCCTTTCTTTGCACCGGAACGGAAGTGCCTCGGGTCGAGATAAGAACTGCTTCCTGCGGACATAGGGTGCCATTCCGACAACCTATGTCCGTATTTCAGGAATGCAGTGTTATTTTTTTATATATATACTTGTTTAAATATTGGAATTAGAGTTCCACGTTCTGATCCACAATTTTCCAAGAGAGAATATTGATTTGTGCGCCAACATAATAGAACTTCTCAGGATCCTCGTTCGGAATGATAACTTCGTTGGGATCGAAGATACCCACACCGGGGTTCTCCAGCTTGTTCACATTCACTACATAGTGGTGGTTGCGAACTACACCGTATTTGCCCTCAGGGATAATGGTTTTTCCATCAACTTCTTCGTTCTTGTTGTTGTTGAGGTGTTCGATGGGGATGTTGTAGTACATCAGACCGCCTTTGTATCCTGTAGCATTTCCTGACTCTTCGGCCAAATCGTTTGCAAAAGCTTTCAAGTCTTCTTCAGACAGAGGATTTCCTTTTGAATCAGTGAATGTCTTTCCGGTTTCGCTTTTAAGAACGACCTTCACCTTGCCGTTACCAGCGCTTGCCAGTTCAACGAACGAAGAGTCTATCTGAACATAACGAGCAGCCTCATCGTCGCTACCGTTATCGTAGTAGACGTTCAGCTTATTAGCTCTATCCAGTGAAGCGATAATATAGTTGCGGAAGTGACCTTCATTGAAGAGCATACCATTGTAGCGTACCAAATTGAGCGGTTTGCCGTTCTTGTCGCAGATCTCAGCCTTAAGCAGGATGCTTGTCACGGCATTGTTCAGGTGTGAAGAAACGATTTCACTCGTGTTGGTGTTCTCGGGGCAATAAGCGCTCTCGCCAACATTGCTGATGTTGGAATCCAGGTTATAGTAGTTGAGCAGGTTCGACGCATTCACATCGCTGGCGTTTACAGGAAAACCGTTCTTTCCATAGACCCATGATGCGCCCCAATAGCTACGGTGGAAGTCATTGCTGTTCCATACAAATCCAAGTTTATCATTGGACCATGTCTCGTCAAGGTGCTTCATCATATACGAATGCTTGGCTGTAGCGTTGAGCTTCCATCCCAGGATGTTGACATAAAGCACCTCTGAACCTATTGTATTGTCAAGTTCGTTGTCCTCACCGGCAACTGTGGCCTTAATGGGATAAAGAGTCTTTCCGTCTACCTTTATGGCGCCTTCTCCGAGAGCCTGAGCAATGTTAAGAGTGACTTTGGCAGCCAGACGCTCAACATATATCTCTACCGGCTTCAGGTTTTCGTCTTTCAAGTTGATTGGCTCTTCAGAGAAATTGCTCTCAGAAAGCTCTGTAACGAAATACTTGCCTTCAAGATTTGCCTGATTTGCCACACTCGTTGTGCTCATCGCAAATCCGTTTTCTGTTATGATACCGGTTGTATCGGCATCAGCGAGCTTGGTGAGCATATCGTCGAGATTCTGGCCAGGAACGAACTTAGAGTCTTTGTTGAGAACCGTTACAAGATACTGGGGATATGTCTTGCCGGTAAGTCCCTTGAGGATAATGGTTGTATTCGATCTGAACTCGATGTTCTCGTCCGGGTTTGTATCAGATTCTTTACCGCCGTTCCATACTTCTGCCTCTGACACGTATACTCCGTTTTTGTCGTAGAAGTAGAAGTGGGCTGTAGAAACTTTCTTTTCGGCTTCTGTGCCATATTCAAATTCGTTGTCTGGTGAAGAGGCACGCGTTCCACCTGAAGCGGCGTCAGAGAGGATAATGTTCATGTAGGCCGCGTCACCAGTGAACACTTTTGGAGTTTCCTGCTCCTGCTGCACCATTACTGCCTCATCGCTTGAACATGCATAAAAAGCTGTACATGCAAGCATACTGAAAAATAAATTTTTCATTTTCATAATTTTTTTTTTAAGATGTTGTTATATCAAATATTAAATCTTTTTTATTCCCTGCGGCGGCCCTTGTCAAGCTCTTCAAGCGTAACGGCTGCCTGTTTCAGCCCGGCCATGCTTGCCTGTTTGAGATAGATGCGTGCCGTCTCGTAGTCTTCCCGGCGTATGGCTATGGCACCACGGGCATACAGTGCTTCCGGCGAGTTGCCGGCTTTTCTGATGTAACGGTCCGCTCCAACCATGTCATTGCGTCTCATGGAGGCGTTGGCGGCATTGAGATTGGCTATAGTATCTTCCGGATACATACGCACTGCGGTTTCAAAAACCTCTGCAAACTCGTCTGTGCCGGGTTCCAGTTCCTGTGCCACGATGTAGAATTCGTTGAGACTCAGGTTTTGCGGTTTTGTCTGCATTATGCGTCTGATCTCCTCAATATCGCTGTATGAACGTATGTCATAGGCTATTCGATAATCCGTACGACGCAGCGCAGGATAGCAGTTCTGCAACAGGAACTTATAGTCTGCCGGATACAGGCGCTTAATCTTCGCCTCTTTTGCGTCCGGTTCCATGTCGCTGTCTATCAGTGTCAGTATCTCTTCGCGGTGGTCAATGTTCGACAACTCAACGTAGCGGCGCAGTCCCTGCCAGTTTTCCGGTTCATAGTCTGTTGTTATCACGTTGTTGTCAAACTTATATAATTGCTGTATGTAGCGTTTGATGGCTTCTGTTCTTCCTCGGGCCAAATCGGTATTGTGGCGGTATGGACTCTCGGGCGAGGCATATCCTTTGAGCCACACCTGAGTGATGGTCACGTCGGCATCTTTACGTACGGAGTCGATAGTGGCCTGAATCTTTGCCAGCTCTGTTGTGTTTCTGCGGTATTCGGGATAAATGACCGTCTTGTCTACGGGGAAGTCAACGAAAGCCGAGCCTTCAAGCGACCTGGTCTTCACCTTGTCGGCTTCCGGTTTTACATATACCAGGTCCGGGAAAAAGGATTCACGGTGGTGGCCCAGTATTCCGTCTTGTTCCGCAACAATGCTGTTGCAGCATCCCCAGTCACTGCGGTGAAGAGCCAGTGTCGAATTATTCATCCACTTGCCGTATGGCACTATGCAGCGGTAGGACATGGTGTCCGGACGACTCTTTGCACGATATACGGTCTCATCGCTTCCGGAGAGCATGCTTTCGCCGTTGCGTACGTAGAAATAGAAGCGGCGGCGGCCATAAATGCCTACTGAGGGCAGTTCAATCGAATCGGTTCCATTGGTTATGCGCGGAGTGAGCAGTACGGCACGGTTGGCGTCTACGTCAAGACCAGACATATCAATATCCATGTCTACCACCATCAGATCGCCATTACGTCCTGTCTTCAGACCGTCTACGGCAACACCGTCGACAATGGTGGTTTTCTGTGCCGGTGCCTGAAGAAAAATCCCCATGGCAACAGTTATCGTAAATATAATCTTTCTCATTTCTTTCAGCATGTGTTTTTCAGAACAGATAAACTAAATTCACGGCAGCCTTGGTAGGGCCTATGTAGTGGTGGGGCTTGTCGGTTTCCACTTTCTTTCCACATCCGGCACAGCGGAACTTATCATAGCGCGTATAGGAATATCCTATGCCTATCTCGGCCTCAAGATTCCATCTGCGGTCCATCACCCAAGCGTAACCGTAGCTGAGTCCGCCTCCTACGAACCATCCCTGATAGCGTGTGTCGGAGAGTCGTGAGAAATGTGTGCCAAGCATATTGATACTGTTGCTGATTCCTCCGATGTTGAACTGGCCGCCATGGACATGGGCGCCAAAGAAGTGGCCGCCAAAACGATCACACAGCCAATAACGCAATTCCGGCTGCAAGGCCCAATGCTTCCACACACGGTCATGGGATAATGTCCAACCGTTGAACTGACCGTTGGTTTCGAACGTCCATTTGGGCGCGAGTCCTATTTCAGCACCGATGTTTACATTGAGTAACGCATCGGCAAGGAGATTGGATTTCACCGCTAAATTTTGCGCCTTGACTGCCGGTAACGTGCCTGTGAGAGCGATAACCAGAAGTAAGATTATACGTTTCATTGTTTAAGTATATTTACTACTTTAAGTTCTAAATTTTCATTTAAGGTATATACACACAACAATAGCTGTCGCGCATGTATTTGTGCTACACCATAATTACGATAGATACACAACCACGGCACGCTCCAAGCATGTGCCATACCTATATATCCCTGACACACAGTCTTCCATGTGTCACTTAAACGAAAAGTTATTATTTATAAGCTCTTTACGAACTTTGTAAGGGCTTTTTACCCCCCCCTATAAGGGCAGTGAGGGTTCGTGAGTATTTGAATGTCGTATGAAGCCCAATATGCGTCATAATTGTTATCATCCTGATACGTCTTTTATTGTAAACTATTTATTCGATATTCAATATATATTATCATTGGTTTTCAAGCTCCTACAACAATCAGACAAACTATCGTTCTACTGATGTTTGGTTGCTTAGAAAACGTTGGTTTCCAAAACAACTCTTAATAAGAGAAGTATTGGACGGTGCAAAAGTACTAAAAATATTGTATATACAAAATACTGATACAATAAAATTTTGGAAAATTTATTTTTTTGTTTAGCAAAAGTAATTGTTGCTTGCCCTGCTTCCGCCTGTACATCAGTGTTTGCACCGTCCAATACTTCTCTTATTAAGAGTTGTATCGGACTTTTTGGTGGTCCATCCGACATCTGGACTGATATCACGGATATATGGGACGGTTGCGTCCCCGGCCCTGCGCTCACTGTCCCTTATTAGCAAGCTCTTCAGCTTCGCTGTCATGGCGCAGCCGGTCCATAGAAATGCCGGATGAACCGAATATAATGGAACCTGACTTTCAGACAAGTAGCATTTTGTTCCTTCGCTTTTTTGCTTCTCCGCTCAGAAAACAGTTTGAACAATATTTACTTTAACTAAAGTTAATTCACATCTAAACCTCGCTTTCTGAGCTACGACGCAAAATAGCGCATTTTACGATAAAAACAGGAAAGCCTGACAGTCAGTGAATTACATATCACACGTGAATCGCAGGATTGTGGCTGTCTGCCGTAAAAGCCTTACGGGGTTGCCGTAAGAGCCCCGTTGCTTGATGACGGGGCTTCCGCTGCATCACAACGGAGCCATTCCCGCAACCTCGGGAGAGCCTTACGGCACGCGATGGCACAAAAAAAGCGATGCCGGAAGCATCGCCTTAACAATCGTTAACTACTCGTTTGGGTTTTGAAAAGTGCGTGTTTTTGTGAAATTCAGAGACATTTTGATATTCCTTAATATCACACTACAACCTTCCCTACTCCACTATTTCCTCCGGCGACATGACAAACGTCGTGGCACCGTGGTTCGTCAGGAAATCGCGGTCACGGAAGCCCCACAGGACGCTGATGCAGGGCAGACCACTGTTGCACGCCGTCTCAACGTCAACCTCACTGTCGCCGACATAGACAGCCCCATCCCGTCCTACGCCAAGCTGCCGAAGGGCCTCGATGACGGTGTCGGGAGCGGGCTTGCGACGTATGTTCTCGCGTTCGCCAATGGCCACCTCAACCGTATCGCCAAAGAAATGGCGGCAGAGCTCCTCTGTTGCTGCATGGAATTTGTTGCTAACAACGGCAATCCGCCGACCTTCGGCTTTCAGCCGGGCGAGCATTTCGGGAACGCCGCGATATGGCCGTGTCGTGTCAAGGGAATGCTCGACATAATGGCTGCGGAAAGCAGCAAAGACGGATTCAAACTGCGGATTGGACGCTCCGCCAGGCGTGGCGCGCTCTATCAGCAGGCGCACCCCGTTGCCAACCATCCAGCGCACTTCGTCAAGCGTATGTTCAGGCATTCCGTGGAGGCGAAGAGCGTGGTTCGTACTGGCAGCCAGGTCGTCGAGGGTTGACAGCAGCGTGCCGTCGAGATCGAAGATGTATGTGTCGTATCGTTTCATCGTTTGCTTCTTGTTATCATTGTTCTGATTTTCCGGTTATATCCGTCGGCCTCCAGCAGGGTCTCTATCGTGATGTGCATACGATACTGCCAACGGTTGTAGAAGTCGCTTGGCACGTTGATTCGCTCTTCGCGCGGATTAGACCGGCGCAGGGAGCTGTCCATGGCGAGCCAGTCCTGAAGCGACAGCAGGCAGAGCATTGAGGGACAATAGAGGTGGCGGGCGATGATTTCCTCTGCCAAATGGGCCGGAAGCTGCTCCGGCGCACGCCCCTCCTTCTGGAGCATGGTAACGTAGTAGCGCTGTGCGCGCTCCGGACTCTCCGCCCACCAAAGGCGCATCGGCGGCATGTCGTGGGTTGCAAACGTGGCCACGCTGCGGTAGGGATATCCCCCGAGATGAGCAAACTCAAAGCCGCTCTGCTTCGGCATGGTCTGGATTTCGAGTGTCTGAATCCGCAGCGCGTCGAGAACCGGTTCAACACAGGCAGGAAGCATGCCGAGGTCTTCGGCACAGACCATCATCCGCGTTGCGGAAAGCACCAGCGGAAGGCGTTCCATGGCCTGCGCACCCCAGTACATGTCGTGGCGCTGGAAGAAGTAGTTGTTGTAGAGCCTCATGAAGGCGTCCTTCTCCTCGCTGTTCAGGACATCGAAGACGGGTTCGCCGCAGATGCCTATGCGCGGGTGATACATGCCCTCACGACGCGGGTCCTCGAGGAAAAGGACGTTGGCAATGAGCTTGTAGAGGCCGTCGCGTATCCACAGGCTGTTCTCGTCGCGCAACCCCGCAAAGGCGGCCTCAACCTTCCGTTGGGTGTCATATTCGGGACGCAGGTCATAAAGATTATATGCCTTGACCGTCAGATAGGTGTCGCGGACATATTGGGCATGGACGCCGAAGAGCCGGTGGATGATGCTGTCGTTGATGAAGGGACGGGTCATGAACTCGCGGCGGAAACGGAGTCCGAAAAACTCTATCTCCTCCGGAGTGAGCGGCAGGGCCGGCGAGAAATGGCCGAGAACACCGTGGATGGCGTCGGCCGGTATCTCCCAAATGCGGAAGAAGCCCAGAACGTGGTCAATGCGGAAGGCGTCGAAATATGTCTCCATGTGGGCGAAGCGGCTGCGCCACCATCGGCAGCCGTCGGCAAGCATGGCCGGCCAGTTGTATGTGGGAAAAACCCAGTTCTGTCCGTTGCCGGAAAAAGCATCCGGCGGGGCGCCTGTCTGCGAATCAAGATGAAAATATTCGGGTTGCATCCACGCCTCCACGCTGTCGCGGCAGATGCCTATCGGAATGTCGCCCTTGATGACAATGCCGCGGGAACGGGCATAGTCGCCGGCGGCAAGAAGCTGTGTGTGGAGAAGATATTGCACATAATATATATATGTGACGTCGTCGTGGCGGTTTCGACAATAGTCTTCCACACGGTCGGCGTCATAGTCCGAAAGTTCGGGCCAGTCCTGAAAACGGGCCGTTCCGTTCTCGTCGCGCAACAGGCAGAACGCGGCGTAAGGCTTGAGCCAGTGGCCATTCGCCTCTACAAAAGCAAGGAAGTCCTTCGTAGACGTCACCTGACGGCCGCGCTCGTCGTATAGTTCGCGAAGATAGGCTTCCTTCACGCGCGCCACAGCCTCATAGTCGCTGTAGCCAAGGGCGTTGAGCTCGCGGCGGCGACGGTTATATGCTGTCATTCGTTTCTTGTCCGAGAGACAGCCGGCGGCATCCAAGTCGACATAATGAGGATGAAGGGCATAGATGGAAATGGCGTTATAGGGATAGGAGTCGGTCCATCCGCGCGTCTTGGTGGTGTCGTTGACAGGCAGGATCTGTATCACTTTCATCCCCGTCTCCGCCGCCCAGTCGACCATGCGCCGCAAGTCGCCGAAATCGCCTACGCCATACGAACTTTTGCTGCGAAGGGAGAAGACCGGCACGACCACTCCGGCCACGCGCCAAGTGTCTTCCTTGACACGGAGGATGCCGCCGTCGAGCACGAGCACCTGACCGTCGGCGATGTCCCACGGACCTGTGCTACGGTTGTCACCCTCCTCCCATGCCGTGAAGGAACTGGTGGCATCGTCAACGATGACATACTTATATTCCAGCGGAAGGAGCATGCCCAGCACATTGACCGACAGCGTCCACACCGTCCGTCCGGCATATTCCATCCGCACATAGCGCGAGACGTTCCACCCGCCGACGGCCGGATGGCTTCCGCAGACGGCCAGTGCCTGACCCGGTTTCAGCTGGGGAGCGGAGACGCGGAAGACGATTGTGCGACGGAAGAGCGGTATGTCCATTGGACGGACGCTTTCGCCGCGGGTTCCGCCGGTGGCCGTCAGATAGGCGTTGGTGTACAGATGGCTTTGGACGGGAATGTCACGCCAGGAATCAGGCAGGACATAATCCTTAGTAGGGTCGCAACGGAACACACGCGGAACGCCGTCCCATTCGCGCCGCAAGACTTTTCCGTCAGTGTTCTCAACCTGATAGCGATAGCTGAAAGAAAAAAGATGGCGGTTGCGCGACTCCATTACGACGGTCTCCAAAGACCAGTACTGTCCGTCGTCGGTGACCATCGGAAGGTTCTGACGTTTCACACTTCCGTCACTTCCACGATATTCCAAATCAACATGCAGACTTTCACCCCATGCCGTATTGTATTTTATGCTAAATTTGAGTTTCATCCCTTGTCATGTCGTATTTAGGTAATCTCATTTATGCAAAGGTAATAAAAAAGAAAAGAAACATTTCGCTAATTTTGGAAAATGGTGTACCTTTGCCGATATTTTCTAACCCAATAGAATATGAAACCACTGAAATCACGGTACTATCTCTACACGGCAGGCACATGTCTGCTGCTCATCATCGGATTATTATACTATTATTTTTTCACCGGATTCTCCTCCGCCACCGTCACCCGCTATGTCTTCATAGACGATGATGACACGGCTGACTCTGTCTACGCCAAGCTTGAACCGATGTCGTCAAGCCACTCCATCACAGGACTGCGCACACTGGCACGCCACAGCGGATATTCCGGAAACATCCGCACGGGACGCTATGCCATAGCTCCCGGCGACATGGTGTTCACCGTTTTCCGCCATCTCCGCAACGGACAGCAGACTCCACTCAGTCTCACCATACCCGAAGTGCGCACGATGGAACGCCTGGCCGGTGTGCTGGGAAAGAAGCTCATGATTGACAGTACGGTCATCGTGGCCGCCCTCAAAGATTCCGCCTTCTGCGCGGAATACGACCACGACACCGCAACAATAGCCGCGCTGTTCATACCCAACACGTATGACATCTATTGGAACATCACCGTCGAGAAGCTGATGGATCGCATGAAGAAGGAGAACAACAGGTTCTGGAACGACGAACGCAATGCCAAGGCAAAACGGATGGGCCTCACACAAACCGAGGTATGCACGCTGGCAAGCATCATCGACGAGGAAACAGCCAACAACGGGGAGAAACCCATGATTGCCGGAATGTACTACAACCGTCTGAAAACGGACATGCCGTTACAGGCCGACCCCACAATCAAGTTCGCTCTGAAAGATTTTGCTCTGCGACGGATATACCACAAACAGCTAATGACAGACAGCCCTTACAATACTTATATAAATACCGGACTGCCGCCTGGACCCATCAAGATTGCTTCAATAGCCGGAATTGACGCCGTGCTCAACCATGTGGACCATGACTATCTGTATATGTGTGCGAAGGAAGATTTTTCCGGAACCCACAACTTTGCCAAAACATACGAGGAACACCTTAGGAATGCTGCAAAATATACAAATGCGCTGAACGAAAGAGGTATCAGATAAATCCACCTACAATATTCCTGCTGAAATCAAAAAAACAACATTCCGCAATACGGAAGCAGTTTTGAAACAAACCCAAAAACCTCAACAACAAAATAGAAACACAACAACAAACAAAAAACCGCCAACTTCACAGTTGGCGGTTTTTCTCTCAATAGGTATTAGCCTTTTAAAGGTAAAAAGATTGTATTCAGGATAACGTTAGCAAAGATAAGCCTTTTTTGATATTAACACAAACATATTTCTGCCATTTTTCAATGTTCCGTATCAGAAAATACTGTTTTAGGCTAATCCAACAGAAATTTAGAACAATCCGTTTGGGCGCTTCTCCGACGCAGCAAATGCGCTCCTCAAAAATATAATAAGAAAACAACGATGTTGAAATGCCCCCAAAAAACACGGCAACAAAAGAAAAACAGCGTTGTGAAAAGAAACAAATCACACTGTAACAAGAGAATAGCCGTTTTGCCGTGAAATCGGGTCAGCCGATAAATATAGGGGTGGGCTTACGCATATATTTTTGTAAGTCCGAATTATTGATGAATTAAAGAAGCATCCCCTATGTTTGTCCGGTGAGCCGTTAAATCGCCACTGCATGGTGTATATAAGAACAAAGATTAAAGAAAACGAACAGAAATGGTCCTTTAGTATATAAGAATAGAATAAAGACAAAAAACGGGAGCAGTTCTTCAAGAACTCTCCCGTCACTATTTAGTTATCAGTGGGAAACTTTGCTTCACAAAAGCGATGCGTTTCAGATTGCCATGGTTTCCTCCAGCTATCAATCCGTTGTCGCTCAAAACGGCTCATCTGATTCTGTCGGCAGCACGCACCAAGCGTTCATCGGCCATAATTGCACGACGTGCCAACAGCAGGAACACCAGCGACATGGCCGGAAGAACAGCGGCCCAAGACGGCGCGAAATCAGACGTACGACCGTCTGTATCTCCCAATATGTGGCCGTAGACAGCATAGAGAATATACCAGCCTACAATCAGCAAGACACTGAACTGACAGAATCTGGCCTGCGCCACGCGGTTGCGGAAAGCGAATATGGCATAACACGCTAATGCCGAAGACAGCAGGAGAACGGCAAACATCGGCGATGTTACAAAAGTGAAATGATGGCCTGACGCGTTATCATCGATGTTCAACAACCATAAATTATATTCTCTTGCCACAGCAAGGCCGTCAACGCTGAACTCTCCCAATGGCATGAACATGCAGATAACGGAAAGCACTACTGCCACAAGCAGATAAATCGTCTGTATGCGCTGTATCATAACAGTAGACCGCTTAAAACATTAATCCTGCCTCTCATCACCCTGCTGAGCATCGCGCAGCGGGTCACGCCAGTAAACACGTCCTTCGACAAACTCCTGAGTTGCCAGCAATGTGGGCTTCGGCAGCTTCTCGTAGTAACGTGAGATTTCTATCTGCTCACGGTTCTCGAACACTTCCTCAAGGCTGTCATTGTAAGACGCAAATTCTGCGAGTTTCTTGCTAAGGTCTTCCTTGATCTGAACAGAAATCTGATTAGAACGTTTTGCGATAATAGCCACGCTCTCATAGATATTGTCTGTGTTCTGACAGAGATCCATAATGTTGCGTGTCACGGTGTTCACCGGTGCTTTTGACTTCTTGTAATCCATCCTATTTCTTAGTTAAAATATTCTTTGTTTTTCTTCTTTTTCGACGTTAGTCCTTTGTAACCGACTTGCATTTGGCTATGAACTTCTCGGCCAGAGCCTTATCCTTGCTGTCGGGATATTCGTTGATGAATCCATAGCATTCATCCTCTGCGTCGCGATAACGCTCCAGGCGCTTTGACTCGACACTCTGTTCCGCCAGCTCGAACTTGCTCTTCATGATGAGCAGGGCGAAGTCCTCTCGCATGGAACTGTACGGATATGACTTCAAAGCGTTCTGCGACGTTATTATGCAAGCCTCATAGTTTGAGCCTCCGCTGCTTATGCAGTTGAGGAAATATCCGCCAAGATTATAATAAAGTTTAGCCGAGAGATACTCCTTCATGACCAGTTTGTCCTGCAGTTCGAACAAGCGCTTCTGCGCTATGGGACGCATGTTCGAGTCCGGATAGAAATCAAGGAACTGCTGGAAAGCATTGATTGCGCCGACCGTAGGAGCCTGGTCAAGACGCGGTTCGGGCGTGCTCTGATAGAGTGACTGCCCAATGTAGAACGATGCCTGTTCGGCATAGACGCCTTTCGGATAGGAAGAAACATATTTCTTGAACGTTGCCGACGCACTCTCATAGTCTTTGTCACAGAACTCCGCCATGGCAAGCATGTAGAGACACTCCTGCGCGTTGTCCGTTCCCTTCTGGATTGTGACCAATTCCTGAAGCAGAGAGATGGCCTGAGTGAAGCGTCCTTCGGCGAAACACTGCTTTGCATACTCATATTTATAGTCGTAGTCCGACGACTTATAAACACGGTTAAACTCTGCGCCACAGCCGCAAAGCAGGGCCACAGCAAACGCCAATATGAATAAGTTCTTCTTCATCTATTGAATTTTGAGGTGCAAAAATAGTCATTTTCCACTTAATTTCAAAGTATTTAAACCGAATTTAAACAAAATACACAGTATTATAACGTTTCTTACACTGAAAATCAGTAATTTTGCCGGCCATGAGTGCTTTTAAACTGACATCCCAATACAGCCCAACGGGCGACCAGCCGGAAGCCATCCGCGACCTGACCGAAGGTCTCATGCGGGGCGATCGTGCACAGGTACTGCTCGGTGTGACCGGTTCGGGAAAGACGTTTACTGTTGCAAACGTCATCGCCGCAGCCGGCCGCCCCACCCTCATTCTCAGCCACAACAAGACTCTCGCCGCCCAACTTTACGAAGAGATGCGCGGCTTTTTCCCCGAGAATGCCGTGGAATATTACGTGAGTTACTACGACTACTATCAGCCGGAGGCATATCTCCCCACCACAGACACCTACATCGAGAAGGACCTTGCCATCAATGAGGAGATTGACCGGCTGCGTCTGCGAGCCGTCAGTTCGCTGCTGTCCGGCCGCAAGGACGTCGTCGTCGTCTCGTCTGTCAGCTGCCTCTACGGTATGGGCAGCCCTGTCGCACTATCCGAAAACGTAATACATCTGCGCCGTGGCCAGACGCTCGACCGCAACGCCCTTCTGCGACAGCTCGTACAGGCCCTCTACGTGCGCAACGACATCGAGCTTCAGCGCGGAAATTTCCGCGTCAAGGGAGACACCGTCGACGTGGCGATGGCTTATAACGAGGTCATCCTGCGCATAACGTTCTGGGACGACGAGATTGACGCCATAGAAGAACTGGACTCTGTCACTATGGACCGCATGGCCTCGTTTGACGAATACAAGCTCTATCCGGCCAACCTCTTCATGACCACACAGGAACAGACGAACATAGCCATCCGCCAGATTCAGGACGATCTGACCCGTCAGGTGGAGTTCTTCGAGTCGCTCGGTGACGGCATCAAGGCACAGCGAATCAAGGAGCGTGTGGAATATGACATGGAGATGATTAAGGAACTCGGCCACTGCTCTGGCATCGAGAACTACTCCCGCTATTTCGACGGCCGCGAGGCCGGCGAGCGCCCCTACTGTCTTCTGGACTTCTTCCCCGACGACTATCTTATGGTCATCGACGAAAGCCACGTCAGTGTGCCGCAGATCAACGCGATGTACGGCGGCGACCGCGCCCGCAAAACCAACCTCGTGGAATACGGTTTCCGACTTCCGGCCGCCTTCGACAACCGTCCGCTGACGTTCGACGAATTCCACGAAATGACCAATCAGGTCATCTACGTCTCCGCTACTCCCGCCGACTATGAGCTGCGCGAGGCCGAAGGCGTTGTCGTCGAACAGATAATCCGTCCTACGGGACTGCTCGACCCGGAGATTGAGGTGCGCCCGAGCGAAAACCAGATTGACGACCTGATGGCCGAAATTGAGGAGCGCACGCCACGCGAGGAACGTGTACTCATCACGACACTGACCAAGCGCATGGCCGAGGAACTGACGGAATATCTCCTCAAACACGAAATACGCACGGCATATATACACAGCGACGTGGCCACGCTCGACCGCGTGAAGATACTCGAAGAACTACGTCAGGGTGTCTACGACGTTCTCGTCGGTGTCAACCTGCTGCGCGAGGGCCTCGACCTGCCTGAAGTGTCGCTCGTTGCCATCCTCGACGCCGACAAAGAAGGATTTCTCCGTAGCCACCGTAGCCTGACGCAGACGGCGGGGCGCGCAGCGCGGAACGTCAACGGAAAGGTCATCATGTATGCCGACACTATCACAGCAAGCATGCAGCTGACCATTGACGAGACCTCCAGACGCAGAATTAAGCAGATGCAATACAACGAGGAACACGGCATCACACCGACCCAAATCCGCAAATCTCTGCGCCAGACCCTGCGCTCTGAAGCTGGAGCCGAGCCCGAACCCATTGCCGCTCCCGCAAAAACGGCATACATCGGACCCGAAGAAGGTGCCTTCGCCGCCGACCCGATTGTCCGCCGCATGACCCGCCCCCAGCTCGAAAAGAGCATCGCCAACACCACCCGACTGATGAAAGAGGCCGCCAAAAGGCTCGACTTCATCCAGGCTGCACAGTATCGCGACGAGATTGTCAGGATGCAGAAGGAACTGGAGTTGAAGTAGACGGCCATCACTGGTTCCGAATACCAAAAACAAGGTCAATAAAGACAAAATAAGACGAGCCTGGCTCTTAGCGATTCGGCTCGTCTTATTTTGTCTTTATAGTGCAATTGAGAACAACCTGACCAATCATATTGTTGTTTGCAAATATAGAAAAGAATCTTTATCTCACAATCTTTTCAAGAAGATTCCGCAATCATGGGTATTCGGAGGAAAACTTCCATGCTATAGAGGGCGTTGCAGAAGTTACACCTTACGACCGCCTTGTCTCCTCCACACCTCACGAAAACAGCATCTGCATCCCCGAGAAAAGCAAAAAGTGTGTTAATCTGTGCTGTACATTGTTATTATTAATAAGATATTTTGTAACTTTGCCTGAAAATCAAAACAAGCAAAGAAACAATGAAGAAGATTTTTATTGTGATACTGATGTGCCTGCCGATGATTGTCATGGCGCAGAACTCATGGGAGAAACCGGTTGAGAAGAACAATACGGACAACAAATATCTCGCCGGAGCTGTGCCCGTTGTCGACGGAAAGGTCGTTTTCGAAACCAACATAAGCGCGCCTGGCAAGAAAGCCGGAGAAATCTATCAGACGATGCTCCGTGAGCTGGAGGCCATGACAAAAGAAGAGGGACAGTTCGAGCAGAGCCGCATTATCTCGGCCAATCCGGAAAAAAACGAGATTTGTGCCGTCTATCAGGAGTGGCTTGTGTTCAAGAGCACGGCACTGATTCTTGACCGCACGCGCCTTTTCTATAATCTCGTTGTGACCTGCGAGGACGAAAAGGCCAACGTCAAGATGAACCGCATACACTATCTCTATGAAGAGGAGCGCAACCCGCAGACATTCAAGGCAGAAGAGTGGATTACGGACGAATACGGCCTAAAGAAGAGCAAGGAGAAGCTGTCGAGAGTGACTGGAAAGTTCCGCCGCAAGACTATCGACCGTAAAGACTATCTGTTTGACAAATTCACCAACCTTCTGAAATAAACAGCCATGACACAGGAAGAATACCATAGTACGCTGAAACGTCCGGAACGCAAGCACAGCAAGCCAGACAACGGCATCCTGTTCATGTTGCGCAACATCCTGAACATCATCTTCATGATTGGCGCCGTGGCCGGAGTTATATGCTATCTGTATGCCGACAAACAGACGGGAATCATTATCATCATGTGCGCAATGGTAGTTAAGTTTGCCGAATCCGCAATCAGATTTCTCAACCGATAGATGAATAAGATAGCCACAGCCTTCCTGATGGTGATACTCGCCACGGGTGCCAACGCGCAGATAATCAATCCGATGGACACCGACGGCATGATGCCGGAAATGGACAGCAACACCAACAGGAACTTCAATAAGCATAACAACGATACGACAGCGACGAAGGAGGTTCCAAAGGGTCTGTATGTATGGACCGTTGACCGACGCTTCGGCGACATCACACCGGCCGAGCCTGACACAATGTCCCATCTGTTCATGAACACACTGTTCAACACGGGACTATACGGCGAATACAACACCACAGGAAACAACTATACGGCACGCGAAAGCCGAATCGTCATTGACCGTCCTTTGACGGAACAGTTCATCTTCACACAACCCTACAGCTGGATGATCCGCCAGCCCGAACAGCTCCATTTCACCAACACGCTGTCGCCACTGACCAACATCACGTATGACAACTGCGGAAACAAGACCAACGGCGAGGACCACATCGACGCAAAATTTGCCGTGAACGCGGGAAAAAGGCTGGGCTTCGGCTTCGACCTCAACTACGCCTACGCCCGCGGATACTACAGCAATCAGAGTGCGTCCCACTTCGGCGGAACGCTCTATGCGTCATATCTCGGCGACCGCTACAACATGCACGCCATCTTCTCCAAGTATCATCAGAAAGTGGCGGAAAACGGAGGTATCACCGACGACAACTATATCACACACCCCGAGACATTTGACGACCAGTTCAGCGAAAATGAAATACCAACCGTTCTCAGCCGAAACTGGAACCGAAACGACAATACCCATCTTTTTTTCACTCACCGCTATAACCTCGGTTTCTATCGAATGGTCAAGATGACCGACGAGGAAATCAAGGCACGAAAATTCGCTGAGGAGTCAAAGAGAGAAAAAGACGAGCGTGAGGCACAGAAAGAAGAAAGGACTTCTGCCACTGCGGGACGTCCGGACGGTGCGAAAATTGCCAACGGAAAGGCTCCGACAGGACGTCCGGACGGAGCACGCATCGCAGGCGACGAGGCCGACCTAAGCCTGAAAGAAACAGCAGACACTACCCGCATCAGCGTAGAATCGCAGGCAGAAATGGACAGTCTGATGGCCGAAAAGGCGCGGCAGGACAGCATCGACGCCACAATGAAAAGAGAGTTTGTGCCGGTGACGAGCTTCATCCACACACTCGACTACAACACATACAACCGCATCTATCAGGCATACGAAACGCCGGACAACTACTATGCGGACACGTTCTACAAGTATAACCAGGATTTGACTTATCCCGGAGACTCCATCTACGACCAGACGAAGATGACGTCGCTGCGCAACACGCTCGGTATTGCGTTATTGGAGGGATTCAACAAATATGCCAAGGCTGGACTGAAAGTCTTTGCCAGTCACGAGCTGAGACGATTCGAACTGCCGGAAATCATGGTCGGTTCAAACGGAGAGATGGCTACGATGGCCCGCAGGAATGAACATTCGATCAGCGTCGGCGGCCAGATAAGCAAGACACAGGGACGCACGCTCCACTATAATCTGGCGGCGGAGACATGTCTCGCCGGCGAGGACATCGGCCAGTTGAAGATTGATTTCAACACCGATCTCAACTTCCCGCTCTTCGGCGACACAGTCACACTGGCGGCAAAGGCATACTTCTACCGCCTCAATCCGACATTCTATCAGCGTCACTACCACTCCAAGCATCTGTGGTGGGACCGCGAGAACCTCAGCAAGGAGACGCGCACACGTGTTGAAGGCCTCTTCTCCTACCGCAAAACGAAGACCAGACTGCGCGTGGCCATCGAGGAAATCCAGAATTATACGTACTTCGGAATGAGCTATGACGCCACGACGACGGGACGAACGAACATGACGGCCGGCGTCAATCAGTGCAGCGGAAACATAAATCTGCTTACGGCACAGCTCATGCAGAGTTTCCGGCTCGGCATCCTGAACTGGGAGAACATTGTCACGTATCAGAATTCAAGCCGTGAGGAGGTCCTGCCGGTACCGACCCTGAATCTCTTCACCAACCTGTACATAAAGTTCAAGATTGTCAACGAGCTGGCTGTCGAGCTTGGCGGCGACGCATATTTCTTCACCAGCTATTTCGCGCCGGACTACTGTCCACAGCTCAATCAGTTCGCCGTGCAACAGAATGCGGAGAGCAGGGTGAAGTTAGGCGGCTATCCTTTCGTAGACGTCTATGCCAACATGCACCTAAAGAACACCCGCTTCTTCATCATGTACAGCCACATCAACGCCGGAAACGGAAACTCCATGTATTTCCTTGCCCCCCACTATCCGCAGAACGGGCAAATCCTGCGTTTCGGACTTTCGTGGAATTTCTTCAACTGACAGTCAACCTACTATACCTATAAGCGAAATGCCGCAGACCCGTGACAGGGCTTGCGGCATTTCTAATTTACTATGATTATAATGTAAAAGAACGGAAATATATTCGGCTACTGGCCAAATTGGAATTCAACTTTTTGTAGGGCCGCACCGGGATGCCGCCCTACAAAAAGTTGATCACATCAAGCCTCCTCGTCGAAAATGGAGTCGAATATACGTCGCAGTTCCTGCGGATTCACGATAAGCTCCCGCAGCTCGGCAAGATTGCGCTCGTTATCCGACCCGGGAATCCAAAGGCGGATATATCCATGAACGGAATACTTGTTGTCAAGATGCTCACGGAACCGCTGCCACTGCTTCTCGCGGTCCAGCTCCGGATAGTTCGCCAGCCCATATTGGACAGTACGGCGGAAGACCGTTGACGGCTCGAGGTCACGGTCTGCCTCCGCCACGATTTTCCCGTAGATGCTGCGGGGCGCGTGGGAGGCCGAGGCACGGTGGTCTTCGACAGCTTCTTTCATAATCTTTATCTGCTCGGTGGAGAACCACCGCTTCAGACGGGCATCGCGGGCGAGTATCTGCCCGCCGGTGATGTGGTGGACGGCACGCGGCCCGGACATGCCTATATCATGATAAGCGGCTATAGCATAGACCATATTTATGTCTGCGCCCGTCGTGCGAACGAGGTCGAGAGAACGACGTATGACCCTTGTGACATGAGTAAGGTCGTGCGCTTTGTCAAATTCGGAATACTTCGGGAGTATACTGGTCTCTATAAACTCAACCAGGTCAAGGCTTGCTGTATTGCTTATCATTATAAAATAGATTAATATTTTTGCAAATATACTTAATAATGCGTACTTTTGCAATAAATAAAGCGAAAAAGAATGAGAGAGAACAATATACGGATTGATTCGCCGCGGGCGTGGATGCTCGCCGCACGCCCAAAGACTCTGACAGGAGCCGCCGTGCCCGTGATTATAGGACTCGCACTGGCCTACACTGATGCAAGGATGTACGCCGACGATGTTTTCAGCTGGACCGCGGCAGCCTTGTGCCTACTTTTCGCTTTCATCATGCAGATTGACGCAAACTTCATCAACGATTTCTTCGACTGTCTCAACGGTACAGACGACGTGGAAACACGACTCGGTCCGCGCCGCGCCTGCTCCCAGGGATGGGTCCGGATGGACTCCATGAAACGGGCCATTGCCCTGACTACATGCCTGGCCTGCGCCTGCGGACTTCCCCTCGTGCTCTACGGCGGTCTGGAGATGATTTTGGTAGGAGCCGTGTGCGTCGTGTTCTGCTTCCTCTATACCACCCATCTGGCCCAAAAGGGACTGGGCGACGTTCTCGTCATCGTCTTTTTCGGCATCGTTCCTGTGTGTATCACCTATTATATACAGCTTCACACGTTCACATGGCAGGTCTTCACGGCGTCCATGGCCTGCGGCTTTGTGACTGACGGTCTGCTCATCGTCAACAACTACCGTGACCGCGACACTGACCGCGAGGCCGGAAAACGGACCATCATTGTACGCTTTGGCGCACAGACCGGACGTTATGCCTATCTCGGAACGGGCGTCACGGCGTGTCTTCTCGGCATCGTTTTCGTAGCTGAAGGCCATCCGCTGGCTTTCGTTCTGCCTCTGGTCTATCTCGTCATGCACACTTTCACCTATCTGAAGATGGTGCGCATTGACAACGGACGGGAGCTGAACATCTGCCTTGGAGAGACCGCGCGCAACATGCTCATCTACGGTTTGGCCGTAGCCATAGGCCTGCTCGTCATCTGAAATACGTGTAATAAAGAACTGCCAATACACCGATAAGTATCAGTGTCACTATCGTTCGGATGATACATCCGGCCAACCGCTTGACAAGAATGAAGCCGATGATGATCATCAGCAACAGTATGGCGTAATAACCGAAGTTTTCCATTATTCCAATATTATCGTTTCAACCGTATGAAAACATCATGCCCGCACGACTTGCGGCCGCCATTGTTCAGGCTGCTACCGTCATGCGGGCATGAGATTTGGCATTTTATTTGAATAGTCTGCGGAACACTGTCGGCACAGGAGTCTCAAACTCCATGCGCTCACGGGTAACGGGATGGGTAAAGCAGAGCATGTAGGCATGAAGGCAAAGACGATGAATAGGGTCGTCGCCATTGCCGTATTTAACATCTCCGCAAACCGGATGGCCCATATCGGCAGTATGTACGCGGATCTGGTTCTTGCGTCCCGTCTCCAGCTTGAACTCCACAAGAGAATGGTCTGTAGTGCGCGCCATGACATGAAAATGCGTCACGGCATATTTGCCGCCGTTGTCTACCGGCGACGAATAGGTTATGTACGCCTTGTTGTCCTTCAGCCAGTTGGCCACAGTTCCGCCCTCCTGCTCCATTTCTCCGCTCACTACTGCAACATAGCGGCGATCATAAACGATGTCATGCCAGTTGTGTTCGAAGAGCTGTTCCGTTTCTATGTCCTTGGCATAGACCATCAGTCCGCTCGTGTCGCGGTCCAGACGATGGACAACGTGTGCCCTGCACTTCTGACGCGATTTATGGAAATAGTCGTCAAGAACGGTCTTGACATTAAGCGAAGAATGGCCGGCAGCCATGGAAAGTATGCCGATGTTCTTTTCAACAACGACAAGCCAACGGTCTTCATAGACAATCTTCACATAGCGGCTCTTGAAACCGCGCTGATTCCTCTTGGTCTTGCTGACAGACACTTTCATGCCCGGCATGAGCTGAAAGTCAAACTGAGTTACGCATTTTCCATTCACCTTGATACCACGGCCCTGAAGCGTGGCCTTTATTTTTGACCGGCTATCCTTGACGTTGGTAAGAAGAAACTCCAGCAGCGGAGCGCTTTCCCTGACCGTAAGATGGTCATAATCGCCTTCCTGGCCATGTCCTGTATTGTATCTCATAATCTTTTCTTTTGTTCAAATCCGGGTGCAAAGATAGTGTAAAAATCTGATTAAGCGAATGAAAAAGCCGCCTATTCGCATACATGACATGCAAGAAGGTGGCTTAATTTCTATTTTCCGGATTTCCCTTTTTCCGAATTTCTTATTTTCCGGAATGCTTGAAAGGCACTTTCGTAAATGCAATATGCGCCGGAATATCGCCTGTACGCACGTCCCACTGGTATTTTCCATCACGAGAGAAGCAGTAGAGAGCGCCCGGCGACACATAGTCGCCGGCGTCAGTGATATAGATCTCCTTCGTGTCGGGATTGACGGCAAGACCGTATGGCATGGTTATCCGCCGCTCCGTGCCATCAGTGATGAAATTGCGCGTGAGCAACTGACGCGTCTTCGTATCGACGATGGCGTATGTGACCTTGGTCTCACCGGTCAGATAGCTGAACTCCGTACCATATATATACAGCGAGTCACCACAGGTTGTCATACCCGAATTTGGAACGTCCAGCTCCGCACAGACCTTGTCTGTATGCGGGTCGATGACGAATGTATTCGATGGAGTGCCGTAGTAGTCGCCTCGTGAGGAAACCCAGATGAAGCCGTCGCTATCCTGCTCCATTCGGTAGATATTCATTGCGACGTCGATGGTATTGATTACCTTGAACGTTGCAAGGTCTATGACAGAAACCGTCCGGTCATAGTCCGGGACACGATAACCGCCGGAATTGGCCACGTAGAGCCTACCATCCGAAACGACCATCTCTTCCGGCTGATAGCCGACGGTACATTCCGCAACAACCTCCAATGTCCGGATGTCAATCTTGGCAACGTAGCCCAAACGCGCATTCGGATCAATCTGCACCGGTCCGGCATAACTGCTGACATAGGCATAATCACCGCTGAAAGTGATGTAGCGGCAGTTCGGAATGCTTATCTGCTTTATGTGCCTGGCCGTCTCAACGTCCATAACCTCAACGAAATGGGAACAGTTGATGACGGCCCATAGCTTTCCGTCGTAAACCTGTATGTCATTGCCAACATCCCCAAGTTCCTTAACCACTCCCGGATTGGCCTCTCCGTAGATATTTCGGACATAAGTGCCAGTGACGGCGTCGAAATAGTCAAGCGTACATTTGTTCGAACCCATGTTTCCCTCGTTGAGCAGAAAGAAACCCACGATCGGCTCGCGTCCGTCCGACGGGTGGACAACGCCGCCGGATGGAACCTTTTCCTCCTGCGATCCGACTATGTCTTCATCGTCAGTGCGACAGGAATTCATCATGGCTACAGTCATAACCAATACAACGCCCGTCATTATTCTCATTGTCTTCATATCGTTTTCTTTTTTTTATTTTTCATATCATCACATTCAGCTTCACCTTGAAGTTCGTTCCCGGCATGGGATAACACTGCACAACCTCATACTGCTGATTGAAAATGTTGTTCAGTTCTCCTGTCAGCTTCATACCGACGCGCCCGATATGCAGTTCACGGGAAATCGAGAAGTCGCTCGTGTACCACGGTTTCGAGTAGTTCTCCGGAATGTTGGCGCTCGCCTCATATCGTTCGCCGGTGTAGATGAAACTGTAGTTCGCCGTCCATCCCCGCCACGACGCCGTCACGACGGCCGAACCGCTGTGCCACGGGATGTAAGGCAGCTGGCCGCCGTAGAAGCGGCTGGCGCGGTCGGTATGGTCCATGGCCTTATTGTATGTGTATGTAACGTGAGTTCCCAAATACACCTGTCTCACCATCCACCTGGCTTTCACGGAAACATCAAGTCCGTATATGTCGCACAAGCCGAAGTTCATCATCGTCCAGCGGAACTGGTTCGACGTAGGCATGGCCACGATTTTGTCCTCCACCCTATTATAATAACCGTCCGCCTGAAACTCCACGCTTCGGAGCATGGCACGGTCTCCGGCGTTCGCGATCGTCCACGTCAGGCCTACGTCATACTGCGTGGTGTACTCCGGCTTCAGCGCCTTGTTCCCGATGAACGTATAATATAGGTCATTGAACGTAGGCATACGGAACACGCGTTTATAGAACGCCCGAAGATTGAGCCCATGGCCGGCGTCGTAGGCCAGCGCCACGGTCGGAGACAGTTGGCTCTTGTCACCCGCCGAACCGCCCGGCCGGTCTGTGTGGTCGGAGACGAACGTGTGGAGCAGCGACGCCTGAGCCGCCAATCCGCGCCAATCCGCGCTCACGGCAAGAGCCGAAAGAACCGTCCACCGTGTGGGATAAACGAAGTTGGCAAGATTGGCGTCAAGGTAGTTCATCTGCACATCATTGGCCAGCGAGACCGTCAGCCAGTCAGCCACTTCCACCAGATGGGCTGCCGATAGATAGCCCTCCGTCTGGCGATAGGTATTGTCGGTGTACATCGTCGTCACGTCCAGCCGAGGGTCGGAGAGATAGTGGAGATAGTCGTATGCTGCCTTGGCGTTGAGCAGCAGACTGTAACGGTCCGTAATCCGCCGTCGCCATGACGCCTGTCCGAACACCGACCTATCCCATTGGCGGTCCTGATGGCTGAAACGTCCCGGCTCCTCACGCACAGCCGCACCCGGATAGCCGCGCTCGCTGCTGTAGAAATATAGCTTTCCGCGCCATTCTCCGCGACGGGTCTGTCCGAAGACAGTCCCCTCCATGCGAAGCGACTCTACGTCACCGTTGCGTCGTACCTCAGTCGTGTCATAGCCGTTCTTCTTCGCGTAGTGGAACTTGTAGCGTCCGGAGGTGTTCATATATTCCGCGCTCAGCTGTGCCGACATCTTGTCTGTCAGTTTATGTTCCCAAAGCACCGACGGATTGTACGTATCAAACGAGCCGACCTTCATGCCTACATTCAGATTGTCACGCTTACGTCCATCGAAAACCGGACGTCGCGCCTGCATATAGACGGCCGATGCCGAGGCGTAGTCCTTCGCCGGCTGGAAGATTGACGATTTCTGGCCGTTGTAGAGGCGGACGGCCTCCATGTTGTCGAGCGAAAAGCGTCCAAGGTCAACGACGCCGTTCTGGACGTTGCCGAGTTCTATTCCGTCGTAGAATACGCCGGTGTGGTTGGTGCCGAGCGAACGAATGTTGACCGTCTTCAGTCCGCCGATGCCGCCGTAGTCTTTAATCTGAACGCCGGCGAAATAGCGCATGGCGTCAGCCACGGAATGGGCACTGAGCCGCCTCAGCTCTTCACCCTCAAGCTGTTGCACCGGGATTGTAGTCCGCTGTGATGCCTGCTGAGATTTCACTACAAGCTCCTTCAGATGCTGAATACTGTCGAGACGGCTCTGCTGCCGCTGCGTCGTCTGCGCGCCGGCATATAGACCGCTCATGCCTAACGCTGCCATCAGTAGCTTACGCTTCATTTATGGTATGTTTGTCTTTTGTCTGATCTTTCCGAATCCATCCCCAGGGTTTTTCGGACCAATCGTGTTCTTTGCACAAGGCAGGTCTTCTGGCTTGTCGTCCGGCGTCAAACGTCTTCCCGAAAATCTCAGTGACTATTTTTGTTCGCGCCGCAATAACTGACGATTCACAGCTGCGGGACAGTCGAGGATTCTCACCCCGTTCCCTTTTAATCACTCCTTAGAGTGAACCAAATGCGTGGCAAATTTACATATAAATCCGGAAACGGCAAAAGATTTTCATAAAATAAGGAGTTAGAAAGGAGTTAAAGAGTTAAGCCAAATGTTTTTGCTGGTTCTTTAGTAGAGGGCGACGAACGGTATATATAATATTAATGTACGCGCACATTTTACAATGTATATACGCGTACATTAATATCATAACAGCATTGACCGCTTACTTCACAAAGACCTTGCGGGTCTCACCGTTAGAAGCCTTGATGATGTTCAGACCCTTCACGGGTGCATCGAGCTTGCGGCCGTCAACAGTGAAGTATTCGCTGGTCTCAGTTGTCTTTTCCGTGATGGCGCTGATTCCATCACTGCCGGCCGGCTTCGTGTCAAGTACGAATCCCTCAGCAATATTCACCGGCTCCATAATACCTTCACCAAAATCAACTTCTGTGGTATTAAAACCGAAGCCGGCGATATATCTTCCGTCAGCCGATATGGAGGTAACGGTGTTGAGTCCGTTCATATCGTATGTGGCGAATTCTTCTATCTCACTGAACACCTCTGAGAGCAGACGCGGCTGATCCTCTCCGGCCTTCATGATGAAACCGAGACGTGTATCCCTGAAACCACCGTCTCCGGTATATCCCACAACAGTTCCGTCGTTGGCGATTGCCGTAGGCGCAAGACTGCTTTCGGCGTCGATACCGTGGTTGCCGTCAACAGTGATAATCTTCAGCTCCCTTGTCTCTGTGTTATAGATACCTATGCGGTTCTCTGTCTGATTTATCATTGTAAATCCCCACTCGCTCATCTCTTCTCCGAGATATTCAGAGATTGTCAGCACCGCATATTTGCCGTTAGCACTGATTCCGCCCCATCTGAAAATGAGATAAGGCTCGTCGTACTTACGATAGTCGCCCAAATTCTCGTCATACTGCGTCGGATGGAACAAGCCTTTGTATATCGGATCAATCCGGTAGCCGTCACCGTCCTTCACCCACAGCACGGCCGGTTCGCTGTACATGTCGTCAATGATATGGCCCAGGATAACGGAACCGTCAGCGCTGACACACTTTGCGCATGCACCGTTGCTGTTGAAATTAAGATCTTCCGCGGCAGGCTCCGGAAGCATCGTCCTCACACCGTCAATCCATACGCACGGCCGTTTCTGCCACTCGTCACCATAGTTCTGATTGACAACTGCGCCAACGATGATACGACCGTCATCACTAACGTCCTCTCCCATGCCGTAGAACTCTTCCGTAGGCTCCTCCAAGATATTGAATTCGCCTTTGGCGGACAGCGTCACAACATTCGAGCCGTTGTATCCGACACCGAGACCCGTATTTGAGACTCCTCTCACTTCACCTCCAGATTCGTCTAATGAATTCTGGATGTGAGCCTCACCGCTCTCGACGTCGATAATGAACATTTCCATGAACATGGAGCAACCGCCGATGTACTTACCGTTGTTGGAAATATCCATCACCTGATAGCCGTTTTCCCACGTGTCCATACGAAACGTCTTGATAGACTGTGCGTTTGCATACACAGCTGCGAAAAGACAGCAGAACGTAAAAATCTTCTTCATAAGCTTTACTTTTTTTTAGTTTGTATTGTTAGGATTATATATCATTGTCATTTCCGGATGACCTTCCTCGTCGTTCCGTCGCTCATTCTCACTATCGTAAGACCGGCGGTCTTGCCGTCCGTGAGGCGTCCGTCGGCAGTATATCGAGCCGCCTCGGTGACATCGCAGGCCACCTCACGTACATTCCGTATGGCGGACGGGCCGTCGTATGGGAGCGCCTTCTCGTCAGCATTGACAATCTCTCCCGTCTTCGTGTTCATCAGCATTGCCACGACCCTCAGCTTGCTCTTGTCCTGCAGGAGCTTGTTGCTGCCCATTTCGATTATGTATTCGTGACTCTGCGTCTCACCCTCGACAATTGGTGCCTTGATTGCGCTCTTCAGTCCGTTCGTCACACCGATGCCGGCAATTGCCACGTCGTTGTAGACCATATCGACGACTACGACCGGACTGGTGACCCACTCCCGAAGGTTTGCGTCGCTCAAGAATGACGTCTGGTTGGCAAAATTGTTCGACTGATACCAATTCTGCGCCGTTCCTGTCAGTCCGTCGGCCACCACGACATACGCCAAGGCGAACGATGACGAAGCCGAATTATACTGGAACGTGACGTCTGTGTTGACCTTTATCTTCGTATATTCGCTGTCGTCCCATGACGGGGTGACGTCAACGGAGCATTCCACCGGAACCTTCAGCAGCGCCTCATAGTCGTTCGTGATGTACATCGGCTGCGAGTAAGAAACATCCGAACCGTAGTAAGGGTCTATGACCGACGTGCGGTTGAGCGTCGCGCTCGGCAGCGAAGCGCCGTATTGCGCCGCGATATTGTTATAGACCGTAATCTTCATTGGGTCGGTCTTGTTCATGTTGGCATGCACGGCGATGCCGATAAACGAATCCGGATAACGCTCCTTCAGCAGCCTCATTCCTGTTATTCCACGCGGACAGTAGCCGCAGCTGGTGGACGTAAATTCCTCCTCGACAATCTTCCGCTTCGACTCGGCAGCCAAAGTGAGCAGACTTCCCTGCGACGAGACTTTCTCCGTGAACGGGTTCGGCTGGCCGTTGACCTTGTTGATGACGATCTTCATCGTGGCCGTTCCCGACACTTCCTCGGCCTCAACAGGCAGTTCGACAATGCGCTCGGTGGCAAACTCAACTGGGGTTTCGCTCAGATCGGCGTGCATATCGTATGACCTGCCGGTGACGGTGTTCGTAACCGTATAGTCAAGCGAGCCTACCGCCGTCGTTCCTTCGCCGGAAACTGTCAGCGCAACCTTTCCGCCCTTACCCTTGATCGCTCTGCTTTCAGCCGCAAAGCCGGCTGCGACGGTGGCACCATTGTCAGGATAGTCGCCGCTGATGGTCACGGTGGTGGTAAGATTGCCGAAACTCGTACCATACATATTACGCCACACCGGTTCTGTCAGTGACGCCCTGAGATAGTGTCCTCCGTCCACCGACGGTTCGCCCGACGGGCCCGTAATGACGGGATATTTTCCATCAGCCGTCGACGCATCGGCTATCGAAAACGAGTAGCCGACGTAACATCCGCCCTGCGGTATGGTATAGGGAGTCTCCAACGTGACCGTGGTGAAATCTGTCAAATAGCTGATTGGGGAAGTTATGTCCATGCAAATGCCGTCGGCACTTTCAGCCGTGACGGGCAGACCGGACGAAATCCACATCTTCGGAGCTACGAGCAACGACGGGTTGCAAAGCAGGAACTCGACCTTATCAATCTGCTTTCCGGCATATTCCGCCGGCACGAAGATGGCACAGTCGTATGCTGCGGGAGCCTCCTCACCGAGAGTCCCCATTCCTGTACGGCCGAAATATGTGAACACTTTTGAACCATGTGCCTTTGCCGGAACGCCATAGTGACCGATGATATTTGCTGACGCAGAAGCTGCATGACCTGATACGAGGCCCTGTGCGGCCATCGTAGTCCACAAGGCGAGAGCAATTACGGATGTAAAAATCTTCCTATTCATTTGCGTATTTTATGTCTTAAAAACTTTATCTCTGCAGCACATTTCACACAGGGAAGAACGCGCCGACATTAAGTTATAATTAACTCTTTAACGACGACAAAATTAATTAATTTTTTATCAAACCAATAACATTTTGCACCAATCAGTCACTATTTAAGTGTTTTTAACACATATTCTATTCACCAACAGTATGTAAAAAAGGTATCCCGGATACGCTTTCCTTTTTTTAAAGAAAAGCGTCAGACGGTCAGTCTGTATAACGCTGCGCGACGTCGGAAACCGCAAAAAGAAGACAGACCGTCCGTTATTTCGGAATCTGCAGAAAGGCAAACCGTGATGTTCTCATCGTTCGGTGTCGACATGTGGTACGAAGAGAAATCTGCCGCTGACATATTGACGCCATTCCATGTGAGACAGAACTCGACTACAAGGATAAGTGGGATGAGATAATGAACGCGGTCATGAGGAAATAATCCCACATTCCACCACATCCTTTATTCTTACAAAACACGGTCCGCCCGAATTCCCGTTTCAGCGCGTTTTCCGGGCTTTCCCATTGCCGCAAGGGCCTCCCGGCTAACCGACGCCATGCGCCGACGAACGGAATTTTGTCCCGTCACACCCTTGTAAGGCCTTTACGGCTTTTCCGGAACACGAAAATCCGTCGTTTTCCGTCCCCGATTTTTGTCCTGAAAAACTACCTTTTTCCTGCCGTAAGGCCCTCCCGGGTTTACGACGGGGCCGCTTTCGTCGTCTGGCGGCGGCCCCGTTGCATCGCCGTAAGGCCCCCGTTGCAAGCCCGTAAGGGCCTTACGGCAAGACTTTCCCAACACCACCGCTTTCCCGCGGCACTGCATCCGCTTGTAAACGGCTTTAAATAAGCATATTACAAAATATGTAAATATTATATCACAATCACCCCTAAAATTTGATACGCGCATGCTTGCGGTATTTGGGAGCGGGGAAGAAATTTTTCAGAAAGTGGCTGCTCTCGTTAATGAAAAAGCAGGAAAAAAGGTGACAAGGGCATTGAGATGTCTTTGAATATCTTCCGGATGTTCTTCATATATAAAAAAGGGGTTCCCCCGTTTCAAATTGCGAATGGGGAAAAACCAAACTGTCACTCTATTATCAGAGTCTTATGAAATTTGTAGACGGCCTGAAATCAGCTTTATAGCCTTTTTTTTCGTTTATTCAAATGATTTTAAGTAACTTTGCAGCCGCAATTTAATATTATATAAGGTATATAAGGAATGATAACAGTAACGAATCTTGCTATCCAGTTCGGAAAGAAAGTCCTTTATAAGGACGTGAACCTGAAATTTACAGGCGGTAACATCTATGGAGTTATCGGTGCAAACGGTGCCGGTAAGTCTACATTGCTCCGTGCCATCAGCGGCGATTTGGAACCAAACAAGGGTTCTATAGAACTCGGTCCGGGCGAACGTCTTTCAGTTTTGGAGCAGGACCACTTCAAATATGATGAATATAGCGTGCGCGACACCGTGCTCATGGGGCATCAGCCGCTTTGGCAGAACATGAAGGAACGTGAGGCGCTCTACATGAAGGCCGACTTCAACGAGGAAGACGGAATACGTGTGGCCGAGCTGGAAGACAAGTTCGCACAGATGGACGGCTGGAACGCAGAAAGCGACGCCGACCAGATGCTGACAAACCTCGGTATCAAGGACGACCGCCACGACAAGATGATGAGCGAGCTGTCGAACAACGAGAAAGTGCGCGTCATGCTGGCCAAGGCTCTCTTCGGACACCCTGACAATCTGCTGCTCGACGAGCCGACCAACGACCTTGACCTCGACACGGTGATGTGGCTGGAGGAATATCTGAGCAATCTGGAGCAGACGGTACTCGTCGTGAGCCACGACCGCCACTTCCTCGATGCCGTGAGCACGCAGACCGTCGATATCGACTTCGGAAAGGTGACGGTGTTCTCAGGAAACTATTCTTTCTGGTATGAAAGTTCTCAGCTCGCCCTGCGTCAGGCACAGAACCAGCGTCAGCGCGCTGAGGAGAAGCGCAAGGAACTGGAGGAATTCATCCGCCGCTTCTCTGCCAACGTGGCCAAGAGCAAGCAGACAACGAGCCGCAAGAAGATGCTGGAGAAGCTGAACGTTGAGGAAATCCGTCCGTCATCACGCAAATATCCGGGCATCATCTTCCAGATGGAGCGCGAACCGGGAACACAGATTCTCGAGGTGGAGGATCTGAAAGCCGTTGACGCTGACGGCACGGTGCTCTTCGACCACGTCAACTTCACCATCGAGAAGGGACAGAAGACGGTCTTCCTGAGCCACAACCCCAAAGCCATGACTGCCCTGTTTGAAATCATCAACGGCAACCGCAAGGCTGACGCCGGCGAGTATAAGTGGGGCGTGACAATAACAACGGCCTATCTGCCGTTGGACAACACGGAGTTCTTCAACTGCGACCTGAATCTGGTTGACTGGCTGAGCCAGTTCGGCAAGGGTAATGAGGTTCAGATGAAGAGTTTCCTCGGACGTATGCTCTTCAAGGATGAGGACGTGCAGAAGAAGGTGAACGTGCTGAGCGGAGGTGAGAAGATGCGCTGTATGATAGCGCGCATGCAGATGAAGAACGCCAACTGTCTTATCCTCGACACTCCGACCAACCACCTTGACCTCGAAAGTATTCAGGCGTTCAACAACAACCTGGTAGGTTTCAAGGGCAACATCCTCTTTGCGAGCCACGACCACGAGTTCATCCAGACAGTGGCTGACCGTATCATCGAACTGACACCGAACGGTACGATTGACAAATTGACAGAATATGACCAGTACATCTACGACGAGGCCATCAAGGAGCAGAAAGCGAAGATGTACAGTTGAGTATTGATGACTTGTCGGCTGCGCCGATGTGGAATTATTTAATTACGAATTGCCTGCGGATAGTAAGTTCCTGAATTTTGCCTGCGACATTACTCCCGCAGGCAATTCGTAATTAAATAATTCCACATCGGCGCAGCCGACAACTCATTAATCATAACTCATAATTCAAATTTCAAAAAGAAATGGCATGCTTTTTGCTACACATACATTATATAATATTAATATATAATCTCTAAATCATCGATATGAAAGAAAAGACAAATATAAACGAGGAGAACATTCTCGACAAGGAGGAAATGACAGAGGAGACTGTGAATGACAATTCTGCCGACGGAAAGCAACAGGAAGAAGAGGCACAAACAGCCGGAGCAGAGGAAAAGGCGGAAGAGAAAGACCCGCTGACACTCGCCAACGAAAAGATTGCTGAGCTGGAGGACAAATATCTACGCACCGTAGCCGAATTTGACAACTACCGCAAACGTGTGCTCAAAGAGAAGACAGAACTGATTCTCAATGGCGGAGCAAGAGTGGCAGAAGCCGTTCTTCCAGTTCTTGACGACATGGAGCGCGCCATCGCCAACGGCGAGAAGACTGACGATCTGCAGGTGTTGCGCGAGGGCATGGAGCTGATTCACGCCAAATTCGTCAAGACACTCGAAAGTCAGGGAGTCAAGAAGATTGAGACAGAGAACGCTGACTTTGACACCGACGTTCACGAGGCCGTGGCAATGGTTCCCGGTATGGGCGACGACAAGAAAGGCAAGGTCATCGACTGCATACAGGCAGGATATAAGATAAACGACAAAGTCATACGTCACGCCAAAGTGGCAGTAGGACAATAAGCAGACATCTACCATCAGAACATCATGGCAAAGAGAGACTACTATGAAGTGCTGGGCGTCAGCAAGAGCGCTTCAGAAGACGAGATAAAGAAGGCTTACCGCAAGATAGCCATCAAGTATCACCCCGACCGTAACCCCGGAAACAAGGAGGCAGAAGAGAAATTCAAGGAGGCAGCCGAGGCTTACGACGTGCTGCACGACCCGCAGAAACGCCAGCAGTACGACCAGTTCGGTTTCAGCGGCCCTGCCGGAGGCGGTGGATTCGGTGGCGGATTCGGCGGCGGCATGAATATGGACGACATATTCTCCATGTTCGGCGACATCTTCGGAGGACGCGCAGGAGGCGGTTTCGGAGGTGGTTTCGGAGGCGGACAGCGCCGTCCGCAGCAGCATCGCGGAAGTGACCTGAGACTGAAGGTACGCCTGTCGCTGAGCGAGATTGCCAACGGTGTGACGAAGAAGTTCAAGGTCCGCAAGGACATGACCTGCTCCCACTGTCATGGAAGCGGCGCTGAGGCCGGCAGCGGAACGGAGACATGTCCCACATGTCACGGCTCCGGTGTGATAACCCACACGACACAGAGCATCTTCGGCATGATGCAGACACAGGGTGTGTGCCCCACCTGCGGAGGCGAAGGCACGGTGATAAAGAATAAATGCCATGTCTGCGGAGGCTCCGGAGTAGAAAAGGGCGAGGAAGTCGTGGAAATCAAAATCCCGGCCGGTGTGGCCGAAGGCATGATTGTCAACGTTCCGGGAAAGGGAAACGCCGGCCACCGCAACGGTATCAGCGGCGACATCCAGGTGTTCATCACGGAAGAGGAGAACAACACGTTCGTGCGTGACGGCAACGATGTAATCTACAACCTACTGCTCGACTTCCCGACAGCGGCTCTCGGCGGCGACGTGGAAATTCCGACAATTGAGGGCACGCAGCTGAAAGTGAAGATTGACAGCGGCACGCAGCCGGGCAAGACTTTGCGTCTGCGCGGAAAAGGACTGCCGGCAGTGCAGGGCTACGGACGCGGCATGGGAGACCTTGTTGTCAATATCAGCGTCTATGTGCCGAAAACGCTGAGCCGCGACGAGAAAGACGCACTGACAAAGTTGCGCGACAGCGACAACTTCAAAGGCGATTCGTCGACAAAGCGTTCAATCTTTGAAAGGTTCAAGAACTATTTCAACTGATTTTCAGCTTTCATCATATTGAATTAATCAATGGCGAAAGCCAATACCGGACATAGAGATGTGAAATCATACTCTTTGAATATTGACGGTATTGGCTTTCGCTTCAAAATGGACAGCGGAACGGTCGTTCCAATATCCCCCTAACTTACGGAAAACATGACCTACAAGGAAACGACAGAATATCTGTTCACAAGAATACCGATGTTTGAACGGCAGGGCGCATCGGGCTATAAGGAAGGGCTTACAAACACCTTGGCTTTGGACGAACATTTCGGCCATCCGCACCGTAACTACCGCACTATACACGTCGGAGGGACGAACGGGAAAGGTTCCTGTGCCCACACTTTGGCCGCCATACTGCAGCAATGCGGACTGAAAACAGGTCTGTACACGTCCCCACACCTCATTGACTTCCGCGAACGGATACGCATCAACGGCCAACCGATAGACGAAGACTATGTTGTTGACTTCGTTGAACGCGAACGCGGCTTCTTCGAACCTCTATATCCATCATTCTTTGAAGTAACCACGGCAATGGCCTTGCGCTATTTCAGCGACATGAAGGTGGATGTGGCCGTCATTGAGGTCGGTCTCGGAGGCAGGCTTGACTGCACTAATATCATCACCCCTATCCTTTCCGTAATCACCAATATCAGTTTTGACCACACGCAGTTTCTCGGCGATACGCTTGGAAAAATCGCCGGAGAGAAAGCCGGTATAATAAAAAGCGGGATACCTGTTGTAATCGGCGAAACGACAGAGGAAACCCGACCGGTATTTTTCCGCAAGGCGGAGGAAGCCGGCGCGCCTATAATCTTTGCAGAAGACCATCCCGAAGTGACCGCTGCCACACCTTCTGAGAACGGAGGTATGGTTTATGAGACAGAACATTGGGGGCGCATAAACGGAGAACTCGGAGGGATGTATCAGGCCTGCAACACAAACACAATTCTCCATGCCGTAAACCAACTGCTAAATACGAGCGTCCTTGGCAAATACCGTGAAAAACCGAAAATACTATCGGAGATAATACGTAAGGCTTTTGCCGGCGTCACGGAAACCACCGGCTTGATGGGAAGATGGCAGAAAATACAAGAGCGGCCTACTGTAGTATGCGATGCCGGACACAATACCGGAGGCTGGAAATACATCAGCAGACAGTTGGAAAACATGCCATGCAAACAACTACATATAGTTTTCGGTATGGTTGACGACAAGGACATAAGCAGCGTTATGGACATGATGCCTTCGAAAGCCAAATACTATTTCACCAAAGCAGACAGCAAACGGGCTTTGCACGAAAACACAGTGAAACAGCTCGCATCATCCCACGGACTGACAGGAGACAGCTACCCGGACGTAAGCACGGCATATAGGGCTGCATTGGAAATTGCCGGAGAGGATGATGTCATATTCGTTGGAGGCAGTTGCTATGTCATTGCCGACTTCCTGAAAAGTTGCATTTAGGTGTTTTTAACACAGGGCGTGACGTTTTTTTTCACATTTCGTTCGCCATTTTCGTTTTTTTTAGGTTACTTTGCAACAACATAATCAATAACTAAAAACAACGGATTTATGACGAACACAACGGAAAACGCTAATCTGTGTGGACTGAACAGAAAAGACTTTCAGACCACCATTAACGGTAAGAAGACCGATCTCTACATATTGAGAAACAGAAAAGGATATGAAGTGGCAATAACAAACTATGGTGGCGCGATTGTAGCCATTATGGTGCCGGACAGAGACGGCAAAGTAGCTAATGTCATTCAGGGACATGACAACATACAGGATGTCATCAACAGCCCCGAGCCGTTCCTCTCAACACTTATCGGACGCTACGGCAACAGAATCTGCCGTGGACAGTTTACACTCAACAAGAAAGAATATCAGCTGGCCATCAACAACGGTCCTAACGCCCTGCACGGCGGTCCAACCGGATATCACGCCCGCGTTTGGGATGCACGCCAGATGGGTCCGCGCTCACTCGCGCTCAACTACATCTCGGCATACGGAGAGGAAGGATTTACAGGCGAACTCCGCGTTACAGTAGAGTTTACATTTACGGATGCTAATGAACTTGTCATCGAATATCTCGCTACAACAAACAAAAAGACAGTTCTTAACCTAACACACCACGGTTTCTTCAGTCTTGCCGGAATCGCAAACCCGACACCGACTATCGACAATCTTGTTTGCGAAATCAATGCCAACTATTATCTTCCCATTGACGAGACTTCCATCCCGACAGGAGAAATCCGTTCTGTCAAAGGCACACCGTTCGACTTCATCAATCCGAAGGAAGTGGGACGCGACATCGATGCAGATGACGAGCAGATAAAGAACGGCGCAGGCTACGACCACTGCTTCGTTCTCAACAAGAAAGAGGAAGGCGAGCTTAGTTATGCAGCAAAGATTACGGAACCTATCAGCGGCCGCACAATGGAAGTCTACACAACCGAACCCGGCGTACAGGTATATACGGACAACTGGGCCGACGGATATGCAGGACAACACGGCTCAACGTTCCCGCGCCGCTCGGCAATCTGCTTCGAATGCCAGCACTTCCCCGACACGCCGAATCATCCATACTTCCCATCCGTAACATTGGGACCGGGACAGCAATACAAACAAAAAACAATCTACAAGTTCGGAACAGAATAACATCAGTCATATGTTTCTATGGCCTCTTGTCCCTATGACAGGAGGCCATAGACAATTGTGTGATACAACAAAGACTTTTATCAATCAACTATTAATTTAGAACAATAACTTAACAGTAAAATGTCAGATTCACAAAAAAAACAAGGCAGCAATATGGTTGCCATTATCACGATGTGTTTCATCTTTGCGATGATTTCATTCGTAACAAACATGGGAGCTCCATTCGGAAATATCTGGGGATATACATACGAATGGGCAGGAATGATGGGAAACATGATGAACTTTGCGGCCTATCTGTTCATGGGTATCCCTGCCGGTAACATGCTCGTAAAATACGGCTACAAGAAGACTGCCCTCATTGCCCTCGCAGTAGGCGTCATCGGTCTTGCCATCCAATACACGTCAAGCATCTTCGGTGCCGACATAAAGACATTCACATATGAAGGCCAGGTTATAGCCCTCAATCTTATAATATATCTGCTCGGAGCATTCATCTGCGGTTTCTGCGTATGTATGCTCAACACCGTCGTAAACCCCATGCTCAACATTCTCGGTGGAGGCGGCAACCGCGGCAACCAGTTCATTCAGATTGGCGGAACACTCAACTCACTCACAGGAACCCTCACCCCTCTGCTCACCGGTATGCTCATAGGAACAGTTACGGCCGGCACCAGCATGAGCGACGTATCCCCGCTTCTCTTCGTGGGTATGGCCGTATTCACAATCTCTTTCTTCATCATCGCCAAAGTACATATCCCTGAGCCGCAGGCCGAAATAAAAGAAAAGGTAAGCATAACAAGCCCGCTGAAATTCCGTCACTGCGTACTCGGCGTCATCGCCATATTCTTCTACGTGGGTGTTGAAATAGGTATTCCCGCCGAACTGAACTTCTACATATCCGGAATGGATTTCGAAGGCGCAGCTGCCGTCGGCGGTTCTTTTGCTGCGGTTTATTGGCTGCTCATGATGTGCGGCCGTTTCATCAGCAGCTTCATCAGCGGCAAAGTTTCGACAAAAGTCCAGATGACAGCTGTTTCGACCATCGCCATCACACTCCTTCTCATTGCCATATTGCTGCCAGAGAGCAGCACAATGAAAGTTCCGTTCATAAGCGTTGACTGCACCATCCCGACAAAATGCGTCTTCATAGCCATCTGCGGACTGTGCACTTCAATCATGTGGGGTGGAATTTTCAACCTTGCCGTTGAAGGACTTGGCAAATATACGGCTCCGGCATCCGGCCTTTTCATGACAATGGTTGTTGGTGGTGGCATCATGCCCCTCATACAGCACGCCATTGCAAAATCGTCTGCAGGCGCCATTGCCAGCTATTGGCTCGTAATAGCAATGATTGCCTACATCCTGTTCTACAGCCTCATCGGCTCAAAGAACGTAAACAAGGACATTCCCGTTGACTAAAAACCAATTTACTAACCCAAATAAACATTAGAAACTATGGATATAGAATTTGTAAGAAGCCGCTTCATCAAGCACTTTGATGGCAAGGAAGGCAATATCTACGCCTCTCCCGGACGTATTAATCTGATTGGTGAGCACACAGACTATAACGGTGGATTTGTTTTCCCCGGAGCCGTTGATAAAGGTATCATGGCAGAAATGCGCCCTAACGACACCGAAAGCACCATACGTGCATACTCCATCGACCTGAAAGACCGCGTTGATTTCGACCTCAACGATCCTGCTGGTCCTAAGGCCAGCTGGGCTCGTTACATCTACGGCATCAGCCTTGAAATGAAGAAACTTGGCGTACCCGTCAAGGGATATAACATCGCTTTCGCCGGCGATGTGCCCCTCGGCGCCGGAATGTCCTCTTCCGCAGCCATGGAAAGCTGCTTCGCTTGCGGTCTGAACGACCTCTTCGGCGAGAACAAGGTGAGCAAGTGGGACATGGTTCTTGCCGGACAGGCAACAGAGCACAACTACTGCGGCGTGAACTGCGGTATCATGGACCAGTTCGCAAGCGTCTTCGGCAAGGCCGGATGCCTGATGCGCCTCGACTGCCGCAGCCGCGAGTTCGAATACTTCCCCTTCAATCCCGTAGGTTACAAGCTCGTTCTGCTTGACTCTGTCGTTAAGCATGAGTTGGCCGGTTCTCCCTACAACGACCGACGCAACAGTTGCGAGAATGTCGTTAAGCACATCGCCGCCAAACATCCGGAAGGCAAATTCGAGACCCTGCGCGACTGCACATGGGAGCAGCTCGAAGAGGTTAAGGACGAAGTCGGAGCAGAAGACTACAGCCGCGCCAAGTTCGTGCTGGGCGAGAAGGACCGAGTCCTCGCTGTCTGCGAAGCCCTCAACGCCGGCGACTATGAGACCGTTGGCCAAAAGATGTACGAGACCCACCACGGGCTGTCAAAGGAGTATGAGGTTTCCTGCGAAGAGCTCGACTTCCTCAACGATATCGCCAAGGAGAACGGCGTAACCGGAAGCCGCATCATGGGCGGCGGTTTCGGCGGATGCACCATCAACCTCGTAAAGGAAGAACTCTACGACAAGTTCATTGCCGACGCCAAAGCCAAGTTCAACGCCAAATACGGCCACGAGCCCAAAGTATATGACGTTGTCATCGGCGACGGCTCACGCAAGATTTGCTAAAAGACCGTCTTATTATATATTCATATAAGATCAGAAGGATGTGCCGCAATGGCACATCCTTTTTTTAATATTATACAATACCCTATTTCCAAGAATTTGAAGAACACCTATCCAATAAGGCTTATAATCAAAGAACGAATTGTTTTTTTAGTATAAGTCGTATGAAATAACACATCAGCTCTAAAAGAAGCGAAATAAAAAGGGACAGGAGTAGGTATGAATCCAAACTACATGAACTACTATTGCGCTCCATATAGGCACATGTCAAGCGGCACAAATACGCAAAGGACCCATAGGGGCCGAAAAACGCGATTGTTTTTCTTCAAGAAATTTCAAATCATTTGATAATGATACAAACACAAAAACGCTGAAAAGCCTGTCAACACCCCAAATTGTCCGCATATTTCTAAATTTAACCCCCACGAGAAGAGGGACTTTCTGAAAAAATACGGATACAGACGCAAATATCGCAAGCATGCGGACATAAAAAAACGGTGGAATTTAAAGAACAATATTTACACAATCTCTAATACGCTAATTATTAGCAACTTATAAGCATCGGCAATTTAGAGACATGATTGCGAGCCCTCCGAAGGTCAGCCGGGAAGGCTTTACGGCTCTGCAACGAGAGCCTTACGGCAAGAAAATGACAGCTTTTCCGGTCAAAAACAGGTGTCAAAAACCGAGCAGTTCCTCTGTTCTGGAAAAGCCGAGAGAGCCTTACGGCATCACAATGGCCGATTTTCGATGCAGAAAACATTGAGAAACGGGACAAAAAAAGCTGCAAAATGAGCTAAAACGGCAGCAAAAGGCCATGATGCGGGCTAAAACGGAATTTCTTTAGGAGGTTATTTTGTAAACAAAAAAAACACCATGCTTTGATAAAAACCTCGCGCCTCAGAGTCTTCGCATGTGAGCTTTCCACCAGCGAAAAGCCTTCGGACGGACGAAGGGAAAAACGCTACGAAACGGACGCTAAAACAGTGAACAAGTGGCAAATATACGTTAAGAAAAGTCAAAAGACGTCTTATTGGTGTAAAAACAACACTTTTTATGAAAAAAAACAAGTTTTTTCATTGTCAGGTCAAATATTAATATTAATTTAGCAGCGAATTAATATAATCTTTAAAAAGATATAAAAACTACTGATAATGAGAAACCTAACAACATCCTTCATGGGATTCGGCATTGCCATAGCCATGCTATCGGCTTGCACGTCCGGCCAGCAGACACCGGCTACAACAGTTTCGGGCCTCAATCCCGCCCAATTTGACTCTGTCATCAACGGCAAAAAAACAGCACTCTTCACGCTCAAGAACACCAACGGCATGGAAGTTTGTGTAACGAATTTCGGTGGTCGTGTCGTCTCACTCGTCGTTCCCGACAAGGATGGCAATCCCACTGACGTAGTTCTCGGCTATGATAACGTCGCCCAGTATGCCGACGCCGAAAACTCGCCGAGCGACTACGGTTCGTCGGTTGGACGTTATGCCAACCGCATCAATCAGGGAAAGATCACTGTCGACGGACAGGAGTATCAGCTGCCGCAGAACAATTTCGGCCACTGTCTCCACGGAGGACCCACCGGCTGGATGTATCAGGTATATGACGCAGAACAGCCAAATGACTCTACGCTTAAACTGACACTCGTCTCTCCCGACGGCGACAACGGCTTCCCCGGAACCGTTACGGCGACAACGACATTCACCGTCCTGAGCAACAACACGCTCGACATCACCTTCGAGGCTACTACCGACAAGGAGACCGTCATCAACATGACCAACCACTCTTACTTCAACCTTAACGGCGATCCGGCCAACGAGGGCATGGACATGGTGCTCTACGTTAATGCCGACAACTATACACCAGCCGACTCTACATACATGACCACCGGAGAAATAGCCCCTGTTGAAGGAACTCCGATGGACTTCCGCAAGGCCCATGCCATCGAAGAGACAATCGTGGACACTACGTTCCAGCAGATAAAGAATGCCTCCGGATATGACCACAACTGGTGTCTGAACACATACAAGGACGGCAAGGGCGACGACACACAAGTTGCAGCTTCCCTCTATTCGCCGAAGACGGGCATCATGCTCGAAATGTTCACCAACGAACCCGGCGTACAGGTCTATACCGGCAACTTCCAGGGAACGGGAATCACATGCAAGAAAGGCATCAAATATCCCAAACACGTGTCCGTATGTCTCGAGAGCCAGAAATATCCCGACTCACCCAACAAGAATGACTGGCCGTCACCCTACGTAAAGCCGGGCGAGAAATACTACAGCCACGTGGCCTACAGATTTTCGACTAAATAACTTATTACTAACCCTATAAACCCAAGGTAAAACAAATCTATTATGGAATTATTAGACTGGCTTGTCATCGGAGTGTTCGCATTGGCACTCATTGGCATCGTTGTCTGGGTTGTGTCCCAGAAGAACAACAACTCGGCTGACTATTTCCTCGGAGGCAAGGACGCCACGTGGATAGCCATCGGTGCATCAATCTTCGCCTCAAACATCGGTTCGGAACACCTCATCGGTCTGGCCGGAGCAGGAGCCTCATCCGGTATGGCCATGGCCCACTGGGAGATTCAGGGATGGATGATTCTTATCCTCGGATGGGTTTTCGTCCCGTTCTATTCGCGTTCTATGGTCTACACCATGCCAGAATTTTTGGAGCGTCGCTACAACCCGCAGTCACGCACCATCCTCTCCGTCATCTCGCTCATCAGCTACGTGCTCACCAAGGTTGCCGTGACGGTATATGCCGGCGGTCTGGTGTTCCAGCAGGTGTTCGGAATCCAGGAACTTTGGGGCATCGACTTCTTCTGGATTGCGGCCATCGGCCTCGTGCTCATCACGGCTCTCTATACGATCTTCGGCGGAATGAAGTCGGTTCTCTACACGTCTGTGCTCCAGACCCCGATTCTGCTTCTCGGCTCACTCATCATCCTCGTGCTCGGACTCAAAGAACTCGGAGGATGGGACGAGATGATGCGCGTCTGCTCAATCCAGACAGTCAATGAATACGGTGACACGATGACAAACCTCATCCGCAGTAACAACGACCCGAACTTCCCATGGCTCGGCGCACTGGTAGGCTCGGCCATCATAGGTTTCTGGTACTGGTGTACAGACCAGTTCATCGTTCAGCGTGTCCTTTCCGGAAAGGATGAAAAGGAGGCCCGCCGCGGAACTATCTTCGGTGCCTACCTGAAGTTGCTGCCCGTGTTCCTGTTCCTCATCCCGGGTATGATAGCCTTCGCTCTCCATCAGAAATATATCGGTGCCGGCGGTGAGGGCTTCCTGCCCATGCTCAACGGCAATCCCAATGCCGACGCAGCCTTCCCCACCCTCGTGGCCAAGCTGTTGCCCGCCGGTGTGAAAGGCCTCGTGGTGTGCGGAATCCTGGCTGCCCTGATGTCGTCGCTGGCCTCTCTGTTCAACTCTTCAGCCATGCTCTTCACCATCGACTTCTACAAGCGCTTCAAGCCAGAAACACCTGAGAAGAAACTCGTGGCCATCGGACAGGCCGCAACCGTCGTTATCGTTATCCTCGGCATCCTTTGGATTCCTATCATGCGTAGCGTAGGCGACGTGCTCTACACCTATCTGCAGGACGTCCAGTCCGTGCTTGCTCCCGGCATTGCCGCCGCCTTCCTGCTCGGCATCTGCTGGAAGCGCACTTCGGCCAAAGGCGGTATGTGGGGACTCATTGCTGGCATGGTTGTCGGCCTGACCCGTCTGGGTGCCAAGGTCTACTACAGCAACGCCGGTGAGGTTGCCGACAGCACGTTCAAGTATCTCTTCTACGACCTCAACTGGCTGTTCTTCTGCGGCTGGATGTTCCTCTTCTGCATTGTGGTTGTCATCGTTGTCAGCCTAATGACTGAAGCTCCGAGCGCAAGCAAGATTCAGGGCCTCGTTTTCGGAACACCAACTCCCGAACAGCGTGCCGAAACACGTGCCAGCTGGAATAAGTGGGATGTGATTCACTCTATCATCATCCTCGCCATCACAGCTGCATTCTATATCTACTTCTGGTAAATGAAAAAGTCCCCGGCCGGTCATCCACGGACCGCCGGGGACAATTCCATTTTACATGATTTATCGTACATAAACAGCTATATATGAATTTCAAAAACTCCCTGACAACAGATACTCTCACTGAAGAACGGAAAGGGATGACATACTACAACGAACATTCCAAGGTGCTCGTATCCGTTGACTGCATCATCTTTGGATTTGACGAGGGCAAACTGCGCGTTCTCATAGGCCGCCGCCAATTCAATCCAGGACGAGGCTTATGGTCTCTCTACGGAGGTTTTGTACGCAACAACGAAAGTATTGATGACGCAGCCAACCGCGTTCTTTTTGAACTGACAGGACTGAACAATCTCTACATGCGCCAGGTAGGGGCATTCGGAAACGTGGACCGCGACCCAGGCGAACGAGTAATCTCAATCGTATATTATGCCCTGATAAACACCAACGACTACGACGAAGAACTGCGCAAACAGCACGAAGTTGAATGGAGCAACATCGACGAACTTCCGCAAATGTATTCCGACCACAACGAGATGGTTGTCAAGGCGCGCCGTATGATGCAGGAAAATATATCCCGCGAACCCATCAGCTTCCGGCTGTTGCCGGAGTTGTTCACGCTCACCAAACTCCAACGCCTCTATGAGGCCGTGTGCGGCGAAGAAGTGGACAAGCGCAATTTCCGAAAGCGTATCAAGGATATGGACTTTATTGAAAAGACCGAACAGATAGACAAGACCGGCTCTAAGCGCGGCGCCTATCTCTATAGATTCAATAAAAAAGTATATAACGAAGAACCCAATTTCAAACTATAAGACTATGTTGGAAGAACTGAAAGAAAAAGTATTCCGGGCAAACCTCGACCTCGTGAAGCACAATCTCGTGATATTCACATGGGGCAACGTCTCGGGAATAGACCGCGAGAAAGGTCTCGTTGTCATCAAGCCGTCGGGCGTGAGCTACGACAACATGAAAGCGTCGGATATGGTCGTTGTCGACCTCAACACAGGTAAGGTCGTCGAAGGCGACCTCAACCCATCGTCCGACACACCAACCCACCTCGTTCTCTACCGGGCTTTTCCCGAACTGGGCGGAATTGTCCACACCCATTCCACCTACGCCACCGCATGGGCACAAGCCGGACGCGACATTCCCAACATCGGCACGACCCACGCCGACTATTTCCACGACGCTATTCCCTGCACGGACGATATGACCGAAGCTGAGGTGAAAGGCGAGTATGAGCTGGAAACGGGCAACGTCATCGTCAACCGCATCAAGGCCGGCGGCATCAACCCTGTCCACACGCCCGGCGTTCTCGTGAAGAACCACGGTCCGTTCTCGTGGGGAAAGGACGCTGACAATGCCGTCTACAATGCCGTTGTCATGGAACAGGTGGCCAAGATGGCTTTCGTGTCGTTCTCAGTCAATCCCGAAACGACTATGAACCCGCTGCTCGTCGAGAAGCATTTCAGCCGCAAACACGGACCGAATGCCTATTACGGACAGAAGAAAAAATAAAGAGAGAAGAAATCTCTTTAAGTCAGAGTGATGAGTGAAGAGGTATGATTACTCTTTAGTGCTGATACATATTTCTTCTTTCGATGTATTTCTGTTCACAGAATGGACATATAGCTCCTTTCTCACCCGGACAAACAACATGATTCTATAATAATAACTAACAATAACCCAAAGCCCGGATTTGTGGAGGCTACCCTAAACGGTCCGGGCTTATCAACAACTTTCTATTATGATTAAAGCTTTCGAGAATTACGAAGTATGGTTCGTAACCGGCGCACAGCTCCTCTATGGAGGCGACGCCGTCGTACAGGTAGACGGTCATTCAAAGGAAATGGTGGACGGACTGAACAACTCAGGACGCTTGCCCGTAAAGGTGGTATATAAAGGAACGGCAAACAGCTCAAAGGAGGTTGCCGACATATTCGCACAGGCCAACAACGAGAAAAAGTGTATCGGCGTGATAACATGGATGCACACTTTCTCACCCGCCAAGATGTGGATTCATGGCCTGCAGATTCTTCACAAGCCGCTGCTCCACCTCCACACACAGTTCAACGAAGAGATTCCATGGGACACAATGGACATGGACTTCATGAACCTCAACCAGAGCGCTCACGGCGACCGCGAGTTCGGCCACATCATCTCACGTATGCGCATACGCCGCAAGCTCGTTGTCGGCTATTGGAAAGACGAGAAGACGCAAGACCACATCGCCGTATGGTCACGTGTCTGCGCCGCTTGGGCAGACTCTCAGGACATGCTCATCCTGCGTTTCGGCGACCAGATGAACAACGTTGCCGTGACCGACGGCGACAAGGTTGCTGCCGAGCAGGTGCTGGGCTATCACGTAGACTACTGCCCGTTCAGCGAAGTCATGAAATATTTCAACGAGGTTAAAGACGCTGATGTTGACGCTCTCGTGGCTGAATATTTCCAACTTTACGACCACGACGCCGAACTGGAAGACAAGACGACCGAGGCCTACAAAAAGGTATGGAATGCAGCCAAGGCAGAGCTGACGCTCCGCGCCGTGCTTGAAGCCAAGGGTGCGAAAGGTTTCACAACCAACTTCGACGACCTCGGCGACGTCAACGTCGAGCAGACCGGTCTCGGCTTCGACCAGATTCCCGGTCTCGCTTCTCAGCGTCTCATGGCCGAAGGCTATGGCTTCGGTGCCGAAGGCGACTGGAAGTCGGCCGCCCTCTACCGCACGGTATGGGTTATGAATCAGGGGATGCAGGGCGGATGCTCGTTCCTCGAGGACTACACGCTCAACTTCAACGGCGAGCAGAGCGCCATTCTTCAGTCTCACATGCTTGAAATTTGTCCACTCATCGCAACAGCCCGTCCGCGTCTGGAGGTCCACTTCCTCGGAATCGGTGTACGCAAGAGCCAGACCGCACGCCTCGTCTTCACTTCAAAGGTTGGCAAGGGCGTGACGGCAACCGTCGTGGACATGGGCAACCGCTTCCGCCTTATCGTCAACGACGTTGACTGCATCGAGCCGAAACCGCTGCCCAAGCTGCCGGTAGCATCGGCTCTGTGGATTCCGCAGCCGAACTTCGAGGTTGGCGCAGGATGCTGGATATATGCCGGCGGTACACACCACAGCTGCTTCTCCTACGACCTGACCGACGAATACTGGCAGGACTACGCCGAGATTGCCGGCATCGAGTGTCTCCTCATCAACAACGAGACCACGGTGGACAACTTCCGTCGCGAGCTCCGCGTGAACGAGGTCTACTACATGCTCAACAAGGCTCTCTGCTAAATAAGCGTTCTTAAATCATTCTGACCTAACATGAAGACGCAAAGCCACAAAGTCTTTTCTTTGCGTCTTTGCGTCTTCGCGTTGGTCTTCACAATATAATTCTTTCAAGTAATGAACTCAAATGCGAAACAAACCATAGAGTCCGGACGAGCCATCCTCGGCATCGAATTCGGCTCTACGAGAATAAAGGCCGTTCTCATCGACAGCGACAACAACCCTATCGCACAAGGCAGCCATGAATGGGAAAACCAGCTCGTGGACGGCCTCTGGACATACAGCACCGAAGCCATCTGGTACGGGCTGCAGGACTGCTACGCCGATCTGCGCGCAAACGTAAAACAGCTCTACGACACGGAGATTGAAATCCTCGCCGGCATCGGTGTCAGCGCGATGATGCACGGATATATGGCGTTCAACGACAAGGACGAAATTCTCGTTCCGTTCCGTACATGGCGCAACACCAACACGGCACAGGCTGCGGCCGAACTGTCCGAACTCTTCGTCTATAACATACCGCTGCGCTGGAGCATCTCCCATCTATATCAGGCCATATTATATAATGAGGAGCACGTGAAAGACATCTGCTTCCAGACCACCTTGGCAGGATATATCCACTGGCAGCTCACGGGCCGGAAAGTCCTCGGTATAGGCGATGCTTCGGGCATGCTCCCGATTGACCCCGAAACAAAAGACTATTCGGCCGAAATGGTTGATAAGTTCAACAAGCTCATTGCTCCGAAAGGATACAGCTGGACTCTGCTTGACATATTTCCTAAGGTTCTGCAAGCCGGTGAGAATGCCGGTTTCCTGACGGAAGAGGGTGCAAAGCGGCTTGACATCTCAGGCCATCTGAAGCCCGGAATCCCGATGTGTCCGCCCGAGGGCGACGCCGGAACGGGCATGGTGGCCACCAATGCCGTACGCCAGCGCACAGGAAACGTATCGGCAGGAACATCATCGTTTTCAATGATTGTTCTGGAGAAAGACCTATCCCGTCCATACGAGATGATAGACATGGTGACCACGCCCGACGGAAGCCCCGTGGCCATGGTCCACTGCAACAACTGCACATCGGACCTCAACGCCTGGGTGGGACTGTTCCGCGAATATCAGGAACTGCTCGGCATACCGGTTGACATGAACGAGATATACGGCAAGCTCTACAACAACGCTCTCTCGGGCAACGCCGACTGCGGCGGACTCATCTCCTACAACTATATCTCCGGCGAGCCTGTGACAGGTCTGGCCGAAGGACGCCCGATGTTCATACGCTCGGCAAACGACAAGTTCAACCTGGCCAACTTCATGCGTGCCAATCTCTACGCCTCCGTCGCTGTGCTGAAAATAGGAAATGACATTCTCTTCAACGACGAGAAGATAAAGGTAGACCGCATTACCGGCCACGGCGGACTGTTCAAGACCAAGGGTGTGGGACAGAGTATACTGGCAGCTGCCATCAATTCGCCGATTTCAGTCATGGAGACAGCCGGCGAAGGCGGTGCATGGGGTATCGCCCTGCTCGCGTCCTATCTCGTCAACAACAGCGGCAAGCTCGCTCTGGCCGACTATCTCGACGAGGTTGTTTTTGCAGGTAACACCGGTGTCGAGATTGCCCCGAAGGCGGAAGACGTTGCCGGTTTCAACGCCTACATCAAGAACTACAAGGCTTGTCTGCCCGTTGAACAATCGGCCGTTACACATAAAAAATAATAGGAGAATATCACCATGATGCTAATATGTATTATAATTTGGATCATCTGCTTGTTTCTGGAACAAGCAACAGGACATGGAGATTGAAAAAGCAAATGCAAACAAATAAACGTTATACAGCTAAGCAGCATGGCTTTACTCTGCTATCCAGATAAATCAGATCTTTGCTATATACAATATATGCAAGATTAAAGTGGATTCCCCCAATAATACCTACAAGCTTATTACGGGGAAAACAGTTTTTTATACGTATTATTAATATAAAGTAAACACCATTCTATGAAAAGAATACTCACTGCACTTACTATGACAGCGGCGATGGCGACATCGGTCATGGCAGACAATGCGACAGCCACGATACACGTAAATCAGGGCAATCAGAAAATATACAAGGAAATCTACGGCCAGTTCGCCGAACATCTCGGCTCATGCATCTACGGCGGCCTCTGGGTCGGCGAGAACTCCCAGATTCCTAACATCAACGGCTACCGCAAGGATGTCTTCGACGCACTGAAGGCGTTGCAGATTCCTGTGTTGCGCTGGCCGGGAGGATGTTTTGCCGACGAATACCACTGGATGGACGGAATCGGTCCGAAGGAGAACCGACCGAAGATGCAGAACAACAATTGGGGCGGAACCATCGAGGACAACTCGTTCGGCACTCACGAATTTCTCAATCTCTGCGAGATGCTGGGCTGTGAGCCTTACATCAGCGGCAACGTCGGCAGCGGAACAGTAGAGGAATTGGCCAAGTGGGTTGAATATATGACGAGCGACGGCGACACGCCAATGGCAAAGCTGCGCCGCCAGAACGGACGCGAGAAGGCATGGAAGATTAAGTTCCTCGGTGTGGGCAACGAGAGCTGGGGATGCGGCGGAAACATGCGTCCGGAATATTATGCGGACCTCTATCGTCGTTACTCCGTCTACTGCCGCGAATATGACGGTACGAAGCTCTACAAGATCGCCAGCGGAGCGAGCGACTATGACTACAACTGGACCAAGGTGCTCATGAACAACGTCGGCCACCGCATGAACGGCGTTTCGCTCCACTACTATACCGTTACGGGCTGGAGCGGCTCGAAGGGTTCGGCTCTTAAATTCAATGACGACGAATACTATTGGACAATGGGCAAATGCCTTGAGATTGAGGACGTCATCAACAAGCACGCCGCAATCATGGACCAGAAAGACCCGAAAAAGCAGATCGGTCTGCTCGTCGACGAATGGGGAACATGGTGGGACGAGGAGCCGGGAACCATCGCCGGTCACCTCTATCAGCAGAACTCCATGCGTGACGCTTTCGTGGCAGCTCTGTCGCTGAACGTGTTCCACCGCCATACCGACCGCGTTCGCATGGCCAACATCGCTCAGGTGGTCAACGTCCTTCAGTCAATGATTCTCACGGACCAGAAAGGCACAGGCCATATCGTGCTCACTCCGACATACCACGTGTTCGAGATGTACAAGGGTTTCCAAGAGGCCACATATCTTCCAATGGATTTCAAATGCGACAGCATCACCGTGCGCGGAGACAAGCGTGCGAAGGACGGACGCAAGATAGCCCTGCTTAACACCTCTGCCGCAAAGCAGACCGACGGTTCCGTTATCATCTCGCTGGCAAACATCAGTCTGGACAAGGCCCAGAAGATTGACATCAATCTCGACGGATTCACGGGAAAAACCGTGACTGGCCGCATTCTCACCTGCAAGAGCATCACGGACTATAACGATTTTGAGAAACCGGAAACGGTCAAGCCGGCGAACTTCAAGAACGCGAAGCTGAAGAAGAACGTGCTGACGGCCGAGATACCGGCAAAGTCTATCGTAGTGCTGAATATTAAATAGTACCTTTGCAGCAGGCAGATGATGCGGAACCCGAAACGCTACGGCCGGAAGTTTTTTCATCATCTGCCCTTTCAAGATAAAAATATATTCTAATACATATAAAATATGAACGATAAGAATCTTATGAAAAAGGCGGCGGACAATATCCGTATCCTCGCCGCCTCTATGGTTGAAAAAGCAAACTCAGGCCACCCCGGTGGAGCTATGGGTGGAGCAGATTTCATCAACGTGCTCTTCTCAGAATTTATGGTTTACGACCCCGAAAATCCAAACTGGGAAGGTCGCGACCGCTTCTTCCTAGACCCGGGTCACATGTCTTCCATGCTCTACTCGGCCCTCGCTCTGCAGGGCAAGTTCACACTTGACGAACTGAAGGAGTTCCGCCAGTGGGGCTCTCCCACTCCGGGCCATCCCGAGCGCGACCTCGCACGTGGCATCGAGAACACCAGCGGTCCCCTCGGACAGGGCCATACGTTCGGTGCCGGTGCAGCCGTTGCAGAGAAGTTCCTCGAAGCACGTCTCGGCAAGGAGGCTATGCAGCATAAGATCTACGCATATATCTCCGACGGTGGCATTGAAGAAGAGATTTCACAGGGAACCGGACGCATCGCCGGTATTCTTGGTCTGAACAATCTCATCATGTTCTACGACTCTAACGACATCCAGCTCTCTACCCCGACCGATGTCGTGATGAAAGAGGACACCGAAGCCAAATATAAGGCTTGGGGATGGAACGTCATCACATGCAACGGCAACGACGCCGACGAGATTCGTGAGGCTCTCAAGGCCGCACAGAAGGAAGAGAAGCGCCCGACGCTGATCATCGGCAAGACAATCATGGGTAAGGGCGCGCTACGCGCTGACGGTACGAGCTATGAGGCTTGCATCAACACCCACGGTGCTCCGCTCGGTGGCGACGCATACGTAAATACGATAAGGAACCTCGGCGGAAATCCCGAAGCTCCGTTCACAATCTTCCCCGAAGTGGAGAAGCTCTACGCTGACCGTCGCGAGGAACTGAAGAAGATTGTGGCTGAGCGTCACGCAGCCGAGGCAGAATGGGCAAAGGCAAACCCCGAAAAGGCAGCCTTGCTGAAAGAGTGGTTCAGCGGCAATGCTCCGAAAGTAGACTGGAGCGCACTGGTTCAGAAGGAGAATTCTGCCACACGTGCTGCCAGCGCAGCATGTCTCGGTGTGCTCGCAGAGCAGGTTCCCAACATGATATGCGCCTCTGCCGACCTATCCAACTCGGACAAGACCGACGGCTTCCTCAAAAAGACGACTTCGCTGCAGGCAGACGACTTCAACGGTGCTTTCTTCCAGGCTGGTGTGGCAGAGCTGACCATGGCCTGCATGTGCATCGGTATGTATCTGCACGGCGGCGTAATCCCCGCTTGCGGTACGTTCTTCGTCTTCTCTGACTATATGAAGCCCGCCGTACGTATGGCTGCCCTGATGGAAGTGCCCATCAAGTTCATCTGGACTCACGACGCTTTCCGGGTCGGCGAGGACGGACCTACTCACGAGCCCGTTGAGCAGGAAGCACAGATCCGCCTGATGGAGAAGCTGAAAAACCACCACGGCAAAGACAGCGTCCGCGTGTTCCGTCCTGCCGATGCCGACGAGACAACCGTCTGCTGGGCTATGGCTATGGAGAACATGGAGACCCCGACAGCGCTCATCTTCTCACGCCAGAACATCACCAAGCTGCCCGCAGGCAACGACTATGAACAGGCCCGCAAGGGTGCTTACGTCGTGGCTGGCTCTGACGAGCAGTTCGACGTAATCCTGCTCGCAAGCGGTTCCGAGGTGTCAACGCTCGTTGCCGGTGCGGAACTGTTGCGCAAGGACGGTATGAAGGTGCGCATAGTCAGCGTTCCGTCAGAGGGTCTGTTCCGCAATCAGAGCAAGGAATATCAGGAGACAATCCTGCCAGCAGGATCAAAGATATTCGGTATGACAGCCGGTCTGCCCGTAACGCTCGAAGGCCTCGTTGGCTGCAACGGCCGCGTATGGGGTATGCCGAGTTTCGGTTTCTCCGCTCCCTACAAGGTGCTCGACGAAAAGCTGGGCTACACCGGTGAGAATGTCTACAATCAGGTCAAGGCTTTTTTAGCTGAATAATAACTAACACAACGGATGTGCCACGGCATACGGCCTTGCAGCCATTGTCACCGGCACATCCGTTACTTTTTATTGCCCGATAGAAATAAAAACACTTACCTTATGGAGATAAAGACTGTTGGAATAGCAAGCGATCACGCAGGCTATCCGTTAAAGAAATTCGTGATACAATATCTTGAGGAGCACGGCTATCCTTATAAGGATTACGGCACCTACAGTGACATAAGTTGCGACTACACCGACTTCGGACATGAGCTGGCCAACGGTATAGAAAGCGGCGAAGTCTACCCTGGCATAGGTATATGCGGTAGCGGCGAGGGCATCAGCATGACTCTGAACAAACATCAGGGCGTGCGCGCCGGATTGGCATGGATTCCTGAAATAGCCCATCTCATCCGCCAGCACAACGACGCCAACGTGCTCGTCATGCCTGGACGCTTCATCGACAACAACATGGCTACCAAAATCATGGACGAATTTTTCCGCGTTCCTTTCGAAGGCGGTCGCCATCAGCGTCGTGTGGAAAAGATAGCGTTACAGAAATAACAGTGTCCTGGCCACACGCTCCATCCGAGACAGAAATATAAAATCGGGATTGCTCTAATTATACACGATTGAGCAATCCCGGTTTTATTGTTATTATCTTGATATTGCTTTATTCTTGCATTGCGATTGCTTTAATTTCGCATTGCGATTGCTGTATTCTTGCATTCAAATAAATGTTTTCCAATACAAAGGAATCATTTGAATATCACAGTCGAAAAAGCGCGCAAACGCGTATTCTTGTTAAAATCAGCAGCACCAGTAGCGCAATAGGCAAAAATACCGCCATCGGCCTTTCTATAGAAATAAGAAAGGCCTGGAGTAATGTTATTACCGCCTGCTGCCGACAATACGATATTTATATTCTTATAATTATCATTGACCCTTATAATCTCCTCGTACGCCGGCAAGCGCCAACCGGAGATTCCATCTGTTGCAAATTCCTTTAAAGCAGAAGCCACTGCCGTCTCAACAGAGTTTTCATCATCTTCAGTAAAAACAAGACCAAAAGTGTGTTTGGCCGACATCAGCACAACCTTAACACTGCCATCTGCCTGACTTTCGTTTGAAAGTACGTAGCAGCCGTTATACATCGTTCCCGCCGCAGGAGCATCACCGACAATCGGCGTATCTCCGCCAACGGAAGGATTTTTTCCTTCGTTCTCGTCACTCATATCAAACGTTATGACGCGCTCGCCGGCCCAGACGTCGCCGGAGATTATTCCCGTAAGCGAAACACCGGATTGTGATACATACGTTCCCTTGATTCTTATCTTATAGTTGGCCTGAAGTTCGTCTGCGAGCGAATAGGAATAGCTTTTCGTTCCTTCTGCGTCAGTCAGCTGAACCTTCACCGTTGCACCGGTAACTGCTTCGAGCAGATATGTCTCTGACGTGCTTCGCCACACGCCGTCCACTCCCTCTTTGTCCAATATAACCGTATGAGAGCCACCTGCACCGGAGTAATTGCCGTCTATGCGCAGTCCTTCGTATATCGGAGCGATTGTCACGGTGACAGCCGTGACATCCATGGGAACGTTGTCTATGACGACTTCCTGCAACAGCATGACACGGCGTTTTAGCGGAAGAGTAAGCGTATTGTTCTCCTTTGAGGCCAATGTAACGGCGCTATGGGCGTACATCAGATCTCCATGACTCTTCCCCTCTTTCAATCGAATGACCGATTCCGCAGAAGCATTCTCTTTCGACGGAATGTCATAGTCGCTATCGACAGCCCCGCCGATAGCGCATACATTGTATGTTCCGGCCGGCAATTTCATTTCAGTCTGTGTTTCGGACGAACCAATGACGGCTTCTTCAACACACACTCCATCAGCCGAAAGGACATAGACATATACAGGATAGCTTATCTTCGATTCGTCTGTTGCCTCAGCCCTCGTACGCACCTGTAACGTGCAGTCGGCATTTGCCGCTGTCGGAACATCAGCAACGGCATTACCGTTCTGATCGACTTCGTCATCACTATAAACGTCTTTTGAGCATGAAACAGTCATCAATGCTGCCGACAGAAGTATCAGCAGTATCGGAAATTTGATCAATCTTGATTTCATAGAGAGTAGTTTTGTTAATAGATTACCGATTATGTACTTATCTCCACAAAGGTAATGATTTTTCTCTATACCATCAAATCTTTTCAAAACATTTTACCACAGATTCGCCATTTTGTTCTTTCATGCCTCCACTAAATATAAGTAAAAGTATCGTTGAAAGAACAAATCGGATTCCTATTAATCCTTTGCCGACTCCACGGCCGCATTATTCAGCCGCAGCAGCAGCCGTTTCGCCCACAATTACCTTTATTTTGGAAATGCGGCGCTCGTCCATTTCCATGACCTCAAACGTGAAATTGCGATAGACAATACGCTCATGAAGCTGCGGGAACTCCCCTTTTATTTCCAAAAGAAGGCCCGCCAGTGTCTCCGCATCACCGTCGACATCAGCAAAAACGTCACCGTCGGTCTTCATTATGCGGCAGAAATCACCCTGCAAAGTCTTTCCTTCAAATATGAAAGTATTGTTGTTCACACGCACATAGCTCTTCTCATCATCGTCATACTCATCGTTGATTTCACCGACTATTTCCTCCAGAATATCCTCAAGTGTGACTATACCGCTCGTTCCGCCGAACTCGTCGACCACAACGGCAATATGTACCTTGTTTTCCTGGAAATCACGCAAGAGGTCGTCAATCTTCTTTGTTTCCGGAACGAAATACGGCGGACGTATCAGAGACTGCCAGCGGAACGTAGCCGGCTTACCCAAATGTGGCAACAGGTCCTTGATATAAAGAATTCCACGGATATTATCAATGCTGTCCTGATAGACAGGAATACGCGAATAGTTGTTATCAATGATACAGCGGAGCACCTCAGGGAATGGCGATTTGAAGTCAATGTCCACCACATCCTGACGGCTCGTCATTATTTCCCGCGCCGTTTCGTCACCGAAACGCACAATACCCTCAAGCAATTTCTTCTCCTCCTTGATGTCTTCCTTGTCCGTCAGTTCCAGCGCCTGTTCCAGGTCGTCGACACTAAGCGTATGGCTTTCTTTCTGAACAACCTTCTCAGCCAGAACCCCCGAACGCATAAGCACAGAGGCAAAGGGGAAAAACAGTTTGCGGCAAAAGAGCAACACACCGACAACAGAACGGCAAAACTTCAACGGATTCTGACCGCAATAGACCTTTGGCAGTATCTCTCCGAATAGCAGAAGAATAAAAGTAAGGATGACGGTGATGCAAAAGAACTGCAACCAATAGGCCGTACCGAAGTCTATGATATGCCCGAAAAAATAGTTGCAGAGCATGATGATGGTCACATTGACCAGATTGTTGGTGATGAGGATTGTGGCCAATGTACGCTCAGAGTCCTTCCTCAACTCCATTATTTGCCTGTCACGGTCCGTCTTTTCCTCCGCCAGTTCGTCCAAATCACTTGGCGAAAGTGAAAAAATGGCTATCTCCGAGCCGGAGGCGAAGCCCGACGCTATCAGCAGCAGAGCAGCCAACAAGCCGGAAATCATAACTCCGACTGTTGGAGCTATGAAATGGACTTCTCCCAAAACCTGTTCTATTTCTATCGGTAACAACTTTCTTTCCTTTTTAAAACGGCAATTTGCTACTTCCGCCCAAACCATCACCATCTGCGGCATCAGCGGGAACGTCTGTCTTTGACTGTTCGCCATGCCCATTTGCCGTAACGGCAGAGGCCGAAGCAGATTTCGGTGTAAGCATCTCCATATTTTCAGCCCACACTTCCGTTATATTGTGTCTTATTCCGCGCTTGTCGTCATACGTAGTATATCTCAGCCGCCCCTCGATATAAAGTTTATCGCCCTTATGAACATATTTCTCCACCACTTCAGCCAAACGCCTCCAAAGGACGATGTTATGCCAATCAGTGCGGTCGGGAACCTGAGTACCGTTAGGCAAAGTATAGCCCCGCTCCGTGGTTGCAAGCGGAAACCTCGCCACAGCCACATTGCGGTCCACATATCTGACCTCCGGCTCCTTGCCCACATTGCCTATCAGCATTACCTTGTTCATAGAGCGAAAACCGATTATTCGTTTTTACTTACACAAACCGAGGAAACGGAATTTGAAATTCTTTCCCTTAGCCGACGGGAACTGACTGCGCGAATCAACGCGCTGGCGCAAATGTTCTATGATGCGGCTATAGCAATCGATGCCCGACTCTGCCTTGCAGCATGCCACAAAATGGGTATCGCGATACTGGAACTTTCCTGTTCCCGGAACCTGCAGGACACGCTTGAAGTCGATTGTACCCTCATACCATCCGAACTGATCTTCGTTCAGTCTCGTCAGGGCTGTCGACGCCAGATTACGGCGGTCATCAGCCACAGAAGGGCCGTGGACTGCACGCTTCTCCTTAAAATCGAGCATGGTTGCAGCCTCGGTTTTAATTATAATGAAATAAACACGTGGACGTATTTTGTAGCGCTTGGGGTAATAGACCTCGCTTGCGGCATATTCTCTGACATCGGCCTCAAGCACAGGATTCATTCCTATTTCTTCTATGTCGTATAAGAACGCGACGGCATCATCGACACTGTGCACTAATGTCTCTCTATCGAAATATCTTAAATATAAGTTCATCAGAAGTTTTTGTTTTCCCTAATATATAAAAAAACGAGCGGAAAACGGGACTCGAACCCGCGACCCCGACCTTGGCAAGGTCGTGCTCTA
>CAMVUM010000018.1 GCA_947170725.1 uncultured Prevotella sp.
GCCTTATTGGTTTGCAACGGGGCTGCTTTCGCAAGGCAACATGAGCCCCGTTGCATTGCGAAAGCAGCCCCGTTGCAAACCAATAAGGCTCTTACGGCAGAAATTTAACTGCCACGCGGCAAGACTGCGGAACCGTAGTGTTTCATAAACAACTATGAATAAGCATGTTACAAAACACGTAAATATTTTTCCGCAAAAAATCCATGTTTTTTGATGCGCCTGAGATTTCGTTTTTTGCGCCCACGGCCGTCTTTTTTCAGAAAGTCCCTATTCTCGCAGGGTTTAAATTCAGAAAAAGGAGGACAAAAAAACAGTATAACTGCCGGCCTACACTCCGCTTTTGTTTTAGATATTGGTCAGCAGCCATCGCGGTAGAAATCGAGGGCGGCGCAGATTTCCTCGCGTGTGGCGGTGCAGTCAAGTTCTATTCCGCCGATGGATGACAGGAGGGTGAAGTTTATTATGCCAGCCTTGTTCTTCTTGTCGTGCATCATCAGCTCCACAAGCTCGTCATAGTCGTCGCAGGTGATCGTTAGACGGCCATAGTGGCTGTTGATGAAATCGACTGTCTGGCGCATACGATCCGTTGGAAAGCCTTCTTTCACCGCACTCAGATACAACTCGCAGACCAGACCCCACGCCACGGCATAACCGTGGAGCACGGGCGTTCCGCGACGCATTGCCAACGACTCGAAGGCATGGCCGGCGGTATGGCCGAGGTTGAGAGCCTTGCGCAGACCGCGCTCCTTGGGGTCTGCCTCGACGACGCGCTCCTTGACGGCCACTGATTCGGCCACCATCTGGCGAAGACGGTTGAGGTCAGGCGACGTGATGTCATAGTTCATCAGCTCCGCCCACATCCGTTCGTCGCTGATAAGTCCGTGCTTGAGCATCTCTGCATATCCGGAAAGCATGTTCCCGGCGTCCATCGTGGCGAGAAACTGCGTGTCGAGGATGACCGTGCAGGCATTGTTGAACACGCCGATTTCGTTCTTCAGTCCGCCGAAGTTGACGCCTGTCTTGCCGCCGACGGAGGCATCAACCATCGACAGCAGCGTCGTCGGGATGTTGATATAACTGATTCCGCGCTTGAAAGTCGACGCGGCGAAGCCTCCGAGGTCGGTGACCATACCGCCTCCGAGATTGACCATCAATGAATGGCGCGTGCCGCCCATGCGCCCCAGCTCTGTCCAGACGCTGGACAGACTGTCAAGTGTCTTGGCTGTATCGCCGGCGGGAATGGTGATGTGCTGTGCCTCCTTGAAACATGCCTCGTCTGCAACAAGCGGCAGACAGAGGCGACGGGTGGTTTCGTCTGTCAATACGAAGAGGCGGTCGTGCGGTTCGCGGGCAATGGCCTCGCTGAGGGCGCGTCCGAGATTGTCGGATATTACTACGTTCTGTCGTTCCATAATTATTATGTATATAGATAAACCCACGGACACAATGGAAGCCAGCCTGAATCATGCCGGGGCAAACTTATCATTTGCAAAGATACGCTAAAAAAATGAAGAACGATGAATGAAGAATAAAGAATTTGCTACCACCGTGACATGTATGTTTCCATCATCACTTTCTTTTTATCACATCCGACTGCAAAAAAATATCTATTGCGATTAAACGTTTGTGACGGTGCAGCGTCATAAGAGCGTATTAAGTGAATCAAAACGACTATTAATCAAGACAAATGAAAAGACTTCTACTGCTGATGACCATCCTCATGTCATCCACTTTCTCCGCATTGGCCCAGCGCGCCGTAACCGGAAAAATTGTTGAGAGCGACTCTAAAGAGCCGATGGCCATGACGACCGTACAACTTCTCAAAAAAGACAGCACGCTGGCCGCAGGCGCACTGACGGCTGAAAACGGCTCGTTCAAAATCACGGCCCCCGCCGACGGACAGTATATACTGAAAGTGACGAGCGTCGGATTCAAGAACATGATGCGCAACGTTACCATCGCCGACGGCAAGAACGCCGAGATGGGAACACTCACTATGTCCGTTGACGCCATCATGCTCAAAGGAGCTGTCGCTACGGGCCACGCCGCCAAAGTGACAGTGAAGGAAGACACCTTTATATATAACGCCGCGGCCTATCGCACACCGGAAGGCTCGGTCATCGAAGAACTGGTCAAAAGGCTGCCCGGAGCACAGATGGACGACGAAGGAAACATCAAGATCAACGGAAAGGAAGTCAAAAAAATACTCGTTGACGGAAAGGAGTTCATGACCGGCGACACAAAGACTGCACTGAAAAACCTGCCCACTTCAATCATCGAGAAAATCAAGGCATATGACGAGAAGAGCGACCTGGCACGCGTCTCCGGTATCGACGACGGTGAAGAACAGACCGTACTCGACTTCGGAATCAAGAAGGGCATGAACCGTGGATTTATATCCAACACCGACCTCGCGGTCGGAACGCGTGACCGTTATGCGGCGCGCGTGATGGCAGCACAGATGAACAGCGACATGAAAGTGATGGGAATGCTCAACGCCAACAACGTCGGCGGCATGGGATTCGGCGGCGGACGAGGCGGCGGCGGTGCAGGACGACGCGGTCTGACTGCTCCCAAAATGGCCGGAGTGAACCTCAACTACGAGAAAAAGAACAAGCTGAAGCTCGACGGTAGCATTCGTTGGGACCACAGAGACGGCGATACATGGACACGCTCGTCGGGAGAGAACTTCGTCAGCACTACGGGGTCGTTTGACAACAGCCGCAGCCAGAGTTTCTCGAGGAGCAACTCGTGGAACGGTCAGATGCGCCTGGAGTGGATGCCTGACACTATGACGAACATCATGTTCCGGCCGACCTTCAGCTACAGCAAGAACGACGGAATCTCCATGAGCAGCTCGGCCACATACAACGAAGACCCGTTCCTTTATACTGATGACCCGCTCTCGAAGGACGCACTGGATATTATGGACGACATGGACCTCATGGTCAACAGCCGTAACAACAACTCCATCACCTACAGCGACTCGAAAAACATCGGCGGTATGCTCCAGCTGAACCGCCGACTGAGCAACACCGGACGAAACGTTACGCTGCGCGTCAATGCAAGCTACGGCGAGACGGGAAGCAACAGCCTTCAGGTCAACAATGTCCATCTGTATCAGAAGAAAGACTATCTGGGCCTGAACGACTCGACATATCAGACAAACCGCTACAACCTTACGCCGCAGAAGAACTACAACTACAGCGTCAAGGCAACCTACAGCGAGCCTATCATGAAGGCCACTTTCCTTCAGTTCAGCTATGAGTTCCAGTATAAATACACAAAGAGCGACCGCTCTACATTCGACTTCAGTAATCTCGGAGAAGATTATTTCAGCGGGCTCAGCCCATTCTATCGCGGATGGGACAGCTATCTTGCACGCCTCAGCAATCCGTTCGAAAGCTATCTCGACGACAACCTGAGCCGATTCTCTGAATACACGAACTACATACACGACATTCAGGTCATGCTACGCATAATCCGCAAGGCCTACAACTTCAGCGTAGGAGTAACTCTCATGCCGCAGAAAACCCACTTCGTCCAGCGCTATCAGGGCCACAACGCCGACACGACACGCACCGTTACGAACTTCACTCCAACAGCCGATTTCCGCTGGAAGATATCGAAGGTGAGCCGACTGCGCTTCAACTACCGCGGACGGACAAGCCAGCCGAGCATGAACAACCTGCTCGACATCACCGACGACAGCAATCCGCTGAACATCACAAAGGGTAACCCGGGACTGAAACCGTCGTTCTCAAACAACTTCTTCCTGCGCTACAACAACTACATCCAGAGCCACCAGCAGGGCATGGGAGCCAACCTGAGCTTCCAGACCGTGAGCAACAGCATCTCCAACAAGGTCACATACGACCCCGTAACGGGCGGACGCACCACACGACCGGAGAATATCAACGGTAACTGGAACATCGGCGGAGACGCCTTCTACAACATTGCCATCGACACAACCGGCTACTTCAACGTCAACACGACGACCGGAGTTAGATACACCAACAGCGTCGGCTATCTCGACCTGCGCCGCGACGGAAACTCCGTGAAGTCGACTACGAAGACCTCTTCGATAAACGAAAGACTGGCGGCAAGCTATCGCAACGAGTGGATTGAATTCGAAGTGAACGGAACACTGGAATATAATCACTCCTCGAACAAGCTCCAGCCCACCAGCAACCTTGACACATGGCTATACTCCTACGGCTTCAACACTAACCTGACAATGCCTTGGGGAACGTCACTCTCGACCGACCTGAATATGAACAGCCGCCGGGGATACAGCGACGAGAGCCTCAACACGAATGAACTGATATGGAACGTCCAGATAAGCCACAGCTTCCTGAAAGGCAAGAATCTCATAGCGTCGCTCCAATTCTACGATCTTCTGCACCAACAGTCGAACATCAGCCGCACGATAGACGCCATGAGACGTCAGGACACGGAGTATAACTCTATTACCAACTATGCCATGCTGCACGTGATCTACCGCCTCAACCTCTTCGGAACAAAGGAGGCACGCCAAGGAATGCGCCAAGGTCCGGGCATGGACGGTCCCGGCGGTGAAAGACCGGAACGCGTAAGACGCAGTACGAGAGGAGGCAACCGTGGAGGCGGAGGAGGTTTCGGAGGCCCCGGAAGTTTCTAAGAATAAACACGGAAATATAGGATAAACGTTACAGCGGCTTGAAATCGGTTGATTTCAAGCCGCTGTAACGTTATAACCACATTCTGATTGTATCATAAAGACATATCTTCAAACTTTATGCCGTTCTCGCGACAAGTTATAACCACATTCTAATTGTATCATAAAGACATTCTGTCTGGATTATAATTACACCATAACCACACCCTAGAAGCATCCCCTACTCCATTTTCCGGCGGCTGCTTTCGCGTATTCTCTGCACCGTAGGAATGACTTTATGGATTGGTTTGGCATTACCGCGGAGATGGCCGAGGAGCGTCATACAAGCTTCCTCGCCCATCAGACGGCTGCGGTCTTCAATAGTGGAGAGCGAAGGGCTGACATCGGCAGCATACTCAACATCGCTGAAACCTATCAGGGCGACGTCATGCGGCATGTCCAAACCACGGCGGCGGAGCGCCTTCATGGCTGCGAAAAGGAGTGTGTCGTTAAGCGCAAGGATAGCGTCGGGTGGTTCGGGGAGGTCCATCAGCGAGTCCGTGACATCGATTGCCGACACCGTATCAATGGCGCTGTAGGCAACGTAATCGGGACGTACGGGCAGCCCGGCCTCATGAAGGGCCTCTATATAGCCGTGCTTGCGCTCGGCAACCATCCGGAGGCGACCCGGGCCGCACAGGATGGCAATACGACGGCAACCCTGACGCACAAGATGGAGCGTGGCGCGGCGGGCGGCCTCAACGCTGTCGGCCGTCACGGATGAATAGTCGGCACCATTTCTCTTTGATTGTGCACCGCCGATGGCACGCGCCACAAACACAACAGGGATGCCCTCGGCCGCCAGCGCATCAAAATGGGAACAGTCTTCCGTCTCCTGCGTGACGCTGGCAATGATTCCCGCTACGTGGAAAGCAGCGAGACTGCGGACATTGCGGCACTCCTCCTCATAGCTTTCGTGGGAGTTCATGCTGATGACGGCATAGCCCTCACGCGCCGCAACGCTCTCGATACCGTCAAGCACGGACGAGTAGAACAGCGTCACACCGTGGGGAACGATAACGCCGACAACCGGCAGCGAACCGCTGCGCAGGCTGTCGGCGATAAAATTCTTGGAGTAACGCATCTCACGGGCGGCTTCCATGACGCGCTCACGCGTCGCGCTGCTGACGGCAGTACTACCCTGCAGCGCCCTGCTCACGGTAGCAATGCTTATGCCGAGCCGTGAGGCAATGTCCTTGAGCGACGCCGGCCGTACGGGAACTGACGCCCCGACAGGTTCTTTCGGCGACGCCGGCCGTGAAGAGGCGGATTTTCCGGAGCGGCCCATCAGTCCTCCTTGCGGTCGTCGATGTTGTCTCCCTCGGTCGGTGTAAGCTCGTTGTCAAAGTCAGAGATGCCGTTGGCAACAAGGATGTTGTACCACTGGATGAGCTTCTTGATGTCACTGTTGTGAACGCGCTCACGGTCGAAGTCGGGCAGAATCTTTGCGAAATACTCGCGCAGTTCGTCGCCGCTGGCCTTCTTTATATTGATACTTGCAGCCTTGCCGTCTTCGAGTGTCTTAAGACTGGTGAGCACCTTGTGCAGGGGTACGTCATCCGTGTCGGTGTACATGGCGATGTCAGCCAGCGACGTGATGCGGTCGGTGGCGAAGGCCGGTATGCGACGGTGTGTCTCGTCGAGCACTTCGACGATAAGACTGTTCTTTGCTCTTGATACTAATTTGTAGAGTCCGGGCTTTCCCGAGATTGCTAAGATTGTCTGTAACATGATTACTGTTATGTTTTTATTTCAATTTAACGATTAGTTCATCTATCTGCCGTCCAATGTCGGCCACGCCGTCATTGACGATTTCATGGTCGGCTCGTCGCCTGACCTCTTCCTGCGGCCACTGGCGGCCCATCCATTCAAGTGCATTTTCGTGCGTTATGCCGTCCCTCTCCATGACGCGGCGGATGCGGACATCCTCCGGTGCTGTGACTGCGACGACGCGGTCGACAAGCCGGTTGAAGCCAGTCTCAAACAGTATGGCACACTCCATCCAGCTGTTCCCGCTCCGGCGGAAGTCGTCGGCCACGGCCGGATGGACGATGGCAGCGATGGCAGCGGCATTTTCGGCCGAAGCCAAAAGAAAAGCAGCGACAGCCGCCTTGTTGAGCCGGCCGTCACCGTCGTATGTTTCCGGCCCTATGAGCCGCGTCAGAGCCGTGCGCACGTTGTCGGAAGAACGCATGATGCGCTTGGCTGCGCTGTCGCAGTCGTAGACGGAGATGCCACGCCGGGCCAGTTCGGCACAGACAAAGCTCTTGCCACTGCCGATACCTCCCGTTATACCTATTTTAATAGTCTTCTTTCCTGTCATTCCAGCATCGATAAAAGCTAAAGGTTCATTCCCGCCCGATAAAGATAAATAAGATATGATTATTCCTCCTCAATGAGATAGTCGACCATCCGCGTTTCCAAGGCCACACGCGATATGCCCTCCGGAACGCTCTTGAGATATAGCGTACATTTGTCGGAAGGATGGGCCACGATATCGTTGTAGTCGACCACGACCGTGAAATCAGCTGCGCTGAGTCCGCGGAACTGACTCACGCCGGTCACAAACTTGACGGCCACTTTTGCGGGGAAAGTCCTGAGCACCTTGCCTTCCGGCATATTGATACCACGGACGGGGATATTGTCTATCCTCGCTTCGGTAAGCACGTCGGTATAGAATACCACTCCGACCTTTTCAGGCACACACTTGACACCTTTCATCTTCTGCAATCCGCAACTAACTGAGAGCGTATCGCGGAAGTTGGCATAGTTGAGTGTCTCGGTATATACAACGCTGATGCTGTCTAGTCTCTCCTGCGAAGCATAGACATCAACACTGTCGGGACGGTATTCTACGTGTGAGATGAAGTAGAGGTGTTCCGGCAGTACCCGTCCGCTCCACCTTACGGGCACACGCTTGCGCAGCCCGTAGTTGTAAAAGAACTCAAACCGGTCAGGCTTGACACCAACAATCTTGGTTGATGCGGACAGCTGCTGATATGCCAGGCGCTGGAGTTCGGCCGCCGAAACCGATACCGATCCCTGCGTGCGCATATAGTTCTTGAAGTTGAGCTTGATTGGGCGCAGCACGTCGCCATACATATATCCCAACAGCACGAAACCCTTGTCACTCAGAGTGACACGGATTGTATCCGTGGCGTCGGACGTGAGAACCACGTTCTGCGGCACATTCATTATGCAAACGGGAATCTTCAGTTCCTTCTCATAGGTTTCATTGAGCGTCATCATCAACCAGAAGACGCCGGAGAGAGCAAGAAAGAACAAAAAAACAAGGAATTCCCTGTTCACTGAACTGAACAGGAAATTCCTGACTATGTAATATATGCTGCGTCCTCTGCCCATTTACTTTCCCTGTACGGGTGTGCTCGCCATGTCCTTGAAGACGTAACCTTTGTCAACGCGAACAACCACGCCGCGGGCGATTTCCACCTCAACGATATTCGCAACGAGGTCTATTTTCTTTACCGTGCCGTAGATACCGCCTCCGGTGACTACCTGAGCACCCTCAGAGAGCGAGTTCTGAAACTTCTGGATTTCCTTCTGTTTTTTCTGCTGCGGGCGTATCATGAAGAAATACATGATGGCGAAAATGGCCACCATCATTAGAATCATGCTCATCGAGCTGCCCTGTGCTGCCTGCGCAGCCATAATAATATTTGCTGTCATATTTTCTTTTTAAATGCTTATTCTTTTTTTTCAGCCTCAGTGCCGACGAAACCTTTTTTCCCAACCCGCGGTTCGTCGATACTCTTGAGTAGACGCCCGCTCTTTATCAGATGCCTGGCTATACCGTCAAGCATACCGTTGATATAGCTTCCGCTGCGCGGCGTACTATATAGTTTGGCTATATCGACAAATTCGTTGATACTCACGCTGACGGGTATGCTGGGGAAAGTCATCATTTCTGCAATGGCTATCTGCATGATGACTACGTCCATGTAGGCCAAGCGGTTGAAATCCCAGTTACGCGATGCCTCGCTCATGAAATGCTGATATTCGTCGGCATTCATTATGGTTGAGCGGAAGAGCTTGCGTGCATAGTCCTTGTCTTCCTCGCTGTCATATTCGGCGAGCAGTTCCTGACGGGCGCCGTTCTTCTCGTCAAAACGCTTGATGGTCTTGAGAACAAACGTGTCGACAATCTCCTTGTCGTCATTCCAGTAGAGGCTCTGCTCCTCAAGAATGGCGTCAAGACTTTCGTTGTCCTGTATCAGAGTACGATAGAGTTTGCGCCACAACTCACGGTCGGCGGCATACGTTTCTTCCTTTTCCGCCATGTATTCCTGATAAATCTGGCTCTCTGCTATCTGAAGATAGAGCTTGCGGAGGAACTCCGGCTCCGTCGACCAAGATTTCTTCTGCGCTTCCATGAAATCATTGAGCATGCGGTTTTCTTCAAGCTGCATGGCAAATTTATTGTACGCAAATTTCTGCGAAGGCATCTCCGTGCCTTCACGCGCCGCCTTGGCCTGTGCCACTTCCAGATGACGTCTTGATTCCTTGGTCACGGCCACTATCAGCGCAAGCAGATAGTTGTAGAGGTCATACGCCTTGGAAAGACTGAAGAACAGTTCTTTTTCCGCTGATTCGATGTTCTTGTTGCCGTTTTGATAGTAGGCATAGGTTAACTGGACGGTCTTGATCCTTATTATTTCCCGGTTTATCATAAATGCTTTATGTCTCTATGTGTCGTCGTTCTGCAGATTCTGCAATTTATCAATGTATCAGACGGGAGCCATCCGACAACATTTGAGTGCAAATTTAAGGAAAATTCCTCGAAACTGCAAGAAATACGCAAAAAATATCGCAGTTTTTTTGTTAAATATCGTATATACACCGGAGAACATGCCGAACATTTGTCTCAAAATAGTTTACTTTAACAAAGGTTAATTCGCTTCCGGACGGCGATTTCTTCGCTACGACGCGAAAATGACGCATTTTTCACACAAAACAGAACACACTGACCATCAGTGTCTTACAAAAATCGACTCTTTTCTGAGATTTTCATGGAGAGCCGCAAAGGCCTCCCGACCTTGCAATAGCACCCTTGTTGCATCTCAACGGGGCTGCCGTCGCATCACAAAAGCGGCTCCGCCGTAACCCAAGGAGACCTTTACGGCACACGACAAAAACGAGCCGACAAAACAAAACGACCCAAATTAACAGTCGTTAACCACTCGTTTGAAATAAAAAAAGTGCGTATTTTTGTGAATTAAGACAACATTTTAATATTCATTTACACACAAAAATCCCTCCGCCACAACATTATTATAATAAAGAAGAATCCGCCTTCAAGCCAAAACACGATGAATCCACACTTTGGCGGCAACACACAGAGCCTCACATGCCACCAAACCTAATAAAGCATGACGATTTTGAACGTTTTGAAACGCAACAGATTACAAATCATCCACTGTTCCCAACTTTTCCGCCGCAACATTTGCACAATCGCCGGAAAATCCTTATCTTTGCAGCGCTTTTTCAAAAGCACAACGAAAAAAGATTCGTGTGATGGTGAATTGAGCAAAAATTATTTTTCAAACTTAATTTAGAGTAACACATTTACAATTATGAAAGAAATTGTAGTAAACGGCCAGAAGCGCACCGAAACAGGTAAGAAGGCTTCGAAAATGATGCGTAAAGAGGGTCTTGTTCCCTGCAACCTGTATGGTGAGAAAAAAGGCGAGAACGGTCTGCCCGAGGCAATGGCATTCACAGTGTCCATGTCTGAACTCCGCAAGATTGTCTACACTCCCCACATCTATGTAATCAACCTCATCATTGACGGTGAGAGCCACACAGCCGTGCTGAAGGAGCTTCAGTTCCATCCGGTTACGGACGCTCTGCTTCACGTAGACTTCTATGAGGTGAACGATCAGAAGCCCATCACAATCGGTATCCCCGTCAAACTCAACGGTCTGGCCCAGGGTGTGCGCGATGGTGGTCGTATCAATCTCTCTATCCGCAAAATCAACGTTACAGCCCCCTATCAGATTATTCCCGAGCACCTCGACATCGATGTCACAAACCTCAAGCTCGGCAAGAGCATCAAGGTTGGCGAACTCAGCTTCGAGGGTCTTGAGATTGCCACACCGTCAGAGGTTATCGTATGCTCGGTTAAGGCTACACGTGCATCAAGATCTGCAGCAGCAGCTGAAGCATCAGGTAAGTAATGGAAAAATACTTGATTGTTGGTTTGGGTAACGTCGGCAGTGAATACGACATGACCCGACATAACACAGGATTTATGGTATTGGACGCTTTTGCTAAGGCGTCCAATATTGTTTTTGAAGACCGCCGCTACGGCTTTGTGGCCGAAACGAGCATCAAAGGGCGCAAGGTAACGTTGCTGAAACCGAGCACATACATGAATCTGAGCGGCAACGCCGTGCGCTACTGGATGAACAAGGAGAACATACAGCTGGACCATCTGCTCGTCATCGTCGACGATCTGGCTCTGCCACTCGGAACGCTCCGGCTCAAACCCTCAGGCAGCAACGCCGGTCACAACGGTCTTGGAAACATACAGTCCGTAATCGGAACAGACCGCTACAGCCGGTTGCGTGTGGGCATTGGCAACGATTTCCCACGCGGGATGCAGATTCAGTGGGTACTCGGACGCTATGACGAAGAAGAACTCCAGACATTGGCGCCGAAGATGGAAACGGCCTGCGAAATAATCAGGAGCTTCGTCCTGGCTGGCGTTGACTTCACGATGAACTCTTTCAACAAGAAGAAATAGATCATGGCAGAAGAGGCAAGAATAGACAAATGGCTATGGGCGGCACGCATCTTCAAGACGCGTTCCATAGCTGCCGACGCCTGCAAGAACGGCCGAGTGACCATTGGCGGAGCAAACGCAAAACCATCACGCACGGTCAAGGCTGACGACGTCGTAGCTGTCAGGAAGCCGCCGGTGACCTACTCATTCCGCGTCATCAAACCCATAGAACAGCGTGTAGGAGCAAAACTCATTCCCGAAATCTATGAAAATGTGACCACCCCCGACCAGTATGAACTGCTGGAGATGAACCGCATCAGCGGATTCGTTGACCGCGCGCGTGGCACCGGACGCCCCACAAAGAAAGAAAGACGATCGCTCGACGCCTTCATCGGGCCCTCATTCGAGGGATTCGACACGTGGGACGAAGATGGAGAGGACTGAAAACAAACAGATTTTTATAACCAATTTAAAACATATCCGCATGAAGACATTAAAGAACTTACTCACCGCAGCCACCTTAATGCCGCTCTTTGCGGCATGTATCGGAAGCGAAACGGAACAGGCCGGATTTTCCACTGTAGCCTTCACCATACCATACGCCAACTCCACAAACGGTATGATAGCATTTGCGACTTACGGCAAATGGCACATCAAACAGAACAGCGGGAACAACTGGTGTAACATAAAGACGATGGAAGGCGCGGCAAACATGATATACCAGATTCCGTTCACCGTCACAAGCAACACCACGGGCGAAGCGCGCAATGCCAGCTTCACGCTTCAGGACAACGCCAATGAAGACATCAAAATCAACTTCCAACTATACCAATACGCCACACGAGGAGACGGGACTCTTGGTAATGCGGACATGATCAAACGCATCGAGGGAACTGACGGAAGTCTCATCACAGCCGGATATGACGACCTCTACCGACCGACCTCGCTGACTATAGAGAAGAACGGAACGATGCTGAGGAATCTGGAAATAAGCTACAGCGACGAATCTGACAGTACCGTCACCGTGAACAGCACGAGAATTGGAGCAACGGCGCCGACAAAGCTGACATCGAAATACGACATGGGATACCAACCGATAAAACTGACATCGTCAACCGATACGGTATGCTATCGCGAACAGGGATATCTCTACGGCAGCTCCAGCTTCGCTTTCAATGTGGAAGAACGTTATAAGGGCGGAGAATATACCGTGCAGGCACTGAAACTGAACAGTCAGCAAAGCCTTGCTCCTGACGGGAAACATGTTTCCGACAGTCTCCGCTACATGCACCGATATGCCGACGGAACGGTCTTGATAGAAAAGCTGAAGCTCACCTACAGCAGCCGCGACAACCGCAAGCAGTCACTTGACATCAATCAGCTGCTGCTCGGCGTGGAGGAATGCAATCCATACACGCTGATTTCCATGTTCAAGCATGCCCGAAACAGCAGCGTCATATCCGAGGCTGAATCGGAAAAAAGCCGCCTGACAATGAAAACAACAGCCAATGCCGACGGAAGTATCAACACCTTGACCGTGACACGCAAACCCGTCATAAATGATGGTGCAGAACCGGAAACCGTTACATACACGTTCAGTTACTAACCGCTGGCCGCCATACGGAAGACAATGACAAACATAGCCATATTCGTGTCAGGCAACGGCACAAACTGCGAGAATATAATACGTCACTTCGACGGCAACCCCGACATCAGCGTGGCCCTTGTTCTGAGCAACAAGGCCGATGCCTACGCACTCGTAAGGGCAGCCTCTCTGGGAGTCAGAACCGTTGTAATGGACAAAACGGCATTCAAGAACGAAGAAAGCCTGACGGAACAGATGGAACGACACAATGTCGATTTAATCGTTCTGGCAGGCTTCCTGCTTATGATTCCGCCATTCCTCATAGAACGCTATCCCCACCGCATAGTCAACATCCATCCTGCCCTGCTGCCAAAATACGGCGGCAAAGGGATGTACGGACGCCACATCCACGAAGCCGTGAAGGAAAATGGAGAGACCGAAACGGGAATAACAATCCACTATGTGAGCGAAGTTTGTGACGGAGGAGAGATTATCTTTCAGGCCCGCACGGCCGTTGCCCCGGAGGACACACCGGAGGATATTGCTGCGAAAGTCGGACGGCTCGAAAAAACACACTATCCCGAAGTGATTGAAAACGTGGTTAGGCAACTGGCCTGAACGCGGCACACACAACCCGACGGTATAACGGTAAGAACATAACAGACAACTTTAGCTATGGTTCTGAACATTATATATATAATAATAGGTGTGGCACTGGTCATCTGGGGAGCAGACCGCATGACTGACGGCGCGGCCTCGCTGGCGCGCCGGATCCACATTTCCGAAATGGTGATAGGACTGACCATTGTGGCCGCGGGAACGTCGGCACCGGAACTCTTCGTCAGTCTCATGTCTGCCCTGAAAGGCACGCCGGACATGGCTGTGGGCAATGTCATCGGCAGCAACATCTTCAACACGATGCTCATCGTGGGCTGTGCCGCCATGGTAGCGCCGATGACTATTTCGGTGACGACCGTGCGGAAAGACATTCCCTTTGCCGTTGCGGCAACGATACTGCTCATCGTGCTTTGTCTCGACGGCTTCAGCAGTTTCAGCATAAACGGAAACACCATCAGCCGGCTTGACGGAATCATCCTGCTGGCGGGCCTTGCTGTGTTCATGACCTACACACTCAAGACAGCAAAAGCCGGCGATTCCACATCGGCGGGTTCAGCAACTTCAGCTGCTTCAACGGCAGATGCGGCGCCCATCAGCGTCGTCAGGTGTCTGGCCTACGTCGCCTTGGGACTTGCATGTCTCGTTGGCGGAAGCAACCTTTTCGTTGACGCCGCGGCGGAAATGGCACGCGGACTGGGCGTCAGCGACGGCGTTATAGGACTGACAATCGTTGCCGGAGGAACTTCGATGCCTGAACTGGCCACCAGCGTTGTGGCCGCACGAAAAGGCAAATCGGCCATCGCGATAGGCAATGTGATAGGAAGCAACGTCTTCAACGTCCTCGCCATACTCGGCATCACAGCCACTATATGCCCGATGCAGCTCAGCGGCATCACCCTAACCGACATGCTGACCATGGTCGGAAGCATCATGGCGGTATGGCTGTTTTCATTCACGCGCTATACGGTTGAACGCTGGGAGGGCGCCGTCCTCACAACTGCTTTCATCGCCTATCTCGGCTATCTGCTTTCAAACGTGATGATGTGATATAAGGAAATATTATAAGTAGATAGAGGGAGATAAAGGACGACGGTCTTATTGCTTAACAACAATAGATATGTCCTTTATCTCCCTCTATCTACTTATAAATTCTTCCTTTATCTCCTTATATCTTCTTTTATCTCCTTATAATATCTCCCCCCTATCTCCTTTCATAGTTTCGCCGAAGTCTCACGTATCACGAGACGCTGCGGTACTCTCTCGCGATATATCGTGCGGTCGCCGGCGATGGCACGGAGCAACAACCGGCATGCCGTGGCACCCATCTGATGAGACTGGTCCTCGATGGCAGACATCCTCGGAGTTACGTATGCCGCATGAACATCGTCCGTAAAACCTATCAGAGCCACGTCCTCGGGAATACGCAGGCCCATCTGCTTGATTGCCGTGAAGGCAGCAAATGTGATTATGTCGTTGAAAGCAAGAATGGCGTCAGGACGGTCCGGACGGGAAAGAAGTTCCTTGGTGGAACTGATGGCAAGCTCATAGTCAATCTTGTCGCAAACAACCATGTTCCTGTCTATCGGTATGCGGTTTGCCCTGAGTGCCTCCAGATAGCCGTGCTTGCGGCGGCGCACCATGTCAAGATGGTTTGGGCCGCCGATGAAGGCTATGCGACGGCTGCCCGTGTCAATGAGATGCTGGGTTGCCAGCTGTGCGGCCTCGTCGCCGTTGGCCGTAACAGAGGAAAACATGTCAGTGAGACAGGTACGCCCGAAGAACACCAAAGGAATACCCATACGGTGGAGTTCCTCGAAATGGGAATAGTCAGTAGTGTCCTGAGCCAGGCAGGCGACGATTCCTTCAACGTGCATGTCGATGAAGTTATCAATCGTCCTGGCTTCTATATCAAAATCCTCATGACTGTTGGCACTGATGACAGAATATCCTTCTTTAGCAGCTTCACTCTCTATTCCGTCAAGTACGGCGGCATAATAATGCGTAACAAGATTTGGAACCACAACACCGATTATCTTCGGTGCCTCACGACGCAGGCTGCGAGCGAAAGGATTGGGACGATAATTGAGCTGCCGTGCCAGATCCTTAACACGCGTCTGCATATCCTTGCCTATCTCCGGACTGTTGCGAAGAGCGCGACTGACGGTGGCAATACTCACACCAAGTTCCTTTGCCAGATCTTTCAGAGAGGTTCTATGCTTGTTGGTAGACATTCAAGTTTGCTTTTACAAATATTAGGGTTACATCTGCAAATTTAATCAAAATAGGCAGAATGCGCAAACGTTTACGTTAGATTTTTAGTGAAAAGAGAGATTATTTAATTAAAAACATCATATCTTTGCAACATAAATTCAGAATGAGTAATGAATAGTTGATAATAAGTTAGTTAGAAAACAGAGGCTTAATATTGTCGGGAGACAATTTTAAGCCTTTTCTTTTTTCTTGTGAGACACGACTGCTTTCCATTCATCCCTCCACAGGTTCCTTTCTTCAGGCAAAACATCTCTCCGCTATATATGATGACTGTTTTCTATCGTGAGAAAATTATTCTTCGACACAAGAAAATCATCCAGTGCCATTCCAAAGGTTTTCATGCCATACCTCAGAACTTCACGCTGAACTTGAATCTCACACCGTGCTTCGACGCCGTAGGCAAGTCGAGGTACGTCAGGCGCCTGACATACTCTATATGAAGGAAACGCAGCACGTTATGGACGCCGACGAGCACTTCGACATACGGCCGTTGAGGGTCCATGACGTGGGTGCCGGCTGGAAAAGCCATTAGAACGGAACTGCCGCTGTTCTCATGGAGCATCGGATTGTTCTTGTCCGTGAGGTCGCCCCAAAGCGCTTTCACACCGATATATTCGCGCCATTTGAGGCGGCGGATGAGCGGCAGTCGGTTGAACAGCTTTCCGTTGAGGTCCCATGAGAGATGCGCCGAGGCGTAGCGGTCGTTCAGAAACTCCATGTTAGTCATCAGATTGAACATGTCTTTCTGTATGACATACGACAGATTTGACGCCGGAACTATGAGCAGCGGATAAGGAACACGGTTCCACTGTGCTCCGGCTGAGAGACTGACGTCAACCTTTCCCCAGCTCTTGACCCAGAAACGCTTGAAGAACGACAGTTCAGTCAGGTTGTAACGATATTGTCCGCCCATCACTCCGCTCAGTCCGGCGGCATGGCTCACGGTCAGCACGGGAGCGTCAAGATTGATCAGCCGGCGGCCTCGGCGCGTGCTGACGAACTTCTCTCCCGGAGCGTAGCGCAACTCACAGCGCAGTTCCGTGGTGCGGATGCGGCGGGAAAGGGCGTCAATGAGGTTGGGAATGGCATTCGTGGCGGCGCCGTCCCACGCCCTCTGACGGTCGGCCAGCGTCACGAAACCGAGTCCGCCGCACGCCTCGTTCTCCTCAGCAGTTACGGACAACGTAGTCCGCAGCCCCCACTCTTCCTCCCGTTCGGCCTTCAGCTGCTGACGGTCATAACGCACCATTCCTCCACCATCGGTCCATTTGAGAGAAGCAAATATGTTGTCCTTGTCCGTTGTCATGAATCGGTCGGCCGGATAGCCGATATCCCGCGACGACATCAGGGTCACGCTGCGCCGCGGAAACTCATCAGCGAGATATTCCTTGTCACGGAACGAATATGTCATTTCGGCTTTATAGTATTCCCTCCGGCTCTTCCAAGCATGGGCGTAATATCCGTTGAAGAACAGACGCGGACTGAGATTGGCCGTCGTCTGGCCACCGATACGCGTACGCAGACCGTCGACGGAGTTTACCGAAAGGACACTCATCACGGGTCCGAGATCAACCTTATTATCATTCCCATAGCGTCCTCCCGTTTCAACATAGTTTTCAATGAGTATCCGAAGAAGACCGAACAGCACGCCGGAGCGTCCCATCTGCTCTATCCCGGAAATGAGACTGTCCATGTCGTCCTCTCCGCGCGTCAGGTCGACCTGGCGTTTCTCCGCCCAGAAACCGCCGTCCCGCTTCTTAGCCTCGCGCTCCGTCGCGGCATGGGCACGCACGGAAAACTCACTGTCGGCAATCGGACTGAAATCATGCCCGGTGATGCGTGTGTTGCGGATTACCACCGCTTTCTGAAGAAAATCGAAGAGGCTGAGCTCCACGACCATATCGTCGGAAACAAGCGTCCACTGGCCGTCAGGAAGCATGGCGAACTCCTGAATGATGCGTATGTCGTCAATGAAATTGACGTCGGTGCGTTTCGGCAACGTCAACTCACACCGCCGGACACGGAACGAGCCGTCGGCCATGACGTAGATGTCGCCCGAAAAGCCGAAGTCCTGCTGGTTGTTGGGAAGAAAACTGAGGTGTATGCAACGGTCACGCCCGACGTCAAGCGTGTCGATGATGTAGAAACGGTAGAAACCGATGGCGTCGCGGCTTATCGGCGAGGTGAACGGATGCTGCAAAAGGCGTATCTGTTCGTCGTATATATCGACGTCGGTGAAAAAGTCCTTGAGGGCCGCAACAAGCAGATCGCCCGAGCGGAAGATTGTGTTGACGCCGTCGGAACGTTCTCCCGTGACCGTCTCCTGTTCGGCGTGAGGCTCGCGCCGGTAGACTTTGCGGGTCACGGTCTCGGTCATCATCATCGGAAGAATGAGCTTGTCGTTATACGGACACAACTCGACATGGCGGAAGACGTTCGGGATGTGGGACAGCAGGCCTTCCGAAAGGTCAGTCATCGAGACATCGTTTGACGCCAGCGTGAGCTTCTGATACTTCTCATAGCTGTAGAAATCACGTGAGGCGAGATCAGTGCGGCGCTTTGCCGCAATGACCCGCCTCATCAGTTCGACGGCCGGATTGTTTCTGCGGCTGTACTTCTTCCGGCTTGTCGTCACCGTCAGTTCGCGCAGATGCTGCACCCGGTCATACCATTTCGTTGTGTCCCGTGACGTCTGCTTCTCCGGATGCGCCACGTCCGGCACCGCTGTAAAGGCTGCACCATCCTCTGCCCCGGCTTCAGCGGCGGAACAGACAAGAGCGAACAACAGGAGAAGCAGACGCACTGTCATCGGCAGTATTTGGCGTTAAGCCGCCTGCAGAGCGCTTCATGAGACCTGTGCATGTGCCAATAGATGGCCGACAGGACGACAATCTCGAAGAGCGGATATATATAAGGTATGTTGAGCAGACAGCCGATGTAGAGCATGATGGCCCGCGAGTTGTGCGTGAGAAGGTTTGTATATTTCATCAGAGGCAGAGACCCGCTTCTGAAGTCGTCGCGAAGCTGCTGCGGCATGTCGCCCGCATCGGCGTAACGTGAGCGCAGACTGCGATAGAAAGCCTGAAACTCGGGCGTCGACTTCTCCTGCGCAGCACAGTATTTGGCGTAATTCTTATAGAACATGCGCGCCCAGAACGAGCCGCCCGACGCCAGACTGTCATATATAGCGCGCTGTGAGGCGGAGTCGTCAAGTTCGCTTCCGCTCCTGCCAAGCAGGAAGTAGAGGTGAATCTGACGGTAGTAGTCGGCCAGACGACACTGCATCGTGTGGCAGACCAGTCCGGCGATGGCGCAGAGCAGCAGCGCCCACGCTCCCCACTCGACATCCGTGAACGGAATCTGCTGTGACCATAGGCGGGCAACGATTCCCAAATAGACAGCCGTGAACCACACGTCGCTGGCCAAGCCGTCGAGAACCCGGCCTACGAGTGTCTTCTGTCCGGTGAGCCGGGCAAGCTGGCCGTCGGTGGAATCGCAGAAGTTTGCGAACGTGAGAAGCACGATTCCGATGATGTTAGACCACAAATCAGTGTAGTGCATCATCCATCCGGCACCGATTCCGAGGAACATCGACGCCACCGTAATGACGTTTGGGTGGACATGAAGCCGCGCCCAAAGGAGGGCGAAAGCCAAACCTATCGGACGGGTGAAATAGATGTCGAGCCACTCTTCGGTGTCATTTGACTTGAACGACGCACGCAACAATTCACTGAAACTTTTTTCCATAAAGCACTATTCGTTTTCTTCAAATGTTCTGTTATATCTGTTCCGAGATTATGTCTAATTCTCTCCGAACGTTCCGTTATATCTGTTCCGAGATTATGTCTAATTCTCTCCGAACGTTCTATCGTCCTCCTTCTGAAGCCGTTTCCTGCAACAACGGAGATGCCATATAGTCCGCCGTTATCCGGCGATGAACCCTTCCGCCTTCACGATGTCGCCGGCATGGTCGATATCGAGCACCTTCAAGAAAGGCCAGGCTTTAAGCCGGCATCCGTCGGCGATAAGCGCCCGCTGGAAATTTCTCATGCGGCTCTCGCCACGGCAGATACATCCCTGCAGTGTCCTGATGGCCACGGGAGTAAGTCCGTAGATACCACCGGAGATATAGCGGCAAGTCTCCGAGCGGTCAAGAAATGCGGTGATGTCCATCCCGTCTGTCGTCTCGACGTAGAGCGGCTTCTCGTCGTCTATATAGTCGGTGACGCCCATCAGGCCGTCGGCCTCTCCACCGTCCACGGCTTCGCGGAACGCACTGACATAGCGGGCGAACTCGTCTTCGCGGAAGATGGTGTCGACAGTGGTCAGACAGAACGGGCCGTCACCCAGCATACTGCTGATTTCATAGAAACTGTGCATAGAGCTTGGCGTGCTCTTGACCACAAAACGCAACGGCACGGGCCGCCCGTCGAGTCCATCCTGCTGTAGACGGACAAGATGAAGACTTACCTGTGCCGTCAAATCGTTGCAAATGACAACAATCTCTTCGGCGTCGTTCTCCATGAACACACGTATCAGCCTGTCAATGAGAGCTTCTCCGCCCACACGGACCAACGGCTTTGGCTCTTCAATGCCCTCCGCGGCGAGACGACTGCCTTCACCCGCGGCTATCACTGCATATTTCATTTTCTGTCTTATTGCTTTAAAATGTAACGGGGAGCAAAGGTAATAAATTAAATGAAGAATGAAGAATTTATTTAGTGAAGAGTGAAGAGGTTTATTAAGTGCAGAGTGCAGAGTGATGAGTGAAGAGGTATGATTACCGTGCAAGCCCTTTGTCTTTAGGTTCGGTAATCATACCTCTTCACTCATCACTCTGCATTCTGCACTAAATAAACTCTTCACTCATCACTCTTCACCTTCTTATACACAAGCTCTATCTTCTCATATTTCCTTTCCCTTGCGTTATTCCAATGTTCCATCAGTCCCAGCGGGCGGGTGACGGGCTTTCCGTCCTGAAGATAGACCGTTCCGCTCGGCGCGGCGGGCAGCGAGGCTGCCTCGCGGAGGTATTCGTCACAGTAGTTCAGGCTTCCGTAGTCAGGCCATTCGCCGATGAGCATGTCCATTGCCACGGCATCACAGGCCACGCCGTCCTGCGAAACAATGAGCGAGCAGCACCATCCGCCGTCAAACGGAGGTGTCTTCCACTGTCCTGCCGGAGCACCGTTGACCCCGCGTGAGCCGTACGTGCCGTCAATGAGGAAGAGCAGACACTTCCCGCCCATGTCCTTATGGCCCATCCAGTCGACGAACGTCTTATATCCAGGCTTGCCGTGACGCTTGTCCTGACTGATGTTGTTGTGGGCGTTCTGACGCCACTGAAGCGCGATGTCCGTAGCCCCATACCAGTTCTTTGCCGTCAGCGTGACGCCCGGTCCGTTGTGGAGTTTCAGAAGAGCGGAGTTTATCAGATAGTCGGCGTCCACGATGCAGCGGGCCAGTCCGCGCGCCATACGACCGTTGTCCGTCGAATAAGTGATACGGTTCTCATAGTATTCGCATTTCAATCGGCCGTCACCGCCGATATTGTCAACGAAAGTCACATCGGGGAACTCACGGTACACCTTGTTATATATACTGTCGGTGATGGCACGGCTCGGCTCGCAGATGACGATATCGCCTGGAGCCACTCCACCATCGTTGACCAACGAGCGCACGAGGGCCAGGGTCACGAACGGCGACGAGTTGAGTTCGACGGTCTCGCTATGGGCCGTAGAGTTGTTCATGTTCAGCTTGACGGCAATCTTTTCGCCCCTTTGATAACCACGGTTGCCCCGGCCGTGGGTCTTGTTGAAGTCTGCGAACAGCGCCCGCCATGCCTTCGCGGCACTCTTCTTTCCCGCCAGCGTCGTCACCGCCGCGCGAACCATGGCGTCGGCCTTGGTCTGACTGTTCCATCGGTCCTCAACCCACAGTCCCGTCTCACCGTCCCACGAAGCGACTCCGGGAGCATGAATCCACGCCACGCGCCCGGGATGGACGCCACGACCTTCGCCGATCGGCTCGTTAGGCCCGACAAACTGTTTCGGATGGCGCGCCTTCCCACGAACCTCACCGGAGGTCTGGGCCGTCGCGCAAAGTGCCGTCAAGGCGACGGCCGACAATAGAATAATACGTTTCAGCATAATCAGTTTTTATTTAAATAATTGATAGAGATAAAAGGAGATAGATGGAGATAAAGGACGAATGTCAAAGCCGCCAAAGCTATCGTCCTCTATCTCCTTAGCGACCGCAAGGAGCGTTATCTCCTTTATCTTCCCATCATTGGATTATCTCATACCTGAAGAAATCAAACATCGCCCGTCCGCATCCCGCAGGCTGCTTCCCGTCGCCGGCCGTACGTACTTCGGCAGAACCAGTGGCAGCATCATAGCAGAAAAGGCCAGTGCGTATGCCCTTCCAATAGCCGTCCAGCATCGTGAACGTCTCACCGGCGGGCAGGAACGTCCGCCCGTCAGTGCTGTAATAAAAGCGGTGTTCATTGATACGGCTGTCTATCTCCACACGCAGCCACACCACATCGTGGCGGCCACCGCTGACAATAGTCCGCCGACCTTCCTGCTCAATGAATATTCCGTCATGACACACGCCGACACCGCGGAACGTCTTGCCCGTCAGGAGCAGTCCGGCGCATGTTCCCTCGGCCATGCCACGACAGTCGAGCAGCGTCGTCGCAGTGCCACGATAGCCCATAACCTTCTGAGTGAGCATGTTGCGACAAGCCTTCAGGCTATCGGCCCTCAAGGCGTCAAGCGTCAGCCATCCGTCGCGGGCGGTAAGGCTCCACGCCGAATCAACGGGATTGTGACACCACTGCCACTGCAATCCCAAAGCCGACTGCTGCTGGCCGCGCCAATAGAGACCGTCGGCCGTAAATTCATCGCTCGTCTGCGGGAGATAGGGCCGCACATCGGCCGCCGTAGACGGCTTGGCGTATGAAGCCACCGGCTCGCCGATACCGTTGCCGTCATAGTCCTCACCAATGGTCAGCCAGCCGTCGTCGGTCCACCTGGCGGGCTGCAAATGGACAACGCGTCCGAGCGGTGTGACGCTTTGGAAATGGACAAACCACCACTCATGGCCGTCGGGCGTGTCGACCAGCGCGCCCTGATGTGGACCGTTGACGCCGGTCGAGCCTTGTTCGAGAACCACGCGACGCTCATACGGCCCGTATATACTGTCGGCACGGAGCAGCGTCTGCCATCCCGTCCGCACGCCGCCCTCGGGTATGGAAAGATAGTAGCGGCCGCCACGCTTCAGCCATTTCGTTCCTTCGGCCACCAGACCTTCATAGACCGTGCGGCCCTCGTCCAGCAGCCGGCGCCCGTCGGACGACATGCGGTGAACGATGATAGGACCGGCTCCATGGACACTATGACCGAGATATGCCCGGCCGTCGTCGTCCCAAATAGGGCACGGATCTTCCCATTTGGCCACGCGCCGGACACAGTGGAGCGGCGACCACGGCCCGGCCGGATCCGTTGCCGTCGACATGAACAATCCCTCATGAGGCGTACAGAAGTAGACCCACAGCCGGCCGTCATGCCACCGTATGGACGGGGCCCACGAGCCTCCGGCATAACGCTTGTTTGTGTTCCAGCCCGGGAAATCAAGATGGGTGAATATCTGGCTCACCAAGCGCCAGTTGATAAGATCTTCCGACTCCAGAACCTGCATGCCCATGAAGTGGAAGTCCGACGCTACCATATAATATTTGTCCCCGAGGCGTATTACGTCCGGGTCGCTATAGTCGGCGTTGAGCACAGGATTGCGGTATGTCCCGTCGCCCATATCGCCCCATCCGAGCTGCGCCGAAGCAGGAAACGACGCGGCAGTCATGGTGAATATAAGTAGTATGTTTGACAGTTTCATATCGGCAAAGATATATAAAAAAATGATTTCACAAAAAACACTAAGACAGATTGTAAATACTCCGTCTGTGGCATTTGTTATATACTCAACAATACTTCGCGTATTTGCATCCTTGCATGGTTATATCCTTGCATGGTTATATCCTTGCGTGGTTGTATCTTCGCGTAGTTGTATCTTTACATCCTTGCATCTTTACGTCTTAGTAAAATGAATTCAGTTGATATGCCGGAGGCATAGAAGCATCAACATAGTGACATCTACAATGTTGACGATCAGGATTGTGAGAGACGGCGTTTCATATCACAAGGCTCGCTCCATAAACAAGCAGGACGTAGCGGAGGAACTTTCCGATGGAGATACTTATGATTGAAATAGGCATATTGGCCCGCATCAGACCGAGTGCGATTGTGATGGCACTGCCGAGAATCGGCAGGAAAGCGAAGAAACCCATCCACGCGCCATGACCGGCCATGAAACGTTCGGCTTTGACGAGGCTCTCACGGCTGACGTGCAGATAGCGCTCTATCCACTCCATGCGTCCCATGCGTCCTATGCCGTAGTTGACCATGCCGCCGGCGACGTTGCCCACGGTGCCATAGACGATGAGTCCCCACGGGTCAAGACCGGCAGCCTGAAGGGCTACCATGACGGCCTCACTGCTGAAAGGAAGGAAGCTGCCGGCAAGAAACGCGGAAAGTAACATCCCGACGTAACCGTAATTTATCAGAAAATCAACGATAAAATCCATAATCAATAACCGTAATTTACAAAAATACCGACAATAATGCCAATAATCAATAACCGCAATTATAACAATACCGATGATGATGTCCACAGATTATATGCCGTAAGCATCAGCGCCGACAGTGTGATGACATAGAAAGCGATGTTGGTCACACGGGTGCGGGTCAGCGCAATGAAATGGGCGATGAGCGGGCTGGTATTGATAATCATCATACGCAGCAGGAAATCGTAGTGCTGCGGCATGATGACAAGGAGGACAGCTGACAGCAGGTTCATCGTAATGAAAAACTGATAAAGCATGCGGATGCGTATCTTGTCGTTGTAGCTCGTACGCAAATAGTGTACGATGCCTGTAAGACCGATAATGAGGATATAGATGAAGGCCAAGGCATGGGACAAGGTGATATGGCTGTAGTTTGGCGGCAGGCATACTTCGGCCAGACTGGCAAAATGGGTCATGGGCAGGGTGAAATCCTCCTGATAGATGAACCACACGGCGGCAAACCAATAAGGGGTGAGCAATCCGAAGACCGAGGCGAAGAAGTTGCGCCAGCTCGGAGCCTGCAGACATAAGATGGAGAGCAGCCACAAGGCTGGAACGAAATAAAGGGTTTCAGGATATGCCATAGCGCCAAGACCGATGAAGAGGTAGGCGTAAAAGGTGCGCCCCATGGCGGTGCGGTCCTGATATGTGCGGAAAAGAAGGAGATAGGACGCCAGAACACACATTGCCGCCACCGCCTGGCTGACGGAGGAGAACATGAAAGTGACGGACGACGACAGAACTATAAATGCGCAGGAAACCATCCGGCTGTATATACGGATGAGGGCATTGCTGTTGTTCAGTTCCATCATGAGATAGGTGGAGGCAGCAAAACAGGCAAACTGTACCCACCAATGCTCACTGAGAAGACCTGCCGCACACCATACGGCGGCTCCATATACGGCTATCACGGGAAGCGTGAAGCGACTTTCGGATATTATGTTCTGTATTCTCTTCATTCAATGATGAATATGAATGAGGGTGTTGCTGAAGCCACTGTAGGAACATTTTCTTGTATTTGTCAGCAAACAAATATTGATTAAATATGCTACAAGCGGACAAAGACAAGACAATGTCCCTACAGAGTGTTTCTACAATACTCTCATTTACAGGTCTGCGCCGATGTCACGGCGGAAGTATTTGTCTTTGAATTCAATCTTCTGAGCCTCCTCAAACGACTTCTGAAGAGCCTCGGCCTTGTCCCTGCCATATGAGCTGACGGCGATGACACGGCCTCCGGCGGTCACAACCTCACCGTCCTTCACGGCCGTTCCGGCGTGGAAGACGATACTTCCGTCAACACGGTCGATGCCCGTGATGGCATAGCCCTTCTTGTATTCCTGAGGATAGCCGCCGCTAACGAGCATCACGCAGACTGCGGCACGCTCATCAAACTCTATCTGACGCTCGTCGAGATTGCCCTCGGCAACGCCTTCAAAGAGGTCTACAATATCGCTCTTCAGACGCAACATGACGCTCTCAGTCTCGGGGTCGCCCATACGGCAGTTATATTCGATGACCATCGGCTCGCCGCAGACATTGATAAGACCGAAGAAGATGAATCCCTTATAGTCTATACCCTCGGCTGCCAGACCGTCGACGGTTGGACGAATGATACGGTCCTCAACCTTCTTCATCCACTCCTTGGTGGCAAAGGGGACAGGCGTTACGCTTCCCATACCACCGGTGTTCAGTCCGGTGTCGCCCTCGCCGATGCGCTTGTAATCCTTGGCCTCAGGCAGTATCTTATAGTTTTTGCCGTCTGTAAGGACGAAAACCGAGCACTCGATGCCGCTGAGAAACTCTTCGATGACTACCTGTGCCGAAGCCGTTCCGAACATGCCGCCGAGCATTTCACGCAGTTCGGCCTTTGCCTCGTCAAGTGTCGGCAGGATGAGAACGCCCTTTCCGGCACACAGTCCGTCGGCCTTGAGGACGTAGGGAGCACTGAGTGTTTCCAAGAAAGCGAGTCCCTCGTTGAGCGTCGTGCCATCGAAGGTTCTGTATTTTGCAGTCGGAATGTTGTGACGCTGCATGAATCCCTTTGCGAAATCCTTGCTGCCTTCGAGCACTGCGCCGGCCTTTGAAGGTCCGATGACGGGAATATTCTTTGTGCGGGCGTCGGCCTTGAAGTCGTCGTAGATGCCTTTCACCAACGGATCTTCCGGTCCTACAACAACCATCGTGACTCCGTTGGCCACAATGAACTCCTTCAGAGCTTCAAAATCATCGGCCTTAATGGCCACGTTCTCTCCGCAACCGGACGTGCCGGCATTGCCGGGAGCTATGAACAGCTTTTCAACCTTGGGGCTCTGGGCTATCTTCCATGCAAGGGCGTGCTCGCGGCCGCCGCTTCCTAACAGTAATATCTTCATAGTCTATATGCTTTTTTGTTTATTCGTTCACTTATAAAAAGTATCCCGTTCATTTGAGATAGTCTTCAAAATATTGCGTGATGCGCTCGTGGAGATGGACGCTCTTGTGGCCCATCATGTTGTGGCCTTCGCCCGGATAGACGAAGAAATCGGGCTGCGTGCCGGCCTCCGTACAAGCGTCGATGAACTGGAGGGCATGCTGTGGCACCACCGTGGGGTCGTTCATACCTATTATTATCTGGAGTTTTCCCTTCAAATCCTTCGCTTTCCGCAGCAGGCTTGACTGCTCATAGCCTTCCGGATTGGTCTCGGGGGTGTCCATATAGCGTTCTCCGTACATCACCTCATACCACTTCCAGTCTATCACCGGACCGCCGGCTACACCAACCTTGAAGACATCCGGATAGTTGGTCATCAGCGATATGGTCATGAATCCGCCGTAACTCCATCCGTGAACCCCCATGCGGTCGGCGTCGACATAAGGCAACGACTTCAGAAACTCCACTCCCGTCATCTGGTCTTTCATCTCTTCCTGACCCAAATGACGGAATGTAGCCTGCTCAAAGGCAGTGCCGCGGTTCTCGCTACCGCGGTTGTCAAGAATGAAAAGGAGGTAGCCCTTCTGTGCCATATAGGTCTCCCATGAACGGCTTGACCAATGCCAACGGGCATCGACGTTGTGAGCATGGGGACCACCGTAGACATAGACAACAGTGGGATATTTCCTGGAAGGGTCAAAATCAACCGGTTTGACCATGCGCCAATAAAGGTCTGTCACGCCATCGGCGGCCTTGATTGTGCCGGAGGTATATTCTGGAACGGCATAACCTTGCCACGGATCGGCAGCGGAGAAAATCGTGTTGCGTCCCGAAGCGCTACCGGCGACACGTCCCTTAAGGCTGATTACGTCAATATTGCGCGGTACGTCCGGCTCGCTGTATTTGTCGTAGAGCACCGCTCCCGATGGCGACAGCTCGCCGTTATGGACTCCGCGGCCATTGTCCAGCGCTGTGCGGCGGCCGTTCGGGATGCTGACGGCATAGAAATTGCTCTGTAGCGGACTCTTCTCCGTCGACAGGATTACGGCGCGGCGCCCCTTGCGGTCAAATCCCGCAAGCTCCTGAACAACCCACTTGCCGGACGTAAGCTGTGTCGTCTTGAAATATTCTGTGTAGCGGTAGCCCGTGTCTACGCCCTGCGGAGCATGCACATCGGGATATACGGCCTTCTTCAAATCCACCAGATAGAGATGGTTGAAGCCGTCGCGCTGGCTCTGCATGATGAACTTGCTGTTGTCCCACGGCAGGAACACGACCGGATGGAGCGGCTCGACGTATTTGTCGCTGGTCTCACGGTATATCGTCTGACGACGTTCACCGGTCACACCGTCATATTCCACCAGCTCGCAGTCGTTCTGGTCGCGGTTCAGCTCGAACATATATATTGTCTTGCCGTCGGGACCCCACGCGATGTTGGTGAAGTAGCGGTCGGTCGGATCGCCTGTATTGAGATAGACGGTGCGGCCTGTCGCCATGTCATAAACGCCCACCGTGACCTTGTGACTGGCCATTCCGGCCATGGGATATTTGTCCGGTTCCTCCTCGGCAATACGTGTGAAAGTGTTCACCTGAGGATAGTCAGTCACCATTGTCTGGTCCATCCTGTAGAAGGCGAGGCGGCTTCCGTCGCAGTTCCAGAACGTTCCGCCCATGATTCCGAACTCGTTACGATGGACAGCCTGGCCGTAGACAATCTCACGGCTGCCGTCAGTGGTCAGCTGCGAGGTCTTTCCATCGGCACCGGTGACATAGAGCTGGTCATTCTTTACGAACGCAACGGCACGCGAACTGGTGTTCCAATCACTGTTGGTCTCGCCCTCACACGTCTGTCTCCACACCACCCTATCCGACTGCCAGTCGTAGAGGATGCGCTCCTTTGTGTTTCGGAGCAGAACCATGGTGCTGTCGGGATAAGGAAAAACCGCACCCATGGCTGAGCGCATCTTGCTTTCCGCCGTGCCGCCCTCAACCGAAGCCAACGCCTCGTTGACCTTTTCAAGCGTCCCGACGGCATTCTTCTTACCCGTACGCATGTCCACCGTTCCCCACTCCTCGGCGTCCTGATACATCAGACGGTCTCCCCACCACGTCAGATACATGTTGGCAGGAATCATATTCCGATAGTTCGTTCCTCCGAAGTTTAGATCTTCAAGTGTAAACGGCTTCAGTTGCTGTGCCATAATAGCTGGTGTATGAGCTGTGGTGAACAGTAATGAGAGCACCAATATACCGTTCTTAACCTTCATTGTCGTAGCTGTTAAAATGGTTTCCCGAGTCGCGTCGGTCGCGGCCGACTCTCTTTCCTCCACGGTCAGAGCCGTTGCGGTTGCGGTCGAAGCCCTTGCCACTGCGGTCGAAACGCTCATGTCCGCCACGGTTCACGCCGCCACGGTCGAAGTCCTTGCGGTCACGGTTTCCTCCACGGCGGTCGCGGTCAAACTTCTTTCCGTCGCGGTCGTCACGCTTGCGGTCGCGTCCGCCGTTGCGTTCACGGCCAGACATACGCTCATCCCTATCGTCAGAAATGCGGCGGCGTCCACGTCCGAGAATGCTTTCAAGATCACGGTGATGGAACTTGAACGAGCGGATGTCTCCTCCCTCGTTGTCGTCACCGTCGTTGTCATTCGCCGTCACGCGCTTTTTGAACTCACGTTCTTTCTTGAATTTCTTCTCAGCCATTTGCTTCTTCTCGTCCTCCGTCTTGACGATACCGCCATCACCGCGGAAATCTTTCAGCTTTCCGTCAAATATCTGATACTTGCGGAATTCACATTCGAGCGAGCCGTTGTATACAGGAATCTTGAGCGAAGGCTTCAGACCAATCTGATCAAAACACTCCTCACGGTAGCTCAACACCCATGCGTCATTGTTGAGGAACTGATGCTTCAAACGTTCACCTATCATGCGATAGGTTCCCAGCAGGTCTGGCGTGCTGATACGCTCGCCGTATGGCGGGTTTGTAACGATGATACTCTTTTCTGCCGGCTGCGTGAAGTCCTTGAAGTCGGCCTCCGTCACGGTGATATCTGAAGTCAGTCCGGCAGCCTTGACGTTCAGGCGGGCCGTATTGACGGCCTTGATATCAACGTCATAGCCGTATATCTTGTGGTCGAACTCGCGCTCCTTCGAATCGTCATTGTAGATGTCGTCAAAGAGTTCCTTATCGAAATCGGACCATTTTTCAAATGCAAATTCTTTCCGGAACAGACCCGGTGCCATGTTGCGGGCAATGAGTGCTGCCTCGATGAGCAACGTTCCCGATCCGCACATCGGGTCAATGAAGTCAGTCTCACCGTGCCAGCCAGTCATGAGAATCATTCCGGCGGCCAGGACCTCGTTCAGCGGAGCCTCAACGCTCTCCTGACGATAGCCGCGGCGGTGGAGGCTCTCACCGCTGGAGTCCAGCGACAGCGTGCACTGATCCTCGGCAATATGCATATTGAGCCGTATGTCGGGATTGGCCACGCTGATGTTCGGACGCTTGCCCGTCTTCTCGCGAAACAGGTCGACGATGGCGTCCTTGACTTTATAGGATACAAACTTGGAATGGCGGAACTCTTCGGAGAACACGACCGAATCTACGGCGAACGTTTTTTCGAGACCGATATACTGTGTCCAGTCTATCTTCTTCACCTCTTCATACACATCGTCGGCCGATTTAGCCCTGAATCGTGCGATAGGTTTAAGGATTCTAATGGCCGTGTGCAACTGGAAATTCGCACGATACATCATCTCCTTGTTACCCGTGAATGACACCATCCGGCGTCCTATCTGCACATTGTCAGCACCCAGTTCTGTCAATTCCTTCGCCAGCACGGGCTCCAGCCCCATGAACGTTTTGGCGATAAGTTCAAATTCTTGTTCCATTTGTTTTGTTGAGATTGGCCATCCGCAATCTTTCCCCGCGATTTCCGCCGCCTATATATAATAATGTATAGCGGCCATTTTCCTCTGTTTTCCGGTCCTTCCGTTACCGAGGTTATGCGCACAGGGGCGACGAACGGCTGTCGTTCTATTCTTTTTTATACTTTTTAGTTTCCGGTTCCATGTCCTCCGTGACCCATATATTGGCTCCGACGACTGAGTCATGACCGATGGTTATGCGTCCGAGGATAGTTGCGTTTGAATAGACAATGACGCCGTCCTCCAGGATAGGATGGCGGTCTATGCCCTTGATGGGGTTTCCATCATCATCGAGCGGGAAGCTCTTCGCTCCAAGCGTAACGCCCTGATAGAGCTTGACATTATTGCCAATGATGCACGTCGCCCCGATGACCACACCTGTGCCGTGGTCAATGGTGAAATGATGACCTATGCGCGCTCCCGGATGAATGTCTATTCCGGTTTCCGAATGGGCCATTTCCGTCATCATTCGCGGTATGAGTGGCACCCCGAGCACAAACAGCTCGTGGGCCAGACGGTAGTTGACCAGCGCCCGGATGACCGGATAACACGAGATTATCTCGCCGTAGCTCGTCGCCGCAGGGTCTCCGCAATAGGCGGCCTCCACATCCGTGGCCAGCGTACGACGTATCTGCGGCAAACGGCCGACCAGCTGTGTGGCTATGTCCATCGCCCGTCCGCGACACCCTTCGCCACAACCGTCACTGCCTCCCGTGCATGAAAAGCACAGACCTGCCATAACCTGCTCTGACAGCAGATTGTGGAACCGTTCGACGTTGACACCAATATGATAACGGATTGTGCTCATATTGACAGACGACCGGCCAAAATATCCGGGGAAAAGAATACCGCGGGCCAATTCAATTATTTCTTCCAGTGCCCTTGCCGAGGGCAACGGATTTCCGTCGCGATGCTGATGGAACAGTCCTTTCAGAGATTCCGCGGCCGACAGTTCGTCCACTGTCTTGGCCAATATATGAGTGAAACCAGGATTACTCATCTGTCGTTGTATCAATATTTTGCGTCTGCAAAGATAGTGCAAACCGCCCAAACGACAAAGGATAATGCCGTTTTTTTTGCGTTAGTAGTGACAACGGGATGGGAAATGCAGAGCCGATAAGCAAATGCGACATTACAAAATATTTAAGAAAAAAGGCCCTTATGTCAAATCAAAAGAGCAACAATGGTGTTACACTTTTGGCTCGACAGAAGGAATCTATAAATATCTATTAATAATAGGATTAAATGTCACGATAGCTGAATAGTTGCCGGAAAGCACTGATTTATAAACATACGTTACATTCCGCCACCGGATTATTAAACTATCTTATAACCACCGGACTGTTACCTTAATTTAACGCCACGGTAACATTTTTGTAACATCATTCCAATATCTTTGCCACACGTAAATTATGCTGCATCATGATCGTGACAGAATCGCAACGGAGAGAAACTGATGGCGGAACGAACACGGCCATAGAAGGCCGGCTAAGAAGTCAGAAACATCTGATTAAGAAGCCAAAGACATCAGCATTACGATTTTACATACATTATAAATAAATAGGATAAACATTCAGTCAATGGAAACAGTTTACTTAGCAATTGTGGTCTTTCTGCTCGTTCTGGCAGTCTTCGGCCTCTTTGTCGGCGTAAGCAACGACGCCGTCAACTTCCTGAATTCCGCCGTCGGTGCACGTGCCGCCGGATTCAGAACCGTGCTCATCTTTGCCTCCGCCGGCGTTCTGATCGGTGCGATGATGAGCGCAGGAATGATGGACTTGGCACGCCACGGCATCATGCGGCCGGACAACTATTCGTTCCATGAGGTCATGATCATCTTTCTGGCCGTGATGGTTACAAACGTGATTGTGCTCGACATGTTCAACACGCTCGGTCTCCCGACCTCCTCGACCGTATCACTCGTTTTCGGACTGCTCGGCGGAACCTTTGCCATGGCCGTTCTGAAGATGATGACAGACCCGTCGCTATCGCTCGACATGCTCCTCAACAGTGACAAAGCCCTCAGTGTCATCATCGCCATCTTCGTCAGCGTGGCCATCGCCTTCGTCTGTGGCGTTGTCGTCCAATGGGTGGCGCGCATTGTGTTCACCTTCGGATATAAGCGCCATCTGCGCTACACGATAGCCATCTTCGGCGGAATGGCCTTCACGCTGCTGGCCTATTTCATCTTCATAAAAGGTCTGTCCGGTTCGCCTTTCATATCAGACGACCAGCGTCTGTGGATAACCGACCATACCCCGGAACTGCTTTTCGCCTGCTTCGTGGGTTCGGCCATTGTCGCCGAGGTTCTCCATCTGCTGTGCATCGACGTCTTCCGCGTAGTCGTCCTCATGGGTACGTTCGCACTGGCTATGGCTTTTGCCGGCAATGACCTTGTCAACTTCATCGGCGTTCCAATGGCCGGTCTCGACTCCTACACCAGCTATGCTGCCTCGGGGATGCCGGCCGACGATTTCATGATGCACTCACTGATGGCCAGTGCCAACACGCCGCTACCCTATCTCATGGCTGCCGGCATAGTGATGATTGTCGCCATGGCCACATCCCGTAAGGCACAGAATGTCATTAAAACCAGCGTAGACCTGTCCCGTCAGGATGAGGGCGACGAAATGTTCGGTTCGTCACGCGCGGCCCGCAGCATCGTCCGCTACGTTCAGAGTGTGGTCACGACCGTTGGTGCTGTCGTTCCACCACGGGCCGCAGCCTGGATAGACTCCCGTTTCAGCAAGAGTGACGCTGTCCTGCCGCGTGGAGCGGCCTTCGACATGGTTCGCGCCGCCATCAATCTCGTGCTTGCCGCAGCGCTCATCGTCATCGGAACAAACCTCCGTTTGCCGCTCTCCACAACCTACGTGACGTTTATGGTCGCAATGGGTTCAAGCCTTGCTGACCGCGCCTGGGGCCGCGAGAGCGCCGTGTTCCGCGTGACGGGCGTGCTCTCCGTCATCGGCGGATGGTTCATAACGGCCGGAGCAGCCTTCGTCATCTGCGGAATCGTATGCGCCGTGATGAACTTCGGCGGCATCGTGGCCATGCTTTTCTTCATCGGTCTGGTAGTCTTCATGCTCGTTCGCAGCAACCGCATCTACAGAAATAAGGAGGCTGAGGAGAAAGAGGCAAACCAGTTTGAACTGATGATGCAGTCGGCCGATCCGCTCATGGTATGGGACATGCTGCGGAAACACGTGTCCCGCACACAGTCGTTCGTATGCCGTTTTGCCCTGACACAGTTCGACAACGTTCTCGACGGACTTGTCGGCGAACGTCTGAACCTGCTTTCACACGCACGGAAGGAGCTTGACGCCGAGCAGGAAATGCTAACGAAATTCCGCCGAAAGGAGATGCTCGCCCTGCGACGCGTACCTGCCGAGGTGGCTTTGGAACGCAACACATGGTATCACATGGGAGCCGACAGCGACCGTCAGTTCATCTACTGTCTGAGAAGAATGCTCGACCCGATACACGAACACGTTGACAACAACTTCAGTCCACTGCCCGACGAATGTCTGGAAGAGCTGAAACAGCTGCGTCGCCATGTCTCCGAACTTATGTCGCGGTCGGAAGCCATGCTATCCACAGGACGCTTTGACGAATACAAGGATATTCTCGCCGACGCCGGACGTCTCAAGGACGAACTGGGAACCATGCGCAAACGCCACTACGACAGGATGCAGAACGACAGCGGAACTGGCGGTCTGAAGGCCGCGCTGCTATACCTGAACATTCTTCAGGAGGCCCGCGAGTTTGTCAGCATCATGCGCCACCAGTTGCGCGCCGGCGCCCGGTTCTACGGACAAGTCCGGTCCGACTCTCCCAATATGGAGAAAGCGGCGAAGTGACGGAACAGCGGTTACGATTGGAACGGCTTCCGAATAGATAAATAGCGGCAACGTCCGTTCATGAAATAAAACGCAAAACGCGCAAAGACGCAAAGGCTTTATTCTTTCCTTTGCGTCTTTGCGCGCTTTGCGTTTGGAGAGTATGTCGTTCGATTATGATTCCCTTGACACTGCTTCCGTATCCAAACCTTTATCCATCATATCACGGAAAACACAAATATATCAGCTATAATACGGACAACACCGTTCAAAGACCACCCGACGGAATAATCCCGGCCATGCGCTGCATCCACGCAACCGACTCGTCGTTGGTTTCGGGGAAGCGCCAGTGGCCGCTTGTCGGCGTGACACTGAGGGTCTTCGGCGAGGTTATCTCGTTGTAGGCGGCGTATGTCGAGGTCGGGGAGCAGGTGTCGTCGTTGTATCCGAAGGAATAGAAGACTGGGCACGTGAGCCGGCGGGCGAAGTTGACTACGTCATAATAGGCCATCGTTTCGGCGGCTCCGGCGTCTTCCTCGCGGCCGTTATAGTATTTCGGCCATCCGCCGGCGCGCCCTTCACGGAAACCGGTCAGGTCGCAGAGGGCCGGATAGAACGGCGAACAGAATGTCACACGGGGATTGAGGGCGGCTGTGACAATAGAGAGAGCACCACCCTGACTACCGCCCGTAACACCGACGTTGCGGCCGTCCCACTCGGGAAGCGTGCAAAGAAAATCGACGCAACGGGAACATGCGGCGTAGACATCACGATAGTAGAATGTCTCGGGAGAGGAGATGCCGCGGCGGTTGTAGCCTTCGGTAGCTGCCTTGGCTGTGGCGTATGACGTGTCGTCAAGCTCGGGATTGCAATCGTTGTGGATGTTGATGTTGAAATAGATGAACCCGCGCTCACTGTAATAGGTGGTCGGAGTTATCTTTGAGGCTCCCGCACCGGGCGGACTGAAAAGCACTGGATGGGGACGGCCGTCGCGCGGACGGCTCAGATAGCCGTAGACATGGCGGCCGCCGGGCCCGACATTGATGCGCACGAGGGAGACCTCGACGCTATCGGTAGAATATTTCGGCAGGGGCGTCACCTCCGGCTCAAGGTCTGTGCGGGCAGCCGTGCGGAGCGTCTTCGCCCAAAAGCGGTCGAAGTCGCGTGGCATTACGGTATAAGGACGTATGCTGTCCGGGGCAAAAGCCACTTTGACCAAATCCTTGTAGGTTTTGTCATAGACGGTGAAACGAAGTTTGCAGGCGAGGAAGCCAGGCTCTTGGCGCGTACCGAGGGGAAGTACGGCACGACCGGCATGGAACACGGCGGTATCCTCACGTGAAGGCGTCATCATCTCGTCGCCTGCGGAATAGATGACCCTCACGCCGTCCAAGGGTATGCCGCCCTTATATGCCTCGACGGTCAGACGGGCTTCCCGACCCATGGGATAGGTACGGTCGGAACGGTCGGCCGTCACGACATATTCAACATAGGCGCGGCGTGGTTTTGAGAACTGGGCCATAACGGCCGTTGATGTGCCCGCAAAAAGGAGCATGATTGATAGTAATCTCATTTCAAACAGTTTTTCTGATAGTTTGTTTCATACATCTACCGGTCAGACTTTAGCGTTGCGGAGAGCTCTATACGAAAGCCGGCAGCTTCATACGGCCAGCCGTTATGGCCCTATGTGAACCGTTCAGGTCGTATCGGCAGAGAACGGAAAGACCGGAATAATGGCAAAGATACATAAAAATAGTGAATTGCTGAGGATTAGACGACCGTTATTTTGCTGTTTGACGAATGATTGCTAATTTTGCGGATGAAAGGCTGTCAGACACTCCGGCATACGGAATATGAGCCAGAAAGGAAAACAGTCAACATTGGTTTAATAAGAAATAGTCATGGACGAAAAGAAATGTACGGAACTGCTTACGACACACGGCATACGACCTACGGTCAACCGCATACTGACCGTCAGGGCATTGGCCACAGCAGAAAGGCCTCTGTCGTTGTCGGAACTTGAATACAAGATACTTACGGTCGACAAGTCGGGCATATTCAGAGCCTTGACGCTATTCCGCGAGCACCATCTGGTGCATGTCATCGACAGCGGAGGCGACGGTGTCAGATATGAACTGTGTCTGAGCCATGGCCATGGCAAAGACGGTTTGGACGACGATGCGCATGCCCACTTTTACTGCGAACACTGCCACCGCACGTTCTGCATCGACAACGCACCTATTCCAGAGATTCCGCTGCCAGAAGGTTACATCCAGACGTCAGTCAATTATGTGATGAAAGGATATTGTCCGGAATGCGAAAAGGCGTCCTCCAGCTCCCACTAAGGGAAATGAACCGCGAAAAAAAAGGTTCTTCCGGATTGGAAGAACCTTTCTTTTTTCTTGTCTTTTCTTATATTCCGAAAATCCCTCCCCATTAGGAGAGTCGGATGAAGTCGTCATTCCGCAGTCCTCTCCCCCCTGAAGATATCGGAAGAGGCCGGAAAAACCTTGAATTCGTAGCCCTGCTCTTTCAACCATTTGATGGCCTCCGGAAGAACGTAGTGGAGCTTGTCGATACTCTTCAAGGAATCGTGGAAAGTGATGATAGAGCCATTGCGGGTGTACCGCTTCACATTATCAAGCACTTTTTCTGGCGTCATCCATTTTGAATAGTCACGCGTAACGAGGTCCCACATCACTATCCTGTATTTGCGTCCGAGCCAGAGATACTGATCCAAACGCATCCAGCCATGCGGCGGACGGAAAAGATCTGTGTGCAACAGTTCGTTTGCCAACTCGGCATCGGCGCTATAGTGCTTGATGGAGTGACGGAAACCACCGAGATGATGGTATGTGTGGTTGCCGATACGATGACCGGCCGCCATCACTCTTTGGAACAACTCTGGATGTTTCCTGACGTTGTCTCCAACCATAAAGAATGTGGCCTTGATATCGAAACGAGCCAGCGTGTCAAGTATGAAAGGCGTGGCCTCGGGAATGGGGCCGTCATCAAAAGTCAGATAGACGGCCCGCTCATTCTTGTCCATACGCCACGTGGCTCGCGGATATAGCCAACGTAACCATATTGCCGGTTGCTCAATGATCATCTCTCGGTATTTCCTTGTTGATTATTCCGCTGCCCATTACTCCAAACGGCCACCCTTTCCATGATAAGCCTCAATGACCATGTCAAGCTCACGGAGCTTCTTCTCTCCCCATTCCGGCTTGAGCTGCTTGCCGAGCATGGCCACATTCTGCAGTACATAGATATTCTCCAGACAGTCGCGATAGGCGCTGGCAAAGCGCATTCCGTCCAGGCTGAGATACCAGTCCATATACTGCTTCGACCTCGTCCACAACTGTCCGACGATTTCCATGGCCTTGGCCGTACGTCCGATAGCTGCGTATGCGCGTGCCTCGTCCAGTGAACCGGACTGGAAATAAACCGGAACGTTATACGACGGGATGTTCTTCTCTACATAGTCGAGCACTTCCTCGGCACGCTTGTTGTCGCCCTCGCTGATCAGGTTGACCGCCAGCTGGACGAAGACGCTGCGGTGGGTATAGCACATCCGCATCACCGTTTCGTCAAGATAGATTCCCTTCTTGTCTATTCCGCCAAACTTGAAGCGATTCATCATGTTGTCGTAGGCACGCTTGGTGTCGAAATTGCGTGCTCCCGGAGCATTTGTGGTGAAGGGAGTGATGCGCCATGCGAGACCTTCCTGAACGAAGTTGTCACCCAGATTCATATAGTTTGACGGACCGACGGTGCGCGCAACATAAATCGGACGGGTCCAGTTGCACTCGGCAATCATCTCCAGCATCATCAAGTCACCCTTGTAAAGGGCGCGCTTGCCGGCCAGCGAGATTGTCATGCGGTCTGGAATGGAATCTGCCGCCATCATCATGCCGCTCTTGCGTACGGCTTCCTTGTCGATGGTCATATAGACGGTGTCGGTAGGAATAACGTGAGTTGAAGCTCCTTCGCCCACCAGATACTTCATCACGTTGAGCTGCTCTTCACTCAGTCCGTTATTGCGGACCCAATATTTGAGTATGTTCTTCAGTTCGTATGGATTGTCACCGAAGAGACGGCGGGCCTCGTCGGGATATTCTACATACATCGCGTCGATGGCGTTCTTCAACGACGGATTTACCTGAACGTAGTCATTGGTTCCTGCGCAGTACTCCAGACGGCTCCAGGTGATGGGCACCGAGGGTGAATCGTAGGCCGGACGGCGCATCTGGTCGATGTACCAGTCGGTCTGGAGATAGCTCAAGTTGCAGACACGGGCATCGGTACGGACGCCTTCCACGTCCTGAGTGTACCACAAGGGGAACGTGTCGTTGTCGCCGTTGGTGAATATTATCGGATTGCCGGTCTGGTCGAGAGACATCAGGTAGTTCTGTCCGAAGTCACGGCAGGTATAGCGTCCGCTGCGGTCGTGGTCGTCCCATGTCTGCGACGCCATCTGAACCGGCACAAGAAGACATACAAGTCCGACAACGGCGGCGGTCAGAGTGTGATGGCCTTTGAGCCTGCGGGTAAGCTCGTCGATGATGGCAGCCACACCCATTCCACACCAGATGGCGAACGCATAGAACGAAGCGGCGTAGGCGTAGTCACGCTCACGTGGCTGAGAAGGTGTCTGATTAAGGTAGATAACGATGGCCAGACCCGTCATGAAGAACAGGAAGAAGACCACCCAGAACTGGCGGATGCCAGTCTGTCCGCGGCGCAGGGACTGCCAGAAGAGACCGATGAGTCCGAGCAGCAGCGGCATACAATAGAAGACGTTGTGTCCTTTGTTCTCCTTCAGTTCGTCCGGCAGCTTGCTCTGGTCGCCCAAACGCAGGTTGTCAAACCACGAGAAACCCGTGATCCAGTTTCCGTGCTCCAGCTCTCCGTTGCCCTGCAGGTCATTCTGGCGGCCTGCGAAGTTCCACATGAAGTAGCGCCAGTACATGAAGTTGCACTGATAAGAAAGGAAGAAGCGCAGATTCTCCAACTGAGAAGGCATCTTCACCATTATCATTTCACCGCAACGGTCATACGGAACCTGCGTTCCTTCAACGCCACCCATCCAGTTTTCATAGTCTCCGGCGTGTCCCTGATCGTACATTCGGGGGAAGAGCATGTTCTGGGCATACTTATACTGGTCGTTCGTACGCACGACAAAGTAGGAGTCTTTCTCGTCGGCCGTAGCCTTGTCCTTGCGCTGATAGACCGGTGCTCCCTTTTCCAGAACCGGGCGGCAGTATTCGCCATCCTTCTCAAGAGCAACCTGTGAGGTGTAGGCCTGGCCGTAGAATAGCGGCCGGTTTCCGTACTGCTCGCGTCCGAGATACTGTCCGAGGGTGAAAATGTCCTCCGGAGAGTTCTGGTCCATGGGCGGATTGGCCGACGAGCGTATCACGATGACGGCATAGCTCGAATATCCTATCATCAGCATCAGCATGCAGAGCAGCGACGTGTTCTTCACTCTGGCACTGATCAGGAAGGCCTTCGCCTTGTTCTTCAGGTTCAGGACAAACCACAGCAGGGCCAGAACAACGACACCGATAACCACAGCCGACCATCCGTGACCGTAGAAGGGGATGCCAAGCATACCCACGGCGCAGAGGAAAGCTGCGTTGCCACGCTTGCCGCTGCGGTCGGAATAGGTTTCGTATATGGCCCAGATGATGGTGGCGATGAGCAACACTATGTATATAATCTCACCCGTATTGAACGGACAACCGAGCATATTGACAAAAACAAGCTCGAACCATCCGCCCACCTGAACGATACCGGGAACCACTCCATAGAGAACGGCAGCCAAAATGACTATTGACACGGCCAGAGCGGCGATGGAACCGCGCAGGTCTGCCTGAGGCGTCTGATGGGGGAAACGGCGGTAGTAATAGACCAGAACCAGTGCGGGAACGCACAGCAGGTTGAGCAGATGGACACCGATGGAAAGGCCGGTCATATAGGCAATGAGCACGAGCCAGCGGTCACTGTGAGGTTCATCGGCATGTTCTTCCCATTTGAGGATAAGCCAGAAGACAACGGCGGTGAACAGTGAGGAATAGGCATAGACCTCGCCCTCGACCGCACTGAACCAGAACGTGTCACTGAACGTGTATATCAGAGCGCCCACAAGTCCCGATGCCTCAACGGCAATGAGCTTCGCCGGGGTCAGCGCCTCCCAACTTCCGGCTATCAGCCGCCGCGTCAGATGGGTTATACTCCAGAAAAGGAACATGATTGTGAGGGCTGAGAACAGCGCGCTCATCGTGTTGACCATGTATGCCACTTGCGACGGGTCACTGGCAAACTGTGAGAACAGATTGGCCGTAAGCATAAAGAAAGGAGCTCCCGGCGGGTGACCCACTTCGAGTTTGTAGCCTGTGGTAATAAACTCAGGACAGTCCCAGAAACTGGCTGTCGGCTCAATAGTGGAGCAATAGACAAAGGCAGCTATCACAAACGATAGCCAACCGAGCAGATTGTCCACTCGCTTAAACTGTTTCATTCGTCGAATTGATATTGTTTTTAAATAACTATAGTTCTTTTATGTGCGTACAAAGGTAATATAAATAAGGTTAGATAAGAAGTATTTCATTATTTTTAACTCCAGCCGCCATGTTTGCCGGATGTTCTGAGGAATGGAGACGGAGTTCCGCTGAGAGACAACGGAAGATATATCGGAATGGGGAACATTTCTCGTTCAAAGGCAATGTTCCCCATTCAGGCACACCACGAATTATATAATAATGGCGTCACAGGGTTATCTCGCCAGAGCCGTAGCACCTGTGATGGCGTTCGTCATAGACCACACAGAACTGGCCCGGCGCCACTCCCTGCATGGGCTGTTCCGCATGGACAACATAGCGACCGTCGCCCAGCGTTTCGAGCGTTGCAGGATGGTAGCCCGCCGTATGGCGTATCTTGAACGTCACGCGATCCATCTCCACCGGAACGGTCAGGAAATGGAAGTCGCAGATGGGGAAATCCTGACGGTAGGCCGTCTGCGGTTCAAACCCATGACTGACATAGAGGACGTTCGCCGCCATGTCTTTCTTGACCGCATACCACGGTCCGCCGCCGAAGCCGAGGCCGTGGCGCTGGCCTATCGTGTGGAACCAGAGACCGCGATGGCGTCCGATGAGCCGTCCCGTCTCCAGCTCGACGACGTCGCCGGGCTGCTCGCCGAGATAGCGGCGCAAGTAGTCGTTATAGTTTATCTTTCCAAGGAAGCAGATGCCCTGCGAGTCCTTGCGACGTGCGTTGACAAGATGTTCACGTTCGGCAATGGCGCGCACCTCACCCTTCATGTAATGGCCGATGGGGAACAGGGCCTTGCGCAGCTGCCAGTCGTATATCTGTGCGAGGAAATCGGTCTGGTCCTTGACCGGATCGGGGCTGGTCACGAGCCACTTTCGGCCTTCGTCGTCCAGCTCCGTACAGGCATAATGGCCCGTGGCAATGAGGTCGTAGTCATGGCCGCACTTCTCATGAAAGGCCCCAAACTTTATCAGTCTGTTGCACATCACGTCGGGATTGGGCGTAAATCCGGCCTTCACTTTCTCCATTGTATATCGTGTCACGCGGTCCCAGTATTCCCGATGACAGTCCACTACATCCAACCGGCAGCCGTAGCGGGCGGCCACGGCTGTGGCCATTTCGAGATCTTCCTCACTCGTACAGTCCCATTCGGACTCTTCATCCGGCCCTATCTTTATATAGAAACAGTCGGGAGTGAGTCCCTGCTGTGCCAGTTCATGCACAACCACGGAGCTGTCTACACCGCCCGAGAGCAGCACGGCAATCTTCTTGCCGGCAAGGTTTTCCGTTGTCTTCATCATTGATATTAATAAACGCTGAGGTGCAAAGTTAATCAAAAAAGCCGTAATGACAGGACGGCAATGCCGTTTTTTTCAAAAAAGCTTCAGAACCGGACAGTCATGAAAAATCCTCCTGTCCTGACCGGACAACGTCCACATCTTCAGAACAACGCCTGCCGGACATCCCGACAGGCGTTAAATAAGATTAAATGAGAAACAGGAAGCATTGTCATACGGGCAAAAGAGAGTACATTTGCGATATCAAAATGATATCAAACCAAAGTTCATAAAAATTATGGAAAAGAAGGATTTTACGTTCAACGGAACGACACTTAACGGCTTCCTTATGCTGTTTGTCAACATCGTCATTACCCTCGCTGCCGTTGCCGCCATCGTTTGGGGCATCGTCATTGATAACGATCAGTCCGGGATATATGTCGGTGCCGGACTTGTGGCGCTCATCGCAACCCTTGTTATTTGGTGCGGATTCGCGATGCTTGAGCCGGGCGAAGGCCGCGTGATGGTGCTCTTCGGAAAATACAAGGGAACGTTCACAAAGACGGGCTACTATTGGCAGAACCCGTTCCTCACGGTAAAGAAGGTTTCGTTCCGTTCACGCAACATAGACGTGGAGCCCATCAAGGTGAACGACAAGACCGGAAATCCCATCATGATCGGCCTTATACTGGTATGGAAACTGAGCGACGCATACAAGGCAATGTTTGAAATCGACTCACAGACAATGGCACAGTCGGGCTCCAGCCAAGGCAATCAGGTGTCCATCGGCACGTCATCGCTGACGGGAATAATGAACGCACTGGAGAACTTCGTACGCACACAGAGTGACGCCGCGCTGCGTCAGGTGGCCTCGCTCTATGCCTACGACGATACCGACAGCAGCGCCGACAAGATGACCCTGCGCAGCGGCGGTGACGAAATCAACGCCCAGCTGGAGGAAAAGCTGAATGACCGTCTGGCCATGGCGGGCATAAACATCGTTGAGGCACGCATCAACTATCTGGCATACGCCCCGGAGATTGCCGCCGTCATGCTGCGCCGCCAACAGGCATCGGCCATCATCACGGCCCGTGAGAAGATTGTTGAAGGAGCGGTGTCCATGGTGAAGATGGCCCTGAACAGGCTGTCTGACGAGGAAATCGTTGATTTGGACGATGAGAAGAAAGCGGCCATGGTGAGCAATCTGCTCGTCGTGCTCTGCGGTGATGAGTCTGCCCAGCCCGTCATAAACACCGGAACGCTCAATCACTAAATATGGCGGCAACGAACGAAAAGACAAAAACCAAGAGTTTCATTCTCCGCATAGACAGCGAAACGATGGATGCCATCGAGGCATGGGCTGCTGACGAATTCCGCTCTACCAACGGCCAGCTACAGTGGCTCATCGCAGAAGCGCTGCGCAAGGCAGGACGGCTGCCGAAGAAGCGGAGGACAAAGACAAAGGAGGAGAACGAATGAACCCGAGAGCTGGTCTGTCATGATGCCTATACGGCAACAATAATCCCTAAAAAGATGATTCCATTCGGAAACAACTGCAAATCATGAGGCGTGGACATGAGAATGGCACTCTCGGCCGGGGCACTGCCTTCAAAACCTCATCGCGGATGTTCCTCTGCATTGCATGGGGCACGGCAGGAAAGACGGAAGACGGAATTAGCCGCCGGCAGACTCACCATCGGTCTGGCTATGGCCACAATCGCTGTCACGGTCTGGCAGACGGGAAGGACAAGGAAACAGGAACAGTAATCGGACGCAAATAAGTCTACATAAGCGCAAACGCACATACGCTGGAACGAAAAGTATCACGTATCTCGAATACAGAAACTTTGCGTTTCAGCGTATGTGCGTTTACATTATATATACAACAACCTTATACTTCTCAGAACGCCTCGCGGTATTTGTTCTCGTCCTTGTCGTCAAGCATGCTGAGGTAAGACTGATAGCGGCTTTCGGCTATATAGTGGTCCTCAAGGGCGCGGAGCACGGCACATCCGGGTTCGTGGCGGTGGGTGCAGTTGCTGAAACGGCAGTCCTTGGAGAAATGGAATATGTCGCGGAAATAGCCCGTCAGCTCTTCCGGTTCGATATCGAACGTTCCGAAGCCCTTTATACCGGGCGTGTCGATAATGTATCCGCCATCCGGAAGGGGCAGCATCTCGCTGAACGTGGTGGTGTGCATACCCGTGTTGTGGGCATCGCTGATTTCGGCCGTGCGCAGGTTTAAGCCGGGAAGAAGACTGTTGATCAGCGTCGACTTACCGACGCCGCTGTTGCCGCTGAGCACGGTGATGCGCCCGGCAAGCATCTTTTTCAGCTCATCGACACCGCTGCCGGTGGCCGCCGAGATTTCGCGGCACTCATATCCGATGTTCTCATAGAGCGCAATGACCATTTCCTGATAGTGGCGTTCTTCGTCCGTAAGCAGGTCGGTCTTGTTGAAAACGAGCACAACGGGTATGCGGTAGGCCTCGGCCGAAGCCAGAAAGCGGTCGATGAAGGTCGTGCTGGTCTGAGGCCTGTTGACTGTCACGACGAGCATAGCCTGATCGACATTGGCAGCGATGATGTGGCTCTGTTTTGAAAGGTTGGGCGACTTGCGGATGATATAGTTGCGGCGGTCGCTGATAGCGGTTATGAAAGCCGTCCCTTCAGCGTTCTCCACAATCTCCACGCGGTCACCAACGGCCACGGGATTGGTGCTCCGGATGCCTTTCAGCCGGAAATTTCCCTTTATTTTGCTGTCCACCATCCGCCCGTCATCCGTCTTCACGGTGTACCAGCTTCCGGTGTTTCTTACTACTAAACCGAGCATTTGTGAATTTTGAATTATAAGTTACGAATTACGAGTTGTCGCGCAGCAACAACTCGTAATTTGTAATTCCAAATTCGTAATTTCTACACTGTCATTATCTCCTTGTTCTTCGCAGCGAGCAGGTCGTCCACTTGCTTGATGAACTTGTCGTGTATCTTCTGCAGGTCATTTTCGGCGTCCTTTTCAACGTCCTCAGACAGTCCGTCCTTGATAGCCTTCTTCAGCTTGTCTTTCATATCAGCACGCACGTTGCGGATCTGCACCTTGATGTTCTCGCCATATTTGTTGCACTGTTTGGCCAGCTCGCGACGACGTTCCTCCGTGGGTTGCGGTATTCCAAGGCGGATCATTTCGCCGTTGTTCTCCGGAGTGATGCCGACGTCACTGTCCATGATGGCCTTTTCGATGCTGCGTATCATCTTCTTGTCCCATGGTCTAATGGCGATGGAACGAGCATCGGGCGTTGTCACTGTGGCAACCTGATTGAGCGGAACCATGGAGCCGTAGGAATCTACTCTCACGCCGTCGAGAATGGCGACGTTGGCGCGGCCTGCGCGCACGCGCGACAACTGCTCGTCGAGATACATCACAGCCATCTCCATCTTCTCTTCGGCCGAAGCCAATGTTTCTTTTACGTCTATCATACTATATAATAATGTGTATTTGTTTGTCCTATGCGGTCAGTATGCGGATAGCTTTTCATTTTACAAATTTAATTATTTAATTCCGTACCGACAAACATTTAATATTTTTTTTCAATCCAAGTGGCAAAATCATCTCTTTTTCCGCCGCCTCATCATATATCATCGCTCATAACAAAATCGTATGGCGGCAAGAATATCATACATCTTCAATCATCGTTCCGGACCCTGGACTCGAAAACTTCAAGTAATGATAATATCACGGAATTTAACACTTGAAAAATTCAATTCCGGAGAGCAGCGAAGCCGAAATATTTACATTCCGTCTCTGTCGTCATCCGGTTTTTCGTAAGCCGCCGACCAACGGGGCCCTCCCGGGGTTGCGGAAGCGGCCCCATCGCATGACGGCGGCAGCCCCGTTGCGACACAACGGGGCCGTTACGGCAGAGCCGGGAGAGCCTTACGGCAAAACAAAAGCTGACAAATTATTGCACACTTTTGTTTTTTCAACAATAACATACAGTAATTCAGAAACTTAAATATGCACACACAAAACTCACGAATTTGCGGCCAAAGGATTTTTATTTCAGAATATTGCAAGGATTTTAAGGCATTTGTCCGCTTTCTTCCGAGTTTTTAACAGTTCGTCTTCCGAGAGTAACAAGTCACCTGTTATCTCAACGTTCCGGCCACCGTTTCAGAATATTATCGCAGTCTGGAAGCGCAAACACAGTTATATTTTCTAAACTTTGTGAAAACCTTGGAGAACACTTCATATATAACTACCTTTGCATCAGAGAAAAGTTATCTTCCATAAAACCACATAAACAAAGAACAGCATGACAAGAATAGCCAACAACCTCACAGAACTTATCGGCGGCACACCGCTTCTTGAACTGGCCAAGTATTCTGCACAACAGGAACTTGCCACTCCCATAATTGCAAAAGTAGAGTATTTCAATCCCGGCGGAAGCGTGAAGGACCGCATTGCGCTGGCCATGATTGAGAACGCCGAGCGTTCCGGACGGCTCTGTCCCGGCGCGACAATCATAGAACCCACCAGCGGCAATACCGGAATAGGACTGGCTCTCGTTGCCGCAATCAAGGGATACAGACTTATTCTCACCATGCCCGAAACCATGAGCGTGGAACGCCGGAATCTGGTCAGAGCCTACGGAGCGGAAGTGCGTCTCACACCTGGTGCCGACGGCATGGGCGGAGCCATCCGCCTGGCCGAAGAACTGAGCGCCTCTATCCCCGGAGCCGTCATACTCCAGCAATTCGAGAACCCCATCTGCCCGCAAATACACTATGAGACAACGGCGAACGAAATCTGGACCGACACAGACGGTCAGGTGGACGTTTTCGTTGCCGGTGTGGGCACTGGCGGAACCATATCCGGCGTGGGACGAAGGCTGAAAGAGCTGAAACCGGAAGTAAGGATCGTGGCCGTAGAACCGCTCTCGTCGCCCGTACTCAACAACGGCAAAGCCGGCCCCCACAAGATTCAGGGCATCGGGGCTGGCTTCATTCCGGACATATACGACGCTTCCGTTGTTGACGAGGTTATCGACGTTGACAACGACGACGCCATCCGCACGGGACGCCAACTGGCCGCAACCGAAGGACTGCTGGTCGGCATATCCTCAGGAGCGGCTGCATTCGCAGCGGCAGAGATAGCCCGCAGGCCGGAATTTGCCGGCAAGAATGTGGTAGCCCTGCTTCCGGACACGGGCGAGAGATACCTCTCGACTGTGCTCTATGACTTCGACGGTTATCCGCTTCCTGACGTGCTGCGGAAGTGAAGGGCAAGCCGAAAAAAGCACATTTGCATCACTGTATTCACATTCCGGCCGCATACGGGAATACCTCAGCGGCCGGAATGTGGGTGGAGACACGGAAAAATAAAACTACATTTATTTGGTAATTCAGCTGATTTACAGTATCTTTGCAAAATATAAACCTGCAGAATTACTACTAATGCGTATAAGATTATATATCATGTCGGCCATCATGGCCATGCTCCCATTTGTCTGTATACAGGCACAGAAGACGCATGACCGCGATGACGACAAATATACGATAGAACGACCGCTCGTCTATGAAGACATTTGGGACCTTCCGCCATACACATTCCTCAACAAGGACGGAGAACCAAGCGGATTCAACATTGACCTGATAAAAACAATACTGAGAAAACTCGACATTCCATACATCATACGCCTCAGAGCGACAGCCGATGCCTACAACGATCTGAAAAAAGGAAAGTCGGACCTCATGCTGGGAATGCACACGGCCTATCACTCGCAGTTCGGACGATACGGAACCTCCGTCGTCGGACTGTTCACCCACGGTGTGGTCCACCCGAAACACGACAAACCGCAAATACGGTCGGTGGAAGACCTGAAAAAATATAAGGTCGGCATGCAACGTAACAGCGTCAGCCACCGATATATGGTTACAAGCGGTATGGAAGCATACATACAACCGACGGACGACATCAACGATGCCATCCTGAAACTGGCGGCACGGGACAGTGGCGAGGTGTTGTGGAACACGCTCTCACTGGAATACACGCTGAGAAAATATGACCTGAACAACCTCGAGATTACACCAGTCTATATTCCAAACGGCGAATACCACTTCATGTCACAGGACGAACGCCTGCTGGAAATGATAGACAGCGTCTTTGAAGTCATGATGGTCAACGACGAAGTGCCGGCAATACGCCGCAAATGGTTCTATCCGGAAGTGAAACAGAGCGGCATACCGGAATACGCATGGTACATTGCGGGAGGTCTGATTTTCATAGCACTGATACTCATAGGCTATCACGTTATCTACAGGCTGAGGGAAAACAGGGTCAAACGAATCAACGACAGTATGACCCAACGGCTCGCACTATACATGCGTTCCTGCAAAATACAGACCTGGGCCTATGACGTTGAACGCAAGAAGTTCATCACATTCTCGTCGAAAGGTGAGACTGTTGAGGAATATACGAAAGAAAGTTTTTCCGTATTCTTCAATCATGACGACTTTGTCACAATCAGCAAGGCCCTGGACGACGTTCAAGAAAACCGCATAAAAACCAAAACGGTTCAAGCACGGTGTCACAGACCGTCCAACACGTCGGATGAACACTACTTCAACATGAATATATCGGTGCTCCGCCGCAAAAACGGCAAAGCGTCAATGCTCCTCATCACACAGCACAACGTGACGGAAGAAAGACGGAAATACATCGAACAGAAGGACATCCAACTGAAATTTCAGACGGTGTTCAACGCCGTAAATATCGATATGGGACTTTACGACAGCGACAGAAAACTCATTGACCTGAACGCAAAAGCCAGAAGAACACTGAACACAGACAAAATACCGGAGAAACTGTCCACCATCTATGACAGTTTCGTGCCCGGCATGGTTATGGATAAGGAAAACCCGGAAACAATCTACGCCACAGCTATTGTAAAACAGAGAGACGGCCGGAAAGACATCATGCCGGAAAACATTAAATACTACGAATATATCATTCAGCCTATCTTCTATGGCGGAAAACTCATAAGATACTTCATGACAAGCCGCGACATGACCGAACTGGCCGATAATATAAACGCAAAAAAAAGAGACGAAAGACTCATCAGGGAAGGTATCGCTATACAGGAGGAATATGTGAGAAACATAAACTACTGCCTTGAGGTCAGCCACATCTGGCTCACACGATACTTTCCGGCGACAAAAATGCTGGAAATAACACACGACCCGAACAAACCTGCCATGAAGCTGTCGCAGATCAGATGCGTGAGGGTTGTGGACGAAAGCTGTCACGAAAATGTCATAAGACTCCTGAACAGCATGGACAAGTATCGGGCAGGGAAATTTGACATCAAGGTGAAAACCGTATTCTCGGACAACAAGCAGCGCGAACTCTACCTTCATCTGACAGGAATACCTATCCTCGGCGCCGACGGAAAGATTGACCACTACTACGGTTTGTGCCGAAACATCAGCAAGACAGAGGAAAGCGAACGAAGACTCAAGCTGGAAATGGAGAAGGCTCGCGACGCAGAAACAGTGAAGAATGCCTTTGTCAAGAATATGAGCTACGAAATACGCACTCCGCTCAACGCAGTGATGGGATTCGCCGAACTGTTCGAATACGACCACGCACCGGAGGACGAACCGATCTTCATGAACGAGATAAAACAGAACTCCGATCTCCTGTTGCGAATCGTCAACGACATACTGACGCTCTCACGCATCGACTCCGACATGGTGGAGATTGTCACGGCACCCATCGACTTCGCCGAAATATTCGCCGCCCACTGTATGAGCGGATGGACACATGAACTCACCGAAAACGTAAAGACAACCATCGAAAGCCCATACGAACATCTCGTAGTGGACATCGACGCAAGCCATTTAGGCCAGGTGATAGAAATAATAACGGCAAACGCGGCCCACTTCACCCACAATGGCAATATCAGCGCAAAATATGAATACCACCACGGAGAACTGACAATCAGCGTAGAAGACAGCGGCGAAGGTATCGAAAAGGACGTACTGAAAACAATGTTCCAGAAAATGGACCTTTTTGAAGATATCGACCATTGCTGCATACGACTGCGATTGCTCATCTGCAAAAAACTCGTGGAGAAAATGGGAGGACAGCTGGACATTGAGTCGGAAGCCGGCTACGGCACCACGGTATGGGTTTCAATACCATGCAAGGCGCTGACAACAAAGAAAAAGAACATTCTTACTTAGAGAGAAGCCATTTATGACAATACCTGTTTCAAGATACATAACGGTTCGTGCCACCCTCATCATACTCCTGCTGGCAGGCTGCATGGCATCCACCATGGCCAAGCCTGACTCAATACCGTATAACAAAGAGAGGCCGCTGCGCATCGTTTCCGACTGGAATTTCGCACCGTATGAATATACCAACGACCGCGGAGAACCGGAAGGATACAACATCAGCATTCTTAAGGCCATACTCCATAGACTAAACATTCCATACGTTTTCGTACAACGGAAGTTGGACCACGCCGTAAGTATGTTCAACGCAGGCGAAGCCGACCTCATGATAGAACCCGTCTACAGTCGCAGCAAACCTGACGGGAAACGGTTCTACAGTCGGAAAATCCTCGCTCCCTACAAGGTGAAGGTTGCCTACAAGAAAGGAACAAAGCCATTGACCGACCTGAGCAAGCTCGAACCGGAAGACACCCTGATACTCAAAAAATACGATTATGCAACGAAAATGATACTCAGCCGCAACGACATTGACCGCCGGCAGATTATCTTCCGCTCACCACGGACAAACATGCAGGACATAGCAAACAACGAAAGGCTGTATTTCGTATGGGGCGAAAAGCCAATCGAGAAAATGCAGAAAGAGTTCAACATAACCGACATAGAGCTGGGAGAAATCAATATCCCGGCCGGTGAGATGAGATTCGTGAGTCACGACAGCCACCTCATAAAAATGCTGGACGAGCAGTTCGCACGCATGGAGCAGCAGGGAACGATAATAAAACTGAAGAACAAATGGTTTCACCCTGAACTCGACGACAACGATACATCGCCAGTGGTGCTCATCATCATCATCACCGCAATCATTCTGGTGATTGTCACTGTGACCGTCAACAACATCATTACAGCACGCATCAGAAAAAACACGCAACTCACGGTAGAGAAAAACAACATCATACAGGAAGCACTGAGACTCAGCCGTCAGAACGTGATATGCACCAATCTCAAAACACAACACATCAGCAACGTCTATGGCAATCACGTGCCCGAAGCCGGAATCACGCTCAGCCAATACTACGAACGGATTGCACCGGAAGAAAGGCGTGGCATGACGGAATTCATCGAAAAGTTTTCTTCCGCCAATGATAATAAATCGGAGGAATACACTTACCGGTGGAATTCCGGCACGGAAAGCGTTCCCGACTGGCGGGTGATACACAGCAATTCCATACGCGAGACTAAGCGTAACGGCAAAGTTATCAGCATCATCAGCACGCTGACGGATATCACAGACGATTTGGCCAACGAGCTGCAAGCCGGCGAGATTGCCATGACCTACAACAGCATGTTCGAAATGACAATAACAGGACTCGCGCTCCACAACAGCAGCGGCTTCCTAATCGACGCCAACAAGAAAATGAGGGAACTGCTACGTTTCAACACGCCAAAGGACGAGTTCTACTACAACAAATGCTGGTTTGACTTCCCGTCAATAAAGGATGCCATCGGCTCTTCTGAAATAAAGGAAGTCCACTTCTGCACAAAGATAGACGTGCCGGAAAGAAACGTTTCCGAATATATCGAGATGCGTATACAGCCAATCCGAAACAAGGAAAACGAACTGGTTTATATTCTTTTCACTCTCCGACCTATCAGCGAAGAGCGCGACCTATACCAGCTCTCCAAGAAGAACAACTACACTCTACGGACCATCAGGCAAGCCGCCACCAGGGCCGAAGAGGAGCTTATGTATCTGCTGGAGGAAAGCAAGACGAGAGTCTGGAGGTCGTCATTTGCAGACAGGACAGTGTCTTTCTATAAAGGTCTCCACAACCAGGGAATCACAATTGGCATTGACAGAATCATTGAAAGCACCATCAATGACGACGACAAGCCTCTGACACGCAACTTCATAGACCCGCCCCACGACAACGTTACGTCCAAAACGGCTGTACTGGCCATGCGAAACATGTTTGAGGACGACGGAGAGAAGCGCTGGTACTCCATGAACCGCATGCCCAGCTACGACAATAACGGCAACATTATAGGAACCTTCGGACTCATCAGGGACATCACCGAACTTATCGAAGCACAGGAAAAACTGAAACAAGAGACACAGCGGGCCAACGAATCGGAGCGCCAGAAGAGCATGTTCCTCGCCAACATGAGCCACGAGATACGCACACCGCTCAACTCCATTGTGGGCTTCTGCGACCTTCTCCAGACCATCGACGCACCGGAAGACCGCAAGGAGTTCCTGCGCATAATACGCAACAATTGCAGCATGCTTCTGCATATCATCAACGATGTCCTTATCATATCGTCAATGGACAACGACGGACTGACCATAGAGCCCCACGACGTAGACTTCGCGACAACGTTTGATGACGTCTGCGCAACGTTTGTCCAACAGGTGAGCGAGAACGGAATACAATTCATAAAGGAAAATCCCTACCGCTCACTGCGCACGAAACTGGACAACGACCGAATCCAACAGGTTATCGTCAACTTCATAACCAACGCCATAAAGCACACCCGCCAAGGACACATACGCGTGGGCTACTGTATAGAGGATGGCGGCATACGCATCTACTGTGAGGACACTGGCAGCGGCATACCAAAGGAAAAATACGAAGATGTATTCCGCCGCTTCGTCAAACTCAACGACTTCGTTCAAGGAACGGGATTGGGACTGAGCATCTGTAAGGCCATTGCCGACAGTTGCGGCGGCCGAATCGGAGTAGACTCGGAACTTGACCGCGGTTCCACATTCTGGATATGGATACCGTGTGACATAGAAAGTGCGGAGGAAGCAAACAAGAAAACCCAAATAACCGAAGAAATAATATAAAGAAGAATATGCAAGAAAGTAAGTACATTCTGGCAAACGAGCGAGACATATTATGGGGTCTCACCGTGAGTACAGTCGGATATGAAGAAATCGCGCCGGGGGATCCCTATCCCACCCGCGGCCATGCTGACGGCTACTACTTCCATGTGGGCGAAGGCCGAGAACTAAACGAATACCAGCTTCTCTATGTACCAGAGGGGACCGGAGTGTTCCGCAGTGCCACAATAGAGGAAACGGAAATCCACGAGGGAGACATGTTCCTGCTCTTCCCGGGCGAGTGGCACACCTATCATCCGAAGCCCGACACCGGTTGGAAGAGCTATTGGATAGGCTTCAAGGGCAAGAACATAGACGACCGCGTTCTCCACGGATTCCTGCGCAAAGAGAAGCCAATATATCATATAGGGTTCTCAAACATCATTGTCCATCTCTACAAACAGGCTTTAAACGCCGCAAACGAGGAACAGGCCTACGTCCAACAACTGTTGGCAGGCATCGTCAACCATCTGATAGGTACGATGTATTCGCTCGAGCGCAACATCGAACTGAACAAGAATCATGCCCACGTTGACATGGTGCGCCGCGCACGGCTGAGAATCTATGATGCCTTGGAAAGCAGCCTGACCATCCAGCAGATTGCGGAAGAGCTGGGCGTGAGCTACTCCAACTTCAGAAAACTGTTCAAGGAATACACCGGACTTTCTCCCGCCACCTACCAGCAGGACCTCAAGCTCCAGCGGGCAAAAGAACTGCTGAGCACTACCAACCTGAGCATAAAGGAGATTGCATATCGTCTCAACTTTGACTCGCCAGACTATTTCTCTGCCAAGTTCAAGATAAAGACGGGCCGCAAGCCAAGCGAGATGAGAGAAAGGAGATGACGGGAGGCCCCTCCCGGTCTCCCACTGCGAAGGAAAGGTGCCTACGGAATGATAATGTTGCTCCCGATGGCAAACGGCGTGTGGGGACACCAATAACCAAGCATAAACAAAACGTGCCGGAAACCATGTTGCAGAATGGTTTCCGGCACGTTTTGTTTATCACCTTAGTATCAGAAAAGGAAGGTACGCTCCAGCCAGTAGACACCTATTCCGGACAAATAGCCGACAAAGGCAATCAACGTTATACGCTTCATATACCATCCGAAAGTTATTTTCTCCAGACCCATCACCACTACGCCTGCGGCAGAACCGATGATGAGCATCGAACCGCCTACGCCGGCACAGTAGGCCAGCAGCTGCCAGAATATTCCGTCAACAGCCATATCGCCGGTGGGAGCAACGGGATACATGCCCATACATCCGGCCACAAGGGGGACATTGTCGACAATGCTCGAAAGAACTCCAATAATGCCGGTGACCATATAGTGGTTTCCATTGAAAGTGGCGTTAAGTCCTTCACCCAACATTGTCAACACGCCGATTGTCTCCAGACATGCCACGGCCATGAGTATTCCGAGGAAGAAGAGAATCGTTCCCATGTCAATACGTGTGAGCATCTTGGTGATGCGCTTCTGTGTTCCGTCCTCATCCTCCTCACCCTGTGAGCGGTAGAAGAGTTCGGTCACAGTCCACAGAACACCCAGAACGAGAAGGATTCCGACAAACGGAGGCAAATGGGTGATAGACTTGAAGATGGGCACGAAGATCAGACCGCCGACACCGAGGAGGAAGACCATCTTGCGCTGTGATGCCGTGAGGCTCTCGCTTTCCTGTCCGGAAATTTCCTCACCGGATGCAGCCACGAAACTTCCCTTCAGCGAAAGGGAAAGAATATAGGCCGGAATGACCATCGAGACAACCGAAGGGATGAATATCTCGCATATCACACCCAAAGCCGTTATCAGACCTTTGTTCCAGAGCATGATTGTCGTAACGTCGCCAATAGGTGAGAAAGCGCCTCCGGAATTGGCCGAAATGACCACCAGCGAGGCGTATATAAGACGGTCGGCACGGTCGGTCACCAGCTTGCGCAATATCATAATCATGACAATACTCGTTGTCAGATTGTCAAGAATGGCCGACAGGACGAACGTCAGCACGGCGATACGCCACAGCAGCGCCCTCTTGCTCCGGGTTTTGAGCAGATCGCGCACGAAATTGAAACCGCCGTTCTGATCGACCACCTCGACGATTGTCATGGCTCCCATGAGGAAGAACAGCGTAGTGGCCGTACTGCCGAGATGTTTCTCCATGACCTCACTTACAACCAATGCCGCATGGTCGCCCACGGCACCGGAAATATAACTGCCTGGATCTACCATCAAAAGGGTCCAGCAGAACACGAACATCAGCAGGGCTATGGCCGCCTTGTTGATTTTTGTCAGGCTCTCGATAGCTATACAGAAATAGCCAAGCACGAAAACGATGACAATTCCAAGAGTTAAAGTTGTCATTTTGCTTTAGGTTTAATTTATTTGTTTTTAAGTTTGTTTTTTCATCATGCAAAAATAATGCGAACCACAGCGATGCAAATTCATTTTATGATTGCCGGGTGCTGCTTATTTTATGCAAAGGTAATAATAAAATCGGTACGCGCAAGCCTGAGTCCAACTAAATGTTACGTAATCGTTTTCTGTAAGCGTCGGATGGAACGATGACAACCATGTTATATATAATGTGGACATAAGAACGTAAAGACTTATTGTCATAAAATTGAAGTTTCGGAAGTCTGGGTGGGCATGCAGTTCATAAAGGTATGTGGAGAACCGGATATAGAAGCCCAACCGAAATGAAGTCTCTATGGCACGCCTGAAAGGTTGGGCGTGTACATAACCCAATACATCCAAGACTTCAACCATACAACAAATTATAAGCAGAGCCTTTGCGTTTACGTTATACATCATTCGCGCCCAAACCACATTCCCCCACTCTCCCCCTGACCATCAGACACATACACAACAAAACCACAACACCCGGAATACGGCTGCATAGCAAAATTCGGAAACATGCGGACAAAGTACTCTCAAAACTCGCGAATTTCGGACCAGGGGATTTTTATTTTCAAATTCGCGAGTTTTGAGCGTGCAAGTTTAACAGTCTGGATGTCAGACCAATAAGCATCACAGAGAGCCAAGTGTGCAATTTTCGTGGCCGTTTTCCGTCCGAAAATCCTTGCAATAAGGGTCTCCCAGGCTTACGATAGCGGCCCCGTCGTCATGCAACGGCAGCCCCGTCGTCATGCAATAGCAGCCCCGTTGGCCCCTCGGGAGGCCCTTACGGCAAAACGGCGGCTATTTTTCGGACGTAAAACGGGACTGGCAACGAAAAAAAACGCTGGAGATTTTTCCAGAATGAAAGTGCCGAAATTCAGAATTTACATGACACCGTTAACGGCCATAAGGCCCTTACAGCATAGCAGGGAGAGTCTCATGGGGACTAAAAAAGCCCATCCGGAGCAGTCGCCGCAGGGACGGACGGGCGGAAACAAAACTTTTAGCTTAAAAATCAAATAATCATGCTCAGAATTGATAGGAAAATACTATCTTTGCAGATGTAATTTCTGAATACAAATACACTGCTAACAAAACAAATCAAATGGAAAATAACAAGAAATACTTCTTCGCCGTTGATCTCGGCGCAACAAGCGGCCGCACAATTATCGGCACGCTCAACGACGGACGCTTCTCGCTGGAGGAGCTCACCCGCTTCGACAACAACCTCATCGAGACCGGCGGACATTTCTACTGGGACATCTACGCATTATATAATGAGATAATAAAAGGTCTGAAGCTCGCCGCACAGCGGCAGCTCCCAATCTGCTCCATAGGTATTGACACATGGGGCGTTGACTTCGTCTGCGTAGGCAAGGACGGCGCGCTGTTGCGCAATCCGCTGGCCTACCGCGACCCCCACACGTTCGGCATGATGGAGGAATATTTCGATAAGGCCGTTGACAAGAAGACCGTCTACGACACCACCGGAATCCAGTTCATGAACTTCAATTCGCTCTTCCAGCTCTACGCCATGCGCCGCGCCGGAAATACGGCGTTGGAGAACGCAGAGAAGATTCTCTTCGTGCCCGACGCACTGAGCTATATGCTGACAGGCGAGATGGTCTGCGAATATACCATCGCCTCAACAAGCCAGATGCTCGACCCGAAAACAAAGCAGCTCGACGAGCGTCTTCTGGAGAGCGTCGGACTGAGCCGCGACAACTTCGGCAAAATGGTCAATCCGGCCGTTGAGATCGGCACGTTGACGGAAGAGGTCCAGAAGATGACCGGACTGGGTGCCGTGCCGGTGATTGCCGTTGCCGGCCACGACACGGGTAGCGCCGTCGCAGCCGTGCCGGCCAAGAACGAGAAGTTCGCCTACCTGAGCAGCGGGACGTGGAGTCTGATGGGCATCGAGACCAAAGACGCCATCATCAACGATCTGAGCTACGAACGCAACTTCACCAACGAAGGCGGAATCGAAGGAACAACACGCTTCCTGAAGAACATCTGCGGCATGTGGCTCTATGAGCGTTGCCGAAAGGAGTGGACCGATGCTCCGAAGTCGCACACCGAACTGCAGGCCGAGGCCATGAAGCAGCCCGCTTTCCAGAGCATCATCAATCCGGACGACACGATGTTCGCCAACCCGGCGTCGATGGTAGATGCCATACAGACTTACTGCCGCGAGACCGGTCAGCACGTGCCGGAAGGATATGCCGAGATATGCCGCTGCATCTTCGATTCGCTCGCCCTGCGCTACCGCCAGGTGTTCGGATACCTGAAGGAAATGGCGTCGTTCCAGCTTGACGTGCTCCACATCATCGGCGGAGGCTCGCTCAACAACTATCTCAATCAGTTCACGGCCGACGCTCTCGGCGTTGAGGTGCTCGCCGGACCGCAGGAAGGAACAGCCATCGGAAACATCATGCTTCAGGCAAAAGCCGCCGGCGACGTCAGCGACATCTGGGATATGCGCCGCATAATCGCCGACAGCCTCGAACTGAAACGATTCGAACCGAAGGACAAGGAAACATGGGACAAGGCCTACGAGCGTTTCCTTGAAATCGTGGAGAAGAAGAGATAAGAGAATATAATCAACAAACTAACAATAAAAACCTAAAAAACAAAATGAAAGAAGAATTGGTAAAAAAGGCATACGAAGTGGCCAAAGAGCGCTACGCTGCCATCGGAGTTGACACAGAGAAAGTGTTGGAACAGATGCAGAATTTCCACCTCAGCATGCACTGCTGGCAGGCTGACGACGTGGCCGGCTTCGAAAATCAGGGCGGTTCACTGACCGGCGGTATCCAGGTCAACGGAAACTACCCCGGCAAGGCCCGCAATATCGACGAACTGCGCGCTGACATCCTCTACGCAAAGTCACTCATCCCCGGAACTCACCGTCTGAACCTCCACGAAATCTACGGTGACTTCGGCGGAAAATATGTTGACCGCGACCAGTGTGACGTCACACACTTCCAGAGTTGGATTGACTGGGGTAAGGCAAACAACACCCTGCTCGACTTCAACTCTACATCGTTCTCTCACCCGAAGAGCGGCGACCTGAGCCTCGCCAACCCCGACAAGGGCATCCGCGACTTCTGGATTGAGCACTCTAAGCGCTGCCGCGCCATCTCTGAGGCCATCGGTAAGGCTCAGGGCGATCCCTGTATCATGAACACATGGGTTCATGACGGAAGCAAGGACCTCACCGTCAACCGTCTGATGTACCGCGAACTGCTGAAAGATTCTCTCGACCAGATCTTCGCTCAGAAGTATGACAACATGAAGGACTGCGTTGAGTCTAAGGTGTTCGGCATCGGTCTGGAGAGCTACACCGTCGGTTCAAACGACTTCTATACATCTTACGCAGCAAAGAACGACATGATGATTACCCTCGACACCGGTCACTTCCACCCGACGGAGAGCGTTGCCGACAAGGTTTCAGCCATGCTGCTCTTCGTGCCCGAGCTGATGCTCCACGTTTCCCGTCCGGTTCGTTGGGACTCAGACCACGTGACTATCATGGACGACCCGACACAGGATCTGTTCAGCGAAATCGTTCGCGCCGGCGCTCTCGACCGCGTTCACTACGGTCTCGACTACTTCGACGGAACGCTCAACCGCATCGGTGCTTACGTCATCGGTAGCCGCGCCGCTCAGAAGTGCATGCTCCGCGCCCTGCTTGAGCCGCTGGCAACACTGCGTCAGTATGAGCTGGACGACAAGAGATTCCAGCGTCTGGCCCTGCTCGAAGAGTGCAAGAACCTGCCTTGGAACGCCGTTTACGACGAATTCTGCGTCCGCAACAACGTGCCCGTAGGCGAAGAGTTCATCGCTGCCGTTGAAAAATACGAAGCTGACGTAACTTCAAAGAGAGCATAATTCTCTATTAGGAGCAATCGCTCCTTTTAGAAGTTAAAGGAGTTAAAGGAGTTATCGCTCCCTGCGGTCGCTAAGAAGTTAAAGCCAATAGCAGACATAAAGGGAACAATTACTCCTTTAATTCCTTTTACTCCTATTAATTCATTAAGAGCAAATGGATTTATCGAAGCCTTTGCACTCTCACAATCGAAGCCTTTACGTTTGCTATCGGCTTTAACTCATGAGCGACCGCAGGGAACGATAACTCCTTCAACTCCCCAGAGCGGGCTCCGCCCGCAATAACTCCTTTAAAAAAAGAAATGGAAATAATCATCGGATTACTTATCATCGCCATCGGCGCTTTCTGCCAGTCGAGCTGCTACGTGCCAATCAACAAAATCAAGGATTGGTCGTGGGAAAGCTACTGGATTGTTCAGGGCGTCTTCGCTTGGCTCCTCCTGCCGCTGCTCGGCGCCATGCTGGCCGTGCCGGAAGGCTACAGTCTCTGCGGACTGTTCTCAATGACAAACTCGTTCAACCTTTGGATGACCATCCTCTTCGGCGTCCTGTGGGGTGTCGGCGGACTCACGTTCGGCCTGTCGATGCGCTACCTCGGCGTTGCCTTGGGACAGTCGATTGCCCTCGGAACATGCGCCGGACTGGGAACAATCATGGGCCCCGTGCTGCTCAACATCTTCTTCCCCGAACTCAACGCCCTTGAATCGCTGACATTCGCCGTTATCCTCGGCGTTGTCGTTACGCTCGTCGGCATCGCCATCATCGGTGTGGCCGGCTCGATGAAGGCCGCTTCGCTGTCTGAAGAAGAGAAAAAAGCCGCCGTCAAGGACTTCAACTTCCCGAAAGGTTTGGCCATTGCCCTGCTCGCCGGCTTCATGAGCGGCTGCTTCAATGTCGGTCTGGAGTTCGGAAAGGATATAAACTTCGGCGACCTCACGCCCGATATGTACAAGACGCTGCCCGCAACGTTCCTCGTTACGCTCGGCGGATTCGTCACCAACGCCATCTACTGCTTCTATCAGAACAGCAAGAACGGCACATGGGGTGACTACAAGAAGGGTAATGTATGGCTGAACAACGTTGTATTCTGCGCCTTGGCCGGTGCACTGTGGTACAGCCAGTTCTTCGGTCTGTCGCTCGGCAAGGGCTTCCTCACCGAGTCACCGACGCTGATGACGCTCTCGTTCTGCATCCTCATGGCACTCAACGTGGTGTTCTCAAACGTCTGGGGCATCATCCTCAAGGAATGGAAGGGTTGCTCGCAAAAGACAATCGCCGTGCTCATAACCGGCATTATCGTCCTGATAATATCCTCATTCCTGCCGCAACTCATTTAATTTATAAAGTAAGAGTTAAGAGTATAGAGTGAAGAGGCCTTTAGTAAGTAAGAGATAAGAAGAAAGAGAGAAGAGGTATGATTACCG
>CAMVUM010000019.1 GCA_947170725.1 uncultured Prevotella sp.
GCGATATAAAGTAAAATATTTAAAGAAATAGTTATAGTTTTTTAGTTAACAAATGAGTAAAGTTGTTTATTTCATTGCAAAATAATGGATATATTGATCTTTACATATTCAATCACCCGAACAGCTGGAGGGGTTTTGGACGCCGTTAGGGATTTGTTCACAAACAAGGCTTTCAATTCACAGAAATTAGAAGTATTATCATATAAAGAGGATGATATGAATGATGATCTTTCTTCATGGAAGGATCTTACATTGAAATTGGTTAGTCCTCGAATTTTCCTATACTCAAAGGAGGCGAAAGAATATTTGTTGGGAAGCAAGGCTGAGCTGCTCCACATGGAGGCTCTTTGGCGATATCCGCATCTGTTGATGACAACATGGAGGAAAAAGCAGAAAAAGCCCATAGTTTGTTCTCCTCATGGTATGTTGGATCCATATATAATAAAATCTCAGGGGGTTGCAAAAAGAATTATAGCAAAAATATTTTTCCAGAAAGGGCTTGAAGCTGTTACTTGTTACCATGCGTTGTGTCATAAGGAAATGGAAGATATACGGGCGTATGGATTAAAACAACCAATAGCGATAATTCCAAACGGTATAAATCTGCCTGATGGAAATATCGTGTTTGCAAAGCCTGACAATAAAAAACATCTGCTTTATCTTGGCAGGCTACATAAGAAAAAAGGAGTGGATATACTCCTTGAAGCTGTTGCATTGATAAAGAATGAAAATCCGGAACTTTTCAGCCAATGGCATATTGATTTGGTTGGATGGGATCATGAAAATTGTGAGAGACATCTGAGAGACATCGTTGATACAAACAATCTGCATAATTTTGTAACGTTCCATGGCGGACTGTTTGGGGAGGACAAAATACGCATGTATGCAACATCCGATGCGTATATATTGCCATCACATGGGGAAGGACTTCCAATGACAATATTGGAAGCATGGTCATGGAAACTCCCCGTATTAATGACTGAACAGTGTAATATTCCTGAAGGTTTTGAAGCCAATGCTGCTATCAGAATAGATGATAATATCAAGTCTGTGAAAAACGGAATTATTTCTTTGATGCAGATGAGTGATGCAGAAAGAAGAGCGATAGGAAATTGCGGATATGAATTGGTGAAGAGACAATTCACTTGGGAGGCTTCAGCCAAAAAGATGATAGAACTTTATGAATGGATTATCACCGGGAAAAACAAGCCGGAATTTGTGTATGAATGAAATCTTGCAACTTGACATTGCAGAAAACCGCAAACACTTGAACTATTCCCGCATGACATACGTCAAGCGGATTCTGTGGACGTTGGGAAAGTTCTTTTTCCGTAATTCTCCGCGCATAGCCTTTGGCTACCGTAATGCTATATTAAGAATGTTTGGGGCGAAGATAGGCAAGCATGTGCATATATATTCGTCAACGGTCGTGTGGTTTCCATGGAATTTGGAGATTGGTGACTGGAGCGCTATCGGTGAGGATACACTGATATATAATCTCGGGCGTGTGACAATAGGCGAAAAGGCTACAATCAGCCATCGGGTGCATGTGTGTGCCGGAACCCATGACTATACCGACCCGGCGTTACCGCTGTTGAAACCGGAAATAAACATAGGCAGTCAGACGTGGATATGTGCCAATGCTTTCGTCGGTCCCGGAGTCCACATAGGCGAAGGTGCCATTGTTGGTGCCGGTGCTGTCATGATGAAAGATGCGGAGGCGTGGGGGATATATGCGGGAAATCCGGCTAAATTCATAAAGAAAAGGGTTATTAAGGAGTGACCTGTTTGATAAAAAATACGTGTCGTAATCGTTGGCAAAGATATTGCGGCGCGTATCATTGCGGTCGCAATTCATGTATGCAACGTTTTTATAGCACAAACGGCCTAATTCTTGTAGAATATATGTTTCCCCAACTTGTCCTGTGCCGTTGAGTATAAGGGGCTTACGGTTGTGTCTCTCTTTCCATTTGATGATATCTTCGAGGATGTTCCTTTTCATTTATACGGCATTTATTTGCATGAATATCTGATGAAAGATACATTTATTTAAACGAATATTCGCCATTCTGTTACACTTTTTTGTACGAATAATAGCGGTAAACATACATTTATTTGCACGAACGACGTAAAATCAATTTTTAAACTATGTCACAAAAGACTCCTAAAATATGTCTTGCATGTTCGGCTGGAGGTCATTTGCGTGAGCTTCAGCTGGCAATTGGCGATATACCGGAACGCTATCACTGTTATTGGCTAACATTAAAGACTACGTCTACCAAGGCTTTCATGAAAGACAAGGAATATGTTTTTCTTACGAATTTCCAGCCGACAAAGAAGTGGACACTTGTTGTCAATTGTCTGCAGGCTCTGTTTTGGCTTGCGATAAAGCGTCCCGACGTAATTATTACTACCGGGGCTGGAGTTACGGTACCCACGGTGTTTTTCGCCAAGAAATTATTGAGAACGAAGATTATATTCATCAATTCGGCGGCTGATGTTACCCATGCTTCTAAGACGCCGTTGTGGATAGAGCGTTATGCTGATTTATTTCTTGTTCAATGGGAGGAGATGAAACAGATATTTCCTAATTCAATTTGTTGCGGAGTACTATGATATTTGCGAGTTTAGGAACAATGGATATGCCTTTTCCGCGTATGGCTGCTGCCGTGGAACGTTGGGCGGAGGTGAGCGGAGAAGAAGTCATTGTGCAGACGGGTTATACTGAGTTTGATTATTGCCATGCCAAGGCTTTTGATTTTTGTACAAAGGAAGAGATGAGGGAGTATATCAGCAGAGCTGAAATCCTGATACTTCAAGGCGGTTGGGGAGCCATATCCGAGGCAATGGAGTTGCGTAAGCGCATTGTTGTCATTCCCCGCCATGACGTTACGGAGCACATTCATGACCAGTTTCAGTTGATACGCAAGCTTGACTGCATGGGCTGTGTGATTGGCGTGTTTGACGAAGGTGAACTTCCATGTGCGATAGAGAAATCCCGTCATTTTCAGTTTAAGCAGTTGCCAAAGGGCAATGCTGTTAGTATTATCAAGCAAAAGTTGTCAGAATGGTTCGGATAGAATCATATATGAACTGAAAAAACGGTTCTCGTGGAATGACGAAAAGATACGCCAATATCTGATTGACAATTACGTTGACAGACGTTGAGCATGAAGGTAGACAGCGGACTCTTATGTTGCGCACGAAGTGTCGTTGTAGGCCTTGGTCTTGTTTCGTGACATAGAGCGAAGGTTCATTTGGCATCATGGGTGATACGTCAGTGGCAGGATATGGTGGATATTCTGTCAATGTAAATATTGCTGTGCAAAAAACGATGACAAATGAAAATCTTGTTTTAGAACGGCGGAACGGCGGCGGAAACATGGTGGAAAAGGTTCGGTTCCGCCGTAAGGGCCTTACGGGGATGCAACGGGGCTGCTGTTGCATTGCAACGGAGTCGCCGTTGAATGATGACGGCAGCCCCGTTGCAAGCCAAGGAGGCCCTTACGGCAGAACAAATCCGGACATTTTGGCTTCAAAAAGCGGTTTTTCGGGGTTCTGAAATTGCACAGATTCGGTGAAAATCACGCAATGTTCAGACCTTCAATAGTTTATGTTTGCACGCGCAAATTTCCGATATTTGCGTCCTCTGGGGAAATATTTTCGGCGGAGGTCATTCCTGATGCTGTTTAGAGGGCGCTTTTTGTGTTTTTTGTCAATCTTATTTATTACCATACACATAAATTACATTGAATAAAGGATTTCTGTTTTTCCTGAAAAACATCAGCCGTGCCTTGCATGGAACACGGACAACGGACGAAGTCCACATAGAAGAACTTTCGCTCATGGCGCGGAAACAGGCGCTGGATGGTCTTTTGTATGACATCCCGGGAATTATGATGCCCGGCGATAATGCCTTACGTCTGAAATTTATAGGTAATCAGATGGCTATTGAGAAGCATAACGGATGGATGGATGCACAGGTGGCGAAGTTGGCTCATCGGTTTGATGAACAAGGCATACGTTATGCGGTGATGAAAGGGCAGACGTGTGCGGCATTTTGGCCGCGACCGGAGCATCGCATGTCCGGTGATGTTGATGTCTATGTAGTTCCCGGTCAGTTTGAAAAGGCTAACGGCCTTCTTTTGGAGTGGGGGGCGAAACTGGTGGACAAGACGATGCTTCATTCCACTTACCGACTTGGTAAACTTGTCGTTGAGATGCATTTTTCTGTTCAAAAGCTCCAGTATCCGACGTATTACAGACGTCTGAAGCGAATGACAGAAATTGAGTTTGACAGTTCTGAGAATGATGTGCGTCTGGAGATTGGCGGCTATGGTGTGCGTGTGTTGCCGGACGTATTGAATATCGTGTTGCTAACGACGCATGCTTTCAATCATGTCATAACGGCAGGTCTGGGACTGCGGCAGGTCATTGACTGGCAGATGGTGCTTGCGGCTAAGGCAGAATCGCTTGATTGGGACAGGCTGATGCGCTATATTGACATGTTGCATCTCAGAAAGATGTTTCTTGTCCTGGCCCATATCAATGTCCGTTTTCTCGGTATGGACGGCGGTGTGTTTTCTTCCCGTGGTCTTGACATCAATACGGATGGAGTAAGGAGGATGTCGGAACAGCTGATGGCATGGATAGAGGTGTGCGGCAATTTCGGCCACTCCATGGATTTCGGCACAGGCCTGACGTATCAGTTCCGTTATTACGGGCTTTTCCTTCTCAATCTCATGCGGTTTTTCAGGCTCAGTCCTATGGAGATGTCTGCCTGGCCGTGGATGAAGGCATACAGGGCTGTTACGCATACAAACCATATCTGATTGTTTTTCTTTTTACGACTTGGAAAAGTCGCTATTTCAGTATTTATCAGAATGAAAATTTCGATTATAACATCATGTTACAACCGTGAGCGGACGATTCGTGCTTGCGTGGAGAGTGTTTTGGCGCAGGATTATCGTGACATTGAGTATATCATTGTGGATGGTGCTTCGACGGACCGTTCTGTTGATATTATACATGAAGCAATCGCCGGCCATGAATCGCGTGTGAAACTTATATCCGAACCTGACCACGGGATGTATGAGGCCATCAACAAGGGCATACGCATGGCGACGGGCGATTACATCGGGCTGGTTCATTCCGACGATTTTCTATTCTCGCCCCGGACCGTAAGCCATATCGTGGAACGGCTTGCAGAGACGCATGCCGATTTTCTATATGGCGACGGACTTTTTGTAGATTCCGAGAATACCGACAGGATCGTAAGGAAATGGATTGGCGGGACATATCGGTTGTGGAAAGTGCGTCACGGCTGGCTGCCGCTTCATCCTACGTGCTACATCCGTAAAGAAACGATGGAGAAACGAGGGCTTTATAACGAGTCTTATAGGATTGCAGCCGACTCGGACCTGCTTTTCCGTTATCTGCTTGGCGGAGATTTGACTGTCGCATATCTGCCTGAATACATTGTGAGGATGCGCATGGGAGGTATGAGCACCGACAGCGCACGCCGGAAACAGATGTGGAATGAGGACATCCGCATGTATCATTCTCATGGTATGAACGCTACCGTCACGAAGATTGAGAAGATGATGTGGAAAGTGCCGCAGTTCATCAAGGCGAAGTTCATGTAGGTGATGCTCAAGATAAGGAGTTATAAGGAGATCAAGGACAAATGTTCAAGCGTTTGAAGCTATTGTCCTTTATCTTCTTAGCGACCCCAAGGAGTGATACATTCTTTTATCTCCTTATACCTCTTTTTATCTTCCTTATATCTCCTTTCATCTCCTTTTATCTCCTTTCATCTTCCTTATACCTCCTTTTATAATTAACTGATGTTTTCTCTCCACGACTATCAGAATGACATCAAGTCGCGTCTTGCCGAGGCGTGGCGAGAGCATCGCAGTGTGATGGTGCAGATGCCTACGGGCACCGGCAAGACCCATGTGCTGGCGGCCGTGGTGAGGGACTTTCTGGCTGATGTGGACGATGGGGTGGTGTGGATTGTCGCCCATCGTCGTGAACTGGTTGCGCAGACGGAGGAAACCATTGCGCGTTATGTGATTGCGGAGAGCAACGTGCGTGTAAGGGTGTTGTCCATACAGTGGCTGTCGCGCCATTGGACGGGCATGGAGGTCGGAGAACGGCCGTCGCTGGTGATTGTTGATGAGGCCCATCATGCTCAGGCGCGGACTTATCGCATGTTGTGGGACAGGTTGCCGGGAGCAAGATTTCTTGGACTGACCGCCACGCCGTGCCGGATGAACCGCAGCGGTTTCACTGATTTGTTTGACGTGCTGCTCACGTCGTGGAGTATATCTGAGTTTATAAGAAAGGGTCGGCTTTCGCTGTTTGACTATGTGTCCATCCGTCCGGACAGCGGGACGCAGATGCTGATTGACGGGCTGGAAAAGCGTGGGGCTGACGGTGACTATCAGATAAAGGAGATGAACGACAAGCTCAACAGGAAGCCGACTATCGTTCAGTTGTATGAAAGTGTGCGCAGATATGCCGACGGCAGGAAAGGTATCGTATATGCCGTCAGCATCGCCCACGCTAGGGCTATTGCGGACTACTACAGTAGCCGTGGACTGGCGGCCGTGGCTATCGACAGCCGGACTCCGGCCGCCGAGCGCAAACGGCTGGTGAGTGGTTTCCGGAAAGGGAGAACGGCGGTGCTGGTCAATGTCGATGTGTTCAGCGAGGGATTCGACTGTCCCGACGTTGAGTTCGTGCAGATGGCTCGTCCTACGCTTTCGCTCGCAAAATATCTCCAGCAGGTAGGCCGCGGACTGAGAATGTCGGAGGGGAAGACGTCGTGTGTGCTTATTGACAATGTCGGGCTCTATCGTGTCTTCGGTCTGCCAACGGCCGCATGGGACTGGGAGGCTATGTTCCGAGGGGAATTGGCCGGTAAGGGTGTGCGCGCAATCAACAGACAGGCTTGTCTCATGATTGCCGCTACGCCGACGTATTCGGTGCGGCAGGACTGCGAAATGGAGCTGATTGTGTCTCATGACGCCTTGCTGTCGGCCATAGAAAAACAGGAGAACTGTCAAAGTCCGTCTCTTCCGGTGTCTCAGAAGATGACGGCATGGCGGGACGAGGCAACCGGACAATGGGGACTGAAGGTCGGAAGGCGGCGGACTACGGAGGCTGTGTTTGCCGCAGTGACGGACATCGGATACGGGATGGCCGCTGTGAGATATGAAAACAATCAGTGCGGACTGGTTGACTCCTCGGGCTGTGAGGTTGGGGAACGGCGGTATTGTCAGTCGATGAAGTTCTCGAAGGACCGAATTCTGACCGTTCTGATGCCGGATGGACGGAGCCGTTACGTTGATCTCTATAACATGAAGGAGTATGCCGAGTGTCCGAAGGTGAAACGTTTCGGCGATGTTGAACTGCTGAGAATCCGGGATATGTATTACAGCCGTACCGTGAAACGATATGTGAACGGTCAGGGGATAAGTGACAATGATGTCCGGAACTATAAGTCATTCGTGCTGGTTTTTGACTATCATGTGCCTTCCGTCTGCCGCTCGGGGCGGTCTTTCGGCAGTGGCTACAAATGCGGCCATGCCTGTCTGGTGGCCGGTGAGCATGAGACGTTCTACTGGGTGTATCGCCGTCTGGCCGACGGGAGTATAATAGTGACCGACGCCGCTACGGGAAAATACTATCATCTGGCTGACGGCAGGCCACGCCGGTGTATCGGATGTTCCGGCCCGGAAGTCGGTCTTGAGGCAGGCCCGGACTTAGGTTCGGATACTGGCTTTGGAGCCGGTTCGGACGGAGGTTCGTGTGCAGGGGCGGAAGTGGCGGAACGGAGTACTGAGGCAGAACGGTGTGCCGTGGAGATTGAGCGCCTGACGAAACGGGCGGAAGCCGAATGCCGCGTTAAGGAGCAAAGGAAGAAGCGGGAAACGTTGGGCATGTCTGACGCCGCCGTTCCGTTCCAGTCGGGCATGAAGTGGGGACTTCGTGTCGGCGAACGTATCACTGTCCCGCCGATCTACAGGCATGTGAGGTGGCCGGTAGGGAGATATTGTGCCGTGGAAAAGAACTATGGCCAGTGGGGAGTCATAGCAATAGACGGGACTTTAATGGTCGAACCGCGCTATTCGGATATAGAAATAACCGGTCAAGGTCTCGTCACGGGCACGAACTTCATGGGGCATAAGACGTCCCTGAAGCTTCCTTAGAATAAGTCCGTTGCCGGTAGGTAAGGGGGGAGGCTGTTGCGGAACCATAGGATTTACCTGACTTGCAGGGAGGACATTGCTTTGTGATGTTTGTTGAATATCAACTGATAACGTCAATGTGCCAGAGGCACGTCCCTGCAATTCCACGGTTTTGAAACACCCTCGTGGTAATCCCTTCAGACACACTGCGCCCCGGAATGGTATCGTCTTTTACCATTCCGGGGCGCAGTGTGTCTGAAGGGGCGTTTTCTTGCTTTCTTCGCCTTTTTTAGTGTGAAACAGTCTGCTGTTTTAAAGAAACATATGTGACTTTGCGGCATAAGTCGGTATGAAAATTACCATTTGTAAATGGCTTTTCTCCTTATGGAGGTGTATAGTCTGTGTCTGACGCAAACCGTGTGCGCTCCAGTGGCTTGATTGGCAGCCTGATGACGGCTATTCTCCGAACTCATAATACAGGATATTGTTCATTCCCGGCACTCCCATGTATCTTGTTTTTATGCCAATGATATAGATAAGGCGGTGCCAGTGGCCGGGATTGTCAACGAGATTGAGTGCTTTTTTGTAATCGTTGTGGTCATTCAGTGAGACGGGGAAGAGGTCGTCCTCGTAGAACGGGTCATATTCTCCTGGTGTGTCGCCGGCCTTGAAGATGCGGTCGGCCAATATCAGTGACGAACGGCTCTCGAATGGCGGGGCCATTATCGAGTTGTAGAGAGAGCGCGAGGCCGATCCGAGGATATAGCCGCGGATGCAGAACACATCGCCGACGGGCACTTCCGCGGCTTCCGCAACAGTCAGATAGCCGACCGGCAACTCTACGACAGTGATGCTGTCATGCCATCCGTAGTATGTGTCTTCCGTTGTCGACTCCTTTTCGTTGATGTTCTCTTCCTCATATTTGCTGCAGTTAGTGAGGAGAATGGCCGATAGAAGAATGATGATGGTTGCGATGGTCCGTATATTCATGGTTGTGAGGTATTAGATTTCGAACCGTGTGGTTCTTGTAGGTTGATACTGTTGGTTTGGATTTGGGATGATGTCAGTAGGTAGTAGAGCGGTGCATTGATATATAGAACTGTAAGTTGATAATAATCTGATTAATAATAAAAAAAGGTGGAGCAATGAAAGAAAATTCGCTGCTCCACCTTTTTTGTATTTGTTTCGTCCGTGATTCTCCTACTTGGCGTAAGCCACGCTGCGGGTCTCTCGGATGACTGTTATCTTGACCTGACCCGGATAGGTCATTTCGTTCTGAATCTTGTTTGCTATCTCGCCAGACAGAGCTTCCGTCTGTGTGTCGTCCATCTTGTCGGCACCGACGATGACGCGGAGCTCGCGGCCAGCCTGTATGGCGTATGTCTTGGTGACGCCGGGATAGCTCATCGCGATTGCTTCAAGGTCGTTGAGGCGCTTGATGTAGGCCTCGACAATCTCGCGGCGTGCACCGGGACGTGCGCCGCTGATGGCGTCGCACACCTGAACGATGGGGGCCAGAAGCGTGTTCATCTCACATTCGTCGTGGTGGGCTGCAATGGCGTTGCAGATGTCCGGCTTCTCACGATATTTCTCCGCAATCTTCGCTCCATAGAGTGCGTGCGGCAGTTCGCTCTCTTCGTCAGGCACCTTTCCGATATCGTGGAGCAGTCCGGCGCGCTTTGCCTTTTTCGGGTTGAGACCCAGTTCCGATGCCATGACGGCACAGAGATTGGCTGTCTCGCGGGCGTGCTGCAGCAGGTTCTGGCCGTAAGAGCTACGATACTTCATCTTACCGATGATACGTGTCAGCTCCGGATGGAGTCCGTGTATGCCGAGGTCGATGCACGTGCGCTTTCCTGTCTCGATAACCTCGTTCTCCAGCTGTTTCTTCACCTTCTGGACAACTTCCTCGATGCGTGCCGGATGGATGCGTCCGTCGGCCACGAGCTGATGGAGGGCCAGACGGCAAACTTCGCGGCGGATGGGGTCGAAGGCGCTGATGACGATGGCTTCCGGCGTGTCGTCGACCACAATCTCAACTCCTGTTGCTGCTTCGAGAGCGCGGATATTGCGTCCCTCACGTCCGATGATACGTCCCTTAACCTCGTCGTTGTCAATGTGGAAGACGCTGACGCTGTTTTCTATTGCAGTTTCTGTGGCCACGCGCTGTATGGTCTGGATGACAATCTTTCGGGCCTGAGCGTTGGCGTTGAGCTTTGCCTCGTCCATTATCTCGTTGATGTAGCTTTGGGCTTCTGTCTTAGCCTCGTCCTTGACGGTCTCGACAAGGCGCTGTTTTGCCTCGTCGGCGCTGAGCCCTGAGAGCTCTTCCAGCTTTGCCCGTTCCTGAAGCTGCATCTTCTCCAGTTCTTCGTTCTTTATCTGGAGCAGTTTCTTCTCGTTGTCGATTCGTGTCTGCTGGTTGTCAAGCTCGTTCTTGCGGCGTCCCAATTCTTCCTGACGCTGGTTGAGCGAGATTTCGCGCTGCTTGAGTTTGTTCTCTCCCTGCTGGATGTGCTGGTTGCGCATCTGCACCTCCTTTTCCAGTTCGCTCTTCTTATTGAGGAACTTTTCTTTCACTTCCAGCAGTTTCTTCTCCTTGATAACTTCAGCCTCTTTTTCGGCAGAGGCAATCATCTCATTATATTTCCCCTTTATGACATGGAGGAACATATAATATCCGCCAAGTCCTCCGATAGCGAGGGCAACGACGGCTACGATTATTATTGTTAATTCCATAAATGTTATTTAAATAATATGATTGTTAATATTCTCATTTCTTTTCTCCGAGAGCATCTTCTATTTCGGCAGTCAGATTTGTGAGAATATCATTGTATGGTGCCGTGTCGTTTTTGGCACGTTCCTTTGAGTATTGCAATGCGATGTCGACAAGCGTCATCAGCGCTATTGTGTGGTCGCTCTTGTGGGCCTTATATCTTTGTGCGTATATGTTGTAGCGGTCTGTAATGAGCTTGGCCGCTGCTCGATAATACTCTTCTTCGGTCCTGTCAGCCAGGACGACCTCTATCTCTTCATCGTAGACATGCAGATGTATACGAAATTCTTCTCTCCTCTGTTCTGCCATGGCTTAGTCCGTTTTTTGGTCTGTCAGTATCGCGATACATTTGTTTACGTCGCGTATCAGTTTCGACAGCCGTGTCCGTGCGGCATCCAGATCACCGTCGGTAATCTCAATCATCTTTGCCATCTTTAGTGAATTATAGTCCTTGACCTGCTGATCCAGCTTCTCACGCAGTATCCTGATGTCATTCTCGTTTTTGTCCAGCATCGCATAGAGTTCATCGTTCTCCTGCTTCAACTGGCGGAACCGAAGAATCATCTGACGGACATGGGTCTGAAACGTGGCTAAAGTCTGCTCATTGGAAGTCATAACCATAACTCTCTTTATCTTACAAAGGTATTACATTTTTTGCAGAATATGTTTGCCGTACCAGTCTCTTTAATGTTTTTTAAAACTTTTCCCCATTGTTGGCAAGTGTTAAGGATACCAAAACGGTTGTTTTGGCACACCAATCGTTGTTTTTCCGGTATTCGTATTGTAAAGTGTGCGGAAGATTAAAGGTTTTTCAGCTCGTGTATTGTTTGTTCCGGCGATTGGCTTTTGAATATATAACTGCCGCTCACAAGCACGTCCACACCGGCTTTGACAAGTCTTGGAGCAGTGGTTGCGTTAACCCCTCCGTCCACTTCTATAAGTGTCCGGGTTGAATTATCGGCTATCATCCGGCGCAACCGCCCTACCTTGGCGATTGTGTTTTCGATGAAGGTCTGTCCTCCGAAGCCCGGATTAACGCTCATGAGAAGCACCATGTCGATGTCGCCGATGATGTCTTCGAGCATTGATACGGGTGTGCTGGGATTTAGCGTGACCCCGGCTTTCATGCCGGCGGCGTGAATTTCCTGAATCGTGCGGTGTAGATGGGTGCATGCTTCCAGATGGACATTCATCATCATTGCACCGAGACGTGCCGTACGCTCGATGTAGCGCTCCGGCTTATCAATCATGAAATGAACGTCGAGTGGCTTGCGGCAGACGCCGGCAAGGGCTTCGATGACAGGAAATCCGAATGAGATGTTGGGAACGAAAGAACCGTCCATCACGTCAAGGTGAAGCCAATCGGCATCACTGCGGTTAATCATTTCAATCTCGCTGCCGATCCGGAGGAAGTCGGCGGCGAGAAGTGACGGTGATACTAATGTCATAGTTTTCTTCTGTTAGTTCTTTCAGTTGAGGCAGTAGGGCATTTGGGTGCCGTCCGCCAGTTTCATGACCCGGTAGGTGTAGGCTATCTGTTTGATGATTTCCAGTGTCCTTTCACTCGGGTTCAGTTTTTCTTGTGTAAAATACTTCATAGGCTGTTCGTGTTTAATACTTTCTATATATCAAACGCCGACAGCCACGGTTTATTATACTGAAGTGCGCTTTTTTTATTCGGCGGTGTGCCGCGCCGCGTCTTTCATGCCGTTGAGGAAGTCCGCTGCCGTCATCCGCTTCTTTCCAGCCAGCTGCAGTTCACAGATGCGAAGCAGTCCGTCAGTCGTGGCAATGAACATATCCTTGCGGTCTGTGACCACCGTTCCTGGCTTTTCCGTGCATCCGACGTTAGTTTTTTCTGTGCGGAAAATCTTCAGGACTGTCTCACGGCCGTCGGGCGACTTGAGCATGGTCCACGCGCCGGGAACAGGACTGAGGCCGCGTATGAAGTCGTAGATGCGCTTCTGCGGCAGGTTCCAGTCAATTCGGCAGGTCTCCTTGAAAATTTTCGGGGCAGCGTGAAGGACGCTTCCGGTTGAAATCATATCCTCTTGCGGAATGGATTCGGGATGTCCTCCGGCCTCGACGATGCGTTCAAGTGTGCGCAGGCAGATGTCGGCTCCGAGGTTCATCAGTCCGTCATAGACGTTTTCCACGTTGTAATCGTCGGCGATTTCAAACGGCAGCTGCATTATCACGCGTCCTGTATCAATGTCCTTGTCGAGGAAGAATGTTGTCACGCCTGTGATTGACTCGCCGTTGATTACGGCCCAGTTGATCGGTGCCGCACCGCGGTATTGGGGCAGCAGTGCCGCATGTACGTTGAACGTTCCGTATTCCGGCATGTCCCAGACCACTTCGGGGAGCATCCGGAAGGCCACGACAACCTGAAGGTTGGCGTTGTATGACCGCAGCTGACTGACGAAATCAGGGTCTTTCATCTTCTCCGGCTGCAATACCGGCATTCCCTGTTCCAAGGCATATTGTTTCACGGCTGACGCCTGAAGAACGCTTCCGTGGCGTCCTACGGGCTTGTCGGGCTGTGTGACCACGGCCACGACGTTATAACCGTTCTCCACCAGAGCCCGCAACGTGGCCACGGCAAACTCAGGTGTTCCCATGAATATGATTCTCAGATCTTCTTTCTTCATCGCTATGGTGTTCTTTTTAAATGTTCAAAGTGTTCTTTAAAACCATCATCGTGTGTCCGTCGGTCAGTCCTGACTCATGTCGGCCACCATCTTCCTGTACATGCCGTATATGCGCTGACGGTAGATATATCCTTTGAGACGGTTGTCGCTGTCCAACACCGGAAGACCGTCGGCGTGAGTCCTGTCGAACATTTTCATGACCATGGCCATTGTGGAGTCGTCACGGAGTGTGGCAGGAGGCGGCATCATGAGCTGATGGGCTTTGAAGTGATGGTAAAGTTCGGTGCGGAAGACGATATGGCGTAGATTGCTGATGTTTATCTCGCCAAGCAGATTGCCTGCCGTATCGAGCACGGGAAGCAGGTCATGGCGGCTCCGGCTGATTTTGTGGATGATGTTTCCGAGTTCCATGTCAGGCTCTACAGCTGTATAGTTGCGGTCTATGACGCTGTCGAGGCTCATCAGCGTGAGCACGGCATGGTCGGTGTGATGGGTTATGAGCTTGCCCTGTTTGGCCAGACGCATGCCATAGATGCTGTGCGGTTCGAAGATGCAGATTGTGAGATAGGAGCACACACTGACGATCATCAGAGGCAGGAAGAGGTCGTAGCCGCCGGTTATCTCGGCAATGAGGAATATTCCTGTGAGTGGTGCGTGCATGACACCTGACATTACTCCGGCCATGCCTAACAGAGCGAAGTTCTTTTCCGGTACATATATGCCTATGTCGTATATATTCCAAAAGCGTGCGAAAAGGAATCCTCCGAAGCATCCGACGAACAGACTCGGTGCGAATGTACCGCCACAACCGCCACCGCCGTTGGTCGCCGACGTGGCTACAACCTTTGTCAGGAGAACCAGCGAGACATAGAGGATGACGAGATTGCCCTGACCGGAGAAGAGCGAATTGCGCAGGATACCGTCCCAGTCGGCCTGTGTCTGGCCGTTGAGAAGCAGATTGATGTCGCGGTAGCCTTCACCGTAGAGTGACGGGAACAGGAATATCAGGAGGCTGAGGATTGCGCCTCCAATGAGCAGACGGACGAGCGGGCGTTCCTTGAAGCGGCCGAATATGCCTTCACAAAACGTCATCGTTCGTATGAAATAGAGACTTATAAGTCCGCAGGTGGCTCCCAACAGAATGCAGGCCGGCACACGTTCTACGGTCCATCCGCTGTCTATGTGAAACGAAAACAATACGGTGGAACCGCTGAAGATGTAGGTGAAGCATGTCGCGGTGACGCAGGAGACAAGCACCGGCAGCAGTGAGGTCATCGTAAGGTCGATCATCAGCACCTCAAGCGTGAACACCAGGCCTGCTATCGGGGCTTTGAAGATTCCGGCTATGGCACCGGCGGCACCGCAGCCGACAAGCAGCATCAGCGTCTTGTTGTCCATTCTGAACAGCTTTCCGAGGTTTGAGCCGATGGCAGAGCCGGTCAACACGATAGGGGCCTCTGCTCCCACGGAGCCTCCGAATCCGATGGTTATGGCCGAAGCGACCACCGACGTCCAGCAGTTGTGGCCGCGCAGACGGCTCTGCTTGCTGCTGATGGCATAGAGGATTCGCGTGATTCCGTGGCTGATGTTGTCCTTGACCACGTAGCGGACGAAGAGTGAGGTCAGGTAGATGCCGACAACGGGATATACGAGATAGAGCCAGTTGGCCGTATGGCGGTTGAAAGAGCTGGTCAGGAGCGCTCCTATCTGATTGATGAGACCGTGGAGGACGAACGCCGCCACAGCCGCGAAAAAGCCCACGAGGAACGCGAGCACGAGTTTGAACGTGCGTTCACTGACATGTTCCTCGCGCCATTTCAGCAGCGCCAGGAATGCCGTGGAGCATTTTTCTTCTATGTGGGCTATCTTCATTTACTTTCTGATTATCTCTACTTCGCCACCCATTCCGAGCTTGATTATGCTTGACGGCGTATGCGGCTTGTGTTCCTGCCGGCGGCTCCAGCAGACATAGTCCACGGCGTCAATTATTTCCGGAGCTATGTCGCGGTAGTTCTGGGCTGTGGGTTCGCCTGAAATGTTGGCCGACGTCGATACGATGGCTTTCTGGAAACGGTAGCACAGTTCCTTTGAGAACGGCTCTGCCGTAATCCGTAGTGCAATGCTTCCGTCGTCGGCGATGAGGTTTGGAGCCAGATTGACTGCTCCGTCGAGTATAACCGTGGTGGGTTTGTCGGCGCAGTCGAGCAGCTGCCATGCCACATCCGGCACGTTACGGACATAACGCTGTAGCCGTGCGTCGCTGTCGACGAGACATATCAGCGCCTTGGAATCGTCCCTCTGTTTGATTTTATAGACTTTTGCCACGGCCTCGGCGTTTGTCGCATCACAGCCGATGCCCCATACCGTGTCCGTGGGGTAGAGTATCACGCCGCCATTGCGCATGGTCTCTACAGCTCTTTTTATATCTTCTTCTTGGGTCATGTTTTCTAATTATGATTTATGAATTATAAATTATGCCTACGGCTTGCGTTGGCGGTCAATGTCGCGGTAGTCCTTTCCTTTCCGTTGGCGGCAAATCAACCTCGGGCGGCTTTCTACACATTATATTATATAGACATGATGCCGATTCCGCTATTGTCACGCGTGGCTTCATTCCGCAGGCAATTCTTCAGAGGGTGTTCCCATCCCCCATATAATTAATCCAATTTGTAGAGACATCGTTTTGCGATGTTTATTGGATATCCGGTTGTTGCGTCAACGTGCCTCGGCACGTTCCTGCGATTTCCTAAATTTGCTCCCTCTAATTAGTCATACCTAATTTGTAATTCAAAATTCGCTCGAAAAGTGGAAGCGGATTTTCTTGAAGTCCTCCTGTGCCATGCTCAGAACGTAGCCGCTGTCGGCGAGGAAGACGTCGCGGCCTTCCTTGTCCTTGGCCATATACTGATACTTGCGTTTCTTGAAGTTTTCCAGTTCGGCCTCGTCGTCGCTCTCAATCCAGCATGCCTTATAGAGGTGGACCGGCTCCCAGCGGCATTTCGCGTTGTATTCGTTCTCCAGACGATACTGTATAACCTCGAATTGGAGCTGTCCCACGGTTCCGATAATCTTGCGGCCGTTGAACTGATTGACGAACAACTGGGCCACACCCTCGTCCATCAGCTGGTCGATTCCTTTTTGGAGCTGCTTGGCTTTCATCGGGTCGGCATTCTCAATATATTTGAACATCTCAGGCGAGAAACTTGGCAGACCGCGGAAATGGAGTTTTTCGCCTTCTGTCAGCGTGTCGCCAATCTTGAAGATACCATTGTCCGGAAGTCCGACAATGTCGCCTGGGTAGGCATCGTCGATTGTGGTTTTGCGCTGAGCCATGAACTGTGTGGGTGACGAGAATCGAACTGTCTTACCCTGACGCACGTGGAGGTAGGGCTGATTGCGCACAAACCGTCCGCTGCAAATCTTGCAGAAAGCTATGCAGGAGCGGTGGTTGGGATCGATATTTGCCGTTATCTTGAATATGAATCCTGTGAATTTTGGCTCATCCGGCGTTACAATACGTTCTTCCGCTTTGGTCGGGCGTGGGCTCGGGGCTATTTCCACGAAGCAGTTGAGCAGTTCCTGAACGCCGAAGTTGTTGAGTGCTGAGCCGAAGAAAACGGGTGCAACCTCGGCCGAGCGGTAGTCTTCGACGTTGAAGTCCGGATAGACGCCGTCCACCAGTTCCAGGTCTTCGCGCAGCTTGGCTGCATCAGGTCCACCGACGCGGGCGTCCAGCTCGTCGCTGTCAATGGCTACTTCAACCTTTTCCGTCACGCGCTGCTTGTCCGGCGTGAAGAGGTCGAGCTTCTTTTCATATATGTTATAGACGCCCTTGAACTTCGCTCCTTGATTTATAGGCCAGCTCAGCGGGCGTACTTTGATTTCGAGTTCCTGTTCGAGTTCGTCCAGCAGGTCGAACGGGTCACGGCCCTCGCGGTCCATCTTGTTGATGAAAATAATCACCGGGGTGTTGCGCATACGGCAGACTGTCATCAGTTTGCGCGTCTGTGTCTCCACGCCTTTGGCTCCGTCAACGACGATGATGGCCGAATCGACGGCTGTCAGCGTGCGGAACGTATCTTCGGCAAAATCCTGGTGACCGGGGGTGTCGAGGATGTTCACCTTATATCCTTCGTAGTCAAACTCCATGACCGACGTAGAAACGGAGATACCGCGCTGTTTTTCAATCTCCATCCAGTCTGACGTCGCCGTCTTTTTTATCTTGTTGCTTTTCACAGCTCCGGCCACCTGAATCTGGCCTCCGAAGAGCAGAAACTTCTCGGTAAGCGTCGTCTTACCGGCGTCGGGATGCGAAATGATCGCAAACGTACGTCTTCTTTCTATTTCTTTGTCCATTGTGTATTACATAATTTTTCGAGGAAAGAGGAGAGCGTTGATGGAGAAGTGAGAATTGTCTTTGTCCATCTTCATGCTATCCTTTATGTCGCTATTGTCTTTCGCTCGGTCTCTGTCCGCTTGTAAGGCAAGGACTCCTGAACGGGTTTTGCCCGCGCTAAATCCTTTAGCTCCTCTAAACTCCTAAAATCAAGAAAAAAATTCACTCAAATTCGAGCGGTTCCTCTTTGTCCTTCAGATAATAGTCGTTGAGCATGCCCACGAGTGTCGTGATTTCCTTGACGGCATGGGCTGTGTCGGGGCTTATTTCTTTCTTTTGCAGCCGCAGCATCATCACGCCGTAGAGGGAGTTGAAGCATGTTTCCACTTCGTTTTCCTCCTTGTTCGCTCCGCGGTTGCGCAGTTCCACGATGAAAGGCAGTACCTTATAATATTCGGCGTTGTAGAACGGGAATTTGCTGCTTTGCAGCAGTCGTGCGTGAAGCTCGGCGAGCTGAATCATCGTCACCTTGTTTATCTGCAGATGGCCGCGCTCGCGACATCCCTCCTCGTTCATCATCCGGATCAGATAGCCATACCAGTCGGACATATCTTCCTTCTGTTCGTCTGTATAGTCAAAGCGGTCGATGTACTCCCGGCGTATGCGCGACAGGGAGCAGCCGAAAGCCCTGATGGTGTCTTCCACCTGCCACATGTAAAGCAGATATTCCGCTATGTTCTTTTTCCTCAGTTCCTGTGAGATATACATATATTAAATTCAGAATAATCAGAAAAAACGGTATAGGTTGGTCATCGTGCCGACGAACATAATCACCGAGCATATCACCACGACAGCTCCGATGACCTGATTGATGAGCTTTATGCCGTTGTCGTCGAACTTGCCCCGTATCTTGTCCACAAGCCATGTCAGTCCGAACCACCACAGCAGCGCGCCGGCAACAATGCTCATGAAGCCCACCACCATCTCGAACGGATGGTCGGGAAGGACAAATGCGAACTGGGCGTAGCAGGCGAGGAAGAGCAGGATGATGAGCGGGTTTGACAGCGTCACGAGAAAGGCCGTCACGCCGTTGTGGACGAGCGTGCCCTTGTTCGTGCCCGGCTGGCGTATGTTGCGGGTCGGGTCGGTGCGGTAGGTGTATATTCCGAAAATCATCAGCAGTAGGCTTCCGACAATCTGCAAATAGAACCGGTTCTGTTGATCGTTCACGAAGTTCATGACGAAGCTCATTCCGAATCCCGTAATGCCGGCATAGATGATGTCGCTCACGGCGGCACCGATGCCGGTGACGAACCCGTACCACCGGCCTTTGTTCAGTGTCCGCTGGACGCAGAGCACACCTACCGGTCCCATCGGTGCCGAAGCGATGACCCCGATGAGTATTCCCTTGAATATGAAATCAAGTATGCTTATATGTAATGGAAACGGCATAGCGAATGCAAAGTTGCTAAAATTATGTGAATTACACAAGTTTTTGCCATTAAATGTTACCTCCTCCTCCGTTTTTCGTGTATTCAACTTGTAACTTTAAACTTTAACGCTTTGACAGCGTTGTCTGTTTTTGGGGAGCATGATATAGCGTGAGGTTATCTTCCGGACAGGCTTGATGGCAAACCAATCCATTCCCGGTATGTGCCCCTCCGTCGCGGACGTTGGTGGGGTGGTTGTTTCGCTGCTCGTGTAACGGTGTTACATAGGCCGTGTAACATCGTTACATGCCTCGCGTAACACCGTTACACGAGCCGTGTAATAAACTCGCAGTATGGTTCCGGAGCGTGACCGTCCTGAAGCAGGCGTATAATTGGGGGGATAATGTATGAAATGGCGTATCTTTGCATGCGACAAATTGACGTATGAACGGTCATGGCAGGCGGCTCGTCATCCGTCGTCCCCAACTTCAGAAATTTCAATAATATTATTTCTTACAGCCAAAAATGTGAAAGTCTGGCAGCCGGAGCAAGTTTTTGGCACAAAATTCTTGCTCCGTTGCCGTTTTTTTCATAACTTTGCGAGACATTGTACAATTATTTATTACCAATAACAAAAAAACATTCAGTATGAGTGAACAATCTATTATCAAGCCCTACGTGATAGGACTGGATTTGGGAGGAACCAACTCCGTCTTCGGCATTGTTGACAGCCGGGGAGAGATTAAGGCCACTACGGCCATCAAAACCCAAGGCTATGACACAGCGGAAGCATACGTGGCAGCGGCTGTTGAGGCACTGCATATCATCATAGACCAGGTTGGCGGTATTGACAAAATCAAGGCAATGGGCATCGGAGCGCCCAATGCCAACTACTATAAAGGCACCATCGAGCACGCTACCAACATCGTCTGGGGACGTGGCGTCGTTCCATTGGCCGACATGTTCAGCACTGCGCTCGGTATTCCCGTGGCCATGACCAACGACGCCAACGCCGCTGCCATCGGCGAGATGGCCTACGGTGCGGCACGCGGAATGAAGAATTTCATCGTCATAACGCTTGGAACCGGTGTCGGTTCGGGTATCGTTGTCAACGGACAGCTGGTCTACGGCCACGACGGATATGCCGGTGAGCTTGGCCATGTGACGATGGTCCGTGAAGGCGGACGTACCTGCGGCTGCGGCCGTATGGGCTGTCTGGAGACATACTGCTCGGCTACGGGTGTGGCACGCACGGCCCGCGAGATGCTGTCTACAACCGAACGGCCGTCGCTTCTCCGCGAAATGAATCCGGAGGACATAACGTCCCTCGACGTAAGTATTGCCGCTGGGAAGGGCGACGAGCTGGCCAATGACATTTTCCGCTTCACGGGAAAGATGCTCGGTGAGGCTTGCGCCGATTTCGCCGCGTTCTCCAGTCCTGAGGCTTTCATCTTCTTCGGTGGTCTCGTGAAGGCCGGTGAGCTTATCATGAAGCCTATTCGCGAGGCTTACGACGCCCACGTCATGCCGGTGTTCCGTGGCAAAGCCCAGTTCCTTGTCAGCACTCTCGACGGTTCTTCTGCCGCTGTGCTCGGTGCGAGTGCCATAGGCTGGGATATCAGCGCGTAGTAATGAAGAAGGCGTGATGTTAGAAAGACTGCTTATTATCGCTGGACGTGAAAGGGAGATGTCCTTAATGTAACGATTTCGTTTGGAAAGGAACATGAAAAGCAATTCCTCTCACGTTCAACGGTAATAGACACCTATATAATGATCGTACCCTTGTATACAAAAAAAGATGCAAGAACACGAATCTGGCGAATTCTGCCGTTTGTGTTCTTGCATCTTTTTTGTTGTCGTTTGGGCGTGTTTTTGTTACCTCCGTAAGTCTATCGCTCCATCATTGCCAGTTCAATGTCGTGTTCTTTGGCCATACGTCGGAGGTTTAGTATGGCGTAGCGCATTCGTCCGAGCGCAGTGTTTATGCTCACGCCGGTGATATTGGCAATTTCCTTGAACGACAAGTTCTGATAGAACCGCATGTAAACCACTTCCCGTTGCGGTGCGGGGAGGCTGTCCATCATGCGTCGTACGTCGTCGAGCACCTGTTCGTTGACCATCTCGCATTCTCTGCTTGTGTCAACCAAGGAATTGATTTTGAGATTGCTCAGGTCGTTGTCTTCGGTAGGTTCGATGATGTGTTCGTTGCGCTGGAGGCGATACCAGTCCATGATGACATTGTGGGCGATGCGTGTTATCCAATAAGAGAACTTTCCGCTATCGGTATATTTGCCTTCTTGCAGTCTTGTGATGACTTTGACGAAGGTGTCCTGAAAAATGTCGTTGGCCAGTTCCTGATCACGGACGACGAACATTATATATGTAAATAGCTTTGACTGATTTCTCGCCAATAACTCGTCGAAGGCTTTATTGTCCCCTTTGACATACCGTAAGGCCAACTCTTCGTCGGTCATACTTTCGAAATTCTTCATACTTAATGAACTTTTTATTAAGTAAAATATTAGTCGATAGGCTTTACGGTTTTTGTTGATGAGTTATTGTCGGATTGCTTAACAATGCAAAAGTATATAAAATAATCTATACCGCCAAATTATTGTATGTTAAATTTTTAATGCTCGTGCAAACGAGACAGGCGGACAGGCCTGTCGTTTTTCATTCTCATTGTGGATGGCTTGCGGAATCTTTGCTGCCACTGATTTCTTCCGACAGCCTTGGACACAAACTGTAAATTGTTGGGGGGAGTGGAAATAAAAGAGGTTGGCGCAGGACGCTGCCAACCTCGGGATTGATAAGGGGCATCGACAACATGGATGTAATCTTATCTGTGGCAAATATAAGATTTAACAACGTAAAATACAAATATTTTAAGTTAAAACATGAAAAATAATAACCTTTTTATGTAATACCCTCTGTTTTTTCGCGGCAATAGTGCCGGTCGGTGGAAAAATTACAGGAAGAAGTGGCTTATATGGTCTTTCATTGGTCTTTTGAGTGTAAAATACACTATTTATGCATATTTTTCTTTGTTGTTTTAAAATATTTTACTTAAATTTGTACACTGATAAGTTCCATTGCAAATAAGTTACAGAAGGAACATAAATGGTTTGAAACTAAATCTATTAACGAACAAAAGACATGACAAAGCTATTTGTACCCGGGCGATTGTGTCTCTTCGGAGAGCACACTGATTGGGCCGGACACTACCGTACGATGAACGCTGACATCCTTCCGGGAGCAGCCATCGTCACGGGTATTGAACAGGGAATATATGCCGAGGTGGAGAAATCGCCGGTTTTCGAAATGACAAGCGAGGCTCCTGAAATAAAAGACATGTGGCAGGACTTTTCCTGCATGATGAATGATGTGGAACTGAAGCGGATAGCCAAGTCGGGTTCGTTCTTTAGCTACTGTGCCGGTGTGGCGTCGTATATGCTGGAGTGGTATAAGGTGGGAGGAGTGCGTATTCATCTGACCGGCATGACGCTGCCTATAAAGAGCGGACTGTCCAGCAGCGCGGCCATCTGCGTGCTGGTGGCGCGTGCGTTCAATATACTATATAGTCTCAATCTCAATACAATGGGCGAGATGAACATCGCCTATCTCGGTGAACTCCGTACGGCTTCGCGCTGCGGACGTCTTGACCAGGCATGTGCGTTCGGTGTCAAGCCGTGCCTGATGACTTTCGACGGCGACGAGGTCGGCGTGACCTCGCTCAATGTCAAGAAGCCGCTCCATTGGGTCTTCGGTGACCTTGTAGCACACAAGGACACTATCCGAATTCTTGCTGATCTGAACAAGTCCTATCCCTTTGCATCGACGGATGGCGACCGTATGCTCCACGAAGCTCTCGGAGAGTGCAACCGTGACATCGTCCAGAGGGCCGTCCGCTATATAGCCGAAGGTGAAGTAGAGAAACTCGGGCAGCTGATGACCGAGGCGGAAGAGCTGTTCGACCGGCAGATAGCGCCTATGTCGCCGGCTCTTTGGTCGCCGAAACTCCACCATTTCCTTAACGATCCAGAGGTGAAACGGCTCACATACGGCGGTAAGGGGGTAGGCTCACATGGAGACGGCTCCGTACAGTTTCTGGCTCGTGATGCGGAAAGCCAGACCCGATTGGTCGACTATCTTAACGGACAGGGACTTCGGGTATGGTCGTTCACGATTCAGCCTGTACACACTGTAAGACGTGCCATCATCCCCGTGGCCGGATTCGGAACTCGGCTCTATCCGGCTACGCAGGTGCTCAAGAAGGATTTTTTTCCTATTCCGTGCGCCGACGGAGTGGTGCGCCCCGTTATACTCATCCTTTTGGAAGAACTTATCAAGAGCGGTATCGAGGATGTTTGTCTTGTTCTCGGTTCAGAGGAGGAAAGAATTCTTTATGCGCAATTTTTCGAGCAGGCTTTGGACGAGGAGCATCTTCAGAAACTCAGTCCGCAGGCACGCGAATACAGCAACAGGATATTGGACATCGGAAAACATCTCCACTACGTCTATCAGCATGATAAGCGTGGTTTCGGACATGCTGTCTATCAGGCTGCGGAATTTGCCGGTAACGAGCCGGTTTTGCTTCTGCTCGGTGACACGCTCTACCGGAGTAACTGTGGAAAGACTTGCACGTTGCAGCTTATTGAAGAATATGAACGTTACAACAAGCTGACCGTGAGCATCCATCCTATTCCGCTGCAGGAAGTGAGCCGATATGGAGTGTTCAGCGGAGTGTGGGAAGACAAGGACCATACGATTCTTAATGTGTCCGTGATGGTTGAAAAGCCAAAACTGAGTTACGCCGAAGAGTATCTGGCCGTACAGGAACAGGATGGCAGCAAGGGCTACTATTCTGTTTTCGGGCAGTATATCCTCACTCAGGATGTTTTTGAACAGTTGGCTGACGACATCCGTGCGGCTGATGCAGAGGGTGACATGTCACGTGAAATAGAACTGACAACGGCACTTGAAGCCGTACGGAAACGGAAAGGCATGGTCGGAGTGCGTATAAACGGAGAAATGTTCGATATGGGAAATCCTGCGGCGTTGCGCAATACGGTTGTCCGTTTTTCGGAATAACAGCGGGGCTGCCAATCGCGTTTCGGGCGCATTGCGGCCACTGACCTGGATGTCTTAAAACACCAGCCTCAAGGAACGAAATACGAATATCAAAGTCGCAACAACTCTCAAACGTAAAAAAAAGAGGAGACACAAAGGTGAATGAAAGCCTTTGTGTCTCCTCTTTTTTTTACGTTTGAGAGTTCTTTCTCAGTATGTCATGGCTCTAAATCTGCCACCATTTCTTTTTCGGCCTGTCGGCAGGAGCGCAATATGCGGTTCCTGAAGAGCCGGCTTCTGCTTCTTCCAGCAGGTTGTTCCACGTGCGCTTCTTCTTTATCATCTCATAGATGACGCCCCATTCGGGAAGTCCCCCGATGTTCCTGTCATCTATGAAGAGATCGACTTTAAGCTTCCTGCTGTAATTCTGATTGCCTTCCTGGGTTTCTTCAGGATAGTCGCGGTTGACGGCGTAGAACTCCACACCGCGCTCGCGGCACCATTCCACGGCTTCGTCGAGCAGATTGCCTTCGCGTACGCTCCATAGAATGAGTCTGTGACGATCACGTATGAGTGCCTTCAGCGTTTCTATGGCGAACGGTATTTCCTCGCCTATCTCCGGATAGCAGTGGGTGACGATTGTGCCGTCAAAGTCTACAGCGATTGTCATAGCTTGATGGATTTATCGTCCTTGTTGCCATAGTGGCTGTTCACATAAGTGCCGTATGTATATCCGCCGTAATGGTTCTTATACGTATATCGTCCGTATGAGCCGTATCCGTAATAGTAGCTGTGCTTTTTCTTGGACATGTCAATACCGTTAAGGACGTAGCACATGTTTGGCAACTTGTTTTCCGCATGGAGTCTGTTGAACAGCTCAAAGCTTGACTTCGGCGTATAGTCGGCGCGGCAGACAATTACGGTTACGTCTGTCAGCTTGCCGATTTGCAGAGAGTCGCTAACCAATCCGACCGGAGCTGTATCCATAATGATATAGTCGTATTCATCCTTGAGTTTTTCGATGATGTCGCCCAAATGTTCGCGGGCCAGCAACTCGGTGGGGTTCGGCGGTATGGGACCGGCGGCCATCACGTCAAGATTGGCGCTGACGCCTGACGGACAAATCTGTTTCTGTATATCTTCCATAGACAGTTTGTCTTTCACGAGCAGGTTGGTGACGCCCACCTTAGAGCTTGGAAGATTGAAAATCTTGGCCAAACGCGGCTTGCGTATATCCAGACCCATGATGATAACCTTCTTTCCAAGAGTTGCGAAGCTGACAGCAAGGTTGACTGCATTGAAAGTCTTTCCTTCTCCGGAGGTCGATGATGTGAACATGACAACCTTCTGATTGCTGTCGAGCATGAACTGGATGTTGGTTCGCATTGATCTGAATATTTCGTCAATCTGATTATTCTGGTTCTCGTGGACAACAATACTGTTGCCGTCTCCCTCGCTTGACAGGGCGACATCCGCGATAATCGGCAGTTTGGTCAGCTTGTTCACATCGTCATGTCCCTCGATGCGGAAGCGCATCAACTGTAGCAGATAGATGACCAACAGCGGCAGACCGAGTCCGATGACGAACGCAACGAGCATGATCATGTTGCCTTTCGGGCTTACCTTTCCGCCGGAAAGCGGAATGTCGATGAGCTTGCCCTTGTCGGCTGTGGCTGACAGTGAAATTGAGTTTTCCTCGCGTTTCTGGAGCAACATCAGGTAAAGTCCCGACTTGATTTCCTGCTGACGGCCAATCTGGGTGAGGATACGCTCCTGTTCCGGAGTACTGGCCACTTTGTTGCTATATACCGAATACTGTTTCTCTATGCTCTGCAGCTGGATGTTGGCCTGCTGGCGTGCCTGTGAGAGGGCTGTGCGGATACTGTTTTCGAGGTCGTTGAGGGCCGACGTTATTGTCTGTACCTGCGGAGATATCTCGGAAACGGTGCGCAACATGCGGTTGCGGTCAAGCACCGACTGGTTGTATTTGTTGATGAGCGCCGTAGACGAAACGTCCGTCAGTCCGACGTTTGAGGGGATAATCTGATAGCGGTTTTCCGGATTGTCCACATATTCGCGGAGGAAGTCGAGCATCTGTATCTGAGAGCGGGCTTCCGAAAGCTTGGCCGAATACTGGCTTGTCTGGGCCAAAGTTTCCGTAGCGTCGAGCTTGAGCTGTGTCAGATTGTTGCGCTTCTTGTACTCTTCAAGCTCGCTTTCGGTTGTTCCCAGTTCCGCGCTGATTTTCTCCAAACGTCCGTTGATGAACTCTTCCGTTTTAACTGCAATTTCGTTCTTGTCGGCATTTGCCTGACGATTGTAGCAGATGGCGAGCTGTTTGAGGTAGTCCATAGCTCTGGTCAGGTTGCGATCCCGCAAGGTTATGAGGGCTATGGAGGTCATCTTTGAGGTAGGTTCTACGCTCATGGAGCCGACGTATGTATTTGCCATGGCCATAGGCGGATAGATGCGGACGTAGATTTCCTTATCCCATGTAGCTTTGCTTGTCTGATTTTTTGTGAATGTCAGTACTCCGGCCGGTGTCTTATATGTGGCGGGCAGTGTCGTGAATGACGTTTCGAACGGAATTTCATTGCCGGTTTTTTCGTCATAAGTCTTACCGGTTACCTTGTATGTTTTTCCGCTTTTCTCTATCTTCATGTCCACCGGCAGCATGGTCTCGTCCATCCTTTCGAGACTTGTCGGGTCGATGTCCACGTTGATGGGCTGTGTCTTATAAATGAGTTGTTTTTTGACAAGCCCTTGGAATTTGTATTCCACATAGAGACGAAGGTCCTTCACGGTCTCGTGGGCAAGAATACGGCTCTGGAGAATCTCCACTTCGTTATCAATTCCGGCACTGTTGGAGATGAAACCAAGTTCCGACATGTTTGCCAGCATCTGATTGCCGGTGTTCCTGCGTGAATTGTCATCGTCTTTGATGAGCATCTTGACGGATGCCTGATAGACGGGACTCTTGTAGCGCAGGTAAAGGAATGCTCCGCAAAGGAAAATGATGACCGATAGTACGAACCACTGCCAGTTGAGCAGAAACATGGTCAGAATGCTCTTAAAATCGAACGACGATCCATCCTCCTGGGTCTCGACGGCTTCGAAATTAGCCAAAGTGTCAATCTTGTTCTTTTCTTCCATTAATATATTGTTTATGTTCTTAAATGCTCATGAGATATTTTCCGTAGTCATTCTTCGCCATCGGTTCGGCCAAACGGTGAAGTTCTTCGTGTGTAATCCAGCCTTTGCGATAGGCTATTTCCTCCAGACAGGCGACTTTCAGTCCCTGTCTTTTTTCGATGACTTCAATGAAGGTGCTGGCCTCGCTCAGACTATCGTGTGTGCCTGTGTCCAGCCAGGCGAAACCACGTTGCAGCGTCTGTACCCTGAGTTGTTTTCGGCGGAGATACTCCTGGTTGACAGATGTGATTTCCAGTTCGCCCCGTTCGCTTGGCTTAATGGAACGTGCAATCTCCACAACGCTGTTCGGATAGAAATAAAGTCCCACTACGGCATAGTTCGATTTGGGGTGTCGGGGTTTCTCCTCAATGCTCATACAGTTGCCTTCGGCGTCGAATTCGGCTACTCCGTATCTCTCCGGGTCATTGACATAATAGCCGAAGACCGTAGCCTTGTTTTCCGTTTCCACATTATTGACGCTCTGACGCAGCATTCCGGAAAATCCGCTGCCATAGAAGATATTGTCACCGAGCACGAGGCAGACGTTATCCGTGCCGATAAAATCGGCTCCGATGATGAAAGCCTGGGCCAGGCCGTCAGGCGACGGTTGTTCCGCATAGCTGAAACTGACTCCCATCGCTTTCCCGTCACCAAGCAGCCTGCGGAATCCCGGAAGATCGTCGGGAGTGCTGATGATGAGTATATCCCGTATTCCGGCCAGCATGAGGACAGATATGGGATAGTATATCATTGGCTTGTCAAAGATGGGTATCAGCTGCTTGCTGATGCCCTTGGTGATGGGGTACAGCCGCGTACCGCTGCCACCGGCCAGAACGATACCTTTCATTAAAATTGTATTTTTATATTAAGAAATCGTTGCAAAGGTAAGAATTTATTTTATTAATACCATTATTTATAACGGATTTTAATTAGAATGTGCGGAATAATCCTTAACTTTGCACCCGTAAATACCAATCCATGTCCGTCTGTGGCATATTTCCGCCGGTTTGTCCGTGACGCGGATATTGGCGTAAGGCGGCATGAATGAAGTTAAAAATCAGAATTATGAGTATATTTTCAAAACTGTTCGGCAAGAAGGCCGAGGAAGAGTCGAAAACCGGCGGAATGGAAGACTTCATGACTCTCATACGCGTTTATTTTCAGGCTGCCATTGCGGCAGACCTCGGCATAACCAATCTGGCCATGCTGCCGGATTTGAGAGTGTTCAAGACAACGTTGCGTGTTCCTACTGTCAACAACAAACTGGGCGTGGGCGAGAAAGCCCGTTGCCGCAAGATGCTGAAGGAAATCTATTCCATGGACGATTCTTTTTTCAAGGAGATTGACCAAAGTCTGCGCCGTAACTGCCGCAAGATTCAGGATGTCCAGATATATCTCGTCCAGTTCCAGAATTTCACTCAGGACCTCATGATGCTCATGGGCAATCTTATGAAGTTCAAGCTCCGGTTGCCGGGATTCTTCAAAAAAGCCATGTACACCATGACGGAGAAGACCGTCAACGACATCTTCACAAAGAACAACTACACCGATCCGGGCGTTCTGAAGGCTGTTGTGGCCATCCGTGAATATGACAAGCGGCTCGGTTTCTCACAGCGTTGGGTGACGGATTTTGTCTATAAAGTAGTCATGCTTGCCAAGAAAGAGCCGCGGCCGAAAGACGAAGAGTCCAAATAATACACCCGTCTTTTCCCGTATATTTCCATACTTGGAACAACAAAACTTATAACAACAAAGGCTTCGTTCCGGACACAACAATATTGTCCTGACCGAAGCCTTTGTTTATGAAAAAGCCCATTGCCTGTTGTCCCATTTTGAAACACCAGCTACAAAGGGATATAGCCCTACAGTGATAATGAAAACGTTATGTAGCCATGAAAGCAGAATGGTTACAATCTCTTCCGCCATAACATAAAAAACGTTAAACGTGATTATTATTCCCCCGCTGATAATCCGATGTTTGTCTTTTTGTGTTAATTTTGCATCTGTCAAGGTTCGCATAACAGCGATTAAAAGGGAATGGTGGTGGAAATCCCCGACTGTCCCGCAGCAGTGAGTTCCTTTTAAAGGCCTCTGATAGCAAATCCACTGTTTTCACAGGAAGTGAAAATGGGAAGGAGTCAGAAGCCGGAACGAAGTCTGAAGACCTGCCTTGCTTATAGACAAAAGCTGAAATTCCTCGGAGTAAGGAAGTCTGAAGCGCTCATGAAATTTACGATTTGCGAAACAGTGAACCGCATGTGCGGACACAATCGGCGCGGGCTTCGTCTTAGGGGATATTACGGTTTGTCACTGACATTTTTCAGAACCGTACGTGTATTATTATATAAGTTTGTTTACAGGCAAGTCCCGGCCGTGAGGTCGGGACTTGTTTCATATCTGTTGTGGTTTTCCGTAAGCAATCTGTTGTCTGCCCTGTTTTCAAAAGTCTTGCTGCCCGTTCTCTGCTGATAGATGAAATTTCTCAGATATTTGAAAGCGATTTGGTGGCATAAAAGTGAGTGTGTTCGGAAATTTTGATGTACTTTTGCAGGACTTATAAAAGAACAGGAAATATACCGTAAAATCAATCTGAAGTTATGGAAATATCAGAATTGTATAGCATTTATTCCGCCAATCCCGTGCTGACGACTGACAGCCGCGACTGTCCCGAAGGTTCAATCTTCTTAGCTCTAAAGGGAGCTTCGTTCAACGGCAACCGTTTTGCCGCTGCGGCGTTGGAGAAAGGTTGCGCATGGGCGGTAGTGGACGAACCAGAGTTTGCCTCAGATCCGCGTTGCATCCTCGTCGACAACTGTCTGAAAACGTTTCAGCTGCTGGCCCGCCATCATCGTCGCCGGTTCTCTATTCCCGTAATCGGTATCACCGGAACTAATGGAAAGACAACCACCAAGGAGCTTGTTTCGGCCGTGTTGGCCCGCCGCTACCGAGTTCTTTATACCGAAGGCAATTTCAACAACGATATCGGTGTGCCCAAGACGCTCCTGCGTATCACTCCCGACCACGAAATAGCTGTAGTGGAGATGGGGGCGAGCCATCCCGGAGACATCCGCACGCTGGTTGAGGTGGTAGAGCCGACATGCGGACTGATCACCAACGTCGGCCGTGCCCATCTTCAGGGTTTCGGCTCGCTGGAAGGTGTGATTCGCACAAAAGGTGAACTCTACGACTATCTGCGCGGGCGTGAAGATAGCGTGACATTCATAAATACGGACAATTCCCATCTGATGTCAATTGCCGGCGGCCTGCCCCGCATGGTGACCTATGGCCGTGGAGCGTCGGCTTCCGTGAAGGGCGAGATTGTCGGTTGTGCTCCTTTCCTCCGTTTCCGCTGGAAGGCTGAGGTCGCAGGAACGGAATGGCACGAGGTTGCAACCCATCTCATCGGGGCTTACAATATGGACAATATGCTGGCAGCAATCACCGTCGGACTACATTTTGAGGTAGCTCCGGAAGACATTTGCCGTGCGCTGGAGGACTATATTCCAGGCAATAACCGTTCGCAGCTCACCGTTACCGACAATAACCGCCTGATTGTAGATGCCTACAACGCCAATCCTACGAGTATGACGGCCGCAATAGAGAATTTCCGCGATATGACGGCCGACGGAAAGATGGCTATCCTCGGCGATATGGGTGAGCTTGGCGACGTCAGTGCAGAGGAACACCGGCGTGTGGTACAGCTGCTCATGGACGCCGGTCTGAAGGACGTGTGGCTCGTCGGCAGCGAATTCGGACGGACGGAATGTCCGTTCCGTAAGTTTGCCGATGTTGATGAAGTGAAGGCTTTGTTGGCCGAAAAGCGCCCCTCCGGACGCTGTATTCTCATCAAGGGAAGCCATTCCACACGTCTCTGCGAACTTCCTGAATTGCTCTGACGGTCAGGTAGATATGCCGCATTTTTTTATCGGAGTAATCCGGCTCGCGCGTTTTCCGCTCTCCCAAACGGTCTTCGGAAACTGCGGGAACCGGATTACTCCGTTTTCAGGGTGGCTTCGCGTCTTTTTTTGGGGGCTCACTATTGGTGACGTTTGTTTCTGTAATATGTTGATATTCCGTTATATACACATTCGGTATTGTCTTCTGCCGTATCATTGTGTTCACAATACCGAAGGTTCTCAAAAGTCCGTTTTGTCTTTATTATTCTGAATTTCGGCTGTTTCAATCCGGAGAGCCGGCCCGCTTGATTTTCCATTTTTCGTCACATTTTTCGTCCGAAAAACCACTGCCGTTTTGCCGTAAGGCTCTCCCGGGGGTGCAACGGGGCCGTTGTTGCATTGCGACGGGGCTGCCGTTGCACGACGATAACGGTTCCGTTGCACCCCCGGGAGAGCCTTACGACTTGAAAAATATTGTGTTTTCAGGTCTTTCAAATTGCACACTTGTCGTTGTTTCGGATTGATCCGACTGACAGCCAGTAGGTTGCGTTTGCACGCGTGAAATTCGCGAATTTGAAAATAAAAGTCCTGTGGTCTGAAATTCTCGAAATTTCAGGCCTCTTTGTCCGTGTTTTTCTGAATCTAACAGAAGTGGCGGTGTTTTGATCCGGAAATGGCGATTGACGGGTGATGCTCATAAAAAGTATTGCCATTTTCGTATTCTCGCGCTTTTTGACTAACTTTGCAGACATATAAACATCTTTATTTTTTCTTATGAACGAGACGGAAAGAATACTTCAGTTGCGTGCCGAACTGCACGAGCATAATCAAAGATATTACGTGCAGAACGCACCCGTTATAACCGACATGGAGTTCGACATGCTGATGAAGGAACTTCAGGAACTTGAAGTGCGCCATCCGGAGATGGCCGACGACAATTCGCCCACACAGCGCGTGGGCAGTGACATCAGTAGGGAGTTCACGCAGGTGGAACACCGCTATCCGATGCTCTCACTGGCCAATACATACAATGAACAGGAAGTAGCCGATTTCTACAACTCGGTGAAGAAAGGATTGGGCGGCGAGGAATTTGAAATCTGTTGCGAACTGAAATATGACGGTCTGTCCATAAGTCTGACCTACGAGGACGGACGGCTGGTGCGGGCGGTTACACGCGGCGACGGAGTGCGCGGTGACGACGTGACGGCAAACGTCAAGACCATAAGGACCATTCCCCTTGTTCTTCAGAATTCGTCGCTCTCCGCTTTCCACTCTTCACTTAATTTCGAGATTCGTGGCGAGATTCTCATGCCGTGGCGTGTTTTCGAGAAGCTCAATGCCGAACGTGAGGCTGCCGAGGAACCGTTGTTCGCCAATCCGCGCAATGCCGCCAGCGGCACGTTGAAGAGCCAAAGTTCGGCATTGGTGGCTGCAAGAAAGCTCGACGCATACCTCTATTACATGCTCGGCGACAATCTGCCGTCGGACGGACACTACGAAAACCTGGAGGTGGCGCGCCGCCTGGGATTTAAAGTCAGCGAGGGAATGCGCAAGGTAAGGACGCTGGATGAAATCTACGACTTCATCCGCTATTGGGACACGGAGCGCAAGAATCTGCCGGTGGCCACCGACGGCATCGTTCTCAAGGTCAATTCCCTGAGCCAGCAGCGCACTCTGGGCTATACGGCCAAGAGTCCCCGCTGGGCCATAGCATACAAGTTTAAGGCGGAACGTGAACGCACACGTCTTCGGGAAGTTACGTTTCAGGTCGGGCGCACGGGCCATGTGACCCCCGTGGCCAATATGGAGCCGGTTCAGCTGGCCGGTACTACGGTCCGCCGGGCTACGCTCAACAACGAAGACTTCATCCGCTCGTTCAATCTCCACATCGGCGACTATGTCTATGTTGAGAAGGGTGGGGAAATAATACCTAAGATCGTGGGTGTCGATGAAGACAGCCGTGAGGCCGGCGCCGAGCCGGTGCGCTTCATCACCCGCTGTCCCGAATGCGGTGCGGAGCTTGTCCGTCCGGAGGGCGAGGCGGCCCACTACTGTCCGAACGACAGCGGATGTCCGCCGCAAATAAAGGGGCGCATCGAGCACTACATATCGCGCAAGGCCATGAACATAGACAGTCTCGGGCCGGAAACAGTCGACGACTATTACCGTCAGGGATTAATACGTAACGTGGCCGACCTCTACGACATACGCGTCGACCAGATTAACGGTGACGGAAACCGTGAGAAATCCGCGCGGAAAATTGTTCAGGGCATCGCCGCGTCAGTCTCCGTGCCGTTTGAACGTGTGGTCTTTGCTCTCGGCATACGCTTTGTCGGAGAGACATCGGCCAGGCTCCTTGCCCGCCATTTCAAGACAATGGACGCGCTTGCCTCTGCCTCGCTCGAGGAGTTGCAGCAGGTGGAAGGCGTGGGCGAGGTGATAGCGCGAAGTGTCATCGCATATTTCCACGAGCCCGATAATATGGCAATCATCGACCGCTTGCGCGCCTATGGTGTGAGAATGCAGTTGAGTGAGGAACAGATGACGTCCTATGGCGACAGCCTCTCCGGCCTTTCGATTGTCATAAGCGGTGTCTTCAGCCATCACAGCCGCGACGAATATAAGGCAATGATTGAGCGAAACGGCGGCAAGAACGTCGGTTCGATAAGCTCAAAGACGTCGTTCATACTTGCCGGCGAGAACATGGGACCGTCGAAACTGCAAAAGGCCGAGAAGCTGGGAATAAAGATAATGAGCGAAGACGAGTTCCTCGCGGCTTACGGGTTGTGAGGATTTCGAGGAGTGAGGATTTTGAGGAGGTTCTCCTCACTCCTCGAAATATCTCAGGCATAGGAGTGCATACCGCCGAGAACATAGTTCACTCCGAAGTATGTCATCAGGACGGTGAGGAAGGCGGCGGTCGTGAAGATATGGTATGTCAGCGGACGGCGGAGCGACGGCAGTGAGCCGGCATGGACGCCAACGGCATAGACCATCATCGTTATGAGCGCCCAGACCTCTTTCGGGTCCCATCCCCAATATGTTCCCCATGAGACATTAGCCCATACGGCTCCGATGAAGATGCCGACGGCGAGCGTCGCGAGGGCGGGGTGGAGGAAAATCAGACTGAGCACGCGGAGCGCTTCCGGTGCGCCGGTCCGGCTGTTTCCGATGGCTTTCCGCGTCGCCGCAATGGCAAGGGCCGTCACACCGCAGATGAACGTCATGGCGAGCAGGGCGAATGAGAACATTATGGCGGAGACATGGAGACTGAGCAGAGGTGAGTTGAGCACAGGCATGACGTGGCTTATGTTCGGGTCCATCTGTCCGATGTGGGACACGAGCAGGAAGAAGCCCGACATGAGGAAACCGAAGGCGAGCGCAATACGGAAGCGGCGGGCGGCTGCCAGCGATACGGCCATGACCACCCACGCCACGAAGAGCATCGTCTCATAGCCGTTTGACATCGGGATTGTGCCGCTGATGATCCACCGTAGGGCCTCACATACGGTCAGGGCTGCCAATGACAGCACCATCACGGCGCAACAGATTCGGAATGCGGTGCCATTTGTTTTACCGCCACTGCCGGTCATCCGCCTCATTGTGACTGTCAGCATGACGACTCCGAACGTGAGATTGACCATGAAAAGGATTGTGGCGAACGGCACAGCATTGTATATCCGTTCGGCTTTCGTCTGCAAAGACGACGGCAACGACACGCCTCCGTTTTTCTTCTGATAGACTTTCATCTTGCCTATGAGCATTGCGGCGCGCTCCGTGTCACCGTCACCGGCAGCCTCGGCGAGCAGCGGGATGGCGCCCGCGATATACAGGGCGTCAGGTGTCGGCACCGTGGATGCGGGTTTGTCCGTCGGGGCATACCACGTAGTAGCGGCGTCGGCAGTATATGGGAACAGCTTCAGCAATGTTCCTCGTGTCATTTCCATGATCATCATCAGGCGGTCGTCAACGGCCGCCACGTCTTTATGGAACTTATCCGACGCTCCCGCCATGGTCTCCTGGACGTACGGGCCGAGGATATAACCGCCCATGTCGCGGTTGAAGAACGTATTGACGGAACAGTGTTCCGGCAGCATCAGCGTCTCGCGCAGAGGTCCGTTCTTGAGCTTTATTATCGGTTCGTCAAACCAATGGTCTCTCCACAGGATAAATCCCGTGAGCACCTGTTCGGCCGTCAGCCCCTCGTATGAAGCCTTTCCGCAGAGCTTCCGTGTGAAATCGACGGCTAGAGTCTGGATCGGACAGATGCGTCCGTTATGAAGGACATGGAGCCGTCCGAATTCCTCGGCCGTCTCCTTGGGCAGCACGGGTGGTGTACTCTCACCCCCGTCAGCATCCGATAACATTGCGGCCGACGCCGGAATGAAGCCGGCTGGAGCCATGAGGATGGTCATGATGAGCGCGCTTTTCCTGACGGTCGGGCTTCGGAGAAGCCTTCGGAAAGTTCCGGCCGGATCAGCCAGCGACCAAAGAAACGAGATGAAGAGCAGCGCATAGCCCAGATATGTGACGGGAATACCCCATGGGTCGGCATTGAGCGCGAGTATGCTGCCCTGCATGTCAGGGTCGTAGTCGCTCTGATAGAGCCTTACGCCGCGATGGGAGCAGATCCGGTTCATCGACACGACAGCGCTTCGAGTGTCTCCGTCGGTGATGGTGATGTGGGAAATGTAGTCCGCGGCGGACGTCGTGCCTTCATGATACTCCACCTCGAAACGGTTGAGACGTATGCCGAACGGAAGCTGGCGCTCGCTCACGTGGTCGCCGTCCTGAACCAGATATGTCACGACCGTCTCGCCTTGGCGCAGATGGACCATGCCGCGAGTGGCCGTGAGGTGTGTCAGCAGCGCCCCGGCGAGTATGATGACGAACGACAGGTGGAGCAGGACCGTTGACGCGCGGCGCACCTTACGCTTGACGAAATGAACGGCGGCAAAGGCCGTCAGCAATGCCCACAACGACGCGAACCACCACGCGCCGTAGATGTTTTCAGCCGTGAAGTGTGTGCCGTGGGCCTTCTCGACGAACGTTGCCGCGCCCATACATATTATAATAAGGACGTAGAAACATTTCAGGTATGCCGTAATTGAGATTCTGGACGTTGTCATATTTTATATTTCAGGCATCTTGACTGGGCTCTTTTGACGCCCTGTCGTTTGGAATAATGATTCATGTTGTTCAGTAAAATGACTCATAGAGTAATGTAAAGCAGGCTATTTTATCCGGTAAAATAGCCTGCTTTAATGACCAATACAGTATGTCTTACCCGAATACAGTATGTCTTACACGGCAAAACAGGCTGTATTGTCTTTTATATGGCCTCGATGAAGGCAACGACGGCGTCGCGGTCAGCCTTGCTCAGGCGGTGGAACTTCTCCACAGTCCGGTAGGCATCGGACTCCTTGGAGTATCCGTGCCACAGAATAGCCTCGATGACGTTGCGTGCGCGACAGTCGTGCAGACGGTCGTCGGCACCCGTGAGGCGCTTTGACAGACCGCGGCCCCAGAGCGGAGTCGTGCGGCACCAGCCCGTGCGGATGTCGTTCTTCATGAACAGACGGTGCTGGACCATATCCGTGTACGGCCATATCGTCTGATGGGGGAAGCGCGGCAGGACGTTCTGCGGGTCGAGGCCGTTGGCTGCGGCATAAGCCTTGATGCTGTTGTCAACCCAATAGTTGTCGGCTCCGGTGGTCCACGACGGACGGTGGCACGTGGCGCATCCCATCTCGTTGAACAACTGCTTTCCGCGTTTCACCTTGGCGTCGTCAAGATTGCGCGCCGCAGGAACGGCCAGACCGCGGTGCCAGACCATGAAGTCATAATAGTCCTTGTCGCTCATCTCTTCCTCGCCGTTGTACGGCGCACCGTTGACGAAATAGCGCTCGAACGTCTCCTTGTCGGCGGCTGTGTTCAGACCGAGCAACGTGTTGACCTTCTCGGCAATCTCCTTCTTTGTCTGTGCGAAATAAGGATAGAGTACCGACGTGTTGTCGCCGCCGTTGCGGCTGATATAGTCAATCACTTCCTCATCCTCAGACATGGCTTTTGCCCATGCCTTGGTCGTGTAGAAGTAGTGGCGGTCAGAGCGGGTCACGTTGGTGATGTTCCAGATGGCGTTCGCTCCTGCACCGTCCTGAAGCGACGCGCGCGTCATGGCATAGGTGAACTTCTTGACCTTCAGTTGACCGTCGGCCAGCTTATAGTAGGCACCGTTGGCCGTTCCGAGACTCTTGTCGCCGGCCCAGTCGTTGGCAGCGGCGTCCCACATGGCCGGATTGAGCACGTCGCTGACGTTCTGTCCGCGGCTGGCGGCACCGTCGGCCTGCTTCCGGTATTCCTCGCGCATGTCGTCTTCGTCGATGGCATCAAGCAATCCGGTTCCGTAGATACCGATGGTCGACTCCAGGCGCACCTCATAGTCGTTCGGTCGGGGGGTGGTGTTGAACGCATCTTCGGGGATGGTCACCTCCGGATAGATGAGCGAATAGGTCTCGCCGTCGGCGAAAGCCATCGGCAGACCGCTCGGCATGGCATCAACCGTTCGCCATTCTATGCGGATTTTGTTCTCGTCGATGGGCGCCTTGAAGGGGTGCATGGCCTGTGTCTGTGGCATGCCCGTCACCTCGGTCACGTAAGAGTTGGCGGCAAACGGCTTGCCCGTGCGGTCGACACCGGCGTTGGGATGATAGACAACGAGCAGATAGCCGTTGCCGACGGTGTTGGCCCGATATTCCGTCTGACGCTTGCCGTGGCCGTAGGCCGGATGGCAGTGGATGCAGCTGTTTCGTGTCCATGAAGGTCCGAGACCCTTGCGCGGGTTTTCGGTGATGGTGTAGACGTGCTCAAAGAAGTCTTCTCCCTTGTTGAAGCTCGTTTCCATTCCGGCCACGCCGACCACGGCCGGAGCCGGTGCCGAGTAGCTGGCCTTCTCTGTTGTGCCGAGGAGTCCGCCCGGATACCACTCGTCGGCCGTAAACGTGTCGTTGGCCTTGCCGAACTGGCTGTCTCCTGCGGCCAGCTCGCCGAGGCCGTTGGAGGCCACGGGGTCCTGTGGCGCGTCGTCGTCAGAGCACGCCGTCGTCAGCTGTGTGGCCAAAAGGGCTGCGAGAGTGAGTTTTGAAATGTCTGTATATCTCATGTTGTTTAATGTTTCTGATGTCTTTGATTGCTGGAAATCAACGTGGCGTCCAGCCCGAACAGAGTCGGACGGGACGCCTTTGTTAGGTGAAAGAGAGACCGTGAAGCGCTACTGTCAGTCCTCTTCGGGGATTTCGGCGTCCTCGAATTGGATGTTATGTATCGTGCAGACATACTTCACGAACGGTGACGGCATGTTGCTGATTCCCTCAATGGCGCTGACGTAGGCGTTCTCGATACTGTTGCTGACGTCGCCGCGGCTGACGCTCGCAAAGAACGTGTGGAAGCTGTAGCGTGCGGCCGTGCGGTCAGTGGAGCCCAGCCATACGTTTCGGATGGAGCGGATGTTGTCGCGGAAGTCGGTGATGGAGTTGTAGCTGTAGGGCGATTCCACGTAGGAGACGTCGCCGGCAGAGAAAGGATTGGCAATCTTGGCCGTGCCGACCTCGTTGGCTATGCCGAGACAGCTGCCCTCATCGTCAGAGAGAACTTGGGTGATGGCGGCCTGAATGTTGGGGAAGGAACTGCGTGAGCCCTCCACGCCGGCCTTGGCGAGGTTGTCGCCGTAGGACAGTCCGTCCTGGGTCTTATAGTCTAGACCTGCGTTGCGTACGACAGCCACACGTGGGGCGTTGGCCGTAGTCTCGCCCTCCCATGCCACCTGCAGCTGGAATGTGCGGTTCTTGAGCAGCGTGCAGATGTCCTGAGCATACTTCAGCTCCTGTGCTCCGCTGATGTTGCCGAAGCCCTTGTATGTGTCATAACCTCTTAGTTCCTCCACACGGCGCGGCTGTCCGTCGCGGAAAAGAATGAACTCAAGGGCGTGGAAACCGAGGATGCTCTCGTCGTTGAGGTCCTCGGGACGGCCGCCGCGGTTGAAATAGCCGAGGAGCATGGTACGATTGAGTGGCCAAGAGTCGATTGTTGGGTCGATGTTGAAGTCCGACGCGGCACCGCCGAGGAACGCCTCGCTCATTTCCCAGTGGGAACGGGCTTTCTTGAAGTCCTCACAGGCGCTGTTGATTTGGGCCTGAGTGATGGTCGACGCGGTCAGACCGTGGAGCGTGGCTTCGAGATGTTCAACGTCGTCGGCCAGTCGTGTGTATGTCGGAACGATGACGTTGGAGACAAGATTTTCCAGTGTCTTGCGCAGATATGCCTCCTGTTCAGCCGAGAGGCGGGCCTGGCCGATGACGGCATTGGCGTTCTCCAGCTCCTGGCATAGGTTCTCACAGCCGTCGATGGCGTTCTGGCCGAACAGCTTGTTGGCGTAGGCAGCAGTGGCGGTGTTGGACGGATAGTTCTCTTGGTCGAGTAGGGGGGCTGTCTCGACGATTCCGAACTCATTGTCACCCAGTGTCGTTGTTTCTCCGTTGTCGTCATTTTCAGAACATGACGTGAAGGTGATGGCTCCCATGATGACGGTCATGGGAAGGAAAAGATACTTTTTCATTTGGCTTGTTTATTTGTGAATTGATTTCTTCGTTGATTATATAATCTATTCCTGAGCCGCAGGCGGGCTTCCTGTCATAATGTCCGGGAGACCCAATGTCGGTTCAGAGGAACCATCCTTCGTATGCCACACCGATGCTGACGGACGGCTCGTCGTTGTAGACGCTCTTGAGGAAGCGGTGGGAATATTCTGCCTTGACGGCCACCTGCGGCAGCGGGTGGTAGTTGATTCCGGCGGCCATGCGCTTCACCTCGGTATAGTCGTATGACGTGTTCAGCGTCTTCGAGGCGTATGGATTATACTGCTCGTAGCGGCCGAAGACATAGAGACGCTGGGCGTCACGGTGCAGGGTGGGAATCAGGGAGAACACGTCGTATCCGGCCTCGATGCCGACGGCGTAGGCATTCTTGCCCACGGAAGCCGAGTGGTGGTAGGGTGACTTCTTGTTCGTGCGGTTGTAGATGTACTTCAGCTTGTCGGCGGCACCGAGATAGCCGTAGTCTGCCTGACCGCGTACAATCCAGTTGTAGCCTTTGTAGGTAAAGTCGATGGCGCCGATGGCCACGATTCCCTTATACTGTGACTCTACTCCGTTGGCATTGCGCGGATAGCTGTTGCCGATTGAATGGCCGTAGTAGCCGCTCAGACCGATGCGCAGCCCGGGGACGGAATAGTTGTCGAGGCGGAGCGACGCACCGTATTTGTTGGCTACCTCAAACTCCAGCGGTGTCGACGTACCCCTGTTGATCCATCCCGTGTTGGTGAAGTTGTCGGCGTTGAGGCCGGCCAGCAACTGAGCTTCATATCGGAAGTCGCCGGCACGTCCCCAGAAGCTGATACCGGTCTGATGCCATGTTGACGGCATTATGGTGTTTTCGCCTTCCGGACGGTAGACCGTGAAGAAGTTGAGCGGTTCGTGGTGGGCGTTGGTCAGACCCACAGGCACCACGATATGGCCCATCCTGATGTTTGCCCAGCGGCCGAACGACTTCTGAATCCAGAACTGTTCCAGTTCCACCTCGCCGCCTTTTTCTGTTTCATGTTCCCATTCGCCGCCTTCTTCTTCCTCCTTTTCGTAGGCAGCTCCTGTTCCACCGTGCTCAAATTCAATTTCTGTTCCCATTGTCCATCCCTTTCCGAAGTCGTAGCCGAGATAGATGACGGCGTGGGGAATGTCGAAGCGTCCGTGGCTCGGGTCGTTCTTGTGGCTTTCGGCCTGGCTGTAGCGGCTCAGATGGTCGCTGAAGAAATTGCGTGTCAGAGCCACTTCGCCGTATCCGCCGATGCTGAGACGCTTGCCTCCGGCGTGTTCCATGACGCTGTCCGCGGCAGAAACCTGTGCCATGGCGGGAGCCGCTGCGAGCGACATTCCGGCCATAATGGCGCAGGCTGATAGATGATGATAGATTGTGTTCATTGTCGTTTCATTGTTTTTTTGTCGGTGCAAAGGTATTCCAAACCGTGTCACCCTGCAATACCTAAAAATCGTGAAATGTCAATCCGGTGCGGTCGGAAATCCTGTTTCGATAATGATGAATAATTATAAAATCACCATCATACCTAAATCTTGCTACAGCCGTAGTTTTCTCCCGCATTAAATACCTATAAATTATTATTGCGACGGTATTCTTTTTTTTGTAATTTTGCACTTTGATATGGTACTATAATAAGGTGACGATGAAAAATCAGAAGATATACGAAGCCGGCGACAAGATGATTTCGCTCATCAAGGATAACTACGATCTGCTCCAGTCGCTGGGCAGTTTCGGAATAAACCTTGGTTTCGGTGACAAGACAGTGCGTGAGATATGCGAGGATAACGGCGTGGATACATACACTTTTCTCGCCGTGGTGAATCTGACCATCAACGGATATTCCGACTATGACAACGACGAACAGTTGTCTGTTCCTACGCTGATGCACTATCTTGAGGCCAGCCACATTTATTATCTCGATTTTCAGTTGCCTTACATACGCCGCGAGCTGGAGGAGTCCATCGACCGGAAGAACAGCCTCGGCATGCTGATAATGAAACTCTATGACGACTATGCCAACGAAATCCATAAGCACATGTCGTTTGAGAAGAAGATTCTCTTCCCTTATGTCAACGCCCTGATAGAGGGACGTCCCGGCGGCGACTACAGCATAGAGACATTCTCGCGCAACCACGAGGAACCGGCAGCCAAGCTGAAAGAGTTGAAAATGCTCATTATCAAGTATATGCCGCAGGATTCTCACCGGAATAATCTGCTCATGGCTACGCTACACGACATATATAATAATGAGGAATGGCTCAATCTCCATGCCCAGGTGGAAGACAAAATCTTCGTTCCGGCAATACGCCGGTTGGAACAGATGTCGCGCCAGACGGACGTGGCTAAGAACATTTCTACCATGGTTTTCAAGGGTGGAACGGACAATGGCGACCTCCTTTCAGAACGCGAACGTGACGTTGTGGTGGCTTTGGTTCAGGGGATGTCAAACAAGGAAATTGCCGACCATCTATGCATCAGCATCAATACTGTCATAACCCACAGGCGCAACATCGCCCGTAAGTTACAGATACACAGTCCGGCAGGTCTGACCATTTACGCAATAGTTAACGGACTGGTCGATATTTCGGCTGTCAAGCTCTGAGAAAATCTTTCTTTGAGGAATAAAATTTCTATAAAATCCGGTACATGGTATCGGATTTTTATTGTATCTTTGCGACCGCTTTTATGTTTGGAAAAGGAAAACTGAAAGCCTTAAACTTAAACGATAAATTATCAAAAACGGAAAACTTTTTCCGAAAATGACGACGAAAAGTTTTCCAAAATGGAAAAGAAAACATGGAGATGAATACCTTTACCATCACCAAACGCGACGGTTCTGTGGACCGTTTTTCGCTTGACAAGATAATGAACGCTGTCATCAAGGCGTTCCAGTCTGTGGACATTCCGGCCGACCTCGGACGCATATCAAAGATATTGAGTCATCTCGATATCCACGAGGGAATCACCGTCGAGGAGATACAGAATCAGGTTGAGGAAGCCCTGATGAAGGAAGAGTTCTACAGTGTGGCCAAATCGTTCATGCTATATCGCCAGCGCCACACGGAAGACCGCGAGACAATGGACAAGTTGAAGTTTCTGGCTGACTACTGCGACGCAGCCAATGCCGCTACAGGCTCGAAATATGATGCAAACGCCAACGTGGAGCACAAAAACATCGCCACGCTTATAGGAGAGCTGCCGAAGTCAAGTTTCATCCGGCTTAACAGGCGGTTGCTTACAGACCGTATAAAGAAGATGTACGGAAAGGAACTGTCCGACCGCTATATAGATCTGCTCACACACCACTTTATATATAAGAACGACGAGACAAGTCTTGCCAACTATTGTGCCTCGATAACAATGTATCCATGGCTTATCGGCGGAACAATGTCAATCGGAGGCAATTCCACGGCTCCGACAAACCTGAAGTCATTCTGCGGCGGATTTGTCAATATGGTCTTCATGGTCTCAAGTATGCTCAGCGGAGCATGCGCTACACCGGAGTTCCTTATGTATCTCAACTATTTCATCGGACTGGAATACGGACTGGAATACTATAAGGAGGCTGACAAGGTGGTCGACATGTCAAACAAGAAGCGCACGATTGACAAGATGATTACCGACTGTTTTGAGCAGATTGTCTACTCAATCAACCAGCCTACCGGCGCACGAAACTATCAGGCCGTGTTCTGGAACATAGCCTACTATGACCGTCCTTACTTTGAAAGCCTCTTTGGGGAGTTCTATTTTCCGGATGGAAGCCGTCCGGACTGGAACGGACTGAGTTGGCTACAGAAGCGGTTCATGAAGTGGTTCAATAAGGAACGCACGAAGACCGTGCTCACTTTCCCCGTCGAGACAATGGCGCTTTTAAGCAAAGATGGCGAAATGGTTGACGAGGAATGGGCCGATTTCACGGCAGAGATGTATTCCGAAGGTCACTCGTTCTTCACTTATATGAGTGACAATGCGGATTCGTTGTCAAGCTGCTGCCGCTTGCGTAACGAAATACAGGACAACGGTTTCAGCTATACGCTGGGCGCTGGAGGTGTGTCGACAGGTTCTAAGAGCGTGCTGACGGTCAACCTCAACCGTTGCATACAGTATGCGGTTAACAACAAGATGGATTATTGTGAGTTCCTTACTGACATCATAGACGTGTGTCACAAGGTGCAACTGGCCTACAACGAGAATCTGAAGGAACTTTGGCAGCATGGCATGCTGCCGCTCTTCGACGCAGGATATATCAATATCGGACGGCAGTATCTGACCATCGGAGTGAACGGACTGGTAGAGGCTGCCGAGTTCATGGGACTCCGTATTGACGACAATCCGGACTACTTGAAGTTCGTTCAGACCATTTTGGGACTGGTGGAGAAGAAGAACAGGGAGTACAGAAGCAAGGATGTTATGTTCAACTGTGAGATGATTCCGGCCGAGAATGTAGGTGTCAAGCATGCCAAGTGGGACCGCGAGGATGGCTATCTTGTTCCGCGCGACTGCTACAACAGCTATTTCTATGTCGTTGAGGACGACTCGCTGAACATCATCGACAAGTTCAAACTCCACGGCGCACCCTACATCCAGCACCTCACTGGAGGCTCCGCGCTCCACATGAACCTTGAAGAACATCTCTCGAAGGTACAATACCGTCAGCTGCTGAAGGTGGCGGCAAAGGAGGGGTGCAACTATTTCACGTTCAACATACCGAACACAATATGCAACGACTGCGGAACGATAGACAAGCGTTATCTCCACGAGTGTCCTCATTGTCACTCGAAGAACATCGACTACATGACGCGTATAATCGGCTATCTCAAACGCGTGAGCAACTTCTCGGAAGCACGTCAGCAGGAAGCGGAACGCAGATTCTATGCCGAGGCGACGAGAATGTGATGGAAATGGCGTGCTCGGATAAGATAATAGATTCTATTATATGCTGAAATATGTCAATACGGGCATTGTCTTTCAGGAAATTCCTGATGAAGTGACGCTGTCCATAAATCTTTCCAACTGTCCGTGCCGATGCCCGGGCTGTCATAGCCAGTATCTCTGGCAGGATATAGGAGAACCGCTGACGCCAATGACTTTGGAATGTTTCATCCGTGACTACGGCGGAGATATAACCTGTATCTGCTTTATGGGGGGCGATGCGGAACCTAACTATATCAACACGCTTGCCAGTTATCTGCACCGTGAACATCCGGAACTGAAAGTTGCGTGGTATAGCGGGCGGACGAAGGTGCCTTCAACGGTGCGTAAAGCCGATTTCGACTACATAAAACTCGGCCCTTACATTGAGCATTTGGGATGTCTGAAGGAGCGTACTACCAATCAGAGGCTTTACAAACGGGCTTCAGGTGACGATTTTACAGACATAACATCCCGGTTTTGGAAGAAGTGAAAGGGCTTGTTTGACGGTGGAATCTGTTTGTGGTAACAAAACCGAGAGGCCATACCGACTTGTTAATGAAGTGTCGGTATGGCCTCTCGGTTTTGTTTTTTAGGTCTGGTTGCCTTGCTGTCACTTTCTCGTTATATGTAGAAATCTTGTAGCTTTTCTCATTATGCTGTTGTCCTTGTTGTTTATGAAGGCATCAAGAAGTTTGACGTGTCCGCTCCCATAACTGCTGTCGGGCATGGGAATGACGTCATAATCGGCTATGGCAGCAGGAATGAGACATGACCAGCCTTCTTTGAGAAGAACCTCGTCGCCTGTTGTGCGCATCTTTATCAGACAGTTGTTCTCCATGCACATTGTGATGATGAACGAGTCGTATTTTATCAGATTGCGGTGGAAAGGGGCGTCGATGTCAACCACCCGCACGTTGAAGAATTGTGAGTCGATGCAATGGTTGGCTTGTGCTTCCGCACTCTTATATATCGTCCGGTATTCGTCATAGACGTTGAAGTCCAATGCCTGTGCAGCCAGTTCGGTGTGAAGTTCGCGCGGCTGTCCGTCTATGCCGGGCCGATTGTAGTCGAATATGCGGTAGGTAACGTCGCTGCTCTGTTGTACTTCCGCCAAGAGTATTCCGCCGCAGATGGCATGCACGCGTCCTGCTGGAATATAGAACACGTCGCCGGCGTGGACCTCGTGGCGTGCCAGCGCTTCGGTTATCGTTCCGTCGGAAATCTTCCGTTTGTATTCTTCTTCTGAGAGTTGTTCTTTGAATCCGGCATACAGGTAGGCTCCCGGCTTGGCATCGATGACATACCACATCTCGGTCTTTCCGAATTTTCCGTGTTCGCGTTGTGCCATCGTGTCGTCCGGGTGAACTTGGATTGATAAATCGTGTTCTGCATCGATGAACTTGACCAACAATGGAAGTTTGTTTCCGTAGCGTTTGGCTACTGCGGAGCCCAAAATGTCGTCCGGCATTTCGCTGATGACGTCCGGTAGCAGCCTGCCGGCATGTTTTCTGTTGGCTATTATTGACGGCGAGGAAGCTACTGCACTGACTTCCCAACTCTCTCCGACGGGCGCTTCGGTCTCTGTTAAGTTGAGTCTTTTCCAGGGTGCGAGTCTTGTTCCGCCCCAAATGACCTGATGCAGATTGGGTTGGAACATCATTGGATATAGTCTTGGTTCTGTCATTATGCTGTTTTCTTATTATATAGATAATGTGATAATAATACAAAAGTAATGAATTCCGGCGATAATGACGTTTTGGATGGTATTAAAAATATAAAAATAGAAAACTCTTTCAACAACCTACAGGCTTTCTTTATATAATCAGCCATAGCTCTTTCAAACAGCCCACCGGCAATTTCTTTGTGTATTCCGGTTGTTTGTTGATTGCCGGATGGTCTTGTTTGTGTTTTAGGCTATATCTTATTAATATCAACGTAGCCGTTCATGACGGCATATATGGTCAATGCCGATACGCTTTTAAGGCCAAGTTTATCCATTATATTCTTTCGATGTGTGACCACTGTGGTCAGACTGATGTTGAGGCGGTCCGCTATTTCCTTGTTGATGAAACCGCGGACAATGAGCGCCATTACCTCCGTTTCGCGTTCGGTGAGACATTTCCGGGTGCCGTTTTCGGTGGAGTGCCGGTTATTTGTGGTGGCGGGAAGGTTTCGACCGTGTGCATGTGCGCTTTGAGCGAGTGCCAGCAACGACTTTATAAGCTGTGTTTCGGGTACGTTGATACACAGACAGTGGAAACCGCCAAGCTGTGAAGTGTCGAGCGAGAGTGTGAGTACTATGGTTTTATTGCGGCGCCGGCAGAAGAAGTCCCTGTTGGGCAGCAATATGTCCATTGAAACAAAGTAGTGGAAATAGCTATCCGGTTCATTGGCGTCGAGTTCGGCAAACGAACCGAAAGTGTCCACTTGTGCGATTGGCATGACGTCCTGCAATATATATTTCAACCCTAACACCGCAAGAGTGTTAGGGTTGATTATTGCTATTTTGGGCATGTCGTACATGCCGTTATGGTCTTTTAGGTTCATCCTTTTCTATGACAGGAATCCGAGCAGCGTTCCGGCGGCGACAGCCGAACCTATCACACCGGCCACGTTCGGACCCATGGCATGCATGAGGAGGAAGTTGTGGCGGTCATATTCCAATCCGAGATTGTTGCTGATACGTGCACTCATGGGTACGGCGGAAACGCCGGCGTTTCCGATCAGCGGGTTGAGTTTCTTGTCGGCAGGCAGGAAGAGATTCATCAGTTTGACGAACATCACTCCACTGGCAGTAGCTACCATGAAGGCGCAGGCACCGACGAGGAATATGAACAGCGTGTTGAGCGTCAGGAACTCGCTTGCCTGTGTAGAGCAGCCGACGGTCAGACCGAGCAGCATCACGACGATATCGTTTAGAGCCGAGCCGGCTGTTTTTGCCAGACGAGTGGTTTTTCCCGATTCTTTCAGCAGATTGCCGAAGAAGAGCATGCCCAGCAGGGGAAGACCGGAGGGCACAAGGAATGTTGTCAGCAGAAGTCCGATGATGGGGAAGAGGATGCGTTCTGTCTGACTGACCTGACGTGCCGGTTTCATGCGGATGACGCGCTCCTTCTTTGTCGTGAGCAGACGCATCAACGGTGGCTGGATGAGCGGAACAAGGGCCATGTACGAATAGGCGCACACGGCAATGGCGCCCATCAGGTTGGGGCTGAGTTTGGAAGACAGGAAGATGGCTGTAGGACCGTCGGCACCTCCGATTATGGCTATGCCGGCAGCCTGATTCGGCTCAAAGCCCAGTGCCAGTGCAACCATGTAGGCACCGAAGATTCCAAACTGTGCTGCGGCTCCGATGAGCACCAGTTTCGGGTTTGCAATCAGTGCGGAGAAGTCTGTCATGGCTCCGATACCAAGGAAAACCAATGGCGGATACCATCCCATGCGCACACCCTGGTAGAATATGTTGAGCACGGAGTTGTCTTCATAGAGTCCTATTTCCAGTCCGGCATCGGCGCGGAACGGTATGTTGCCCAAGATGATGCCAAGTCCAATAGGTATGAGCAGAAGGGGCTCGAAGTCTTTCTTTATTGCGAGGTAGATGAGCACGGCTCCCACCACGATCATAATGAGGTTTCCGGCAGAGGCGTTGACAAAGCCCGTGTAAGTCAGAAACTCGTTGAAGTTTTCTATCAGAAAGTCAGTAAATCCCATATCGATGTCATCCTATTGTGAGCAAAACGGCTCCTTCCATAACCGAGTCGCCCTGATTAACTACGATTGAAGTCACTGTGCCTGAGACTTCTGCCTCTATATTGTTCTGCATCTTCATAGCTTCAAGCACAACGACGGTGTCGCCGGTATTGACTTTGTCGCCCACCTTGACGCCCACCGTTGTGATTGTGCCGGGCAGCGGAGCCTTGATGGCTGTTCCCGCACCGGCTGCTGCTGTGGAAGCCGGCTGCTGTGTTGAAACGGAGTGGGTTGTCGTGGTCTTTGACATGTTGGCAGAGGTTTTCGGAGCTTCCACCTTGTGGCGTTTGACGGCGTGTGACGGATTGATGGGTTGTTTGAGTTCCACCTCGAACGATATGCCGTTTACGTTCACTTTGGCGAGATTGCCTTCCATCTCTTCTATTTCAACGTCGTAGTCGACGCCCTGTACTTTATATTGAAATTTATTCTGGTTCATACCTGCGTGTCTTATTATATATTTATGGTTAGTCTTTCTTACTCATGGAACTGGGTCATCTGTATGTATTCGACGTTCCAGTCTGTCTCTTTAGGTTTGATTGTGATGACGCCGCTTTCGATGTCGTGGACATTGTTCTGATACTGTTTGATGGCCATTGCGATTACGGCTATATAGATTTCCTTGTCTATACCTTTCGACTTGAGTCCGTCCTGTAGGATGACGCTTGTCTTGTTTCCGATTTCGGCTGCTGTCTCCACCATCTTCACACCGGCTTTCAGCGGTTGTATGCTGGCGACTTTCTTAGCTGCCGAGCGGTGGCTCATTATCAGTCCGAAGACCGTGAAGAAGATGAAGAGCATGGCCAGACAGGAGAACACTATTCCCATAGCGAGCACCGAGATGCCGAATCCGTGAGGGTCTTCGCGCTTGAGTTTGGCAACTTTCGATTCGCTGACCGTGGTATGGTTTGCTATTCCCGGTGTTACGGTGTCAACCGTTTTGACCTGCCACTGTGCCGCGCCGTCGTGCAGACGTGCGTACGACTGGTTGGGGCCGAGAACCGGAATGGTGACCGAGTCGATCAGCTGGGTTGCATTTCCGTTGTAGAGAGCGATCCACGTCGGGTGCTCCGGGTCGATGTTTACAGAGAGATGCAACGCGCCTTTTGCAGGCTCGCTGTTGCAAAAGAAGAGCAGATGCTGGCGTGCACCCAGATTGGTGCGTGGTTCCCCGTTGGGGATGATGCTCATGCGCTTGATGCGTTCCGGCACGCTCATGTCCGGGTCGAGCACGGAGCGGTCAGTGGTGAGGAACATGCCGCGTATGTTATACGTAGTGTATGATACGTTGGCAATCTCCACCCATGCCTTGCACCGTCCGTATTCGTCCTGCATACTGGCCGTGTTGGCGGTCATGACCTCATTCAGTTTGATGCTCTTCTCCATTTGTCCGAACATCATTGAATGGCCGGCCACCATTAGAAGCCCTAACAGTAATCCGAATTTTTTCATTTGGTGTAGTCAGTTTATTATATAAGTTTATTTAAAGAGTTTCCGTCATGTTTCAGCCGTCATCCTCCGCAGCAGAAGAGGATTATCAGCTGTGCCGTCAGGATTCTGAGGAACATGCTCAGCGGATAGACAGTGGAGTATCCCACGGCAGGTGCTTCTTTTGAGCATATCTGATTGGCATAGGCCAATGCTGGCGGATCCGTGTATGTTCCGGCGATCATACCCATGATGGTGAAGTAGTTGAACCGGAATTTCAGACGGGCGATTGTTCCTATAATGAGAATAGGAATGACAGTGATGAGAAATCCCGTGTAGACATATTTCAGACCGTCACCCTGAACGACTGTGTCCCAGAATCCCGCACCGGCCTTGATGCCCACGCTGGCGAGGAAGAGCACGAGGCCAATCTCGCGCAGCATCATGTTGGCGCTGGTTGTCGTATAGGTCACGAGGTGGAACTTGTAGCCGTAGCGTCCGATAAGGATTGCTATGATCAGCGGTCCTCCGGCGATACCGAGTTTCAGTGGAACGGGCATTCCGGGGATGGCTATCGGCAGGCTGCCGAAAATGATACCTATTATTATTCCGAGGAAGATAGTCGCGATGTTTGGTGCGTCGAGTCTCTTTATGGAGTTGCCGAGCACTTTGGCCACGTGGTTGACGGCGTCTTCCGGTCCTACGACCATCACGCGGTCACCCACCTGCAGCGACAGGTCGAGGCTGGCAAAGAGGTCCATGCCCTGACGTGTGACGCGCGTTACGTTGACACCGTGCACGGAAGAGAAGTGCATCTGTCCGAGTGTCTTTCCGTTGATGGACGGCTGTGTGACGAGAATTCGTTTAGAAACGAGCGGCTGGTCCTGTTTTTCCCATGCCACTTCCGTTTCCGGTCCGATGAAGGCGATTATGGCTTCGGCGTCGGCTTTGGCGCAGACGATGAAAACCTGGTCGTCGAGTTCGAAGACGGTATCGCGGTTGGGGATGCTGACGTGGCCTTCGTGGAGGATGCGTGAGCAGACGAAATCGCGGTTGAGGAAGTCGTGAATCTGCTTCAGTGTGCGTCCGGCCAGATAGGTGTTCGTCACCTTCAGGTGCATCATGTGGGGCTTTATGTGTGCGTTTTCGGCCGCGTCGTCGTTGAGTCGTTTTTCCTCCTTCTCAAGTCGGATTCTGCAGATGTATCTTATGGCTATCGTGGCGCCGATGATACCGAGCACGCCGAGCGGGTAGGCACAGGCATAACCTGAGGCAATCTGTGGCTTCGAGGCTCCCGTGAAGACACTTCCGAGGGCTTCGTTGGCCGCTCCGAGTCCCGGGGTGTTGGTGACGGCACCATACATCGTGCCGACCATCATGGGAAGGTTGGAGCTGACGCTTGTGTCGAAGAAGAGGAAATAGCATCCGAACATAACCGCCACGTTCAGCAGTACGGTGGCTGTGGACAGGGCGTTGAGTGTCACTCCTCCCTTACGGAAACTCTCAAAGAATCCGGGGCCGACCTGTAGGCCGATCATGAAGACGAACAGAATAAGACCGAAGTCCTGGATGAACGTGAGAATGTTTGTGGGTCCTGTCATTCCGACGTGACCGGCAACGATGCCGGCGAACAGCACAAATGTTACTCCGAGGGAGATTCCCCCAAACTTCACCTTACCAAGCAACACGCCCACAGCTATGACCAAAGCATAGAGCAAGGCTATATGTGCTACCGAGTCGGTGGTAGAAAACAGATTAATAAGCCAATCCATAAATTACGTTGATAATATACAAATCATTTATATCCGTAGTGTGAATGTCGTGCAAAATTAGGTAAAATATTGCGCAAAAGCTAATTTTTGTGCTGTTATTTTTAGCACTGTGATTAACTTTTTGCTTTTTTTTACTAAAGGTGTTGCAAAGTAATGAGCAATACGGACCGTTTCTTCCGGATAGCAACGTAAATACGCGGTTTCACCAACTTGAAGCCGTGGCGGCTTCGAGTGGAAATCATCGTGTCTCTGCGTTGAAGAAGCGAAGTGTTAAAAAACAGAAGAAAGCGGACAAATGCCTTCAAATCCTTGCGATATTTTGAAATTAAAATCCTGCGGGCGCAAATTCGCGAGTTTTGCGTGTGCATCTTTTGTGGCCTGAGCAACAGTGTGTTATGGACGAAAACGATGGGAGTGTGCAGCTTTTTTGGCGCTTTTGTTTTGCCGTAAGGGCCTTACGGCAGTGCAACGGGGCTCTCGCTGTGTTGCAACGGAGCTGCCGCTGCAGTGCGATAGCGGCCCCGCTGCAGAGCCGGGAGGCCCTTACGGCTCCGCTATTTGTTGTTCGACGTCGGAAAACGGAGCCACAATGTAAAAGTTTCGGCTTTGACGTTCTCCAGAATTGAATTTTTCAAGTGTTAAATTCCGTGATATTATTCTTACTTCATTTCTACGCGGTCTCATTGTCGTATGCCATTAGTGCCATATAGTCTTGTTTCTGCCCGGAAACTGTTTTCGGTTGTTTTTTTGAACACTACGCCATGTGGGCGGAGAAAAACAAGCGTTTGGCGGGACAAAGATTAAATAATCTTTTATTTTTAGTAATTATAAAAAAAATATGTTATCTTTGCATGTTGATATATCTTGATATATCGTCACGATGCAGTCGTAACCATATTTAATTAAAGGTATAACTTATATAATAAACATAAAAAGGACTATGTCAAACAACAGAGAAAGACTCTTTAGCGAGTTTGCGGCTCCCACAACTCAGGAGTGGCTGGACAAGATTGAGGTCGACCTGAAAGGTGCCGATTTCAACAAGAAGCTCGTGTGGAGGACAAACGAGGGGTTCAACGTGCAGCCCTTCTATCGTAGGGAAGACGTTCTGAAGCTGAAGACTCCCGAGGCTCTGCCCGGTGAGTTCCCCTTCGTGCGTGGTAACAAGAAAGACAACAACGAGTGGTATGTGCGCCAGAACATCGTTGCCGAAGATGCCGCCGAGGCCAACGCCAAGGCTCTCGACATCCTCAACAAGGGTGTCGACTCGCTCGGCTTCCGCATTCCCGGCGACAAAGTGAGCGCCGAGTTCATTGACGTGTTGCTCAAGGATATCCGCTGCGACATCGTTGAGGTGAGCTTCCGCACATGCCCCTGCCACGTGCTCGAACTGACAGACATTCTGACGGCCTACTTCGAGAAGCAGGGTTATGACAAGGAGAAAATTGTGGGCGGTATCGGTTTCGACCCCATCGAGAAGATGCTCATGAAGGGAAAGGACACATCGAAGCTGCTTGCCGACGCTCCCGTGCTCGTTGAGAAGCTGAAGGACTATCCGGGCATGCGCTGCATCATGGTTCACTCGGAGGCTCTCAACAACTCCGGTGCATACATCGTTCAGGAGCTTGGATATGCCCTCGCCTGGGGTAACGAATATCTCCACCAGCTCGTGGAGGCTGGCGTCGACGTCGACCTGGCAGCCCGCAGCATCAAGTTCTACATGGGCGTGAGCGAAAACTACTTCATGGAGATTGCCAAGTTCCGTGCCGCACGTTTGCTTTGGGCTGAGATTGTCAAGCAGTATGAGCCAAAGTGCGACTGCGCATGCAAGATGATAGTCAACGCTCAGACGACGACATACAACAAGACTATGTTCGACAGCTATGTCAACCTGTTGCGCACGCAGACCGAGACGATGAGCGCCGCTCTGGCCGGTGTTCACTCTATCGTAGTCACTCCGTTCAATGCCGTCTATGAGCAGCCAACGGAATTCTCCGAGCGCATAGCCCGCAACCAGCAGCTGCTGCTCAAGGAAGAGAGCCACTTCGATAAGGTTGTAGACCCGTCGGCCGGTTCTTATTATATAGAGGAATTGACCCACTCACTGGCCGACGTGGCTTGGAAACTCTTCCTCAAGATTGAGGAGGAGGGCGGATTCCTCTCTGCCGTCAAGGCCGGCACAGTTCAGGATGACATCAACGCCACCAACGACAAGCGTCACGCCGACGCCGCCAAGCGCAAGGAGTTCATTCTCGGAACCAACCAGTTCCCCAACTTCACCGAGACATCCGATGGAAAGGAGCCGAAGGCATGCTCTTGTGCCTGCGGTCACAAGCACGAGTCCACGCTCAAGGCTATCTCCACAACACGTCTGGCCGCCGATTTCGAACAGTTGCGCCTCGCAACGGAGAAGAGCGGAAAGACGCCTGTGGCCTTCATGCTGACCATTGGAAACCTCGCATGGCGTCAGGCACGCGCACAGTTCTCGTCGAACTTCCTCGCCTGCGCCGGATATAAGATTATCGACAACCTCGGTTTCGAGACAGTCGAGGAGGGTGTAGACGCAGCCTTGAAGGCCGGTGCCGACATCGTCGTACTCTGTTCAAGCGATGACGAATACACCACCTACGCCATTCCGGCATACCAGTATCTCAACAACCGCGCCATGTTCATCGTTGCCGGTGCTCCCGCCTGTATGGAAGAGCTGAAGGCTGCCGGAATTGAGAACTTCGTTCACGTGAAATGTAATGTGCTTGAAACACTGAAGGAGTATAATGCGAAGTTAGGAATATAATTTTAATTTAAACGCAAAGACACGGATATAGCACAAAGGAAGAAAGAGTGAAAAGGAAAACTCCGTGTCTCTGTGTTACAAAATTAAATAGAATAAAATGAGAAAGAATTTTAAAGACATAGATATATATGCCGGTATAAAGGCAGCCGACGGCGCCGACTGGCAGAAGGCTAACGGCATTGCTCCCAACTGGAAGACTCCGGAGCACATTGAGGTTAAGTCCGTTTACACTAAAGAGGACCTTGAAGGCATGGAACACCTCGACTTCACAGCCGGTATCCCGCCGTTCCTGCGTGGTCCGTACTCGATGATGTATCCGTTCCGCCCGTGGACCATCCGACAGTATGCCGGATTCTCTACGGCCGAGGAATCCAACGCGTTCTACCGCCGCAACCTCGCTTCGGGACAGAAGGGTCTGTCCGTTGCGTTCGACCTTCCGACACACCGCGGCTACGACCCCGACAACGAGCGTGTGGTCGGTGACGTGGGCAAGGCCGGAGTGTCCATCTGCAACGAGGAGAACATGAAGGTGCTCTTCGACGGAATCCCATTGAACAAGATGTCGGTATCAATGACCATGAACGGAGCCGTGCTCCCCATTCTCGCCTTCTATATCGTGGCCGGACTGGAGCAGGGAGCCAAGCTCGAAGAGATGGCCGGAACGATTCAGAACGACATTCTGAAGGAGTTCATGGTGCGCAACACCTATATCTATCCGCCAGCCTTCTCAATGAAGATCATTGCCGACATCTTCGAGTACACATCGCAGAACATGCCGAAGTTCAACTCGATTTCAATCTCCGGTTATCACATGCAGGAGGCCGGTGCCACTGCCGACATCGAGTTGGCATACACCTTGGCCGACGGTATGGACTACATTCGTGCCGGTGTGAACGCCGGAATCGACATTGACGCCTTCGCACCGCGTCTGTCGTTCTTCTGGGCCATCGGCGTTAACCACTTCATGGAGATTGCCAAGATGCGCGCCGGCCGTCTGCTGTGGGCAAAGATTGTGAAGAGTTTTGGCGCAAAGAACCCGAAGTCGCTCGCTCTGCGCACACACTCGCAGACATCGGGATGGTCGCTCACCGAGCAGGACCCGTTCAACAACGTGGGACGTACCTGTATCGAGGCCATGGCAGCAGTGCTCGGACACACCCAGTCGCTGCACACCAATGCGCTTGATGAAGCTATCGCACTGCCTACCGACTTTTCCGCGCGTATTGCCCGCAACACCCAGATATACATCCAGAACGAGACCAAAGTCTGCAAGCATATTGACCCGTGGGCTGGTTCCTACTATGTGGAGACGCTGACCAACGAGCTGGTTCACAAGGCATGGGAGCACATTCAGGAGATTGAGAAGCTCGGCGGTATGGCCAAGGCCATCGAGACCGGCGTGCCCAAGATGCGCATTGAGGAGGCTGCTGCCCGCACTCAGGCCCGCATCGACTCCGGCGTACAGACAATCGTCGGTACGAACAAGTATCGTCTTGACCACGAGGACCCCATCGACATTCTCGAAGTGGACAACACCGCCGTGCGCAAGCAGCAGGAGGAGAGTCTTGCCGCCGTTCGCGCGTCGCGTGACGAGGAGGCTTGCCGCAAGGCGCTGGCCGACTTGACGGAGTGCGTCCGTACTGGCGAAGGCAACTTGCTGGCTCACGCTATTGAGTGCGCCAAGCTGCGTTGCACATTGGGAGAGATAAGTGACGCCTGCGAGGAAATCGTGGGACGTTATAAGGCTGTAATCAGAACTATTTCAGGCGTGTATTCATCAGAAAGCAAGAATGACAAGGACTTCGAGCTGGCATGCCAGCTGACGGAGGAGTTCGCCAAGAAGGAGGGCCGTCGCCCGCGTATCTTCGTGGCAAAGATGGGACAGGACGGTCACGACCGCGGTGCAAAGGTTGTCGCAACAGGTTATGCCGACTGCGGTTTCGACGTAGACATGGGGCCGCTCTTCCAGACTCCGGCCGAAGCAGCGCGTGAGGCAGTGGAGAACGATGTTCATGTAGTGGGCGTATCGTCGCTTGCCGCAGGTCACAAGACACTCGTTCCGCAGCTCATCGAAGAGCTGAAGAAAGCCGGACGCGAGGACATCATGGTCATTGCCGGTGGTGTGATTCCCGCTCAGGACTACGACTTCCTCTATCAGGCGGGCGTTGCAGCAATCTTCGGCCCAGGCACATCGGTTGCAAAGGCTGCCGTCGAAATGATGAAGATATTGCTCGATAAGGAGTAATTCTCTTTCAAAGAGATAGAAGAAGATAGAAGGAGAGAGAGGGAGATAAAGGACGTATGTCTTGTTGCCAGAACGAAGACTATTTTCCTTTATCTCCCTCTCTCTCCTTCTATCTTCTCCTATCTTCTTATATATCTCCCTCTCTCTTCTTTATTATCAAATAACGTTGAAATGGCGTAGGGCGTTCATGATGCCGTCGTCATCGACCGACGTTGTTATATAGTCGGCCACGGCTTTCACGTTGTCGCCGCCATTTCCCATGGCCACACCAATGCCGGCACGGCGGATTATGGATATGTCGTTGCCACCGTCACCGAAGGCCATTGTCTCCGAGATGTCAAGACCGAGATGACGGGTCATTGCCGCGAGACCCTTGCCCTTGTCAGCCCCGTCGGCCGTAATGTCCGTGAAAGCCGGATGCCACCGTCCGGAAACGCATCCGATGACACGTGGCATGAGCCTCTGCTCCTGTTCCGGAGAGCAGAACGCCGTCACCTGCAGCACCTTTCCGGCGAGCACTTCGTCTGCCGGGCGGTCAATGTCGAGGTTGCTCACGTTGAGTTCACCGCGGAAGATGCGGTCTACAATCTCGCGGGCGTTGCCATAGACGGCTATGCCATGGTCGCCGGCCACGATACACGGGTAGCCTTCAGCGATGGCGTCAGCCGTCAGTGTCAGCACATCGGCCGTTGGGATGGGAGTGCTGCATACTTCCTTGTCACCCACGAAACAGTAGGCCCCGTTGGTCGTGATGTATCCGTCAACGAGGTGTTCAATGGCCCCGATGTTGTTGATAATCTGTATTGGACGTCCGGTGGAGATGAAAATCTTCACTCCTCGCGCCTTGGCAGCTTCGAGCGCTTCTACAGTCGACAGCGGAATCTCATGGGTCTTGAGGCTGCACAGCGTGCCGTCGATGTCGAAAAACAAACTTTTAATCATCGTAATTACAATTAAATTTCGTCATGCAAAGTTACTACACAAAAGTGAAATGCGGAAAGATATAGCGATATAATTGAGTTGCAATGGTTTCAGTCGGGCTTTCGATTGTTTGTGAAGCCATAGCAATCACCGCTGAAGCCAAATCAGAACGTCGCTACGTTACACTTGTCCGTAACCATGCCCAAAAGCTGATGCTGTTCGTCAAAACGGAGTTGCTGGGCACGCCGCCTCTGTCGGAAACGGAGGAGAAAGCAAAGATGCTTATCGCCACCGGTTACGCACGGAAAATGGCACTCTATATGTGTATGATAGACCCCAATCACGAAGACCACCCTGATAATAAGATGTATGAAACTTAGGATTGTCATTCGAGCAATCGTTCTTGAGAGGTCTTGACATACAGCGGCTTGCAATGGAACTGCGTTTCATTTATTCGTTGCTTAAAGCCTGAGATGTAAAAAATATGAGCGGTTTGTGTTGTCAACCCGCTTTTTTAAATGTGTTAAAACAAGTAGAGTGGTTTGTTTTAACGGATTATTTCGCTAATTTTGAAATCTTGAAATCATTACCGAAATTTATGGTTCGGATTCAGAAACAGCAAGGCGGCATGGCCCTGTACAAAGGTTATCTATTAGAGATTAGGAAATGTACTCGCATGGTGATGTTTCCCGAAGCAAACAACACCGCAAGGTGATCTTATTAATACATTATCTATAACAAAAGCAATAAGAATGGAAAATTTAGAACAATATTGGGAGCAATCATTTTCCCCTATTGGACGTAAGTTTGCAGAAATTCGTCCCAATTATCAAGATATGGTGGAAACAGACAGTATGGTCGCCGCATTATATTGGCTGGAACTTGAAATGTACAATGGTGGATTTCTTCAATTCTTCTGTAATTGGGGATATGATGCTTACTTGCTTGCAATCAAAGGACTGGGAGCAATTAACGCAACAGATACAAAACAACTTCTTATGCAGGCATACGGCATCATCCAAAGATTGGAAAATGATAGCCAATTACAAGAGCTATGGGATATTCCCAATCATTTGACAGAGAACGAAATCACCAAGTTGAATGAAATAGACGAGGAATATTGGGAAGATAAGGAAAATATTATGCGGCTTATGCTTCTAAAATTCCATTCTGATTCAGTTGAAAATATAGATAACGAAGCGTGATAACGCTTGACAGTGTTCCCCGCTTAGCCATTAGCTGCAAAACAAAAAATAAAAGTAGTATGGAAGAAGAAAAAAACATGACAGGATGGAATGCAATAACAGACACATTCCTAAAACTATATCCAAAGCAAATGGAACCACTACATTTCGCTCCATTGTTTTCATACAGATTTGGAGGAGATCCGTTAGATAATATAAATGTGTATGAAAGTGACGATTTCTTCCATTTTGTATCTTACGGATTGTCTGAACTTTATGAAAAAGAATCCGAAGATAAGGAATATAGCGGTTACGGTTTTGAATTTACTTTGAAACTAAAAAAATCGTCTTTGAACAATGTCCAAAATGAGTTAGAATGTGTTTGTGGCATCTTACAATCCTTGGCAGGAGAAACGTTCTCAAATGGTTCTATATTCCAACCTTTTGAATATATCTATACTGGTCAAACGAATGGAATTGACTCAGAAGGATTGTCTGAATTAACAGGTTTCGTTACCATTCTTGATGAAGCTGGAGAAATTACAACCCCAAATGGAAAACTCCAATTTGTCCAATTGGTTGGTGTAACTAATAATGAACTTCAACAAATAATGGACAAACGATTAACTGTTCAAGAATTAATAACTCAATTAGGGCATTCCATAACTGATTATAAAAGAGGAAGTATAGTGTAACAAGCAGCTAACAAGCACCTGTGCCACCTAACGGCGGCAAGCTGCCGCCCATTAACATCAATAACACTAATAAGTATGAGAACGAAAATTTATTTAAGAACGCTGCTGATAGCCTTTGTTACCATATTGGGGCTGACAGCTTGCATGAATGAAGATGAGCCAAAGGACATCACAAAAGAAGTAACGATGTATGTTTCTTCTGAAACTGGAATTATGTATGATTTATTTGATTCGGAAGGAGAATTTCCGATAGAATGTATGCTCGTCAAGGAGCAGGGAGAGGATGAATATCGTCCTTTGGCATTCTGCGGTATTCAGGGCTTCGAATATGAGAAAGGCTATGAATACGATTTGCGTGTCAATAAGACAACTTTGGCAAATCCACCAGCAGACGGTAGCATATACAAATATCAGCTTGTTCGGGTCGTAGAGAAAAGACAGGTCGGTAACCCAAACGAAGCTGAATAATGCGTACAATATGATGTTAACGAAGCAGGGTAACGGCAAGCCGTTCCCTGCTAACCATTAGTAGCGAATTAAAAACAAGATATACAATGGAAAAAGTAGTTGAAAAATATGTAGATGAATGTTTGGGCTTTGTGCAAGAACATAGAGAATACCTTATGTATGTTTCTTCTTA
>CAMVUM010000020.1 GCA_947170725.1 uncultured Prevotella sp.
CGAATGACATCCGCTTTGTTTTCAATCATGCTTCATTCGTCGTCCGGCAGGGCATCCGCTTTGTTTTGATCATGCTTCAGTCGTACTTCCGAATGACATCCGCTTTGTTTTCAATCATGCTTCATTCGTCGTCCGGCAGGGCATTCGCTTTGTTTTGATCATGCTTCAGTCGTCATCCGGCAGGGCATTCGTTCACATCGTTTTTGAATCAGTCATTGAGAATGAGCAGCGCGTCGCCGTAGCATCCGAAGCGGTAGCCGTTCTCTACAGCTTTGTTGTAGGCCTCCATGACGATGTCGTAGCCACCGAATGCGGCTGTTGTCATGAGCATGGTGGATTCCGGATGATAGAAATTGGTGATCAGACTGTTTGCCATTCCGAACTCGTAGGGCGGGAAGATAAACTTGTTTGTCCAGCCTTCATATTCCTTCAGCAGTCCGTCTGTGCCTACGGCAGTTTCCGTGGCGCGTGCCGTGCTCACTCCGACGGCGCATACGCGGTGGCCGTCGGTTTTGGCCTCGTTCACGATACGGCAGGCCTCGGCGTCGATGTGCATCTGTTCCGAACTCATCTTATGTTTCGTCAGGTCCTCAACCTCAATGGGGTCGAAGCTGCCCAGGCCGCAGTGGACGGTGATGTAGGAGAAGTTGATACCGCGGATTTCCATCATCTTGAGCAGCTCGCGGCTGAAGTGGAGACCCGAGGCGGGAGCCGTCACGGCACCCTCGTTGCGGGCGTAGATGGTCTGGAAGTTGTCCGTGTCGTCCTCATTGGCCGGTCGGCGGTCGATGATATAGCGTGGCAGCGGAGCCTCTCCGAGAGCGAAGAGCTCGCGTTTGAACTCATCATGGGGACAGTCGTAGAGGAAACGCAGCGTACGGCCGCGGCTTGTGGTGTTGTCGATGACCTCGGCCACCATAGGCCCGTCTTCGTCGAAGAACAGCTTGTTGCCGATACGGATCTTGCGGGCCGGCTCCACGAGAACGTCCCAAAGGCGTAGTTCTTCGTTGAGTTCGCGCAGCAGGAATACCTCAATCTTTGCGTCCGTCTTTTCCTTCGTGCCGTAGAGCCGTGCAGGGAAGACCTTCGTGTCATTGAATATGAACGTGTCGCCCTCGTCGAAATAGCCTACGATGTCGCGGAAACCGAGATATATGGGATTTCCGTCGGCGTCGGTCATGTCGTTGCCGTCGGCATCTTTCTTGCACATTTCGATGGTCTGGCTCTTGCGGTGGATGACCATCAGGCGACATGCGTCACGGTTGTACACTTTTTCTATCGTGCCGTCCTCGTTGTCGAATGCACGGAACGGCGGTTCCAATGCCAGTTGTGATTCCGGCAGCTTAAACTTGAATTGTGACAGTTTCATATTCTAAATATTCTCCTTTCTTATTGGTTGTTCTTGTAAATAAAGTCAATTCTTCGCCCGCTGTTCATCCGTCGGCTCTTCGAAGGGCTGCGCTTCAAGCCACTCGGGGAAGCTGTCAAGCGTCAGACAGCGGTCAACGCTGACATCGCCGACCCTCGTGCGGCGCAGACAGGTCAGGAAAGCTCCGCTTCCGAGTGCCTCGCCGAGATCGCGTGCCAGTGCCCTGATGTAGGTACCCTTGCCGCAGACGACGCGTATGGACATTTGCATGAGCCGTGGGTCGAAGTCCGTCAGCTCAATTTCGTCAATCCGGAGGGTCTTGGCTTTCAACTCCACTTCCTCTCCCTTACGTTTCAACTTATAGGCGCGCTTGCCGTCAACCTTTACGGCCGAGTATTCCGGCGGCACCTGCTGAATATCCCCTATGAAGCGTGGGAGTGTGGCGAGGATCAGTTCGCGTGTGATATGACTCGTCGGGTAGGTGTAGTCGACGGTATGTTCGCGGTCGTAGCTGGGCGTCGTAGCACCGAGCTGTAGCGTTGCTGTATATTCCTTTGTCTGATATTGCAGCGTCTCAATCTCCTTCGTTTTCCGTCCGGTACAGAGGATTAGCACACCTGTTGCCAGCGGGTCCAGTGTTCCGGCATGGCCGATTTTCACACGTTTGACTCCGAGGCGGCGCGAAATGAGCGTGCGCACACGTGCCAGCGCTCCGAAACTGGACATGCCGTATGGCTTGTCGATGTATATGATTTCTCCTTCGGTGAAGTTCATCGGCTGCGGATTATTGTATCAACGACATGGCTATGGTAACTGCTCCGGCCACGGCACAGTAGATGCCGAAGTAGATGAGCTTGCCCCGCTTGACGATGCTTATCATCCACTTGCAGGCCAGACAGCCCGAAAGGAATGCGGCGATGAAGCCAACCACGAGCGGCAGGGTGTCAATTCCGCCGAATGCCTCTTCTCCCTTGACGGCTTTGAGGACGTCGAGCAGAGCCTCGCCGAGTATCGGCGGGATGACCATCAGGAAAGAGAACTGGGCCAGATTTTCCTTTCTGTTTCCAAGGAGAAGTCCGGTGGCGATGGTGCTTCCAGAACGGGAAAGTCCCGGCATGACGGCACAGGCCTGTGCAAGACCGATTATGAAAGCGTCGCGCAGGCTAATCCTGCTCTTCTGGCGTGGCTTGGCATAGTAGGAGAACGTCAGCAGGGCGGCGGTCACGAGGAGCATGCAGCCAACGATGAGCAGTCCGGAACCGAATATTTCCTCCACCTTGTCCTTGAAGAAGACGCCCACGATGCCGATAGGAATCATCGAAACGGCGATATTGATGGCATAACGTGTCTCGTCGTTTAGCTTGAAGCGGAACAGTCCGCGGAAGATCCAGTCAATCTCGCTCCACAGGACGACGAGCGTGCTCATCACCGTGGCTACGTGGACGAGCACTGTGAACGTCAGATTGTCGGCTCCGTCGATTCCGAAAAGGGCCGCTCCGATGGTCAGATGGCCGCTGCTGCTGACGGGAAGATATTCCGTCAGTCCCTGGACGAGGCCGAGTATGAGTGCTTCAAACCAACTCATGCCTGAGCCTCCTTTTCTGTTTCGTCGTTGTCAGCGGCAGCCACTGTGCCCGTGTCCTTGGGACGGCGCACGATGGCGTAGACTATTGATACGAAACCGGCGAGACATACCATCGGGGCTACTTTGATGCGGCGTGCGCTGAAGATGTCCGGATTGTAGGTTGTGTCGGTTGAGCCGGGACCGCTCATGAGGATAAAACCGATGACAACGACCGCCATGCCGATGGCAAGGATGATGAAGTTGGTGCGGTCGAAAGCGAAGTTTCTCTTGTCCATAATTTATATATAGAAATGCTTGTTTATATATTGTTCGGGAGATGGGATAGCGCGGCGGCTTTTCAGATTTTATATAGCTCGCCGGCGGTCATGCGCAAGAACTTGTTGACCGAGAGCCATGCGCAGACAGTGGTGATGACGATTCCGAAGAGCAACACGGCGGTGCCGGTGATGGCGAGTTCGCGCCACGTTATGACGGTCAGGATGCCGGGTTCGTAGGTATAGAGTGCGTAGACACCTCCGCCCAATGCCCCGCAAGCAAGAGCGGCCGCAATGATGCCAATGCCGATGGCGCGGCGGAGAAAAGGCCTGCGTATGAATCCCCATGAGGCTCCAACGAGCTTCATCGTGTGGATGGTGAACCGGCGGGAATAGATGCTCAGCCGGACGCTGTTGCTGATTAGCGAGAAAGACACAAATGTCAGCAGTGCGGCCAGGACGAGGAGAATCATGCCGAGTTTGCGCAGATTGCTGTTCACCTTGTCCATGAGGTCTTCCTGATAGGCCACGTCAGTCACTTCGGCATGTTTTTTCAGTTCGGCGGAAACCCATTTCAACGAGTCGCAGTTGGCATAGTCGGCAACCATACGGATTTCGAGCGTGGCCACAAAGGGATTGAACCCAAGAAACTCCGACGGGTCAGACCCCATGGCCGCGCTCTGTTCAATTTTGGCCTGTTCGCGGCTGATGTAGCTCACGTGGCGCGTGTAGGGTCGGCGGTAGAGATCGCGGCAGAATATTCGGGCTTGGTTGTCGGTGACTTTATCACCGAGCATGACCGTGACCGTCAGGTTCTCACGGACGTAGGTCGAGAGATTGTGGGCGGTGAGCATGGAGAACACCATCATGCCCAGAAGAATGAGCACCAGCGTGGTGCTTATACATAATGTGACAACCTGCAGTCCGGTGCGGCTGCGGGCTTTTTTTCGTTTTTTTCCCATTCTGTTGAGATGTAATACACCTAAGTTGTTGCAAAAGTAACAAAAAAACCAATACCGCGCCGTTTATTTAACATGTATTAACCGCTTATTTTTATTCTGTAACTACTCAGCTATTTGGCTGACTGAAATTCAGTTCCTTTTCGGGATGCACCCTGGTGCATCCCGAATGTTGTTTATCGGAATAGATGGAACCGATACATCGAAGTGCATCCCGGCAAAGAGGTGCATCTCCATGGTGATTACAGAAAACGTTATACATGTCGCGGTAGTTGAGTAGTTCTTTTATTCTTGGAAGTTGGGGGGAGTAAAAGGGATTATCGCTCCATGCGGTCGCTCAGGAGTTCTTGTCTTGCAAGCGTCAAAGGCAGAGCGAAAGACAATACTCTTTAGTAGAGTTGTTTCATTGAAAGGATGTCAGACAGCACACGTTCACGGTAGGGACTTGTTTTGAAACATCCTTCTTAATATCTGTTTTTAACAGGCCGAGAGCCGGATATATCAGAGTTTTTATGTACTTTTGGCTCACAAAACAATACGACAATGAGTACAGTAATCTATCCTTCGCCCATCTTCGGCCCCGTACACAGCCGCCGTCTGGGCGTTTCACTGGGCATCAACCTGCTTCCTGAAGACGGCAAGGTCTGCACGTTCGACTGCATCTACTGTGAGTGCGGATTCAATCGCGACCACCGTCCAACGCGTACGTTGCCCACCCGCGACGAGGTTGCCGTGGCGCTTGAGGCCCGCCTGATCGACATGAAAGCCAACGGCCCCGCCCCTGATGTGCTGACATTTGCCGGAAATGGCGAACCGACCGTCCACCCCCGTTTCGCAGACATTATCGACGATACCATCCGCCTGCGCAACCGCTATTTTCCCGAGGCGCGCATATCCGTTCTCAGTAACGCGACACAACTCCACCGCTCCGACGTCCACGATGCGCTGATGCGGGTGGACAACAATATCCTGAAGCTGGACACTGTCAACGAGGATTATATCCGTAGCGTCGACCGACCGACGGGTGCCTATTCTGTTGATAGTGTGGTGGAACAGCTGCGCGCTTTCCGTGGCCATGCCATCATACAGACAATGTTCATGCGGGGCGTGTCGGCCGACGGACGCGACGTCACGAACACTGGTGAGGAATATGTCGGTCCGTGGCTAAAGGCCGTTGAAGAGATACGCCCGCAAAGCGTCATGATATATACCATAGACCGCGAAACGCCTGACCATGGACTGCGTAAGGCTACGCACGAGGAACTCGACGCCATCCGTGACAGAGTTGTGGCGGCTGGAATAGCGTGCACGGCGTCATATTGATTTCGCTTTTTGCGCCAAATAGTGTTCTTTTGTCGTTTCGTTTATGGTAGGGATATAGTCTTGTTTTTGCCTGGTGAGATGATGGTCTTTGTCGGCATAATGTATATAAAAGAAACGCGGCGCAGATTGCGCCGGTCTTTATGGAACAGTGTGGGTTCCGTGTGACCGGCGTAATCTGCGCCGCTATGTCGTGGAGTGGTGTGCCTACGCTTACATCTTGCCGATGATACCGCGCTGGGTGGCCTTCATGAATTCGATTATCGTGCGGACTTCCTGGCCGTCGGGCACCTGCTGTTCAATCTGCTTGATGGCATCGAAGACGGAAGTCTGGCCGTGGAAGACGAGACGGTAGGCATTGGCGATGTGGCCTTGTATCTTCTCGCTCACATTGTGGTTGACAAGAGTCATCTTGTTGATGCCGCCGTACTGCACAGGGTTGCCGCAAGCAACGATATACGGAGGAATGTCCTTGCTGATTCGGCAGCCGCTGGACACCATGACCGATGTTCCGATACGAACCTTCGGATTGATGATGACGCTGGACGAAAGGATGACACGGTTGCTGATTTCACAGTCGCCGGCAATCTTGACGCCATAGCCGAAGACGCAGGCGTCGGTGATTTTCGTGTCATGGGAGATGTGAACACCCTCCATGAGGAAGTTGCGGTTGCCGATGACGGTCTGGCCGTTGCTGAACGTGGCACGGTTGATGACGACATTCTCACGGATAGTGTTGTCGTCGCCGATTATCAGCGAAGTATCGTCGCCCTTGTAGTAAAAATCCTGGGGCATGGCGCCGAGCACGGTGTTCTGAAACACCTTGTTGTTCTTGCCTAAGCGCGTACCCTTCATGATACTTACGTATGGAAAGATGACACAGTTGTCACCGATTTCCACATCGTCTTCTATATATGCGAAAGGATAGATGGTGACGTTCTTGCCAATCTTCGCTTTCGGGCTGATTTCTGCTTTTTCGCTTATCATAAGTCTTTGGATGTTAGATGGTAAATGTCGGGTGATAGATGTCGGATGTTAAATGTCAGATGGTAAAATGACGTCTACCATCTGACATCTACCACTCTTTAGTTTCTTCCTCCGCCGAGCGCGCTGTAGAGGCTGACCACGGCCTGCATCTTGCTGAAGTCGTCGGCAGCCTTTGAGAGCTCTGCGTTGAGGAGGCTCGTCTGTGCGGCGATAACTTCGAGATAGGTGCTTCCGCTGCTTGTGTACAGCTGCTTGGTATCTTCTACGTTCTTAGTCAGAACTTCCACCTGACGGGCTTCGAGTCTCGATTTCTCGTCGGCCGAATTATACTGAACGAGGGCGTTGCTGACTTCGCTGCCGGCTTTGAGTATTGCGTTCTGCCAGTCGTTGTATGCCTGCTCCTGCTGGGCCTTGGCAACCTTCAGTCCGGCAATGAGCTGGCCGCGCTGGAATATCGGCTGGACGAGACTGCCGACGGCCGAGAGAAGCCACTTGCCGGGATTGACGATGCCCATACCACTGCTGTTGGTGTAGGCTCCCGTGCCGCTTATGGTGATGTTCGGATAGAAGCGGCTGCGAGCTGTCTCTGTGTCATAGAAGCACTGTGCAAGCTTCATTTCGGCTGCGTGGACATCCGGACGGTTGTTGAGCATCTGGATGGCAACACCTGTGCTCAGCTCCGTGGGCAGCGACTGGGCGTCGAGGCTGCTGCGGGCGATGGTCTGCGCTGGCTGGCCGAGCAGCAGCGAGAGGGAATTCTCGACCTCGCGGATCTGGCGCTTCAGGTCGACGGCCTGTGCCTGGACTGAATAGTAGTTGGCCTCGGCGCTCTGAACGCTTGTCGAACGGGCGCGTCCGAGATCCATCTGCAATTTCATCATGTCCCATGTGTTCTTGGTCAGACCTTCCATCTTTGTTACTATCTCCAACTGACGGTCAAGCATCAGAAGTGTGTAGTACATATTGGCTATTCCGCTGATGATGTTGCTCTGTACAGCCATCTGATAGTCCTGTGTGGCTATCAGTGCTACCTGTGCGCTGCGCTTCTGTGAGAGGAGATTGCCGAAGAGGTCGAAACTCCAGCTTGCCGTCACCGGAAGAGAGTAGGTCTTTGAGGGCGTGTGGCCGTCCCAAGAGGATAGTGTTCCCTGCGGTGAGAATGTGAACGACGGAACAAATGCCAGCTTGGCAGCCAGCAGCTGTGCCTTGACCATCTTCACGTTGAGCGCGGCGTTGAGCATGTCCGGATTGTTGGCCAGTCCGGTCTCGATGAGCGTCTGGAGCTGCGGATCGGTGAAGACGCTGCGCCAGGGCAGATTGCCGAAGCTCGTAGTGTCGCTGACGGCCAGCGTGTCGGTGAGCGAAGTGACGTCACGCACCAGACCCTTGGTGTTGACGTCTTCCGGACGCTCGTATTTGTTGTAGAGTCCGCAGCTGCCGAGAAGCAGCGATGCGGACGTTATCATAATCAGTTTCTTCATATATCAGTCTTCATTATTTTTGCAATTCAACAGGACGTGTGTACTGCATCAGCTCTGTATCTACTTGTGCGCTGTCGTCATCAAATGCCAGCGGCTTGATCTTCTCCTGAATCTTCTGGAAGATGAAGAAGAGAGCCGGAACGACCATAATCTGGCAGAGCATACCGATGAGCATACCGCCAACAGCGGCAGCACCCAAAGTCATGTTTCCATTGTAACCTACACCCATTGGTATGAGCAAGGGCAACAGACCGATGATCATGGCCAGTGATGTCATCAGAATCGGGCGCAGACGGGCAGCGGCACCAAGCACAGCCGACCATGATATGGCCATACCCGTACGGCGGCGCTCCAACGCGAACTCAACGATAAGGATGGCGTTCTTCGCCAAAAGTCCGATAAGCATGATGAGTGCAATCTGCATGTAGATGTCGTTCTGCTTTCCAAACAAGTTTGTGAAGAGGAACGCGCCGGCCAGACCGAACGGAATCGAAAGGATTACGGACAGCGGCAGGAGGTAGCTTTCATACTGTGCCGACAGAATCAGGTAGACGAACGTCAGACAGAGCACGAAGATGATTGCCGTTGAGTTGCTTGACTCCTGCTCCGAACGTGTCAGACCGGAGAACTCGTATGAGTATCCGTCGGGCAGACTCGTAGCGGCAACTTCCTCCATCGCCTTAATCACGTCACCGGTAGAATAGCCTTCGGCTGGAGAGGCGTTCACGTTGATTGATGTGAATAGGTTGAAGCGGTCAATCTCCTGCGGAGCGTAAATCTTCGTCAGGTTGACATATTCCTTTATCGGACTCATGCCGTTGGCCGTGCGTACGTATATGTTGTCGAGGCTCTTCAGGTCGCCGCGGAATTCGTATGCAGCCTGAACCATTACGCGATAGAGCTTACCGTAGCTATTGAAGTTAGAGACATAGAGACCTCCGAAATAGCCCTGCATCGTTGAAAGCACAACAGACGGGTCGATGCCGCTCTGCTTACACTTGGCCACATCCACATCCATCATAAACTGTGGATATTTGGTATTGTAGGTAGTCATCGCACTTGTAACCTCAGGACGCTTGTTGAGCTCTCCGAGGAACTTCTGAGTAACATCGAAGAACTTGTTCACGTCACCGCCGGTGCGGTCCTGCATAGAGAATGTCAGACCGTTGGTTGCGGAGAATCCCTGTACCATAGGTGGCTGGAAGGCCAGAATCTGGGCGTCCTTGATGGTGGCGGTCTGCTTGTAAATCATACCGAGCACCATATTTGAACCGAGGTTGTGGACACCGATAAACTTAAGAGGTCCTTCGGCACCGTTGCGCTCCTCGAAGCTCTTCAGCTTGACGATGAATGTACCCTGATTTGAACCCTGGCCTCCGATGAAGCTATATCCGGTGATACGCAGTGTGCTCTGCACGGCAGGATTCGACTTCAGCATTTTGTCAACACGGTTCATCACCTCGTCGGTCTTCTCAAGACCTGTACCAGGAGCCGTGGCTACAGTTACGAAGAGCGTACCGGTATCCTCGTCAGGCACAAGACCTGTACGTGTGTTGGCCATGAGCAGTCCCATTCCGGCGATACCGATAATGACAGCGGCAATGGCTATGATAGGACGCTCGACGATGCGGCGTACACCGTTCTGGTATTTCTTCTGCATCTTGTTGTAGGATGCGTTGAAAGCTGCGTGGAAACGGTCAATCCTTGACATCTTCCGCTCTGTACCGTCAGCGTTGTGCGGCTTCAGCAGGATGGCGCAGAGGGCCGGTGACAGCGTAAGGGCGTTGAGGGCCGAGATGACGATGGAGATGGCCATGGTCACACCGAACTCGCGATAGAATGTTCCGCTCGTACCGCCAAGGAATGACACGGGGATGAACACGGCCGACATCACGAGGGTGATGGAGATGATGGCTCCCGAAATCTCGTTCATGGCATCTTTAGAAGCCGTTACAGTGTTCTTGTAGCCCAAATCGAGCTTGGCATGGACGGCCTCGACCACCACAATGGCGTCGTCCACCACAATAGCGATGGCAAGCACGAGGGCGGCCAGCGTAAGAAGGTTGAGCGAGAAGCCGAACACGTAGAGGAAGAAGAACGTTCCGACCAACGACACCGGTACGGCGATAAGCGGAATGAGTGTCGAACGGAAGTCCTGCAGGAATATGTAAACCACTAAGAACACGAGTATGAAGGCTTCGATGAGCGTCTTTATAAGCTCATGGATAGAAGCGTCAAGGAACTCTGTAACGTCCTGCATTATCTTTACATGCACTCCCGGCGGCATGGATTTCTCCGCTTCTGCCAATACGGCTTTAACGTCTTCTGCAATCTGAGTAGCGTTACTTCCGGCGGTCTGCGTCACCATCATCATGATTGATGATTCGCCGTCTACAGCCTGTTTGAACGAATAGTAGAGACCACCGAGCTCAACTTTGGCCACGTCTTTCACGCGTACGGTCTGTCCGTCGTTGTCGCTCGTGATAATCATGTCGGCGAACTCCTCCGGAGTCTTCAGACGTCCCTTATAGCGGATGGTATATTCGTATTGATTATTGGTCTGTTCTCCGAATTTACCAGGAGCGGCCTCGATGTTCTGCTGGGCCAGGACGCCGGTGATGTCGTTCGGTATGAGGTTGTGGTTCTTCATCTTCACCGGGTCGAGCCACAGACGCATGGTGTATGACTGAAGACCCATGGCCTGACACTCACCCACACCGTTCACACGTTTGATGGCCGGGATGATGTTGATGTCGGCGTAGTTACCGATGAACTGGTTGTCGTAAATCTTCGGATCACCGGTGAGGGCAAAGATTAGCACGTTACTGTTCTGGCGCTTCATCACCTGCACACCGGCGCGTGTAACCTCGGCCGGCAGCAATGCCGATGCCTGCGACACGCGGTTCTGTACGTTGACCTGAGCCATGTCGGCATTGGCGCCTTGTTTGAAGTACACAGTGATTGAGGCCGAACCGTCGTTGGTGGCTGACGAGGTCATGTATGTCATGCCTTCCACACCGTTGATCTGCTCCTCAAGCGGGGCAATCACGGAGTTCAACACGGTTTCGGCGTTCGCACCGCTATAGGATGCTCTTACCATAACCGTTGGCGGAGCGATGTCAGGATACTGCTCGATTGGCAGTGACACCAGTCCGATGAAACCCAGGATGACTGTCAGGATGGAAATCACCGTAGACAGCACCGGGCGTTCGATAAATCTATCTAATTTCATTGTCTGTCAAAAACTTAAATTACTTTCCCATTGCTTTCTTGAACTCGCTCAGGTCGCCCTGTGCTTCGCCGAGTTTTTCGGCTTTCTCCAGCTTCTCGGCATATTGGGCTTCTGAGAGCTGTTTGATTTCCGTTCCGTCGCTGAGTGCGGTAACGCCATAGACTACGATGGTCTCGCCGTTCTTCAGTCCGCTCTCTACGATATAGTTATTTCCGTCGTTCTCGGGGTTGATTGTCACGGGGCTATACTTGACCTTGTTGTCCTTTCCTACGATATAGACGAAATACTTGTCCTGCACCTGCATTACGGCAGACTGCGGAACTACGATAGCGTTCTGAGCGCTCATCGGGATGATGATTGAGCCGGAAGCGCCGCTCTTGAGCCGCTGTCCGGGGTTATCGAAATCGGCGCGCACCTGAACCGTACCGGTTGTGGCGTTGATAACTCCGCTCACTGCGGCCACATGGCCCTCGGTGCCATAGAGGCTTCCGTCAGCCAGTTGTAGTTTGACAGGAGGGAAGTCCTTAACTGCAGCTTCCATACTGCCGTCTGCGTGGGAGAGGTTCATCATCTCTTTCTCCGTCAGCGAGAAGTAGACTTGCATGGTCTTATTGTCAGATACGGTCGTCAGCGGTTGCTGGTTTGACGAGCTTACGAGAGCGCCAACCTTATAGGGCAGCTCGCCGACAACACCGTCGGCGGGGCTGGTCACGTAGCAGAAATCGAGATTCTGCTTGGCTGACACGTAGTTTGCCTCGGCCTGTGCCAGAGCGGCTTTTGCCGATTCGAATGTGTTCTGTGCCGACTGAAGCTCAAAGTCTCCGATTACTTTGTTGTCGTACAGTTTCTTGCTGTTTTCGTATGTCAGTTTTGATGTGTTCAGCTGTGCTTTTGCTGAATTGACAGCGGCCTTTGCCTGACGTGCGGCAGCCTCGTATGTGACGTTGTCTATGACGAAGAGAACCTGACCCTTGCGTACTCTCTGGCCTTCCTTCACATTTATTTTCGTAATGAATCCGGCGATTTTCGGACGTATTTCCACGTCTTGTACACCTTTGATTGTCGCAGGATAAGTCGTCTGTAACTCTGCGTTTTGTGTCTGCACTGTTCTTACGGCAAATTCGTTGTCGCCAAAGTTGGGCTTACCTTGGCTTCCGCCGCCACATGAGGCAAGCACTGCAGCGGCTATTGCCGTAATGAAAAACATCTTTTTCTGTTTCATACCTATTAATATTAACTGTTCTGTTGATAATCTGATTTGTGTACCGATATAGAAAACTTGTTGCCACTGTTTCGGTTTTCAGCGTGCAAATGTACCATAATATTATAAAATGGCAATAGTCAACGGTCAATATTTAAGAATATTTATTTTTAAGAGGCTCAAGATTTAAAGGATTTAAATGAATTATCGCTCCTTGCGGAAGTTCCGGGAATAAAAGACAATGCTTTTGTTGTATGATAAGCGGATAACTTTATGTCTGCATACGTCTTTAATTTCCGGAACTTCCGCAAGGAGCGATAACTCCATTCAACTCCTAAAAAGAAGAAGTCAGTCCCATTTCCTTTGCCTTTTTCATGAGCAGATTCATGAGTTGTTCTCGTTCGTTGGGAACCCGGTTGTCGAGAACGGCGTCCTTGAGGGTCTGTTTGAGCGTTCCAACCTCGCGGCACGGTGACAGATGGAACATTTCCATGATCTCGTTGCCGTCAATGCACGGCTGTAGCAGCCGCTTGTAGTCTTTTTCCTTCAGGTCGGTCAGCTTTTCGCGGACTATGCGGAAATTCTCCAGAAAACACTTCTTGCGAATTTGGTTTTTGCTTGTTATGTCGGCCTCGCAGAGTGTCATGAGGTCGTCGATGTCGTCGCCGGCATCATTCATGAGTCTTCTCACGGCACTGTCTGTAACAACCTCGTCGGCAATCACGATCGGGCGCATGTGGAGATCAACCAGTTTCTGGACATATTTCATCTTGGCGTCCATCGGTAGCATAAGTCTGCGGAAGAGCGGGGGAACCATCTTTGCGCCTATGAAATTGTGATTGTGGAAGGTCCATCCAGCGGCGTTGTCCCATCGCTTTGAGCGTGTTTTTCCTATGTCGTGGAGCAGTGCGGCCCAGCGGAGCCACAGTGAGTCCGTACGGCGGCATATGTTGTCGAGCACCTCCAGTGTGTGGTAGAAATTGTTCTTGTGTGCCCGTCCGTTGCGCGTTTCGACGATGTCGAGTGCAGCCAGTTCGGGCATGATCAGGTTGAGCAGTCCCGAACGCTGCAGATCGACGAAGCCGCGGCTCGGGGTGGGGGTGAGCATTATTTTGTTGAGCTCATCCTTTATGCGCTCGCCGCTGATGATTTTGATGCGGTCGGCGTTGCGTTCGAGAGCGGCGAAGGTTTCGTCTTCAATCTTGAAGTTGAGCTGAGTGGCGAAGCGTATGCAGCGCAGCATGCGCAGCGGGTCGTCAGAGAAGGTGACGTCGGGGTCGAGCGGGGTGCAGATGATTCCGTCTTCGAGGTCATAGATGCCGTCGAATGGGTCTACAAGCTCGCCGAAACGGTTGTTGTTCAGACAGATGGCCATGGCGTTGATGGTGAAGTCGCGGCGGTTTTGATCGTCTTCCAGCGTGCCGTCTTCGACGACGGGCTTGCGTGAGTCGTGGCTGTAGCTCTCGCGGCGTGCTCCAACAAACTCCACTTCCGTGTTGCCGAATTTGACTTGTGCCGTGCCGAAGTTGCGGAACACGGAAAGGTGGGCCTTGCGTCCGAGAGTCTGTTTCAGCTCGGAGGCCACTCTGATGCCGCTGCCCACGACGACAACGTCAATGTCGTTCGATGGGCGTTGGAGGAAGATGTCGCGTACGTATCCGCCAACGACATAGCATTCCACACCGAGGTTGTCGGCTACCGTCGATATCTGGCGGAAGATTTCTTTGTCGAGTATCTCCGCCAGTTCTTCGTCAGAATAAATCTTCATTTTTTTTTCTCTGGGTGTATCTGAATTTGGGCTGCAAAATTACACAAAAAGTTTAAGAAAGGTGAAAGTTGTATGAAAAAAAGCCAGTAGCCCCTCACCAAAAGCTCCTCCCGGCCTCCACCAAAGAGGGGAAGGAAACAGAGAGGATGAAGGGAATTGGGGTGGGTGTCGGTAGGGGTATAACCTCGTTTTTGCCTGTAGTGGCGTAAATGTAGATGTCAAGCGCATGTAGAGGCGTTATATAGTGACATCTTCCATCCGCATCTCCCCATTCCATTTTCCCATTTCATCTCCTCATTCCATTTCCCCATTCCCGGCTCGTCACAGACCCTCTATAACGGCGGTCGTCTGTGGAGTGTGGCTGTTGTGCTGTATGGCACAAACGGTTGTTGCCACGTTAAATTGTTGTAATAATATGGCCGTTTCGAAAAAGATGCTTAAATTTGCGGAATAAAATGTGTCGTTCGGTCGTTATCATGACTGATGGCATGTTCTGTCGTGTGCAGATGCGATGTTATTTGTACCACAGTTTATTTCAATTAAGTGTAGTTTATGAGCAAGTTAAGACTTTCTATCATATTATTTATTGCGGCAACGCTGATGGCCTCTTGTGGCGGTGGTGCGCAGCAGAAGGCTGAAGAATTGCTTCGGCAGGCCGATTTTGACTTTGAACATGGCCACTATGACATGGCGTTGGCCTCGATAGACTCGTTGCGCAAGATATACCCCAATGCCGTTGATGTGCGCCGTAGGGCGCTTGTGCTCTATCAGAACATCTCGCTCAAGCAGGCGCAGGAAGACCTTGAACGGACCGACAGGCTTCTTCAGGTGGCACGACGAGACTATGAGTACATCAAACACGAGGTGGAGAAACGGCGTTCGGAGCTCAACGCTACGGCAGAACAGTTGCAGACACTGACGCTGACTAAAATGAAACTGGACTCGCTGCAAGTGAGATTCGACATGCAGTGCGCTAAGATAAAGTATATCCACAAGCGTCAGAAGGAAGAGCGGTGAGACGGAAGGAAGGGATTTTACAAGTGAATGGAATGCGTATTTTTGGTGTTCTCGTAATAAATTCTTAATTTTGCAGCGCATAACAGGAAAGCCCCGCCCGCAATCCATGGCGGTTATACCGCGGGAGTAGAGACTACGGAACGGGTGTGGCAGCGAATATATCGGATATGAACCATCTTTCAACCAATGAACAGTTTGAGCAGACCATGGCCGCATGTCGGGCTCTGTTCGTAAAGAAACTGCACGACTATAAGGCATCGTGGCGCATCCTGCGCCCATCGTCACTGACCGACCAGCTCTTCATCAAGGCCAAGCGCATACGCTCGCTTGAACTGAAAGGTGAAGCTATGGTCGACGAGGGTATCAAGCCGGAGTTTGTGGCACTCATCAACTATGGTATCGTAGGACTGATACAGATGGAGCTTGGCTTTGCCGATACGGTGGATATATCCAACGAGAAGGCCACAGAACTCTACGACTGTCATGCGCGTGAGGCTTTGGAACTGATGAAACGGAAGAACCATGACTATGATGAGGCGTGGCGCTCCATGCGTGTGAGCAGTTATACAGACTTCATCCTGACCAAAATCGAGCGCGTCAAGGAAATCGAGAACCTGCAGGGCGAGACGCTTGTCAGCGAGGGAATCGAGTCGAACTATATGGACATCATCAACTATGCCGTGTTCGGAGTGATAAAGCTGGAAGAGCGTGACTCGGTTCAGAGTTCAGAGCGATGAACGGAGAGGTATGATTACTTCTAAGGGATGACTTTATTTCGGACATAGGCTCCGCACGGTCAGAAATCGGAGCGCTTATGTATCCTAATTATATATTAATGTAGAAGGTGGACGGCCGCGGCGGCAATCATATTGCCGCACATCCGGGCGGAAACCAAATCTTATGGCAAACAAAGAAGCGGAACGTAACAACGGCGAATGTCTGTCTGCCGGTACTCCTCAGGGCGTGACGACAGGCAAATCGTGTGATGCAGGGGATAGTGAGACGGGAAAAAAGACCGCCAACAAAGGTAGTCATGCCTCTTCACTCTTCACTCTTCACTCTGTCCTTAAAGGACTCTCCGACCTGAAGATAGACTTCTGTCGCCTGCTCCTCGGCCTGACTTTCACGCTATCGGGATTTGTCAAGGCCATCGATCCGCAGGGGACGCAATATAAGATAGAAGACTATCTCGAGGCATGGGGCCTGCAGGCATACGCAGCCGACCTGCTTACGCTCGGCGCTTCAGTCGCCTTGTCGGCTGTAGAGTTCTGGCTCGGCGTGTGCATGCTGTTCGCCATACGCCGCCGTCGCACTTCGCGGCTCATGCTTGTGGTAATGTCTTTGATGACGTCACTGACGTTGTGGCTTGCCCTGACCGACCCCATAAGCGATTGCGGATGTTTCGGTGAAGCCGTGACGCTGACCAACTGGCAGACGTTCTGGAAAAACGTCGTGCTTCTTCTGGCTGCAGTGGCGGTGGTCCGACGGCCGATGGGCATGACCCGAGTCATAAGCCGGAGCAACCGGTGGATTGTTACCAACTATGCCGCCGTGTTCATCCTCGTCCTTGAGGCATGGTCGCTCTACGATTTGCCACTGTTCGACTTCCGGCCTTACCGCGTGGGAGCCGACATAAGGGCCGGAATGGAGATACCCGAGGATGCGCCGATGCCGCAGTTCGAAACAACTTTCATAATGGAGAAGGACGGTCAGCAGCGCGAGTTTACGCTCGACGACTATCCCGACTCTACGTGGACGTTCGTGGACAGCCGTACGGTTCAGACCGCCGAAGGCTATGTCCCGCCGATACATGACTTCTCCATTGTGCGTCGCAAGGACGGAGAAGACATCACCGACAGTATCCTTGCCGCTCCGGGATATACGTTCCTGCTCGTAGCGCCATATCTGGAACAGGCTGACGACAGCCGTCTCGACCTGATAAACCAGGTCTGTGACTACGCCGAAGACCACGGTTACGGCTTTTTCTGCCTTACGGCCAGTTCCGACAAGAGCGTCAGACGATGGCGTATAATGACGGGAGCGGAATATGAATTCTGCACAACCGACGGGATAACCTTGAAGACAATCGTCAGAAGCAATCCCGGACTTGTGCTCCTCAAGGACGGAAAGGTCATAAGGAAGTGGAGCCACAACAGGCTTCCTGACGAATATGAACTCGACGGACCGCTCGACAGTATCGAGTTGGGATACATGCCGGAGAAATCGGCGACGGTGAAGACGCTGATTGTCGTGGCGTGGTTCGCACTGCCGTTGCTGTTGCTCGTACTGGCAGACAGAATGTGGGCGTGGACGAAATGGGTCAAAAGAAAGAGACGATCTAACAAGATATATCAACTTTTTAAACTAAAAGACAATGAGAAAGAAAATTGTAGCAGGAAACTGGAAGATGAACATGAACCTCCAGGAGGGTGTGGCTCTGGCCAAGGAACTCAACGAGACACTGACGGCCGAGAAGCCTAACTGCGGCGTGGTTATCTGCACACCGTTCATCCATCTGGCAAGCATCGCCCAGTTCCTCAATCAGGACGTTATCGGACTGGGTGCCGAGAACTGTGCAGACAAGGAAAAGGGAGCCTACACAGGTGAGGTATCGGCTGAAATGGTGAAGAGCACCGGTGCACAGTATGTTATCCTCGGCCACTCGGAGCGCCGCGGATACTACGGTGAGACACCCGAAATTCTCAAGGAGAAGGTGCTGCTCGCACTGAAGAACGGCCTGAAGGTTATCTTCTGCATAGGCGAAAGCCTCGAAGAGCGTGAGGCCGACAAGCAGAACGAGGTTGTGAAGGCAGAGCTGGAAGGCAGTGTGTTCAATCTCACGGCAGAGGAGTTCAAGAACATCATCATCGCATACGAACCCATCTGGGCAATCGGAACGGGCAAAACCGCTACGGCAGAGCAGGCAGAGGAAATCCATGCGTTCATCCGCAGCGTGGTTGCCGACAAGTATGGCGCAGAGGTTGCCGACGACACAACCATCCTCTACGGCGGAAGCTGCAAGGCCAGCAACGCTCCTGAACTGTTCGCAAAGCCCGACATCGATGGCGGACTTATCGGCGGCGCTTCACTGAAGGTTGCTGACTTCAAGGGTATCATCGACGCATTCTGAATCCCAGAACGCTGAACAACAGGCGTCGGATGACGTCCGGGATACGGGACTTTGTCCGCGGAATGGGCTCCGTCAGAGCCTTATTACGCAGGACAATGTCCGGTTTCCCGTTCTTCTCCGCCTCTTTGAAGAACCGAAAGTTCCAAATTCCGAATCCCTATTCCAAATATAGCAATGTATAGAGTTGTAATCATACTGTTGCTGACCGTCTGCTCCTTTGTGACAGCAGAAGCACAGACTTTTCTTGAACGACTTCAGCGCCCGCATAGAGGGCAGGGCGTCGTTACCGTGCATCAGGATGCGGCGATCAGCGCGCTTGTCAATGGTCCAAAAGTTGTTACGACAGCGCCTAAAGCACCGTCGACAGCTGCAACGCAGCGTAACGCAGCGCCAGCAACTAAAACGTCAGCCTCGGAAACTGCCAACCAGGTAAAAAAATCCGTGGAGCAGGAAGATAATCGCAAGACGGAGGCTGAGGCCGGAAAGAATGCCGTTGCCGCAGCTGCCAAACCGTCGTCGGCAGCCCCCGACAAGACGGCAACGGCCGATGCTGATACTCCTGCCGCCCCGAAGAAGGTCATGCGCAATAGCTATAAGGTGATGGGATTTCGCGTCCAGGCTTTCGCCGGAGGCAATTCGCGACAGGACAAGATAAAGGCTGAGCAGATTGGCGAGAAGATAAAGGCTGCTATTCCGGGCGAACCGGTGTATGTTCATTTTTATTCGCCGCGATGGATTTGCCGTGTCGGCAACTACAGAACATACGAAGAGGCCCATCAGATGCTGCAAGCCATAAGAAAACTGGGATATACGCAGGCTTCAATCGTGAAGGGAAAGATAAGCGTACAATATTGAAACAACCAACTATAAAGAAATGAATCTGGAAACAGAATACCGTGACGGTCTTGACCGTCTGGCCTCTCACTACAGAGGTGTGCTCGAATTGCTGGGGGAAGACCCGGAGCGCGAGGGACTGCAGAAGACCCCGATGCGCGTGGCAAAGGCCATGCAGGTGCTTACACGCGGCTATGGGATGGACGCCCACAAGGTGCTCACCGACGCTCTTTTCAAGGAAGACTACAGCCAGATGGTGATAGTGAAAGACATTGACTTCTTCTCTCTCTGCGAACATCACATCCTGCCGTTCTACGGTAAGGTGCATGTGGCATATATCCCTAACGGCTATATCACCGGACTGAGCAAGATAGCCCGTGTGGTAGACATCTTCTCTCATCGTTTGCAGGTGCAGGAGCGCATGACGCTCCAGATAAAGGAGTGTATAGAGCAGACGCTCCATCCGCTTGGAGTGATGGTGGTGGTTGAGGCGAAACACATGTGTATGCAGATGCGCGGTGTGGAAAAGCAGAACTCCGTGACTACCACAAGTGACTTTAGCGGTGCTTTCAATCAAGCCAAAACGCGTCAGGAGTTCATGAATCTGATACATAACAGATAACCGCGGGCATGCGGAGGCATAACCGTGGCAACCTTAAACAACTAATTGTTAACTACTATGCAAACGAATAAAGGACTCTATCAGAAGGAGGAAACGTTTCTCCATCTGTTCACCCACAGCTGTCTCGGGCGTCTGATCATAGTGCTTCTCTTCATGGCCGTCATGGCAGGAGTGGCTCTGTTGACGGTTCCGTCAGAGCGGGAGATGCTCAACAAGGTGACTGGAAGTATCCAACAGTGCATCGAGACCAACTATGAAGTGAAGTGTGACAGAATTGACGATGCCGTCAGGAACTTCACCTCCATCTTCACTTTGCCCGATTCTCTGGAGGAGAACAAGTATATGGTGGATTTCCACCGTTACAATACGCTTGAAGTCAGGCCTCATGCCCTCTATTCAACGGTTGTCGTGCGCAACAATCTGTCTCCGGACGGAATCCGTGTGGGCATCGGTGTGATGGGAATCGTCATCCCCACGATTAACTTCGATGATATGATTCTGCGTGCCGGACCTGTGCGCAAGGACTACAACCAGCGTATTTTCCGGAGCACATATTCCGGCGAAGACCTCGGCAATAACCCCGATTTCGGCAATACCTACAATACTTATCAAGGTGGTGGAAGCAGCTACGACTGACTTTCCGTTTTGTATTACGACGGGGGTATCAGGGTGAGGATGGCGAAGCCTTTTCCCCATACCACAAATCGGTGGGCAAAATGGTCCCTCAGCGACAATGACATTCATCAAACAAAAACTCCCGCACGTCCGAAGATGTGCGGGAGTTTTGTTTGCCTGTAAGGCTGTGCCGTATTAGCGGCGCAGTCCAAGAGCCTTTACGATAGCGCGGTAGCGGTTTACGTCGCGGTCGTAGAGGTAGTTGAGAAGAGCGCGGCGCTTACCTACGAGCTGAGTCAGAGAACGGGCTGTTGTGTAGTCCTTGTGGTTCTTCTTGAGGTGCTCTGTGAGGTGAGAGATACGATATGAGAACAATGCGATCTGGCTTTCTGCCGAACCTGTGTCTGCGGTACCCTTACCGAACTTGCCGAAAATCTCCTGCTTTTTTTCCTGATTGAGATACATAACTGTTGTTTTGATTAATTTGTTGTTTTGATTACATCTCTCAGACGCCCACCGCCTTAATCACAACGGCGACATCTTCGAATGCACCGGGCTTTCCGGATTTGCGGGTGCAAAGGTACGGATTTAAATGAAGAATGAAGAATGAAGACTGAATAATAAGCGTCGACGTTAACTTGTTTTAACGTTGCAAGGGCTTGTCAGGCTGTCGATTATGTGCCGTCCGCCATTAGCCGTTTCTGTCCTGCGTGTCGGATGGAAGTCCTTTTTATATGTTGTGAGCATGAAATGGGCTACAAAAGCGGCCCCGTAAGTATAAATTCTTCATTCTTCATTCTTCATTCTTCATTTAAATCCGTACCTTTGCACCTGATTTTTAAGGTATTATTTAAAATGCAAGACATCAGAAACATAGCGATTATTGCCCACGTCGACCATGGTAAGACGACACTTGTGGACAAGATGATGTTGGCCGGAAACCTTTTCCGTGACGGACAGAACCTCAGTGGCCAAGTGTTGGACAGCAATGATTTGGAGCGCGAACGAGGTATAACTATCCTTTCCAAGAACGTTTCCATCAACTGGAAAGGAGTCAAAATCAATATTATAGACACTCCGGGACACTCCGATTTCGGAGGCGAGGTGGAGCGTGTGCTCAACATGGCGGACGGTTGTCTGCTTCTCGTTGACGCCTTCGAGGGTCCCATGCCACAGACACGTTTCGTGTTGCAGAAAGCCCTTCAGATAGGTTTGAAGCCCATCGTGGTGGTCAATAAGGTTGACAAGCCCAACTGCCGCCCCGAGGAAGTCTACGAAATGGTCTTCGACCTGATGTTCTCGCTCAATGCAACGGAAGACCAGTTGGACTTTCCTGTAGTCTACGGTTCGGCCAAGAACGGATGGATGAGTGCCGACTACAAGAAGCCGACGGACAATATCACATATCTTCTTGACAGAATCGTGGAGGTCATTCCCGCTCCCAAAGTCATCGAGGGAACGCCCCAGATGCTCATCACCAGCCTCGACTATTCCAGCTATACGGGCCGTATCGCTGTGGGTCGTGTCCACCGCGGTGTGCTCTCCGAGGGTATGGCCGTCACCATAAGCCATCGCGACGGAACAATGGAGAAGACCCGCATTAAGGAACTCCACACCTTCGAGGGCATGGGCCACGTAAAGACATCCGAAGTACAGAGCGGAGACATTTGTGCGATTATCGGTCTGGAACGCTTCGAAATCGGCGACACCATCTGCGACGCAGAGAATCCCGAGCCGCTTCCGCCGATCGCCATTGACGAGCCGACAATGTCGATGCTTTTCATGATCAACGATTCGCCATTCTTCGGTCGTGAAGGCAAGTTCGTGACCAGCCGCCACATCAACGACCGGCTCACGAAAGAGCTGGAGAAGAACCTCGCCTTGCGCGTCAGTCCGTTTGAGGACTCTACTGACAAGTGGATTGTCAGCGGCCGTGGCGTGCTCCATCTCTCCGTGCTCATCGAGACCATGCGCCGCGAGGGCTATGAGCTGCAGGTCGGTCAGCCGCAGGTTATCTACAAGGAGATTGACGGCCAGCACTGCGAGCCCGTCGAGGAGCTGACCATCAACGTGCCCGAGGAGTTTGCCAGCAAGATGATTGACATGGTGACACGCCGCAAGGGCGAGATGACGTCAATGGAAAGCCAGGGCGAGCGCGTCAATATCGAGTTCGACATACCCTCGCGCGGCATCATCGGACTGCGCACCAACGTTCTCACCGCTTCTCAGGGCGAGGCCATCATGGCCCACCGTTTCAAGGAGTACCAGCCCTACAAGGGTGATATCGCGCGCCGGATGAACGGTTCGATGATTGCTCTTGAAACCGGCACGGCCTTTGCCTATTCTATTGACAAGCTGCAGGATCGCGGAAAGTTCTTCATCGATCCGGGCGAGGAAGTATATATCGGTGAGGTTGTCGGCGAGCATATCCACGACAACGACCTTGTCATCAACGTTGCCAAGGCCAAGCAGCTGACCAACACCCGAGCCAGCGGATCGGACGACAAGGCCCGCATAGTGCCCCGCACAATCCTGTCGCTTGAAGAGGCTTTGGAGTACATCAAGGCCGACGAACTTGTGGAGGTGACGCCGAAGAGCATGCGTATGCGCAAGACCATCCTCGACCACAACGACCGCAAGCGCGCCAACAAGGAGTAACGCCTTCCTGCAACCATACACAGAAAGGCAAAAGAACAAAAGGCTGACGCCCGTATGATGTGGTAGGGTTATTTCCCACAACCATTGTCATACGGGCGTCAGCCTTTTGTTTTTTTGCCTTTTTGCTTAAAACCCTACGGGCGTCAGCCTTTTGTCCATGTGTTCTTCTGCCCCCACACCGTGTGTTGGAGTTTCTTTCCGTTTACGCGTGTTCCCGTTCCGGATATGTGAGGTTCTCTTCTTTTATGCAGTCAAGCACCTCATGGAGATATTTGCAGGCTTCCAGGCGGGCCATTGGCAGGTCGTGGAGCAGCCAGTTTCCGCAGTCCTCGGGTGCGGCACCGGGAATGTCGCCTTCAAATCCGGCAACGAAGCTGAACGTGCGGCGCATCAGTTCGACGATGTCGCGGCTGGTGAGGTCGCCGCGCAGCAGCAGATAGTTTCCCGTGAGACATCCCATGGGGCCCCAATAAATGATGCGGTCTTTCCATTCCGGGTCGTTTCGCAGATAAGTTGCGGCAAGGTGTTCGATGGTGTGAAGCGCGTTGGGGTGGAGTGCCGGTTCGCGGTTGGGCTCCTTCATGCGGATGTCGAATGTTGTGATAACTTCGCCCGCCACGTTGTCCTTTCGCGAGACATATATGCCGCGCAGGAGCCGGTTGTGGTCGATTGTGAAACTTGGAATCTTGTTCATTTGTCCTGTATGTTTTCAAGAAAAGTCTTTGTTACGTGGAAAGAGCGGTCGGCCATGGTCTCCCAGAAGTCGAAATACTGCTGTGCCTTGTGGTCGCTCAGGGGTATGTCGCTGATTATGCGGAAGCTGATGAAGGCCACGCCGCGCTGATGGCAGGCGTGGGCGATGGCGGCCGACTCCATGTCCACGGCCAGTGCCTCGGGGAATCGGTCAAGAATCTGCGACATCTTCTCGCGCGAGTCAACAAACCAGTCGCCAGTGACGGTGAGGCCCGTGTGAATCGGCGTGCCGCAGTCAATCGAATTGGCGCATTCGAGCAGCCTCGTGTCAGCCTCAAAGCGTGCCGGAAGCCCGATAATCTGGCCGTAGTCAACCTCACTTCCGCAGTAGGCGTCGTGGTAGCATGTCTGCCTGGCCACAACAACATCGCAGACGTTGAGTGCCGTTGATGCTCCTCCGGCAACTCCCGTGGACACGATGGCGTCCGGTCCGAAGGCCGAAATCATCTCCGTAGCACCGATAGCGGCGTTGACCTTGCCTATGCCGCACTGGTGGAGGACAATCCGGTTGTCGCCCAACCGGCCCGTGACATAGCGCCGGCCGTTGATTATGCTTTCTTCCGTTGACGTGAGGAGGGCCTTGACGCGGCTGAACTCCTTGTCCATGGCTATGATAATTCCTGTTTTCATAAAGTCTGTAATTGGTTTACAGGCGCAAAGTTAGCCAATAATTATGAATTAATGGTTATGTATTACGGATTAAAATCAGTATCTTTGCAGCCGGATACAGTATTTTTTATAAACGTTTATATCAAAAAGATAATGATGAGTACATGGAAACGATGCCTGCCCGACCTGCTGGCAGTGCTGTTATTCGCGGTGCTCTCCTTTGCCTATTTCTTTCCGGCAGACATGGAGGGCCGCATCCTTTTCCGTCATGATTCGTCCGCAGGGCGCGGACTGAGCCGTGAGCAGCAGGAGTACCGTGAGCGTACGGGAGAGCGCACCCGCTGGACAAACGCCGTTTTCTGCGGTATGCCGACCTATCAGATTGCACCGTCCTACGACAGTCTTGACGGCGTCTCCGCGCTGGCCGATGCCTACCATCTCTGGCTTCCGGAGAACGTATGGTTCGTCTTTGCCTATCTGCTGGGCTTCTATATCCTGCTGCGGGCGTTCGATTTCCGCCATTCGCTGGCCGTGCTGGGTTCTGTGATATGGGCTTTCAGCAGCTATTTCTTCATAATCATTGCCGCCGGCCATCTCTGGAAGGTGATGGCTCTGGCCTATCTGCCGCCGCTGATAGCCGGAATCGTGCTCGCCTACCGTGGCAAATACCTGTGGGGACTGATCGTGACGGGCGTATTTACGGCATTCGAGATACTGGCCAACCACGTCCAGATGACATATTATTATATACCGGTCATACTCCTGATGGTCGTAGCCTGGCTCATTGAGGCAGTCCGCACCCGCCGGATGGCCCACTTCCTGAAGGCGACGGGCGCCGTTGGCGTCGGCGCGTTGCTGGGCGTCTGTCTCAATCTGTCCAACCTCTATCACACCTGGGAATATTCCAAGGAGTCCATGCGCGGCAAGAGCGAGCTTGTCAAAGCCAACTCCGCCAACCAGACGGACAGCGGGCTGGAGCGTGACTACATCACGCAGTGGAGTTACGGTATTGACGAAACCTGGACGCTGCTCGTGCCCAACGCCAAGGGCGGTGCTTCCGTTCCGCTGGCTATGGACAAGACGGCCATGGAGCATGCCGACAACACATTCCTTACCGTCTATCAGCAGCTGGGCCAGTATTGGGGCGACCAGCCCGGAACGAGCGGACCGGTCTATGTGGGCGCCTTCGTGCTGATGCTCTTCGTTCTCGGTCTGTTCATCGTCAAGGGACCCATGAAATGGGCGCTGCTGGCCGCTACGGTGCTGTCGGTGCTGCTCTCATGGGGGCATAACTTCATGCCGCTGACCGATTTCTTCATCGACTACGTGCCCATGTATTCGAAGTTCCGCACGGTAGCCTCTATCCTCGTCGTCGCTGAATTCACCATTCCGCTGCTGGCCATGCTGGCCTTGAAGCGCATTGTCGACGAGCCGGAACTGCTCACCCGCAAGATACGCCTCGTCTACGTGAGCTTCGCACTCACCGGCGGCATCTGTCTGCTGTTCGCCCTCATGCCCGGAGTGTTCTTCTCCAGCTTTGTGTCGGCAGCGGAAATGCAACAGCTCAGCCAGATACCTGCGGAATATGTCCAGCCTCTGCTGGCCAATCTGACGGAGATGCGCAAGGCCATGTTCACGGCCGACTGCTGGCGTTCGTTCTTCATCATCGTTCTCGGAACGCTCATTCTCCTGCTCTTCAAGGCCCGCAAGTTGAAGGCCGTCTACATGGTGGCAGGCTTGACCGTGCTCTGCCTCGTCGATATGTGGCAGGTCAACAAGCGCTATCTCAACGACGGAATGTTCGTAGAGAAAAGTGTCCGCGAGACTCCCGTGCACATGACCGCAACCGAAGAGCACATCCTCCAGGACAATTCGCTTGACTACCGTGTGCTCAACATGGCGTCGAACACATTCAACGAGAACGAGACGTCATACTATCTGAAAAGCATCGGCGGCTATCATCCGGCCAAATTGCGCCGCTATCAGGAGATGATAGAGGCATATATCTCGCCCGAGATGAAAGGACTGTACGGTGCGGTGGCTGAGGCCGGCGGCGATATGACCCGCGTCAACGGCGATTCCATCTTCCCCGTGCTCAACATGCTCAACGCCAAATATTTCATAATGCCGCTGCAGGGTGGTCAGACCGTGCCCGTGCGCAACCCCTATGTCTATGGCAATGCGTGGTTTGTAGACCGTGTCCGCTATGTTGACGACGCCAACGCTGAGCTTGCCGGCGTCGGACAGCTCAGCCTGCGCCACGAAGCCGTGGCCGACAAGCGTTTTCGCGACATTCTCGGAGAGAGCGCCGCGCAGGACAGCACGAGCCTTGTCGCCATAACGTCATACGAGCCCAACCGTCTTACATACGACGTGCGGTCGGCCGCAGGCGGTGTCGTCGTGTTCTCGGAGATTTTCTATCCGGGCTGGACGGCAACGGTCGACGGCGTTGAAGTGCCCGTAGGACGGGTCAACTACATTCTGCGTGCCGTCAGCGTGAAGCCCGGCAGCCATAAGGTTGAGCTGACTTTCCAGCCCAAGACGCTGGCCACGACGGAGACGATAGCCTATGCCGCCTATGCCGTTCTGCTGCTTGTCATACTCGCCATTGCGTTTGTGACCTGGCGGAAGAAGCGTGACGGTAAGGCCTGAACGCTGTCGCAATAGTGATTTTACAGTGCAATCAAACATAAACGACAATGCCACGGCAGTCCAATCCGGATGCCGTGGCATTGTCGTTTGTGTTTGATTTTGAATTGTCTGACGGCTGCAAAAGCGCCTTCAGCCTTCAATCTTCAGTTTTCTGCTTCTCAACCGTTGTAGTCATGTGTGATGTTGTGACGTATGTATGCGCGGTGTCCGTAGAGTGCGATGACAACGAAACAGATGAGCGGAATGACGAATGAAATGTTTGTGGCGGGCAGGCCGAACAGTGTTAGGTCGGCGTCGATGACGGCTGCCTGCAGCGGCGGGAAGACCGAACCGCCGAGGATTGACATTATGAGTCCGGCGCCGCCGAACTTGACGTTGTCTCCAAGGCCACGCAGGGCGATGCCGTAGATGGTTGGGAACATAAGCGACATGCAGGCGCTGATGGCCACAATACAGTAGACTCCGGTACGGTCAGTGAAGAAGATTGCGCCGCCCGTTGCCGCCACTCCACACACGGCAAGCACCGACAGCAGCCGTCCGGGCTGGAGGTAGCGCAGGAACCACGTGCAGATGAAGCGGCTGCAGGTGAAGAACACCAGCGCCAGGATATTGTATTTCTGCGATATAATTTCTGCTCCGCGCTCGTCCATGCCTTCTTCCATGAACACTCGTGTGCCATACTGGATGATGAATGTCCAGCACATGACCTGTGCGCCTACGTAGAAGAACTGTGCTATGACGCCCTCGCGATAGTTCTTCACGCGGGCCAGCTCGCCCAAAGCGGTCAGCAGGCTCTTCTTGGAACGCGTGTCGCCGGCCTTCGGCATCTTCATCAGACGGATGGCCACGAGCAGCAGGATGACCACGGCGCCGATGAAGATGTAGGGCTGTATGAGCACTTCGAGGTCGTGGTTCTTGAGAATCTCAAACTGGGAGTCGGGCAGCTCGGCCCTTGCCGTCGAGTCCATCGGGCTCATCCGCGCCTGGACATAGTGCATGGCTACGAACATTCCGGCCAGTGCACCGATCGGATTGAACGCCTGTGCGAGGTTGAGGCGTTGTGTTGCGGTCTCTTCGCTGCCCATGCAGTAGATGTAGGGGTTGCAGCTGGTTTCGAGGAACGACAGCCCGCAGGTCATCACGAAGTAGGCCAGCAGGAACGGATAGTACATTCCTATGGCCTGGGCGGGCAGGAACAGCAGTGCGCCGGCGGCATAGAGGGTCAGTCCCGTGAGCACTCCGGCCTTGAAAGAATACTTCTGTATGAACATGGCGGCGGGGAAGGCCATTACAAAATAGCCGAGATAGAACGCCACCTGAACCAGTGCGCCTTCGGTAACGCTCATGCGGAAGATTTTTGAAAACGCCTTCACCATCGGGCTTGTAACGTCGTTGGCGAAGCCCCATAGGGCAAAACATGTGGTAATCATGAGGAACGGCAAGAGCATACTCACGCCGCTTTTGGTCAAAAGACCGTTTTTATTGTCCATTTTCTGTGATTTTTGATTTGCAACTTTTCCGCGGCAAAATTACAAAGAATATGGGAAACGAAAGAAAGAAAAGATGGAAAACCAATCCACAGCCCACCTGAAAATCACGGAAAAAAACACCCCAGCCCTCCCGAAGTGAGGGGGCTTGAACACTCTTTGGGCCGCGGCATGGACTCAAATACATAATCAAGCCTCCCCTCGGGAGTGTTGGGGTGGGGTTCAGGTGGTTAGGGGATGGGATTTCCCCTCCTTTCTTTCTATTTCACTACGGCTGTCACCTTTCCGTTTTCGAAGACGACAATCATGCCGGACTCGTAGGTCCACTGCGTGCGCTGCGTGTTCTCGACGACGGTGTCCGGTTTGCCTGCTGCCATGAGGCATTCGTTCTCTGTCATGCCCTTGACAATCTGTCCCTTGACGATTGCTTCCCAGTGGGTGAGGTTCATGCTCTTGCCTTTCACGGCCGTGGCGATGATGGGGATATATTCGTCGAGGATGGCGTCAAAGCGGTCGATGAATTCCTTGCTCTGCGGTTTCTTTGTGAGGTTGACCTTGTCGAAGTTGACGGTGCTGAACGCTCCCAACACTCCTTTCGGCATGCAGCGGATGCCTTCAATCAGGTAGAGCAGCTTTCTGTCCTTGGCCTGCATGGTCAGAAGGAACGTATAGTTGTAGTCGCCGGAGGGCACGCTGGGCTTGAGGGTCAGTTTGAGCGTGTTCGGGTCGTAGCTCACTATGGCGCTTTTAGCCTTCTCCGTGGTTCCTGCCTGCTCCAATGCCCAGAGCACTGCCGCTCCGAAAATCTCCTTGTCCTGCTTTCCAATGGTGATGGCTCCTGCGCTGAAGTAGCGTCCGTCCTTGTTCTCCAGGGTGTATGTATTTCCTGCGTGGGCGGCTGAGGCCAGCAGAACCATGATTGCGAAGAGTAGATTTTTCATTGTTTTCTGTCTGTGTTACGGTTTATTGTTATATATAATTGATGTCTATGTTATTGCCAAAAAAGTCAGCCCCTGTTCCCACAGAGACTGACTGTAATTTAGGAAAAATTATGTGTTGTTTTAGAAATTAAAGCCAACTGTTGCTGAGAAAGTACCAATCTTATCGGCATCCTCAACGAATTCATTCAGGTCGCTTCCGTAGCTGATGCCGAGGTAGAACTTGCTGATATCAACACCAACACCGATGTTCCAACCGAAGCTGAAGCGGCTTGCCTCTGCGCCACCATCCTCATAATCATCGAAGAAGCTTACATCATCATCATAGTCGGAAGAAATGTTTCCCACAAGATTGCCTCTCAGATATAAACCTGCGAAAGGAGCAAGTTTGATACCGTCGGTAATCTCATACTTGTAGACGAGGTTTACCGGTACAGTTGCTGTCAACCAATTGATTTTGTACTCATCCTCAGACTTCCATGCGTAGTTCAGGCCAAGACCGGTTTCAATGAACAGCGGGGTTGTCTTTGAAATGGCGATACCCTTTGTCCATGCAGCTGAAATACCGCTCATAGCATCTTCGCCAATGTTGCTCAGAGATGTGTAAGACACGCTCAGGCGGTTGTAGTTATCACTTTTGTGAGTCACAGTGTTAGAAGAGATAAGCTGTGCGGAAGCACTGAGTCCCATCACTGCGGCAATAGCCATTAAGAATAATTTTTTCATAATTCTTTCTTTTTAATTAATAAATATCTGGTGTTTTATGATGTCTGATAATTCCGTTTGTCAGGTTGCTTATTTGTTGCGGGTTTCTGTACTTACAGCCTGTGTCTGGCTTTGAATAGTTCTAATTTCCCACTTGCGGGTGCGCTCATTCTCAAGCAGAATCTTTATCCACTTGTCATCATCCTTGCCCTTAGTGGCATCACCGAAGTTATGGAAATTAACATATTTGGCAGGATAGCCTCGTACGATTACGTCAAGACCTTTGTTCTTGCCTTTTCCATTGACAACGTTAAATGTAGCGCCAAGGATAACATCAGCACCGGCAATCATAGCGGCCTTATATGCAGCGTTTGCCTTAGCGTCAGTGACATGGTTAAAAGTGATTTCGCTGAAAGGAACTCCCGGATAGATGTTGAACGGTCCATACTCCTGACATTCTTCTTTGAGCATTTTCAAATCGGCTACCATCGGGCGTACAAAGAAGTCGGAAGTGGCTTCCATGATACGTGCCTGTGAGTGCTCATATTCCGTCTGTGCCAGAGCTGTGGCAGATATTCCGCAGACGAGTGCTACCATTAGAAATAATCTTTTCATAATCTTAACGATTTTTTTGAGTTTGGTGTATAAATCTTTTATTGTCTGCAAAGGTAGGCAGTGGTTTGCAAACAAAAAAAAAAACGGTTAAAAAGATTTAAATACACGCCGTTTGTGCTTAAACGTATTTCTGGTGGTTTAATTGTAAACTGCAAATACGCTGATTCAGATTTGCAATTGTTGTGAGACGGGCTGTTTTTTGGACAGATTGGGCGGTTTGGGGGCGGTCAAAGGCGCGCTGTGAATAATCTTTTTCTGTTCATGGTTATATAAATATAAGGTGTAGGCCGAGTGGCGGGACTTCGTGACGTCATGGAGTTGATGGTCGGAGGACGGACCGACGGATTGTAGATTGTTCATGCATGATATGTTCTTTCCATGTATCTGTGTTTCAACTGATACCGGCATCGTGAGCCGCTTTGGAAGTCTTGATGCCGTCAAACCGCAGTTTTCTCACATTTGGGGAGTCTTGAGAGAGACTTGCTTCTGTCATGATAATATCACGGATTTTAACACTTGGAAATTTTGATTCTGGAGAACGGCAAAGCCGGAATCTTGACATTCCGCATCCGTCATCATCCCAAAATCTGCTTGCCGCCGAGCCGCGGGGGCCTTGCGGCTCTACAGCGGGGCCGCTTTCGCATGACGACGGGGCCTTTGTTGGAGTGCAACGGCAGCCCCGTTGCAACCCCGTAAGGCCCTTACGGCAGAAAAAAATCCGCCGAAAAGTTGCACATTTCGGCGGATTGCGCCATAATGTGCTGTGCTTCAGGCGACAAAAGATGCACGCGCAAAACTCGCGAATTTGCGGCCGAAGGGTTTTTATTTCAGAATATCGCAGGGATTTTGAGGCGTTTGTCAGAATACTTCCGAGTTTTTAACAGTTCATCCGAAAGAACCGGCAATCAGCAGTCCTTTCGGGCAGTACGTCCGTAAGCGGGCGCCTTCTGCAGCGTAAGGGTTATCTTCCGACAGGCATGACTACAAATCCGCTACAGTGTGAACCGATTATGCCGACACACCAAAGTCATGTCCCTGCGATTTAATGGTTCTTTCAAATCCGTCGGCTGCTGTGTACTGTCATTTTCCATTGTTTTTTTCGTCCATTTCCTATATTCTTTGTAAATTTGCCGCACGATACTTAAAAAACAGTCGCTATAACGAATAACACATTTATGGAAAAGTTGCTATCCTTGCCCCCAAATCTGGTGGGCTGTTTTCATGAGATAACGGGTCTGTCACCCGAAGAGTATTTCTGCACGAACGACCCTGTCGGACGCAAACTCGGAAGTGGTGGCGGCACTACGTGGCTGCTGGAGGCGTGTCACCGCGCCTGGGCCCGCGACGGAGAGGATTTCGACACGTGGCTTGCCGGCGGCCGGCGTCTGATTCTCCACGCCGGCGGTCAGAGCCGCCGTCTTCCGTCATACGCTCCGTCGGGGAAGATACTGACGCCCGTCCCCGTGTTCCGCTGGGAGCGCGGCCAGCGTCTGGACCAGACTCTGCTGGACCTGCAACTGCCGCTATATGAGCGCATAATGGCTCAGGCCCCTGATACGCTCCACACAATGATTGTCAGCGGTGACGTCTATATCCGCGCAGCTGGCCAGCTGCCTCCCGTGCCAGAGGCCGATGTCGTGTGCTATGGCTTGTGGCTCGACTCGTCGATAGCTACTGACCACGGAGTGTTCGTTTCAGACCGCCGTACGCCGTCTGTACTCAAGAAGATGCTCCAGAAACCCTCGATCCAGGAACTGGGCGAGCTTCAGAAAGACCATTTCTATCTGACCGACATCGGCGTATGGATGTTGAGCGACCGTGCCGTCAAGCTGCTCATGAAGCGCTCACGGCGCGGCGGCGACATATCGGAATATGACCTCTACGGCGAGTTCGGATGTGCCCTCGGAACCAATCCGACAATAGCCGACGCCGAACTTGCGGAGCTGAGCGTGGCTGTGTTGCCGCTGCCCGGCGGAGAGTTCTATCACTACGGAACAAGCTCGGAGATGATTTCCTCTACGCTTGCCGTCCAGAACATTGTCAACGACCAGCGCGAAATAATGCACCGCGGCCGTAAGCCCCATCCCTCGATATTCATCCAGAACTCAATGACGGAGACCGCCGTGACGCGGTTCAACACCAATCTGTGGATAGAGAACAGTCACGTGGGCCGCTGCTGGACGCTCAGCCACGACAACGTCATCACCGGCGTGCCGCGCAACGAATGGGCCGTGACGCTTTGCGCCGGCCAGTGTGTGGACGTCGTGCCAATCGGCGAGCGGTCGTATGTCCTGCGCCCCTACCGGATTGACGACAAGTTTGCAGGTCGCCGCCAGCAACAGCGCATTTTCCCCGTGTTTGATGACGTGGAGGAGATGGGTCGTGCGTTGGCGTGGATGCTTGCCACGGAATATGTTCCGGAACGTCTGGCCGACATGAGTCTGCCGCCGGCACCGGAGCTGGCCGGACATCGTCTGATGAGCGCCGAGGAGATTTCGACGGAGGCCAATCTCGTGCGTCTCGTGGCCCAGCGCCGCGCCTATCGCAAGGAAAACTGGTCGGCTTTGGCCGCTAACTACGAACACAGTGTGTTCTATCAGCTTGACCTCGACGATGCCGCCAGGCAGTTTGCCGCCGACGCCATACCGCTGCCGACGCCTGTTGCCGCCGACGCTTCGCTGATGACGCGCATTCACGACGCAATGTTCCGCTCGGAGGTCATGCGTCTGACCGGCGGAGAGTGGCAGACGGACGAGAACCGTGCCTTCTCCCTTTTGCGCGAAGGTCTGACGGAGCCGGTTCTGGCCGAACGTCAGAATCCGCGTATGTCGGTCTATAGCGACCAGATTGTCTGGGGACGCAGTCCCGTGCGCATTGATATTGCCGGCGGATGGACCGACACACCGCCGTTCTGCCTCATGGAGGGCGGCAACGTCATCAACCTCGCCATCGAACTGAACGGACAGCCTCCACTCCAGACGTACGTACGGCCGTGCCGCGAGCCGCACATTGTCTGCCGCAGCATAGACCTCGGCGCTGTAGAAGTGATTGAAACCTACGAGCAGCTGGCCGACTTCATGCACGTCGGCAGCCCCTTCGCCATACCGAAGGCAGCCCTTGTTCTGGCAGGGTTCCAGCCCGGCTTCAGCCAGATCAGCTATCCGTCGCTGCGCGCACAACTCGAGGATTTCGGCTGCGGCATAGAGCTGACGCTGCTTTCGGCCATTCCGGCGGGCAGCGGACTGGGCACGAGCAGCATTCTGGCCGCAACGGTGCTCGGTGCCGTTAGCGACTTCTGTTCGCTGGCCTGGGATAAGAACGAGATCGGCCGTCGCACGCTCGTGCTGGAGCAGATGCTGACCACGGGCGGCGGATGGCAGGACCAGTTCGGCGGAGTGCTCCACGGCGTGAAGCTGCTCCAGACTCAGCGCGGCTTCAATCAGGCGCCGCTCGTGCGATGGCTGCCGGACGATATATACACACAACCGGAGTATGCCCAGTGTCACCTGCTGTATTATACCGGCATCACGCGCACGGCAAAGAACATTCTCTCGGAAATTGTGCGCCGGATGTTCCTCAACCATAATGCCGAACAGCAGATGCTGCGCGACATGAAGGCCCACACAATGGATATGTATGAAGCCATACAGCGCCAGGACTTCCTCCAGATGGGACGCCTCGTGCGCACGACGTGGAGGCAGAACCAGACCATAGACAGCGGTACGAACCCGGAAGAGGTGAGACGTTTGACGGAACTCGTTGACGACCTCTGTCTCGGCTACAAGCTGCCGGGAGCCGGTGGCGGCGGCTATCTCTATATGGTGGCGAAGGACCCCGAAGCTGCCGGACGAATCCGCAGTGTTCTCAATGCCAACCGTCTTAACGCCAACGCACGCTTTGTGGAAATGTCGCTGAGCCGCAAGGGACTGCAGGTGAGCAGAAGCTGATTTAGTTCAGAGTTAAGAAGATAGAACGAAGAGGTGTGATTACCAGCATAAAGACTTAGGCTTGCATGGTAATCATACCTCTTCACTCATCACTCTACACTCTTAATTCTTCCCTCTTTACTCTTTATTCTTTACCAGCACAAAGACTTATGCTTGCGCGGTAATCATACCTCTTCACTCATCACTCTTCACTCTTCACTCTTCACTAAAAAAACTCATCACTCTACACTCTTCCCTCTTTACTCTTCCTCTTAACTGACAAAAACTGTGAGCAAAGCGCGCGATATACGATAATTCTTTGTACTTTTGTGTTGATGAAACAACAAAGCGCAATGGAGTTTTTTACACGAGTGGACATCCCCCGGCCCGACTTCACCATCGGGCCGCAGGAGAGGATGCTCTTTGTAGGATCGTGCTTCGCCGACAGTATCGGGCGGCGGGCTGTTGAGGAGAAGTTCCGGGCTGTGGTCAATCCCTACGGCGTCATGTATAATCCGGCGAGCGTACTCCACACCGTCGAGCGCTGTGACGAGGCTCCGCGGGTGGCCCTGTTCACGCTCGGAACAAACCATGTTTACCGGTTGAAGGAGACCGGCGAGATTGTGGATAACTGCCGAAAGCAGCCGCAGCGGCTGTTTTCAGAGGAAGAACTGAGCGTCGACGACTGCGTAGGCTATCTGCGCAAGGCCGTTGACACGCTGGCCGGACGCGACCCCGAGGTGAGGGTTGTGGTGACGGTCAGCCCCATCCGATACGCCAAATACGGCTATCACGGCAGCCGGCTGTCAAAGGCTGTGCTTCTGCTGGCGGCCGACCGGCTGACGAAAGAGGACAGCCGCTGCGTATATTTCCCTGCATACGAGATCATGAACGACGAGCTGAGGGACTATCGTTTCTATGCCGCCGACATGCTCCACCCGTCGCAGCAGGCCGTGGAATATATCTGGGAACAGTTTGCCGGGGCTTACTTCAGTCCTGCCGCCAAGCAGTTTCTGGCCGAATGGCGCCCCATCAAGGAGGCGCTGGGACACCGACCGTTCAATCCGGACAGTGAGGAGTATCGCGCTTTCATGGATAAAACAATGTTAAAAGTAGCGGAGTTATCAAAAAAATATCCGAACTTTGCATATATGTAAGGAACGGACACGGCCGCCGTACGAGGCGGTGCGGTCCTGCACGGGACATAAAGATAAAGAAAGAGATGAAATATTCTATCGAGAAGGTAATCACGCTCATCGGAGCGCGACGCGTCGGCGATGCCGACGCAAGCATAGGGTGGTTGCTCACAGACAGCCGCTCGTTGTGTTTTCCGGAAGAGACTTTGTTTTTCGCGTTGCGCTCCGAGCGCAATGACGGCCATAGATATATCCGTGACCTCTATCGCCGCGGCGTGCGCAACTTCGTTGTAGAGCATGTTCCGGAGGAAGCGCCGGTGGAATATCGTGACGCGAATTTCCTGAAAGTGGTAAGCCCGCTTGCCGCCCTGCAGCGTCTGGCTGAGCGCCATCGTGACGAATTTGACATCCCCGTAGTGGGTATCACCGGCAGCAACGGAAAGACAATAGTCAAGGAATGGCTCTATCAGTTGTTATCGCCGCAGATGGCCGTGACGCGCTCGCCGCGCTCGTATAACTCGCAGATTGGCGTTCCGCTGTCCGTATGGCTGCTTAGTGAACACACGGAGGTGGCGCTGCTGGAGGCCGGTATCAGCCAGCCGGGCGAGATGGAGGCCCTCAGGGACATCATCCAGCCGACAATAGGCGTGTTCACGTCGCTTGGTCAGGCTCATCAGGAGAACTTCCGGACGATGGAGGAAAAATGTCGCGAGAAGCTGCAGCTGTTCCATGACGCCCGGGTTATTGTTTATGATGCCGATGATGCCGTTGTCAGCCGTTGCATACGCAGTTCCGGATTTAAGGGCGAGAAGATAGGGTGGAGAGCCCCCCTCGGTTCTCCCAATGGAGGAAGACATGCGGCAGGAAACGGTTGTTCTTTCCCGTCCGACAATCCGTTAGCGGGAGAGAGCTGTACAGACGGCATGCTTGTTTCTGTTGAATACGGAACGGACGGTTCAAGCGCGTCGTCACCCGTTGGAGGGGCTGACGGGAGCGGAAACCTCGTCCGCATACATTACATATATAAAGGTATGGCAGGCGTCTACCATCTGCCGTTCATCGACGATGCCTCGATAGAATGTTCCATCGCCTGTGCCTGCGTTGCACTCTATCTCGGCGTGACACCCGAGCAGCTTGACGAACGGATGTCGAGGCTTGAACCTGTGGCGATGCGCCTTGAGGTGAAGGAAGGACGTCGGGGATGTACGCTTATCAACGATTCCTACAATTCAGATTTGTCTTCTCTTGACATAGCCCTTGACTTCATGAACCGCCGCCCCGACCACAACGGCCGCCGCCGGACGATTATTCTGAGTGATATCTATCAGAGCGGAGAGAGCGAGGACATGCTCTATCGCGAGGTATCGGAACTGGTTGTTAAGCGTGGTGTGGAGAAGTTCATAGGAATCGGTGAGGCTATCAGCCGTCAGGCAGACAAGATAGAAGTGGCAGAGAGAAGTTTCTTTGCCGATGTAGAGGATTTCATCGGCAGCGATGTGTTCCGTTCGCTGCGTGACGAGGTTATACTCATAAAAGGTTCACGGGCTTTCGGTTTCGATCATATAACAGAACTGCTGGAGCGGAAAGTCCACGAGACAATACTTGAAGTCAATCTCAATGCCGTTGTGGCCAATCTCAACTATTACCGTTCTTTCATGAGGCCGGAAACCAAGCTGGTCTGCATGGTTAAGGCTGACGCCTACGGAGCCGGCGCCGTGGAGGTGGCCAAGACGCTTCAGGACCACCGCGTTGACTATCTGGCCGTGGCCGTGGCCGACGAGGGCGTGACACTGAGAAAGAACGGCATCACGGGAAACATCATGATTATGAACCCTGAGATGACGGCCTTCAAGACCATCTTCGACTACGACCTGGAACCTGAAGTCTACAGTTTCCGTTTGATGGACGCTCTCATCCGGGCCGCCGAGAAGGAAGGAATCACGGGCTGGCCGGTGCATATCAAGCTCGATACGGGCATGTGTAGGCTGGGATTTGACCCGCGCCACGATATAGATGAGGTTATTGACAGGCTGAAAAATCAGAATGCGATCGTCCCGCGTTCGGTCTTCTCCCATTTTGTGGGTTCCGACAGCAGCGACTTCGACGATTTCTCCGCGCGCCAGTTCGCGCTCTTCGACGAGGCGAGCCGCCGTATTCAGGCTGCTTTCGACCATCGCATCCTGCGCCATATAGACAATTCTGCCGGCATAGAGCATTTCCCCGAACGCCAGCTCGACATGTGCCGCCTCGGCATAGGGCTTTACGGAGTGGACAGCATCGGCAACCGGATTCTTAATACCGTCAGCACGCTGAAGACCACAATCTTGCAGATGCGCCGTGTTCCGGCCGCCGAGACCGTGGGCTACAGCCGTCGCGGCGTACTCACGAAGGACAGCGTGATAGCCGCCATTCCAATCGGATATGCCGACGGGCTCAACCGCCGATTGGGCAATGGACGGTGCTATTGCCTCGTCAACGGCCATAAAGCGCCATACGTGGGCAATATCTGCATGGATGTGGCTATGATTGACGTTACCGGAATTGACTGCCGTGAGGGCGATTCGGTAGAAATATTCGGCCAGGATTTGCCCGTAACCGTGCTTTCCGACGTGCTCGGCACCATCCCGTATGAGGTGCTGACGAGCGTGAGCAGCAGGGTCAAGAAGGTGTATTTTCAGGACTGACAAGCTAATCCAGGCCAAAGGAGTTGCTTTGTCCGGTAGCTGGTGATTGACGCCGACCGTCGGATAACCGACTGTCGGCAAGCGTCGGACTTGCCGTTGTGCAGCGCATGATTTGCCGTCGGCAGGCAGATGGCGCTGGCGTGGCCGGAGAACGCGAATGAATAAAAAATTAAAACATATATTCCAAAATATCATTTATTTTCCATATCTTTGCAAAGACAAATCATTTAAGACCTAAAATAAACAAAAATGAGTTCCTTACAAACTACAAAAATGACAAATTGGCGTTGGTGGATATGCGGCTTGTTGTTCGTTGCGACAACAGTCAACTATCTCGACCGGCAGGTGCTGTCACTGACAGCAAAGGAGTTTATCTATCCTGATTTCCACTGGACGGATGAAGACTATGGTAACATCACGGCTTATTTCTCCATCTTCTATGCTATCTGCATGTTGTTTGCAGGTAAGTTCGTAGACTGGATGGGAACAAAGAAAGGATATCTTTGGGCAATCGGAGTGTGGAGTTTCGGCGCTTGTATCCACGCCGGTACAGCCATTGCAACCCAATATATCCACGGACTGGATAGTCTCGATGCCATGCGCGCCGTTGAGAACGGAAGTTCTGCAGCTTTGGCCATCGCTTCAACCGGTGTATGGCTCTTCCTCGTCTGCCGCGCAATCCTCGGTCTCGGTGAGGCCGGAAACTTCCCCGCTGCCATCAAGGTTACAGCAGAATATTTCCCGAAGAAAGACCGCGCTTACGCCACTTCAATCTTCAACGCCGGTGCTTCAGTCGGCGCATTGGCCGCTCCGCTGATGATTCCGCCATTGGCAAAAGCTTTTGGCTGGGAGATGGCGTTCATCATTATCGGTGCTCTCGGCTTCATCTGGATGGGCTTTTTCGTCAAGTGGTATGAGAAACCGGAGAAGTCGTCAAAGGTTAACGAGGCCGAGTTGCTGTACATCCATCAGGACGACGAGGCCGAAACAGTCACTAAAGAGGCTGAGGTCAAGGAAGAAAAGCAGATACCTTTCCTCCAGTGTTTCGGCTACAAGCAGACATGGGCATTCATCGTGGGCAAGTTCTTCACCGACGGTGTATGGTGGTTCTTCCTGTTCTGGGCTCCGGGCTATTTCCAGGATGTCTATGGATACAAGGCTTCTTCCGGTACAGGTATGCTCCTGATTATGACACTCTATGCAATTGTGACTTTCCTTTCTATCTATATCTGCAAGCTGCCGACATACTTCGTTGACAAGAAGGGCATGAATCCGTATGCCGGCCGTATGCTCGCCATGATGTTCATCGCGTTCATTCCTCTGGTTTGCGTCGTAGCACAGCCTCTGGGAGAGTATTCCGCATGGTGGCCCGCAGTCATCATCGGTCTTGTTGGTGCCGGTCATCAGGCCTGGTCTGCCAATATATTCTCTACCGTGGGTGATATGTTCCCGAAGAGCGCCATCGCAACCGTTACCGGTATCGGCGGTATGGCCGGCGGTGTGGGCTCATTCCTCATCAACAAGGGTTCCGGTCAGCTCTTCACATTCGCTGAGGAGCAGGGCGCCGCGTTCACGTTCCTCGGCTTCGAGGGCAAGCCCGCTGGCTATATGATTGTGTTCTGCATCTGTGCCGTTGCCTATCTGCTGGCCTGGTGTATCATGAAGACGCTCGTTCCGAAGTATAAGCCCATCATCGTAGACTAATCGTCCGCGTCTGATATAACTGACACAAAAAAGGCTGCGCACGTACCCTGAAAGGGTGGTGGGCAGCCTTTGTTGTTTCTTCACTGTTCCGTTGTTTCCGTCAACAGCGGTCACACTTGTCACCGTCCGACGGCGTATTCCGTTTATATGAATCCCTGATTCCTGAGCGCCTCCATCATACCTGCCGACATGGCTTCGTTGTCCTTGCGGGTGTATCGTATGTCGGTGAAAATCTGTGCCAGAGTCTCCTTGTTGTTAATCTCGCAGAAGTGGCGGTTCTCCTCCAGCGCCTCCTTGGCCGCATAGAGACGGTCGATTGACTGCGGGGTATAGTCGCGGTAGGTCTCCTGATGGACGAACGCCTCCGTTGTCAGACGGTCGCTCAGCGGCGGATTCTCGTCAGGCCATCCCAGTGTGATTGTGGCCACGGGCATGACCAGTCTGGGCAACTGCAGGGCGTCTATAATCATCTGGGGCATATAGACCGTCGTTCCCAGCCAGCAGAGTCCCAGTCCCTCCTCCTCGGCCAGATTGCAGAACGTCTGAGTATATATGAGCGCATCGGTGGCGGCATTGATGAACGAAAGGAAATTGTCATATCCCGGCTCAGCCTTGCGGTTGCGGCACCACGTGCTGGTGCGGTTGAAGTCGGCGCAGATGGTCAGCACCACCGGCGCTCCGGTGACCATGGGCTGGTTGAAGTGGGCTGGAGCAAGACGCTTCTTTCCCTCCTCCGAGCGTGTGACGACGACGCTGTAGAGCTGCAGATTGCCCATCGTCTGGGTGCGCGCGGCTTCGGATAGCAGCCGCTGGAGCAGCGCCTCGTCCACATCCTGCGCGGAATATCGGCGGATGGTCCGCCTCGTGTTTATTGTCTTCATAACGTTAGGTATATTGATATATCTGCAAAGATACGGAAAAAATCCTGAAAGAGCAGGACTTTCGTCCATGCTTTTTCAGGATGCGTAGTGTTTTCGGAGAAAGAAATTCCGTGTGAGATGGTGGCTGTCTATTTCTTTTTAAACACCCTTGCCAGAAATCCTCCGTCGGTCTTGTACATACAGAACGGGCGGATGTGTCCGTCCTTGCTCGTGTGCAGTCCGTAGGCCATGGCCTCCATATCTTCAAAATGTGGCAGGACAACCTCTTTCCGTCTGCCGTTCTTGCGGTTGATGGTGACCAGAGTGTAAGTGTCTGTTGCCGGATTATCCATTCTGCCGGCTGAATAGCACACGAGGCAGTAGATATTCTTCTTGTCCATGCTCAGTGCCGTTATGCAGCGGTCGAAGAACCGGTAGTAGGGTTTGACGTATTCATATCTGTAGAAAGCGGCAGTGTCCGGCGTTGGAAACTGTTCGGTTTCAACATCAAAAGCACTGTAAAATTTCGGACTGTCGTCATTGATATCGCGGATGAGACAGACTTTCCCGGACATGCCGTCACAGTAGATCAGTTCGTCGGCCGTACTGTATGAAACTGGTCTCACGAACCAGTAGCCCGTGCGGCTCTTCCGGTGACACGCCTCCATGTCGCCGATATAGCGTCTCAGTTTGCCGTCGGCAGTCCCGAATGTGGCCAAAGTGGGATTGGGCGTGTCGTAGAAACCGTCGGCAAACGGGTTCTTGGCTATGATGTGTTCATAGTCTTCCCTGACATACTCCATCGGCCATGTCAGTTTCTGACAGCTGGCAATCAGATTGTCCTTGAAAATCGAGAATGAGAAGATGTTATAGAAGAACATGGTGTCCCTGTTGAGCATGAAGTCCGGTGCGATCATAGGCAGTCTTTCCAGCGTGGAGGCCTTGCGGCGCAGTATGGCCGGCGAATTATAGTAGGCCGTGCTTCCGTTTGCATAGATTGTGTCCCAGATGATGTGAGGCAGCGAATAGGACATGGCGATGTCGCCGTTGGGCATAATCTGCGGGTCACATGGGATGTAGAACACCATGTGGCGGCGTTTCATATTCTGCAGTGTCTCGTTGTCAATCTCCACGAACCGGTCCTGCTCGGTGCTGTCAGCCTGGAGGAGAGTTCTGAAGTCAAGTTTGCCGCCATTCTCCTCAAAGAGCATGACGCCTCCGGCGAGCTTGTCGTTGAAGAGGAACATTCCGTGCTCAAATTTCGGTGTACCATAGATTTCCGATACAGGATTGCCACCCGTGACCAGCGGATAGTCCTCATAGCTGTTCCCAATGAGTCCGGCTACCGGTTTCCTTGCCTCCACCGTCGCCTCGTCGTCCGTCTGCGTATCGCTGGCGAATGTCATTGGTTCCAGTTTTCCTCTGTATGCTATGAGCTGTCTGACAAACTTATGGCTCATATCCGGAGTCTCTCCTCCGGTGAGCATCTCGCCGGTGCTCCTTTTCAGTTTCAGTATCACGGTACCGCTGATGGAGCCGAGGTTGATGTCGAATATATCGTGAAATGTGTCGGCTGTGTCATACAGATAGTGCTTTGCCTCAAATCCGTTATTTCTGTTGTATTGCTCAGAGGCCGCTTTCTCCTTATAGACGGCTATCAGCAGTGTTTCCTGCAGGCTGTCCGTCTCGTTCATTATCCGGAAGAAGGTCGGTATATATGCCTCACATCTCGGGCAGTTTGACGGCCGGTAGGCCACTGCATAGATTGTGTCGGCGTCGGTCTCCAATCCGTTCAGGAATTCCCGTAACAAATTCTCCGTGCCAGGCTTCTGTCGAACCTGTATGTAGTTGTCTGTCATATCTCTCACAAGGTCGCGCTCCTGTGCGTGAGAGAGATGACAGATGAAGAGAAGTGATATTATCGATAATATGCTCTTTTTCATAATTCTTTTTTTGTATGTATTCCCTATCTAAAGCGTTAGGGTTTTGCTTCCATTTTTAGTTCAGCATGGATACTGTCTTTATAAAGCGCTTTCGGTTACAAAGTTACTTTTTCTTTTCGTTTATTTTGCAATTTTTATTGCGCAAAACAGTGCGTATTTGCTTTCAGGGGTATTAATTGGGTATAAATGTGGATTTCTGTTTGTTGCGCAAAACAGTGCGCAAAGCCTTGTGCATGGCAGTATGTTGGGGGTGAGAAGTGGGATATGGCAAATATTTGTTGTTATAATAATATCACGGAATTTAACACTTGAGAATTTTAATTCTGGAGCGCGCCGCCGTCAAAAAATTGACATTCCGCTGCTTCCGGCACACGAAATCCGGCCTGCCTCCAACCAATAAGGCTCTCCCGAGGGTGCAACGGAGCCGCCGTCATGATTCAACGGCGGCCTTGTTGCATCGCAACGGCGGCTCCGTTGCACCCTCGGGAGGGCCTTACGGCAAGACTTTCGGCCTGATTTTATTGCACACTTTGGCGAGTTTTGTTGTAACACGCTGTGTGTCAGTGTGTATAAGTTGCACGCGCAAAACTCGAGAATTTTGGACTACGGGAAAATAATTTCTGAATATCGCAAGGATTTTGAGCCATTTGTCCGTTAAATTCTGAGTTTTTAACAGTTCTGCGGCATGTTATAGCGAGAGAATGATTTTATCCCATTCTTCCGCGCTCTTTTTCTCTCCGAAAGCACGCTGATAGAGCTTGCTTCTGACTGACGTGACGCCGGATGGTGAGAGACTGGCCAGCTTGGCGATGTCCTTCAGTTGTATGCCGGTTTTAAGGAGCAGGCAAATTCGATAGTCAGGCAAGCTCATCTTGCATAGGTCGCTCAGTTTTTCGTCAAATCCTGGATAACTGACGTTAACGGCAGCCTTGAGCATGTCCCATTCTTCATCGGTCATTCGTTTGTTTTTGTCCGGTGAATTGAGCATGCGCCGTATGTGTCTGTATATGTCAGACTGTGTCATGTCGGGACTACTTGTCTCCTGCATGTCCGGTGATTCGTGTTGCCGGGCTATCATCAGCCGATATTTCTCTATCTTATATTTCAGTATGCGTTTTCGTTGCCTGTTGTTGATGATGATGTATGATAGGGAAATGATGATAATTAAACATGTTGATATAATGATAGCGAGGATACTCTCTCTTCTGCTATTCTCAGCCCTTATTCTCAGGTTTTCCTTTTCTATTCGTTCATAGTCATATAGTGCATTCATTTTTGCGATTGCTTCAGAAGCGTTCATTTCTTGTATGGAGTCAAGCAGTGTTTTGCTGTCCCGAAAATGTTGTATGGCCGTTAAGGTATTTTTATGTTCAGCATAATATTCAGAAAGTTTCAGGTGTGCCATTTGTTTAGCATATATAGTACCATTTTGGGTGAGATATTCATAGCACAATATTGCAGAATCGAGCTTTCCCGTGTTAGTATAGAATTCGGTGGCAATTGACAACACTGCACTTCTATCAGATGGGGAATCATATTCTAAAGCGGTCTTCAGGTATTTGTATGCAATGTCATTTTCATTTCTTTTCAAATATAGCCACGCCAACTGGGCGCAGACAGTGGCTTCCATCTCTCTATTATGAATTTTTCGAGATAAGTATAAAGCCTGTTTGTCATAGTATAACGCGCTGTCATTAATATGTTTATCTTTATAAGCATCGGCAATATCGCGCAGATTAAAGATAATAGATACTGTATCTTTTGCCCATTGGTTGTATTTTAGAGATTTGCGATGCATATTCATGGCATTGTCATAAAGACATTGATACGAAAATATATATCCCATTTGGCTATATGCTTTGCTTTTGATTCTCGTATTCTCGTCTGTCTTCATCGTTGATACTGCTTTTTGAAAGCAAGCCAAGGATTGTGGATAGTTATTATGTTTCCTATATATTCTTCCTGCATAATAGTAAGCCTCTGGAAGTATGTTCTTGTCTCCTCCGTTTTCATAGTATTCCACGATGGAAGTGATTGCTGTATCGCCTGTAATAGGCCTGTATGCTCTGTCTTCAGCCTTTATTTTCAGTAGGCGGTAGTACATCCGGACGTGTTCTTCCTCTTTTTCCATTTCAGGTGACAGGCGTTCAAGCATGGCGATGGCGCTGTCGGGGGCGTCTATGGTCATGCTGTCAGCCTCGATGAGTTGGTGTGGATAGCGGTAGCTCCGCGAACACGCCATAGTGAGTATGGCGGCAATGACGATTGTAGTGAGTCTGTTAGTTCTGATCATTGGTATGCTGGTTATGTATGATGATATTCCTTGGTGATGTACGATGGTTTTGTGAGTCTACCATTTGACGTGGCCATACTTTTCCTTATACCACAGTTGCCATGAGTTGACAATGTTCTGCCATATCACGTATGCTCCTGGAGCTACGGCGGCCAGCGGATTGAGGAAGGTAACGGTCAGCCAGATGGCCACAACGGTGTTTTTCTGGCCCATGGCCTGACCGGCACTGATGTTTTCGGCATAGCGGCGTCCGACGGCCTTGCCTGTGGCGAAGAGCAGCAGGGTCACAACGAGAGGGAGCATGAGGAGCCAAAGAAGAGTTGTGTGGGAGACGGAAGAGAAGAGGATGTTGTGGATCGTCACGCCTGTGACGATTGCCAGATTGACGCACCACATGTAGAATCCGAAGTTGCGTGTGCGGCAGATTCGGGCGTTGAGGCGCGGAGCGATGCGGCGGGTGAGCATGGCGAGAATCAGCGGGGCCACGAGCACGACGGTGACGTTGCGCAGAACGGCGAGCGAAGTGGCGAGGAAAGGTATGTCGGCCTCCTTCTCAATGAGGGGAAAGAGCAGCGGGATGGTCACCGAGGTGACGAGATTGTCGATAATGGTGAATATCGTCAGCGAGGCGATGCTGCCGCCCAGCTTCTCCGTCACGACGGCGGCTGCGGCGGCCGTGGGACAGATTATGCAGATGAAGACGCCTTCGAGAATTAGTTTCAGGGTGGGTGATGACGTCATGGTGATGACCCATGCAAGAAGACAGGCCGTGCCGACACGTATGAGCTGGAGCCACAGATGCCAGAGACGGGGGCGCATGTCGCGCAGCTCTATCTTGCAGAATGTGACGAAGAGGATCATGAACATGCCGTAGGGGAGGAAATCGACGAGCAACGGGCCTACAATGTCGCCCACGGGAATGAGCGGGGTGGCATGGGAAAAAAGCAGATAGATGAGCGTGCCGGCAAATATAGCTACGGGCAGTGACCATCTCTTGATGAACGTAACGATATTCATAACGGGTGCAAAGGTAGCTAATAATTGTGAATTTTGGCCGTGGAGGCGGGAAAATGTGGCTAAAAGAGGTTAAAAACGACGGCCTGCCGCAATGTCTCCAAAGACATTGCGGCAGGCCGTCGTTTTTAATATGATTGGCGTTGGATGACGTCTCTATAGCTTCAGTTTGAATGAATTCTCGATGCTGGTGAGCTCTTCCGTGAATGCTTTGTCCACCTTCAGGCGCTTCTCTACGGCCGAACAGCTGTGGATAACGGTCGAATGGTCGCGGCCTCCGATGAGTTGGCCGATGCGCGAGGCGGGCATCTTGGTGTACTTCTGGGCGAAATACATCGAGACCTGACGCACGATGACGTAGTCGCGCTTTCGGCTGCGGCTGAACACGTTCTGCTGCGTGACGTTGTAGTGGCCGCAGACTTTCTCCAGAATGTCGTCAACCGTGAGCGGATGATTGTCTATCTTGACGGCGCGCTTGATGACCCGTTCGGCCAGCCGCATGTCGATGTTGCAGTTGTAGACCACGGAGTAGGCCATCAGAGAGTTTATCACTCCCTCCAGATCGCGGACGCTGCCATTGGCCGTTTGGGCTATATATCCGATTACTTCATTGGGAATCTTCAATCCGTCGCGGCGGCACTTGCAGCTCAGTATATCGACGCAGAGCTGCATGTTGGGTTTCTCCAGCTCTGCCGTCAGACCGCATTTGAAGCGCGTCAGAAGGCGGTCTTTCATGCCCTGAAGCTCTACCGGCGGACGGTCGCTGGCCAGAATTATCTGCTTTCCGTTGCGGAAAAGATGGTCGAAGATATGGAAGAACGTGTCCAGGGTTTTTGCCGCGGTAGCCCATTCCTGTATGTCGTCGACGATGAGGATGTCAATAGTCTGGTAGAAATTGATGAAATCGTTGGTCCGGTTCTGCCTTACGGCGTCGGTGTACTGCACCTGAAAGAGGCGTGCACTGACGTAAAGAATACGCTTCTGAGGGTAAATCTCCTTGCAACGGACACCGATGGCGTTGACAAGATGGGTCTTTCCGCATCCGGAAGGACCGTAGATGTAGAACGGATTGAACGCCGAACGGCCCGGATGCTCGGCAATGGACATGCCGACCGTGCGCGGCAGCTTGTTGCTGTAGCCTTCAATGAAGTTGTTGAAAGTGTGTCGGAGATTGAGTTGTGGGTTCAACTCGTTTGGACCGGCAGCCCTTTTGGCCTGTTGGGGGCGTCCTGCCTGACGGGCGGGAGCGGGCTGCGGCGTTATAATGACAGGTTCGTCACCCTCCACGTCCTGTGCTATTCCGTTGGTCTTGTCCGTCACAATGCGGTATCTCAGCTTTACGTTAGTTCCGAAACTTCGCGTGAGGACGTTGCTCAACAGGCTTACGTAGTATTGTTCCAGATATTCGTAGATATACGGACTGGGCACCTGAACCAACAGAGTCTTATTCTCTTCCGAATAGGACTCGAAGGCAATTGGGGCAAACCAAGTGTTGAATTGCTGTTCCGTTATGCTCTCTTTTATGAGGCTGAGGCATTTTTCCCACAGCACCATATATTTGTTCATCTGGCGTTACTTCTGTATTTAAATAATGTGATGTAGATTGTTGCAGATGCAAATTTCGGCTTTTTTTCCGTAATTAGCAAATTGCAGCTTTTTTAGAACGCTTTCGCTATATTGTCGTAACACCCTAATTTAAGGCATTTTAAGTGTATTTTCTACCATCTGAATGCTTTATTGTGTTTTGTTGAATGTAATCTTGTGAATGTCAGTGGATTAAATAAACTATGCCGGGAGGTCCACTTTGGAGACCTCCCGACACGCAATTTGCTGAAAGCGGTATGTAATAGAGGGTTTTGCGGCTTTCCGGCAATATGGCCGCATAGCATCTTTATTTAGACTAAATAAAAATATTGCAGCCTATTTGTCCTTCTTCCCGAATATGGAGAAGTGGACATAGCGTTTCGGATTCTGCTTCAAGTCAATCATTAGTGAATCGGCATCACGCATTGTCGCGCTGAGATTGTAGTACAGCTGCGGGTCACGCATGAGCAGTCCCAGCGTTCCTTCCTTGCTGTTGAGCGCAGCCGTCATCTGCTCTACGTTGTTGAGAGTGTTGTTCACCTTTGTCATAGTGGCTGCAATGTCAACGTCGCTGATGTTTTTGGTTATCCGGTCGGTGTTGGTCAGCACCCTGTCAGCCTTGTCAAGCATGCCTGGCACACGGTTGTTGAGGCTTGCCGTGAGCGCATTGAGTTGTTTTGTTGTCACGGCCAGATTTCCTGTTATTGCGTCCACGTTGTGGAGTGAATTAGCCAGTGCGGGGTCGGCGAGCAGAGCGTTTAGGCTTGTGAGGATGGAGTCCATTTTCGGCAGCATCTTTTCTACGGCCGGTATCATGTCTGCTGCCTTTGAGAGCATGCCTATTTCTTTGTTTCCACGTATAGTGTCGCCAGGGGAAACACGTTCCAGAGGGTTGGAGGCCAGAAGCAGGTTTACCTTTATGTTGCCCAACATGTCGCTCTCTATTTCTGCCGTCGAGCCTTTCGGCAGGCGCATGTTCTTGTCGAGTCCGACTGCGGCAATGATGTCTCCGTCAGTGCCGTAGTTGTAGATGATGTCTTTCACCACTCCTACCTTGTAGCCGTCGGCATAGACCGGGCTTGAGGCTGAAAGGCCGCTGATGTCGTCGAAGGCCACATAATAGGTGTCTTCCGTTGAGAATATGTTCAGCCCTTTGAGGAACTGAAGTCCGAAGAACAACACCACAACGCCTAATATAGCCACGCAGGCTATCTGTACTTCCTTAGTAAAGAATTTCATAACGTCTGTCTTTTGGTTCTGTTAGTTTTAAATTCGCGTATAGCCTCGGCTACATTTGTTTTCTGTCCGTCCTTGAAGGCGATTATGAATGCCTCGGGAAAACTTTCGAGGAGGCTTTTCCGCAGTCTGAATATCTCGTTATAGTCGGTTGACGAGCCGACGGTATATTTATATAGTCCGTTCTCCTGGTAGCAACCGACATCCGTCATGCCTTTCAGCTGACGGTCACCAGTGGGCAGGTTGCTGCTGCTGGCGAGTATCTGGATCTTGAAAACAGGGGCGGAGTTTCTGCTTTCGCTGACAGCTGCGACCGTTTCTGCCGGCTGAGCTGTAGGTTCGGGGGAGGCGGTGGTGAAAACAGCGGGGGATTCTGCCGAGCGCGTAGTGCTGCTTTCTGCGGGCGTCGGCCTCACCGGAGCGGCTGTTTCTGCCGTTCTTGATGCTTTTATTTCAGGCGTCACGGGCCTTTCCGGAACAGCTGAAACCTTGTTTTCCGAAACCGGTGCGGCTTTTTTCTCGGCCACTGCAACAGCCTCCGGAGTCGCCATGGCGTCATTGTCTGCTTTTTCCGGTGCGTCAGGTTTGGCGACAACATTCTCTTTCGGCTTCTCGGTTGACACTCCGTTTCGGGCGTCGGTCAGCTCCATGATGATGCTCTTGCTGTTTCTTTTGTCGCGTTTGCTCTCCGTCTTCTGCACCTGCTCTGCCGGAGTCCGGGTTTTGACTGCCGTAGTTGGTGTGGCGCTGGCCGTTGTCGGTGTGGCGCTGGCTGTTGTCGGTGTGGCGCTGGCCGTTGCCGGTGTGGCGCTGGCCGTTGTCGGTGTGACGCTGGTTGTCCGGCGGCTTCTCTCCGGCTTGGCGGCCGGAGCAGGAGAAGTCTTTATCTGAACGGCTGAACTCTTGTCATACTTCTTCTTGTAGTCCAGAAAAGCCTGGTATATTCCTTTTCCGAGGGCGTCAATACCGCTTTTCGTATTGAGATAGCGTTCCTCGTCCGGAGTCGTTATGAATCCCAACTCAATCAGGCAGCTGGGCATTGACGTTTCGCGAAGCACAAGGAAACCGGCCTGCTTGACGCCTTTATTGGGGCGTCCGGCAGCAGCACAGGTGCGTTGCTGCACGGCTTTGGCCAGAATGACGCTCTGTTCCATGTTCCTGTCCTGCATGAATTCGAACATGATATAGCTCTCGGAAGAGCGCGGGTCGAAGCCTTCGTAGCGCTGTTTGTAGTCTTTTTCTATCAGGATTACCGAGTTTTCTCGTTTGGCCACGTCGAAATTGTCGGCCGCCCGGTTCATACCGAGCGTATAGGTCTCCAGTCCGCGGGCAATCCGTCCTTTGGGCAGAGCGTTGGTGTGGATGGAGATGAAGAGGTCGGCTTTGTTTTTGTTGGCTATGTTTGCTCTTTCGTGCAGTGGAATGAAGACATCCGTCTTGCGTGTGTATATAACTCTGACATCAGGACAGTTGTTTTCCACATACCGTCCGAAGGCCAGTGCTACGTTGAGATTGATGTTTTTCTCTTTGGAAATCTTGCCTATGGCGCCGGCGTCGTTGCCTCCGTGCCCGGCATCGATGACGAGCGTAAACTTATCTTTTGCGGCGTTTGCTACGGCCGCAAAGGATATGGAGAGCCATAGGAGAAACAAAAACTTTCTGCACATGATGCTATTTAAATTACGCAAAAGTAGTTATTTTCCCACTAAAACTCAAATATCTCCGGCAGTTTTATCATTTATTAAATGTATCTCCACACCTGCGCCACGACACTCTGCGCCCATCGGCGGATTCACTTTTGTTATGCTCAGGTCAATGGAGGTGATGTCGGGAAAGGCTTTCAGGAGTGCTTTGGCAATGCGTCCGGCCACATGTTCCAGCAGTTTCGACGGTATTTCCATTTCCCGGTTGACGATTGCGAGCATGTCGGCATAGCTCAGCGTGTCGGCGACATCGTCTGTCATGGCGGCGCGGCTGATGTCGTAGCCGGCCCGCAGACTGACAATGAAGTCCGCCCCCACGGCCGTTTCCTGTGGCATGACGCCGTGACGGGCATGGATGCGGGCTTCATTGATATATATGTAAGAACGACGGATATTCATCATTCGGTCTGTCTTATGTTATCCGCAGCGTGATGCGCCGCAGTTCTTGCACGTCAGACAGCCCTCCTGATAGACGAGGCTTTCCTGTCCGCAGACCGGACATTTCTGTCCCTTGGCCTCCGTACCGTCCACTATATACTTTTTCAGGGCGCGCTCAACACCGTTCTTCCACGTGTTGATGCTCTCGCTTTTGAGTTGAAGCGAGCTGACGAGTTTGATTACATGGTCTATGGGCATCCGGTAGCGCAGCACGCCGCTGATGAGCTTCGCGTAGTTCCAGTATTCGGGATTGAACTTCTCGCTGAGTCCTTCGACCGTCGTCTTATAGCCGCGCTTGTTCTCAAACTGGAAGTCATAGCGGTGGCGTCCGTCCTCACCAGTGTTCTTGATGATTTTTCCCTTAGTCACGGTCTTGGGCAGCACGATTCCTTCCTCGTCGTCCTGAAGACCGGTGAAAATCTCGTAGGGATAGCCGTGGAGCAGTCCCACGAACGCAACCCATTTCTCCTTATTGTTTTGGAAGCGCACCACGTCACACTCCAGTTCCTTGGGTCTGACCTCCGTCACTTCGGGATGTTTGCACGGGATGCGTGTATCGGCTTTCGAATCCTCTTTCTTCTTGTCTTTCTTTGAGACGGAAATCATCACGCCCGAGCGGCTTCCGTCGCGGTAGATGGTGCATCCTTTGCATCCAGAGCGCCATGCCTCGACGTAGAGACGGTTTACCAGCGCCTCGTCGACGTCGTTCGGGAGATTGACCGTGACGCTGATGGAGTGGTCCACCCACTTCTGTATCGCGCCCTGCATCCTGACCTTCATGAGCCAGTCAACGTCGTTGGCCGTCGCTTTGTAATAAGGTGAGCGTGCCACGAGCTCGTTGATTTCCTCCTGCGTATATTTCTTCCGGGTGTCAATGCCGTTGGCTTCCATCCATGTGAGGAACTTGTGGTGGTAGACGATATATTCCTCGAAGGAGTCGCCCACCTCGTCAACGAAGTCGACATGGACCGACGTGTCGCCCGGATTGACCTTGCGGCGGCGCTTGTAGACGGGCATGAAGACGGGTTCTATGCCGCTCGTTGTCTGCGTCATGAGGCTCGTTGTTCCTGTAGGGGCAATCGTCAGACAGGCGATATTGCGGCGTCCGTGGCGCGCCATGTCCTCATAAAGTTGCGGGTCGGCCTCCTTGAGGCGTTGTATGAACGGGTTGGCGGCTTCGCGGGCAGTGTCGTAGACCTCGAAAGCTCCGCGTTCGACGGCCATGCGGACGGACGAGCCGTAGGCAGCCAGGGCCAGACAGCGGTGAACCTCAACGGAGAGGTCCGTCGCCTCCTGCGTTCCGTAGCGCAGTCCGATGGCTGCTATCATGTCGCCTTCGGCCGTTATGCCGACGCCGGTGCGGCGTCCCATGCTGCTCTTGCGCTTGATTTTCTCCCAAAGATGACGCTCGGCACCCTTTACCTCGTCGCTCTGCGGGTCTTCGCCGATTTTCTCCATGATGCGGTCTATCTTCTCCAGCTCCAGGTCGACGATGTCGTCCATGATACGCTGTGCGGCAGCCACATGGCGGCGGAAGAGGTCGAAGTCGAAACGGGCTTCCGGTGTGAACGGGTTTACGACGTATGAATAGAGATTGATGGACAGCAGACGGCACGAGTCATACGGACACAGCGGAATCTCACCGCACGGATTGGTGGACACCGTCCGGAAACCGAGGTCGGCATAGCAGTCGGGTATGCTCTCGCGGAGTATGGTGTCCCAGAAGAGCACGCCAGGTTCGGCGCTGCGCCATGCGTTGTGGACAATCTTCTCCCAAAGCGCCTTGGCGTCAATATCTTTCTGATAGCTTGGCGTATCGCTGTCGATGGGAAACTTCTGCGTGTAGGTTCGGCCTCCGACGGCAGCTTCCATGAACTCGTCGTCGAGTTTGACCGACACATTGGCTCCGGTCACCTTGCCCTCGGTCATCTTGGCGTCGATGAACGCTTCGCTGTCGGGATGCTTTATGCTGACGGAGAGCATCAGTGCTCCGCGGCGTCCGTCCTGTGCAACCTCACGTGTGGAGTTGCTGTAGCGCTCCATGAACGGCACGAGGCCGGTAGAGGTCAGGGCCGAGTTGTTGACGGGCGAGCCTTTCGGACGTATATGGCTCAGGTCGTGGCCCACACCTCCGCGGCGTTTCATGAGTTGCACTTGCTCTTCGTCAATGCGCATGATGGCTCCGTAGGAATCGGCATTGCCTTCGAGGCCGATGACGAAGCAGTTGCTCAACGAAGCCACCTGATGGTCGTTTCCGATGCCGGTCATAGGGCTTCCGGCGGGTATTATATAGCGGAAGTGGTCCAGCAGCTCGAAAACCTGTGCGGCTGTCATCGGATTTGGATATTTCTGCTCGATACGCTCTATTTCGCGTGCTATGCGCCAGTGCATGTCTTCGGGTGATTTCTCATAGATGTTCCCGAAACTGTCTTTCATGGCGTATTTGTTCACCCATACGCGGGCGGCCAGTTCATCACCGTTGAAATATGCGAGTGAGGCCTCAAAAGCCTCATCATACGAATAAGTTTTTTTGTTGTCCATTGTTCTGTCTGTGAAATCGGACGCAAAGGTAAGAACATTATTTCATATAGCAAAACAAGTTAGTCAACAGAATTAGTCTAAATGTCTTGCGGATTTATTTTTTTGAGGGATTCAAGTTCCCTCATTTCCGTAGTGTAGAGGTGGAATTGACAGTGTTTTTTTTATGTGCGTGACTATTCGGCTATTTGTCTAATTGGAATCCGACTCTTTGTATGGCTGCCTCCGATGCGGCCGCTCAAATGTATGCCGCCAACCTACATTGCGGCTGCACCGGGGACAGCCATACATGGATGATGAATCCGTTATACAGGTCACGATTGCCGAAAAGTTAATGATGTGCTTACGGTTTGTTAACAAAATTTAAAATCGGGGGGGGTGAAACTTATTTGTCGTTATAATCGTCTTTAATATAGCTTCTAAAAGCGTGAATATAACAAATTCTAAACGTATATGAAAAGAAAGATTACGATTATGCTGAGTGTGCTCTCTGTCGCACTCACGGCGTGGGCGCAGAACGACAAGGCAACGGTGCTGACCGTGAGCGGAACCGTGGCCGACTCACTCACACATGAAGGAGAACCCTACGCCACCGTGCGCATCATGAGGACTGACACCGCCGGAACAGTGTTGAAGACGGTGCTGACCGACGGCTCGGGGCGCTTCTCGATGCGCCTTGAGGAGAGGGGAGAGATGATTGTGTCGGTCAGCTCCATGGGGCACGGCATGCTGACACAGCGGTTCACCGCCGCCGATGGCGTCAGGACCGTTCCTCTGGACACGCTCTTTCTTGCCGCCGGCGGTCACGAACTCCAGCAGGTGGTCGTGAAGGCGCAAAAGCCGCTGGTCAAGGCCGACATCGACAAGATTGCCTACAGCATTGAAGACGACCCTGACTCACATACAAACTCCGTTCTGGAGATGCTCCGCAAGGTGCCGATGGTCACCGTCGACGGAGAAGACAATATCAAGGTCAACGGGAAGTCGTCGTTCAAGGTCTATGTCAACGGACGTCCCAACAAGATGATGAGTGACAATCCGAAGGATGTCCTGAAAAGCCTGCCGGCCAACACGGTCAAGCGCATAGAGGTCATCACCAATCCCGGGCCTAAATATGACGCCGAAGGTGTGGGCGGCGTCATCAACATCATCACCACAGAGGGTCGCGGACTGGAGGGATATACCGTCACCATGAGCGGCGAAGGGTTCAATCTCGGAAGCAGCGCGGGAGTTTTCGGAACCATCAAGAAAGGCGGACTGACCGTCAGTGCGCGCTACAACTTTGCCCATATCTCAAAAGACGGCATCAGAAACGGCAGCACAATGAAGGCACTCGGCAATCTGACGGAGGCTTCTTCGGACATTGTCTCGGAAACAGAAAATGATGTCCGCGTGAAATTCCATTCGGCGGCGATGGAGGCCAGCTATGAGATTGACACGCTGAGGCTCGTTTCGGCCGAGTTCTCTATGTGGGGAAACAACTTACGCTACAATGCCGTCAATACCGCTTCGGCCACATCGCCCCTGACCGGTGCCGGACTTTATTCCTACGGTCAGATGAACAGGTCGGCGGATTCCTATTTCTCCATAAACGGCGGTGTGGACTATCAGCGTTCATTTGCCGGCGTGAAGGACCGCATGCTGACGGTGTCGTACAGGCTGAGCACGACACCGTCGGAGTCGGACATTAAGGTCGACTACGTGAACATGAAGACAACGTCGGACTGGCAGGATTTCACGGATGCCCTGCGCAATCAGTGGACGGACGGCAGTCATGGCACGACGGAACACACGGCGCAGGCCGACTTCACCACGCCCATAGCCCGGATCCATACGCTGGAGACAGGCGTGAAGTATATCTATCGCAACAATCGCTCGGAGGACGACCGCTATGAACGGGCCGTAGGGACGGAGGAAGCGTTTGAGCCCGACGTAGACCACAGTTCCCACTACCGCCACCGCAACGACATTGTGGCTGCCTACGCCGGCTACGGACTGAACGTCGGCCGCTGGTCGGGACGGCTCGGCCTGCGCTATGAGCACACGACACAGAAGGTCAGCTATCTGCTGGGCCGCGGCTCTGACTTCCGGAAGGATTTCGACGACCTTGTTCCCTCTGGCTCTATAGGATATAAACTGACCGACATGCAGAATCTGCGGCTGGGATATAACATGCGTATCTATCGCCCGGGCATAAGCTATCTCAATCCCTATTTTGACGACAAGAACCCCATGGCCATCTCTCAGGGCAATCCGGATCTGGTCTCGGAGAAAACCCATTCGCTCAACTTGACATACAGCAATTTCACGCAGAAGGTGAACATGAACCTGTCCGCCGGCTATTCGTTCGCCAACAACAGCATTGAGAGCTTCTCGGAGATGGTCGAGGACGTGACGCTCGTTCCGCTCGGACTTCAGAATCCTACGGGAAAGAACGTGATGTACACGACCTACCGCAACATCGGACATACACGCAGTGTGGACCTCAGCGCATACTTCAACTGGAACGTGACGTCGGCACTGCGCGTCTATGCCAACCTCTCGGGAAGCTATTCCTACTATGATGACGGCCACGGACTGAGGAACGACGGCTGGAATATGTTCACTTACGGCGGCACACAACTGTCCCTGCCGAAGGACTGGCGCTTCAGCTTCAACATATTCTATATGACTTCGCCAGTCTCTCTTCAGGGAAAGACCGGCGAATGGCTGAACTACGGAATGAACGTGAGCAAGAGTTTCTTGAAAAAGCGGCTGACCGTTTCGGCCTTTGCCCAGAACCCTTTCAAGGAATGTTGGCGTAACAGCTCGTTCGTCGAGACTCCTACGTTCCGCTCGGAAAACTGGTCTATGAACCCGGTGCGTCGCTATGGCGTCAGTGTCAGTTTCCGGATTGGCGAACTGTCGGCCGGAGTGAAGAAGGCGGAACGCTCAATCAGCAATGATGATGTGAAGAGTGGGGGAGAGAAGAAATCTTCCTTTTAGTTAAGAGTGATTTCAGTTCAGAGTTCAGAGTGATGAGTGAAGAGGTATGATTACTTTTAGTTCAGAGTTCAGAGTGATGAGTGAAGAGGTATGATTACTTTTAGTTAAGAGTGATGAGTGAAGAGGTATGATTACCGTGCAAGCCAAAGGACATTATCCACAATTATACCTCTTCACTCATCCCTCTTAACTGAACTCAGAACTTTTACTTCTTAGTTAATGATGTAAGAGTGATAAGGTATGACTATTGTGTATAATGTCCTTTGGCTTGCACGGTAATCATACCTCATCACTCATCACTCATCACTCTTAACTAAAAGTAATCATACC
>CAMVUM010000021.1 GCA_947170725.1 uncultured Prevotella sp.
GCCCAATTTGATATTATAAAATGAAAACAACTTTCCATCAATAGCAATAAACACTCTAGAAGTGCCCTCCTCTTTATCCTTCAAAATATTATATTTAAAGAACTTTTGTAGGTTTGAGTCACTTAATAATGTTACCAATTTCTCTTTCCATTTATCGCCCACATTTGCTTTTGACGCATTATTATATAACGACAAGTAAAACAAACCTACTAGATGCTTCAGTATGGATGCAGAATCTGTGGGATTTAATTCATAAAAGGACATCGCTAAAGTTTGATTTCCATCCAAGCTTTGGGAATTTGCTGTAGATTGGCTGCCAGATTCATTGCCATTGATCTTTGGTACCTTTATAGACGTATTGATTATGTTCTGTAAATGTAGAATTACATTTTGAATATCATCGTTTATGATCAAGGTATCACAAAAAGATGATAACTTAAACAGTTTTGCTCTATATGAGTTTATCTCTTTCTGAGACAATCCATCGTTAATCTTGCTTTCTATTTCGCTTTTTAAGGATTCAATTTCTTTCGCTAAAATGTCTGATTTCGCTTGTGTTTTGCGCTCCTCTAGCATATTATCGTAATCAATAAACAACTGCTCTAGCTTATCATCCTTTCTAAAATACTCAATTTTATCGTTATGGTAGCTTTGTATTTCATTAGATGACAATGTAGAAATCTCTTGCAATGCTTTTTCAATATACTTTTCTGCAAATAGTTTCTTTGATAACTGATATTGATTTATTGCTGCTTGATAATGTGCAAGACACATTTCTTCAGCTCTGATATGAGTGATGTTTTTAGATGTCACTGAGAAAGATAAAACGTTAAAACTACCAGTGAAAAGAACACATTGTCCATTTTTTACTTCAATAACATTCTTTTTATGAAATGCAGGAAGTTCCACATGGAAGAATTGTTTAACATATTCGGATTCTAAAGATTTAAGGGCCTTTTGAGATTGATCTCCCACCATTTTATCTTTGTGGCTGTCAAGTCCTCCATCAGGAGCTGAGTACGAGATAAACACCTTGCCTCCTTGTTTAAGATAGTTCTTAATCAATGGAAGACGGTTACGTATGAATGCGCCATCTCCCACCCAAGGGCTAGACAACCAAATTTCATCAGGTTTGTCTGTTTGGAAAATACTATGCAATTCTGACTCAAATGCAATAGAGTCGTACAATGCCCGCTTATGAAGTCTTTCTGATAGGTCATCTGGGTTTATTTCTTCTTTTACTTTATTCTCTTCACCTACTGCAGCTTGCTTATCCTCTTGTTCTATAAGTTTCTTCTCTGCGGAAATAATATTTTTAATATCTTCCTTAACCAAAGGATCCGACTTCGCTAGTTCTAAGTCATCATATATAGCAAGGTCTTCACTCTCACTGGCAGTTTGCAGCATTTGTGAAAACAATGCCTGCTTTAAATCCACATCCTCCTCAATTAATTGAGATAATGGATGTAAAACAGCCTGTGTCGTATCATCATAAACAATTGTCCTTACATGTTTCGTTCTGATACTCTGAACAAAACACACTGTTAAATCGTACTTATAAAAATTATGATTTTGTGACGTAGCTTCCTGAAGAATAAATCTTTCTTTTGAACTCTGCATATTAGATGCTTGGATCTCCGAAAGTTTTTTGATTTCCTCAAAAGTAAGAGGCAATAACGATTCGTTCTCTTTGAAAAAATCAGATTCGTCAACAAGCTGAATATCGTCAGCAGAGACACAATCTCGCAATCCGGTAAAAGAATGATTTTTATTCAAATACCAAAGTTCAAAATCTGAACTAAAAGATTTCATTCTCTCACCATGAGCCGCAAATTCCTTACCTTGTTCCGTTATAAAATATGCAGACTCGTCACCTCGCACAAGGTTGTATCGAATCATAGTGTCGATGGCGCTACGAATCATTTTTTGTTCAGCAATGTCATGTTCAATATCCAATCCCAATATTTTACCAATATTGGAAAGGGATGTTTGACCATCTATACTGATTATGCCAACAACTGCCTTTTCGAATGCAGAAATCTTCTCAGGTTTGTTAGTTATACCTTTATACGACTGAGCAATGAACTTTATTGTATATGGAATATATCCGATAATAAGCTCGGATATAGCCTTGTAATTTTCAATGACTCGATTGAGGCACTGATCTAACGTCTCTTCAATCATTTCATTTTTATCAACACCTTTCTTTTGAGGTTTAGACTTCAAATTCTTTATCTTTGGGTTGAAATTTTTGTTTCGCCCCTTGTTATATGTATTTTGTTTCATCTTACCAAGTCTTGAAGTTGTTTAATGTCAAAATGTTCCATCTCGTCAATTGATCTTTGATAGTGAGCATTCTGTCTAAAGAACTGTTTGTTTCCGACCACTATTAACAGTCTTCTTGCACGGGAGAAACCTACGTTAATACGTCTTATATCTTCTGCGAATCCATAGCGATGCTCTTTATTGCTTCTCACCGTTGAAATTATAATTATGTTACGTTCCATTCCTTGGAATTTGTCGACAACATTAATTCGGAATGGAAGTGATTTGTCAATTTTTCCATCCTTATACATTTCTTTAATCTTGCCGTATTGAGCTCCATAGAACGTTATAATACCAATCTCCTTGTCTTCTGGTTTCTCTTGTGAATCCATAAACTTTTGGAATCCGTCTGCCTTCTGTAAAGCCTTAATAACAGTCCTAATAGCATTTAGTTCACCATTATTTACGTAAGAAGTAGAACCACTTGGTTGGCTTTCAGGCGTATCTACATCAACCCAGATTGCATGTGTCTGGGGATCAATGAATCCTGGAAGGGTAAGACCGTGATATCGACTTCCTCTTGCATTATATTCTTCATTATCCATATCTTCATCTGCAAGACCACACTTCAATCCGTCTTCAAGTTCTTCACTGTAGAAATGACTTATCGTATTCATTATCTGCTTATGCATACGGTATTGGGTATCAAGGGTAGCAACTATTGAAGGCTTTAGTTTAAATGCAGACCTAAACAATAATTCAAATTGCGACTCTTGGAAGCTTTCTATGGTTTCCGCCAACACCTTCTGATTAGCTTTCTTCAATGATAATACAATGTTGTCTTCATTCATCATTGGAGGCAGCTGCTTGTGATCACCTATGATTATAATTTTCTTTCCCCAAACCATAGGTACAGACATCTCCAATGGTGTAGCTTTACTTGCCTCATCCATTATTACAACGTCAAAAGCATTCTCATTGTTACCAAACAATAGTGCATATATTTCCTGTAGTTGCTTTGAACCACAGATACTACATGTAGCAGCTACAAGGTTTACATTACTCTTATAGGCTTCGTAGAATTGTTCTCTCGTGTTTCGGTCACGAACAATAAGATCTTTCTTCCATTGATCAATAACGGACGCATACTTCTCATCTTCTGTCATGTCTCGAAGAATTGAGTCTATCCAAATATTTACTCCATTGTCTTCATTTTCAGCGTTTGTTTTTTTACACCAATCTTCCATGAAATCAAGCATGTACCTTTTAGCTTCTATTCCAATTTCTTTTTCTGTTGAAGCATTTTGAATTCGAACAGGTCTAATACCTCTACGTCCCTGCAATCGTTCAAGTGCGTTGTCAACGGCAAGATTTGTTTGGGATGTTAGAAGAATCTTCGAATCAGGTTTCTTAAGAATTTGTTGCCATATAATCTCAGCAATGACAGTTGTTTTACCAGTGCCAGGAGGACCTTGAATAATGGCTATATCAGGAGCAGAGACAGCTTTTGCTACTGCCTCTAATTGTTTCTCATTAAGATAATTCTCTATCTTAGTTTCTGTTATTTGTTTCTTTACCTCTTCAAGATCTTCGTCAAACTCACCTGCATACCTGGGGTCAAATAAGAAATCACATAACCTTGGATTGGCAGGAGCGGGAATTCTTTTTGTTTTAGAACGAGGATAGAATTGGTTAGGATTGGTAATACGCAACATAGAATCGCTCAATCTTCTTAACTCTGAAGATTTGCCAACCATTGGGAATTGCAAGTAGTCACCGACATGAATAAATTTCGCAACTTGCCCTTTGGCATTGCGATCTTCCATGTAATCTATAAAATCTGAACTAATTTCTAACTTTATACTATTGAGTTTCCTGCCAATACATCTGCCTAATGTTAAAGCATTTCTTAGCATTTGAGCCCTATTCCTTCTCAATTCATTGATTTCGTCGTAATCCTGATATTCTTCCTCATATGCCATATCTATGGCTTCGCTAATAGCATCATATTCATTCGCCTTAATAAGATTAACATCTTCATTTACATAACCATTTCTAAGATTCTTTTCAAATCTTATATTGAGTTGGTGATCAAACTCAAAAGATAATATGGTTTTACCTTCATCATTAGTCTCAAATTCATTAGTAAGCAAAGATGGATATAAACTTATACAAGAGTTTATAGCATTATGGAAAGAGCTTAACTCATCCATATCTGTATATTCTATGGTATAATTAAGAATCTTACATGTCTCATCGTTTTCAAATGAGGCAGTAAAAGACGGTGTTATCTCTGTGATTTTCTCCGCTATTTCTTTATATACCTTTTTACAATAATTGACATCATCACTCAAGAGCTTGATGACAACAGAAGGATGATATTCCTGTTCTTGAATGCTAAGAGATCCACCACAACATTGACGAACCTCAGAAAATAATTCAACATAATTATCGTAATCAGTTGGATAGAACTCAACTGATCCTGATGCAGCTTTGATTTTGATCTGCTTTTTTGAAACAAAATGTAGCTGCATATCACGCAGCAAACCTTTATTTGGAATCACAAAACACCCATAATCATATTCTTTTCTTATGAAAGTCTTATTGTCATAAGCAGCTATGACCTTCTGATGCATCTCATACGCAGTATTGAAGAAAGAATAAGAATCATTTGTACTGAAAATATAAGAGGCACCATTTACAGAAAGGCCCTCAATTTGTACATCTGGCCTGAATTCTGTTGGAGTAAAAATTGCTCTACACGCTGCAATTCTTATACTTTGGAGTGCAGGTTCATTTAAGTTTAGATAAGTTTTACCTTGGGTCTTGATGAGTAGTTGACCACTAACAGTATCCAATACATCAATTACACCTGCCATTTTCTTTATAGCAGACGTAATAGAAGAAATATCCTGATTACTCTTAAAAGAAGTAGTGATAACCGTTTGACGCTCCGTTGTTAAAGTTTCTGGATATTTTGATTGCACTAATCTGTCAAGATATAATGCTTCGCTATCATCCTTAAAGGTATAAACACCTTCAGCATAATCAAATTTTGCATCAAAATCTTTTAAAGATAAATTTATATCTTCCAACAATTCGTCAAGATTATCAGATGACTGAAGTGTTAGACTACCAGAAATGACATGCTCTACATCTTCAGCTAACTTATAACAGTTATCAGCTGCAGCACTTGACAATTCCTCCAGTATTTCTTCAGCTATATCAACATATCCTGCAAAAGATATTTCGCCCTTCTTGTTTGTTACAAATTCAACATTAGGATTGCGGTATTTTGTTGATGGAACACCTTTAATTGCAGAAACTAATCTTTGTTGCAGAGTAGGTGCCTTAACCTTTAAAGTCAATGTACTATAAGTTCGGTTATTAAAATGTTCCTTTTCTATAGTACCTACTTCTTCAACAATAAACAATTCTTTTTTGTCTGTATTTAGAGCTCTTTCGCCATCAATATAAGCTTTCCACATTCTTCGAGATTGCTCTCTGTTAATTTCTCGTATTGGTTCTTTTAAAGATGTTAGGCTCGTGCAGAAATCCTTTATCTCGCGATAGGATGTCATAAGGTCATTACGATCAAGGAAATCCATGAGGTTGTGGTTAATGTATTCTTCTGCCATGAATTTTAGATTCATGCTTTTGTATTCAGAAGGATCCGTAGGCACAACAATCTCTTCATCTGAGATGTAACTTAAGGAAAATTCAGTTAAATTTTGTCTTGCTGTCACATAGATGGACAACCTCAATTCTTCAATAATGAATTGATACTTTCGAAAATCTTTTTTATCCTTTCCCTTATACACGATTTTGCACTCATGAACGCCAAGAATGCTATCAAATATTTCTTTTGCTGTCTGAGTAATAGATTTTATATAGTTTTTGCTATACTCAAAGGCTTGTTGAGAATACACAATAATACATGGCGTTGACTCCAATACCTCTGTAAAAAGTTCCTCTGTGAACGTTCTATCTAATTCTGCCATGTCTTTTTATTTTAGATAAACAATGCTTATATTTCGATCGTACATATTTAATTGCGCTCGAACAATACTATTGTCCTCGATCATAATAACTAAACCATAATTTGCAAATGATGCTACTTCCATAGGAGCTCCGATTGCTAAAGCATTTTCGTCATAACCATAACCTCTGAATTCAATAATGTTCTCTTGCTTATTTACGATTTTCATTCGTTTTGGGGACATTTGAATATTGTTCTGCCATAATGGATGAATACCATCCATATTGTACATTGTTACAGTGTATCCTTCGGCACCTTCAATATTCTTTTCAATTGTTATTCTACGATGACAATTGTAGTTATGACCAGAGACATTTTGCCCATTTTGGAAGCGGACATGGTCTGATGAATCGAAAACAATTTTCCCACAAGGAGGATTATTGTCTCCTTTTATTATGCTGGATAAAAAATCTAATTCCATTAGCTAATATTTTTATTTTTGTATTGTTAATCATTGATTATCTTTATAGCATCTTTGGGTATATAAGCGGTTGCAACCAAATAGCCCTCAAATAATTCCACGACAACTCTTTGCTGCCCAGCAATCCTTGCCACTCTACCATGAATATCCTTAAACTCTCCCTCTGTCACAATGACCATATCTCCTAATTTATATTGGATAAATTCTGTTGTAACAGGAATTATGTGCGAATTCTTGATAGATGTTAGTCTGATGAAGTTATTCATCGCTTCATCACAGATGGTAAGTGGAGGATTACGGTCAGGATTGTCTTGACGTTGGGAAGTGTGATCGAAGTAATAACTTAGTAGATTTCTGATTTCATTAGTACTTACTTTGATTTCATAGAGCAATGTTTCAACTTGTTCTGCTGTAGCATGAACAAAAAGAAATGAGGAGAGAAGAGGCTCTGTTATGATTCGCTTGTTTCCTTACTTCTTTATATCGCAAAGGAACATAGCATTCCAAGCCTTTAGCTTCTACAAAATCTTTAGCTTTGAGAACGCGACCATATGAAACTCGCAGAACAAACCATTGTTTGTTTTCGGATGGTACATTCTCTACCGACACCCCACCTTTGTTCTTTAAGATGGAGGGCGTACAAGAGGTAAGTCTTGCACTTGGACACGATGAGCCTGTGTCGGTAGGCTGCCCATTATACAATGAAACGTCAGCCGTTAAAGGCTGTTTGATATTATCTTCCAATGTTATTGCTCAGAGGTTAGATTAAACCAATAGACTTTCTTTTGATAGAATTGTCAATTATTGACCACAAAAGTAGGAAATCTTATTCAGACGAAAGAATAAATCATTGGAAATCTTTACTTCTGGCATCACATTTCTGTAATTTGAGGCGATTTGCAGTAACCAACGCCACAAATCGCCTCTCATTGTCATTATCTGGATAAACCTTGTGACTTCTTTTTGGGTGGTGCTCCTAACCCCAACTTCTGCGTTCCGTCCCAATTGGTGAGTTGGTCGGCACAGCCGTTGAAACCTCCAGTTGTGACATTGGTTTTTGAGCTGCATGACATATAGTCGATGAAGGAGATAAAGTTGTTGATGACATGAGAATCGTACATATTGTCATTTTCCGCAAAGAATTTCGTCCAGTTAGTGACACACTCCATGCGGAAGTTCGTGCAACCATTCAATGATAGTCCTTCGAGCAACTTGCTGACGGCAGAGGAAAACCTTTCTTTGTACATAGGTCGAAACCGAACTTTTGAGCAATAGCCATGATGCCATAGTAGATTGACTTTTCTTCTTGCTCGATGAAATCTATTCTATCAGTAAGAGCGAAACTTCTTAGGCTATCTTTGCCATTAGTGACAATACTATTGAGCACTGTCTGTCGTCTGTTTTCTCTTGCTTGCTCTTCATGCTTCGCCTCTTCTGCAAGACGAGTTTCTTGTTCCTTTCGGGCTTTGAGCATCTTTGCAGCATCGTTATACTCAGGTTCGTTCCAAAATTCATTCCACTTATTGGATAGTCTCTCATAGTCAGACCGAAGTTCCTTTAATTCGCTCTCTGCTTTGTCTGCACGTGCCGTTTCTGCATTCTTGGCGGTTTGCAGTCTATCCACAGCATCAGCATCAATTAGAGTCAATCGGTATTTGAGTCCATCAACTTCCTCGCTAAGTGTAGTTACTTTAGCATTAAGGCTCTTTATTTTGGCATCCTTTTCTGAAATAACGGTGTCCTTTGCTTTCAGTTCTTGCGAAAGACTCTTGTTGCTATCCCATATTATACGGAAACGTTGACCCAATGATGTCGCTGTAGGTTCGCCATTCCATCACAATCCTGATGCTTTGATAAAATTATTAATGGTTTCCTTGACACCTGCATTGTACGACTCTTTGAGTCTTGCAGCCTCTTCGTTCTTATACTTACCAGGTTGGAATATCTTGGCAAGAAATCCCGATTGTGCCGTTTTCAGTTCCTTTTGTGCTATCTACTTCTGTTGCGTGACGACGGCAGTCTCGGCTTCAATATTCGCCTTTAGCTTCTCTGCTTCTACAATAGCTAGTTTCGCTTGTCGTTCAGCTTCAAGAGTAACCTTATGTATGCGTCCACGCATTTCCTCTGGAGACAGTTCATCGTATGGGATGCCTCGCTGCAAGCCATACTTGCAGCCCACCTCATTGTAGTATTCGGTATGAAGATCTGACAAATACTTCGACTTGTCTTTGGCTGTTTCACCCAAACTTTGGCGTATGATACACGCTCAACAGAATCCTTGGGCTGTTCACTTTTGATGTAGTCGGCACGCTCTTCTTTTGGTAATGCTTTCCACTCCTTAGTAGAAAGCACTTTATCAGGATTATCCTTGTGTACGTATTTGCTGCCGATACGTCCACGCTTTCTGACTCGCTCCACCGGAACGGTCAACACATGAGCATGAACGCCAGTCTCGTCACAATGCACGTCACAGCCAATGATGTTCTCCTCTCCCCATAGTCGGCAACAGAAGCGGTATGTATCCTTTGCCCAGTCGGTGATGGCTGGCATTAGCTTTATATAAATGTTGTCTGCGTAAGGGTCAGAGGTATCTATCTCTTGATTGCCAAAAGCAAGTTTCTTCATCACTTCATGGTCGCCACCGAAAATAATGTTCACCAAACTATTCGGACTGTTCTTTGCAATCTGATTGGGGTGCTTGGCATCCATATAAGGTTTGAAGCCCAGTTCGTCATGGCGTATTTGTGAACGCTCGTGTAAAGGAACTGGATTGGTGCCAAGGGGATAACCTTGCATCCTTTGGCGATTTCAAAATTGAGATGCTTGCGAGAGTAGTTGTAGTGATTATTCTTTTCCGTTTCAGCATTCCTTAATCGGTAACGTTTCTCGTCCCAACCTCTACGTTCAGCTTCGTTGCCCATCTGCGACGAAAACACCTTCTTGTTTGAGCCTACATGGATTGAGGCACGCGGTATGTTGTTATAAGTCATTTTGTACTGTGATTTGTTAGGTTCCAGTGATGCCGCTGGCAGCGTTGTAAAAAGTAGTGGTTCAGTAGGTCTCGGGCGGAGCTTGAGCATAATAGAAGGACTTTTTAAGTGAACAGCGCAAGCATGTGAATCTAAAAGTCCCTATTATGTTTATGATTATTTCAGATAATCCGTTGCTCGCCTTGTGCTTCCACCCAGACTCGCTGTTGATCTGCTGAACTGGTGAATATTACTTTCTTAAACTGGAGCCTTTGAAATAAACGACATTCGTAATGGCCCTAAGACGATCAACCACACGCTCACCGTATTTTACTCTTAGTTCATCCACAGTTAGATTTGTAGTAAGAATCAGTAGCGTGCCCTTTTTCTCAGCCAAATCAACAAGTTCGGCAAATGGCACACGATGCTCACCATATTTAACGTATTCACCTTCTGTGCCAATATCATCTATACACACGATACGGTTCTTCAATATCTTATCAATAAGATTATTCAAATCAGTTGCATCGTATATGTTCGTAATGAGATTGCAGCTATCGATAATAATTGGAGGAATAATCTTGGTGCAGATGATAGTCTTGCCGCGACCTGGATGTCCGACACATAAAAGACCACGACCGTGATTGTTAGTCAGCCAGCTCACAATCTCCTCATATTCGGGCAACCATTGATGAGCGCCAATGAAGAATCTGAGTCCATTTTGTAAGTTGACTTTTGCATCGGATATTCGGATATATACTCTTTCTGGTCTCAGTCGAAAGCCGAAATCTTTCAAGCGTTCAGCTGCATGTCTAAAATCTATTATTGCCATAATTTACCACTTTTCTTGATTGTCATACTTGGAGAGTGAGTTGTCTTTCAATGTGACTCCAGTCTCCATTCTTTTACTTATAGAACCTTTGAATTGGTTAGAAGTCGGAATCGGATACAAGCCTCGCCATCCTCTACTGATACAGTAATTCACAATAGCGTCAGCCTTTGAAGGATCACCTCCACTCAAAGCCTGCAATTTCTTATAGCAAGCCTCAATAGTAGAAGGTGACTGTTCCCGATGATATAGTTCACACAAATATCCAGACCATTTATTCAAAGCTGGCAGAAGTTTTTCGTCGAAGACCAACATACATTCTTTCTCTTCTTTGTTCTTCTCTTTCTTTATATTAATATTATTACTTATAGTATTAGTGGATAAAGAAGAAATACAGTTGGTATTGTTTTGGTATTGACTTGGTGTTGATTTAGCTGCATTACGATTATTCTTAGGAGCACCGCCATGATGATGAGTCTCTGGTTTGGAGCATCCGTTACGATATAGCTTCCAACTTTTATCTAATTCTATCTTGGCATGCAGAAACAGTTCGAATGCTCTACCGTGCAATTCATTCTCAACACCATCAAGGCCATATGCAATGAAAGCCTCGATGAGCGACAGCTTGTCCTCCACAGGGCACGACTCAATCAGATGATTGAGCGTGCGTGTGAATGGAAATTTCTTACGTACAGACTCCATAATCTACTTGTGATTAAATGATGAAGTAAGGTCTACTCTCTCTGCTTCTTCCTGAAGCTGTACCATGCTCTTAACGGGTTTCTGACGAAGCCAATTGTCAAGTTCTTTTCTCTCGAAGAATATCAACTTTCCATGAGGCTTGTAATACGGAATTTCATGAGCAGAGGTCATCTTATATAAGGTACTCTTAGAAATCCCCGTATACTCGCTGCCCTCCTCAAAGGTCAAAATTTCTTTTAGAGCCAACTGCTTTGACTCTAACTGGCGGATACGTTTCTCCTGCTCGTCACTCTTCTTCTTGAAGAGCGCCAACTGTTCATGCTGCTCATGGCACTTTGCCTGAATTTCAGCATAGCTTTCAGATAAGTCTATGTATGACATTTTTATCTTTGCATTAATTATGTTTATAAATAGGAGCTGGCCAGCATCCGTTACTGATATTGGTGCAAAGATAGACTAAAAGAAAAGGGAGAATAAAAAAGTAAAATAATAGTGGACTAATAATAGATTAAGTCCATTAATTGTCCACTATTACACGATAAAAGCCTGTTTTTCTATCTGTTATGTGTGGCTAAGGTGATAATCAGATTGTCGATTGATTTACTACCTACTGGTAGGGTAGTTATAGCTTTGTTCTTAGCTACTTTCAAATCATTGTGATTCACAGGAGCTGATGTGCTTTGCTTCAAAAGCTTGTCAGAAAAACAAGCCGTCCAGTCATGTGACACAAAAGACTTTGCTGCCAACATATTCATCAAATACACAAAAGCTGTGTTAGCATTCAAAGTCAGCATAGCTTCATTATCAACAGATGCGCAATAGAAAAGATCCAGTATCTGTTTCTCATTCACGTCCCTATTATTGTACTTCAACAGGCCAGTGACCTTACGTCCATTTCCAACTTGCGCAACTGTATTGTTCACTGTTGATGTTATCTCAGTGATAAAGAACGATAAATCCTTATAACAAACTCCTAAAGGATTAGATGGAGCGACGATACCATCACAAGGATAACTGCTCATTTCGTTAGGTGAAATGTTCTCGGCAGAGTCAAGTGTTCTCTCTTCAATATCTTCCTTTTGTTCACCGGCTATCAACTGATGGAACACTTGCGTGGTCAACTCTCTGCTTTATTCTGCATTGAATAGTTTCGCGACAAGATTCGAATGAGACTCAAGAACAGACACGACCCTATTGTAAGAACGCCAGTTTTCGTCCTTACGGTCTTCCGCATCATATTTGTAGTCTTTTGTGTCAGGATTATGATCGTCTTTAAAGCGACTGATAAACGCACGATAATCAACATCTGTCTTGACTCCCATACGCTTATACTTCAGGAATGTCTGGTTCATGTATAGATACTTACTTTGGCTGTATTGGGGATATTTCTTGGTCAAAAGATGATAAGATAAAAGTATGGTAAGAAGGTATATAATCAGAGCTGCTATCCAATAGCCACCTGATACACGAAAAACAAAAAATAATGTAAATACAAACAGCAGTAATGCTGAAGAAGCCCAAAATGGCCATGATCGTTTACTAGGTCTGTGGAATATAATAAAGCTCATTGGGTGAAATATTTCAAGCAAAGTTACTATATATTCCCAACATAAACGAACATGGCCATATTTTTTAAAGTCCATTTAAACAACTCGTCCATCTTATTTGCAACACCTACCTGAGCTTCATCCATGATTTTAGCGTAGATTTCTGTTGTCTGAATCTTCAAATGTCCCAACTGCTTTGCTACAACAGCAATGGGAATGCCGCTACTGCACGGAACACGGTTGCATTGGAATGCCGGACACAATGATAGGTTTTTTCTCTATGCCAGCATCCTTTATCCAGAGAGCCAATCGCTCATTGGCATAATCATTCTTGGGAAGGCAGAACAGAGGAGTGTTATTGTCAACCGCATGAGGGAACAGATTCAAAGCAACCTGAGGTACATACACCTTAAGATGCTGCTTGGTCTTAACCATTATAATGTCAATATACTGACCATTTGCGTCTGTATGAATGTCACTCCTTGTTATCGCCTTCAAGTCACTCCATCGAAGTCCGGTATAGCAACTGAACAAGAAAGAAGGCTTGATGTCATACTTACCATGAGTAAATGGAGTATTAATCAGCATGTTGTTCTCTTTATGAGACAGAAACTCTCTTGTGCCTTTCTTTGCAGGAACCTTCTCTTTAGAATTCAATTCGTTCATTGGGTTGTGAGCAATCAACGATTCTCTTACCGCCGTATTCAGGGCGTTGTTGAGAGTTGCAATAAGTCGGTTCTGAGAATTCTGTCCTATAAGTACCTCCTTACGTTTATTAGGGTCTTTGGATCTCTGAAAATTCAGATTCAACGCCTTATGCTTGAGATAATCAACAAAGAGAAGACACCACTTCTTGTCAATATCTCCAAGCTGACTATGCGGACGGAACAGTTCTGCATGCTGAGCAAGCGAGTTCATGGATGAATAGGTACTATACCTATTACCCGTTTCCTTCAATGACCGCTCAGCCAGTTCCTTTGCATATTCAGACAATAACACCTTTGTCTTTGGCAATGGTTTGAAGTCTGCTTCCTCACGCTCCAGATCTGCATTCAACGTATCGCATACCACTTGCTGCAATCGAAGTTTCTCTTGATTCTCGAGTTTGACGGATTGATCCTTCTCTATTCATAGGATTACTCCAGTTGTTTCGCGCTCTCGCACACGGAATATTCCACTGCCACTGCTGTGATAACGCACTAATGACACATTACCCGTTTTCAATGGTCTGCCAACGAGGTAAACCTTACGATGCACCTTGCTTGAAGTCAAAGAATAGCCAGCGATAATTTCATCCGCTGTCTTATACAACTTCTTTTTGGCCATAATCAATAAATTTTATGTTATGACGCAAAGTTAAGAACCTCGGATGTGTGGGCAACGTGTGGACAAAAGTCGGAAAATAAAAGAAAAATACTAAGAAAATGGAAAGATACAAAAGTCGCTGTAATCTCCCAAAATCCCGATAAATACTTGGCTTTTAATTGATTTCATTGGATTTTCTTTCTGATTGTTTACCATGAGAAAACCTCAAATCCAATCAACCCCGGTATTGCAATGGTCCTCAGACGTTTTCCTCTGAAAACTTCAGCAAAGATATACATTTTCCGTCAATCGGCAATATTTATTTTAATAAATTGCGTATCTTTGCAATAAATTTGTGAAAATAAAGTTTTTTATTTAAGGTATAAGAGTCACAATTCAAATAAAAACTACTCAGAAAAAATTATGAAAAGATACATATTATCTATCTTCATGCTGTCAATGATAACAGTTGCCGCTTTCTCCCAATCTTCCATGACTGACCAAGCCGTGGCAGAATTTGTAATAGAAGAACACGCCAAAGGGACGTCACAATCACAGATTGTCACACAATTGATGCAGCGAGGCGTCACTATTGAACAGATACGCCGTGTGAAGAATAAGTATGAGAAAGAAGGAAGCAGTCAGGTTCTCGGAGCCAAGAACCTGACAACAACTCCCGGCAGTCAGGCACGCACACGGGTGAACAACGGGAAAAAGAAAGATGACAACGACACCAACGTTCCGCCATACCGGACGAAAGACAACAGACGTCCAACCAACATAAAAGATGAAACCAGCGAAAAAGAACAGAAAGGAATACAGATGGAAAAAGAGTTGAGCACATTCTTGCCTGACTCAACTGAAATATACGACCAGATGTATCTTGAGGAAATGCTCAAACAAGATCAAAACAAGCGCAAGGTCTTCGGACGGGACATTTTCAACAACAAGAACCTCACTTTTGAACCGGAAATGAACGTGGCCACACCTCAGAACTATCGGCTGGGAGCGGGAGACGCCGTGTTCATTGACGTATGGGGAGCTTCCAACAATACTTACGAAAGCACTGTTTCGCCCGACGGCACAATACAGATTGAAGGGTTCGGTCCTGTATCCGTTGGTGGAATGACTGTTGAGCAAGCCAACGCGGCACTGCGAAAACAACTCGGAGCACGCTATCAAAGTTCACAGATAAGACTCACCGTAGGACAGACAAAGACAATAAGTGTCAATGTTATGGGAGAAGTTCTTGTCCCGGGAACCTACACGCTCTCAGCTTTTGCCACGGTATTTCACGCACTTTATATGGCAGGTGGCATCAACGACATAGGTACGCTACGAAACATAAAGGTCTATCGTAACAACCGTCTTGTCACCGTGGTCGACATATATGACTACATACTGAACGGCAAGTTGACAGGCAATGTCAGCCTGACGGACAACGACGTCATTGTCGTAGGGCCATATGATTGTCTGGTGAACATCACCGGTAAGGTGAAGCGTCCGATGTTCTATGAAATGAAGAAAAACGAAAGTGTAGGAACACTGCTCAGATATGCCGGAGGATTTGCCGGTGACGCATACAAGAAGTCCATAAGACTGATACGCAAAGCCGGTACACAATATTCAATATATAATGTAGGTGAATTTGACATGAATTCATTCCGTCTGGAAGACGAAGACTCTTTGAGCATTGACTCTGTTCTTCCTCGCTTTTCCAACATGGTTGAAGTCAAAGGAGCCGTGTTCCGTCCTGGCATGTATCAGGTTGGCGGCGATATTACGACTGTGCGCGCCTTGATTGAAAACGCTGAAGGAGTGACGGAGGACGCCTTTACGGCCCGCGGCGTCATGCATCGCATGAAACCGGATCGTACACTCGAAGTGCTGTCTGTCGACATAGCCGGAATCATGGAAGGACGTACTCCTGACATTCCTTTGAGAAATGAAGATGTGCTGTATATTCCCAGCAAGAAAGAACTGTTGGAAGAACAGACACTGACCATTCATGGAGAAGTAATGTATCCCGGTGAATACAAATATGCAGACAACGAAACAATAGAAGACCTGATCCTGCAAGCCGGCGGTCTGAACGACGCCGCATCAATCATGAAGGTGGACGTGGCACGCAGGATTATGGACCCCAAGGCGACCGAATCATCCGATACTATTGCACGCACGTTCTCGTTCGCCATCAAAGACGGATTCGTCATTGACGGCCAACATGGCTTTGTCCTGAAGCCATACGACGAGGTTTATGTACGCACAAGCCCGGGATATTCAAAGCAGCAGAATGTAAAGGTAGAGGGCGAAGTGCTCTTCAGCGGCACATACACACTTGAGAAAAAGAGCCAGCGCTTGAGCGACATCATCCGTCAGGCCGGCGGCGTGACAAAGATGGCCTACGTTCAGGGTGCCCGTCTTGAACGCACTATCACGCAGGATGAACGCCTGAAGATGAATGACGTACGGAAAATGCTCCTCACGCAGAGCGGAGAAAAAGATACGCTTGACGCCAAGAAACTTGACTTCGGCGACACATATTATGTTGCAATCGAATTGGATAAAGCGATAGCAAATCCCGGCAGCAACTATGACGTCATTCTTCGTGAAGGCGACCGAATCATTGTTCCCGAATTCTCAAGCACCGTCAAGGTCAGTGGTGACGTAATGTCGCCCAGCACCATTGCCTACCGTGAAGGTAAAAGCGTCAGCTACTATATTGACCAGGCCGGCGGTTGGGGCAACCGTGCCAAAAAGAGCCACACGTTCATCGTCTACATGAACGGTTCGAAAGCACGCGTCGGCTACAAGGTCAAGCCCATGCCAGGATGCGAAATCATCGTGCCCACAAAACCGGCATCAAAGAAGATGACAACGGCCGAAATGGTTGCAATCGGTTCCAGCACCGCCTCCATCGCGACCATGCTCATCACAATCGCCAATCTGCTGAAATAAAAAAGAAGAATGTCATGACTAATAATAATACAACAGAAGTAATCGACCTGCGCATCTTGGCAAGAAAGATTCTTGCCAGGAAAAGACTGTTCTACAAAACACTGCCTACAACATTTGTTCTGTCCTGCGCACTTATACTGTGCGTGCCAAGATATTATGTCACAGACACAAGCATGGCCCCCGAAGTTGGGGGAACCGGAATGGAAGGTACATTGGGTTCCATCGCTTCATCGTTCGGATTTGACCTTTCAAACATGCAGACCAGCGACGCCATCTCTCCCCTGCTCTATCCCGACCTGATGGATGACAACGGCTTCGTTGCCGGCCTGTTCGACGTTAAGGTCAAGAGTCAGGACGGAGAAATCGCCACTACATATTATAACTATATCAACAAGCACCAAAAGACAGCGTGGTGGAACATACCAGTTTCTTGGATAAAAAAACTCTTCAGCGATAAAACAGCCGTGTCTCAGGCTGGCAACAACAAGTTTTCTCCATACATCCTCTCAAAAAGACAGGATGACATAATGAAAGCCATGAGAAATAATATCGCCATATCCGTAGACAAGAAAACAGCTGTAATCACCATTTCGGTGACAGATCAGGATGCACTGATATGCAAGACTATGGCCGACTCCATTAGGGAACATCTACAAGATTTTATAACGGCATATAGAACCAACAAATCACGCATTGACATGAACTACTACGAAAAATTGGTGGCAGAAGCAAAAAGTGATTATGAGGACGCCCGCAGACTATACGGTAAATATGCTGATGCCAACACCAACGTCACTTTGGAAAGCTTCAGATTGAAAATAAACGATTTGGAGAATGACATGCAGCTCAAATACAATACATACAGTACACTCAACACTCAACTGCAGGCAGCAAAGGCCAAGGTTCAGGAACGCACACCGGCATTTACAACCATTAAGGGCGCTTCCGTACCAATAAAGCCGGCCGGACCTAAACGAATGTTGTTCGTTCTCGGCATGATGATACTTGCATGTATTGCCACTTCAATATATGCAATCAAAGACGAATTGATAAAGACTGCAGGAAATCAGCCCCAATTATGAATCCGGCCAAACGCATAATAGTAAATACGACGGCTCAATACACCAAAGCCATTATCAATATATGCCTGTCTCTATACTCTACGAGATTGGTATTGGAGGCTTTGGATGTCTGCGACTACGGTATATATTCGGTTGTCGCAGGCATCATCGGTATATTGGGATATCTGACAAATTCGCTTGTTGTCACAACTCAACGCTATCTGTCATACTATTATGGTTCTGGAGATTCCATATACGTAAAAAAAGTTTTTGCCAACAGTATGCTGATACATATCATCATAAGTATTGTTTTCTGCATACTGTTTTTGTCCCTTAAACCTTTTCTCATCGACAGTTTTTTGAACATAGACCCCGAAAGGATCGTTGCTGCCGGATATGTCTACATAATAACTGTGGGCATGCTTATGATTACGCTCATAACAACGCCATTCAAGGCCTTGCTCATTGCACGGGAAAATATAGTTTACATCTCTGCAATAGAAATATTTGATGGTATATTGAAACTTGCGCTTGCAATCACGCTCATGGCTATTGGATTGGACAAATTGATATTCTACTCTATTGGTATATTTGCGGTGCTTGCCGTAAATTTCACTCTTTATGCCGCATATTGCATGATGAAATACGAAGAGAGTCATATCACGTTCAAGAGTAACCCCATCGACAAAAAATGTATGAGACAAATAATTGGATTTGCCGGGTGGACAACTTTCGGGATGCTTGCCGGCATGTGCCAGACACAAGGAACGGCTATTGTTCTCAACAAATTTTTCGGCACTGTAATGAATGCAGCTTTTGGAATAGCATCACAAGTAAACGGTGCGGTAAGATTTGTGTCCACATCTGTTCTGAACGCAATGAATCCACAGATAATGAAAGCAGAGGGAGCCGGAGACAGACAGGGCATGCTCAGACTTGCCGGCAAGGAAAGCAAGTTCTCAACTGCATTAATGATGATTATCTCCATACCGATAATTGCCGAGACACCGGCGATACTCGCATTTTGGCTGAAAGAAGTCCCACCACACACCGTACTGTTCTGCAGGGCATTGATGCTTGCTTTCATCGTTGACCAACTGACATTAGGACTCCATGCTGCCAACCAGGCTACAGGAAAAATACGCTGCTATTCAATATTGACAACGGTTCCGAAAATAATGATCATACCTATCATGTGGATTGTGTTCAAAAATGACTATCCTGTAAGCATTGCCATGTATTGTTATGTGGGCATCGAATTATTGGTTTCCTTATTTCGAATACCATATATGAAAATATCAGCAGGACTCAATATTCATTATTATATTAAGACGGTTATACTCCCTCTGACTCCGTTATGTATAATAATGTGTCTGTCAAGCATGACCTTAATGAAAGTAATGAACTTCAACTTTAGTTTTGTCGTATCGTCAATATGCTCTGCTATTATAGGTGTCATCACCATGTGGATTACGACATTGGACAAAAAGGAACGGGAATTCGCAAGAAATATTATAAAATCTCATTTACCAAATGGTAATAGACATAAGTAAATTGTATTTAATTCGTAAATCAGACATCGTAAATTGTCTGTTTTATGCTGCTGTCTTGCTGGCATTCTTCGGTTCCATGCGGGTTTGGTTTTTATTGCCACTCACTTCATATTATCCAGTGATTGCCAGTTTTCTTGCAATAGGAGCTGTCATCATATCAAATTCGATGGAAAAGAATCTCTTTACTAATAAGAACTTTCTTTTCCCTATATTAAGCTATCTGATATTAGCGCTATATCAGGCTATTGTCAATGAAAGCAACATAAATGCATATATAACAGCATTATTTAATACTGTTATATTCTATATCATATTTACATGCGACAAAACAAGACACTTTCGCATTTCCACTGTAATCTCCAAGACATTGGGATGGATATTATTATTCTCCATATCTGCATTTTTTCTTTATATAATTGGATTTCCACTTCCATACAGCAATTTGACTTACAATGAAGATTTCTACAGTTTTTCCAACTACTATTTCTTTTTGTTAGACGACCGTAGCCTGTTTGCCATAATACCCAGATTCCAGTCCATTTTTCTTGAGCCGACATATTTAGGCAGTACCACTGCATTGCTACTTCAAACACAGAGAGGGCATTGGAAAAAATGGTATAACGTACTTATGATTATCGGATTGCTCATTTCGTTCTCTCTCGCCGGCTACGCCTATTTCACTGCTATTATATTCCTTAATCTTTGGACTGATGGTAAGAAAATAGTCAAAAAGGCATTGATATGTATAGCTGTCATAGCTATGACAATAGGAGGTTCATTCGTTTATAACAATGGAGACAATCTTCTACATAACCTTATAATTCTTCGATTGGAAATAGACGACGGCGAACTTGCTGGAAACAATCGTGTCTCAGAAGGATTTGATGCTGAATATGAAGGCTATCTTGAAAGTTCGGACATCATCTTTGGCAGAGATTATGACACCAGATTTTTCGGAGATTCCGGATACAAAGTTTATCTATTCGATTATGGAATAGCAGGTGTCATACTTCTCTTTATTTTCTATGGCTCATCATTTATAAATGCCAGCAATAGACGTGCAATGATTTCTGCCTGGATTTTGTTCCTTTTGATATGGGGAGTTGATGGATTTGTCTTATGGTTCGGACGATTCATTCCTCTATATCTTACAGCCTATAGCACATCCTCATCAGAAAAAGAAACAGAACAAAAGACAGAAAAAGAACTAATAACCTCTGAAAAAACAATATCATGAAAGTAGCATATATTCTCAATTCCACATTATCACTTGGCGGCGCATCCAAGGCTTTCAAGACATTGGTTAACGGATTAAAAAAACAAAACATATCTGTCTGTGTTATCCTGCCTGAGAAGAAAGATTTGTATTACGAGATAATGGATATGGGATTACCCGTATTCGCTACTACTTTCAGAAACAATACTTATCCATATCTCAGAACTTTCAAAGATTTTGTGATGTTTATTCCACGACTATTAGGAAGATTCATCTCAAATAAAATAGCTGTTGGAAAGATTACAAAATGGCTTACGGAACAAAACGTTGATATAATACATAGCAATGTAGGTGTAATCAATGTTGGATTCTTTGCTGCATGCAAACTTAACATTCCACACGTTTATCATATAAGAGAATATGGTGATTTAGATTTTGGCATGCATTATTTTCCTGTCAAGAACGCCTTTTACACACAATTAAACAAACCGAATTCGTATTCTATTTGTATAACAAGAAACATACAACAATACCATAAACAAGATAAAAAACAAACTTCAAGAGTCATATACGACGGAATATGTGCTGAGAAAAAGCAGATGCCATGGTGCAAGAAGGAATCATTCTTCTTATTTGCCGGTAGAATAGAATCGGCAAAAGGACTTGATTTTCTCTTGGATGCTTATGCCAAATATATAAAAACGTCCGACATCGTCATTCCATTGCACATTGCAGGAGAAGCAACAAACAACAAATATCTGGCAACTATAAATAAAAAAATAAATGATTACCAAATAGGGAAGCATATAGAATTCATCGGCATGCGTCAGGATATTGAGCAGATTATGCAGAAAGCCACGGCTATTATTATAGCATCACCTTCAGAAGGCTTTGGACTGTGTATGACAGAAGCAATGTTCAACGGATGTCTGGTTATCGGCCGCAACACAAGCGGAACCAAAGAACAGATGGACAACGGCTATAATATTACAAAACAAGAAATAGCCTTACGCTATAACACTAAAGGAGAATTATCCGAGCACCTCGTTACCGTATCACACATGTCGGAGTCTGATATTTACAAATATACAGAAAGAGCTTTCGCTGTTGTGAACTCATTATATACAAAAGAGGCAACAGCAAATCAAGTAACAGCATTTTATAATGAAATACTAAAATGATACGATACATCAAACTTATCGCCGAATTTATCGGAAAGATTCTTTCATACATACATCTTAGAAGGATTTCAAACGTTATTAAGCCCATTATCTCGCACATCTATACAGGTATGATTCGCAATGAATTCCAACACTTAGGCTGTGACTCCGTCATATCCTACAGGGCCAAAAAGCTGAAAGGCATGAATCATATATCCGTTGGAAATAACGCACAATTCAGTGATGGGATCACTCTGACGGCATGGGATTCATACATGGACATAAAATATAATCCCAGTATAGTAATTGGAGACAATTGCCGGTTCGGTTCAAACTCGCACATATCGGCAATAAACAGTATCAAAATCGGGAATAACCTGCTTACCGGCTCTAACGTTCTCATAACGGACAATGCACACGGTAAATCCGATAATGAGACCGCATGCACTCCCCCGAGCAAACGTACACTGTTCAGTAAAGGTCCTATATACATAGGAAACAATGTTTGGATTGGCAACAACGTTTGCATTTTGCCTGGAGTAAAGATTGGAGACGGCGTTATTATCGGAGCCAACAGTGTCGTCACAAAAGACATTCCAGCCTACACGATTGCAGCAGGAATTCCCGCTAAAGTAATAGAAACAAAATAAATGTATATATGAAACCACGTATAATCGCATTATATCTGCCACAATTCCACCCAATTCCTGAAAATGACGAATGGTGGGGACCTGGATTCACGGAATGGACAAACGTTGCTAAAGCAAAACCACTTTTTAAAGGACACTATCAGCCAAGAATTCCAGCGGATTTAGGATTCTACGATTTGCGCCTTCCTGAGGTTAGAGAACAGCAGGCAGAGCTTGCACGTGAAGCAGGAATCGAGGGATTCTGCTATTATCATTATTGGTTCGGCAACGGGAAACAGTTGCTTGAACGGCCGTTCAATGAAGTTCTTGCATCAGGCAAGCCTGATTTCCCTTTCTGCTTGTGCTGGGCCAACCATGACTGGACAAATAAAACTTGGACCAAAGGAAAAAATCACCGACGAGATTCCACTATCGTAAAAATGACATATTCAATGGAAGATCACATTCTCCATTTCCATCATTTGCTGCCGGCTTTTTTGGACAAACGGTATATAACCGTAGACGGCAAACCTATTTTTGGAATATGGGCACCTAATGATTTTCCCGAAGTGAAGACTTTCATCAATACATGGCAGAATTTAGCAAAAGAAAATGGACTTCCCGGAATTCATTTTGTGGGCTATACAGTAAATTCTTCCGGCCGGTCCGCTCAAGGAAACAAACTTTCTCTTTGGGCCACAGACGAGGCGGCTATACATTATAAAAAGATTCTTGATATGGGGTTTGATGCAGTCATGTCTTCCGGACTCTCCAGAGCGCAATCTATCGTGAAGGGCAGAACAAGGATGCTTTTATACTACCTATCAAAAAACAGTTTCTTACCAACGTCCAACCGTTGTGATTATGAAGCCGTGATGAAAAACTATTATGTGAAGGAGGATTCTTGGGAAAATGTATATCCAACCCTACTCCCTCAATGGGACCGTACTCCAAGAGCAGGTATTGCAACCAACCCTTTAATCAACAGTAATCCTCAAAAATTTCAAAAGTCAGTAGAGGAAGCTATCAAGCTCATTAGCGAGAAACAGCCAGAGCACCAGATTCTTTTTCTGAAAGCATGGAATGAATGGGGGGAAGGAAACTATGTAGAACCAGATTTGCGTTATGGACATGGCTGGCTTGACGCTATAAGAGATGCTGTATCTGCCGTTAATACCTAAATCAAAATTCTGGCAGCATATAAATATATACAATAAGCATCAACAAATATTTTCTTCAGCCAATAAATAAGCCCATTTTTAAAACGTGTGTCTTTTAATAATAAGATTACACGAACTGTCTTTAACCCACATTCCATACATTGGCAGTCCACGAAACGAAAAATAAAGAAACGACATAGTTCAAGTTTCACCTGAAACTAATAAAACCATAAAAGCAATGCACAGAATATCAGTCATAGGACATTTCGGATTCGGAGGTGAATATCTTGACGGCCAAACCATCAAGACAAGAATTGTTGCAGGAGAACTGCGAAAAAGATTCGGAAAAGAAGACGTTTCTTTTCATGACACTCATGGAGGATGGTCATTTCTCTTTAGGATGCCTTTCGTGATATTCCTGATAATGTGCAACAGCCAAAACATCATAATGCTACCGGCCCACAAAGGCCTGCGCATGATTACGCCCGTCATCATCATGCTCAATTTTTTCTTTAGGCGTAGTCTTCATTATGTCGTCATAGGCGGCTGGTTGCCCGAAATGCTGTCAAACAGTCGTTTTCTGCGCATGCTTCTAAAGAAATACGACAGTATTCTTGTTGAGACCCGGTCAATGCTCGAACGCATGACATCTATGGGATTTAGAAATGTCAAGGTGATGCCAAATTGTAAAAAGCTGCATATCGCCAGCCTTTCCGAAATACCCACATTCACAAAACCCACATACAAACTATGCACATTCTCAAGAGTTATCAAGGAAAAAGGCATTGAGGACGCCATTGAGGCCGTGAAAAAATGTAATGCCTCATTAGGCTTTACAGCATTCACTCTCGATATATACGGTCAGGTCGGCAAAGAATATCAGCAAAGATTCAACGATATAATGAAAAACCAACCGGATTATATCAGATATGGAGGATGCATCAGATATTCCGGAAGCACTGATATTCTGAAAAACTATTTTGCACTACTTTTCCCTACATACTATGCCGGGGAATGTTTTGCAGGAACCATCATCGACGCATTTGCAGCCGGACTGCCTGTTATTGCTTCTGACTGGCACGATAATAAAAACATCATCGCCCACCGGCATACCGGTATCATCTATCCTGTTGGCTCAACCGAATCACTTATAGAAATACTTATTGAAGCAGCAAAAACACCTGCTATAATAAACAACATGCGCCAGTCGTGCCTCAATGAAGCGGAAAAATATCAGCCGGAAGTAGTCATAGACATATTGGAATCCGCATTAAGACCAATGGAACGATATTGAATCATTCATCTTTTCACCTTCTGATATACCCTGACCCAGTCAAATTCCGTCTCATAGATTTCGTCGACATCTGTCTCCATTCCTTTGCTACTGCCGTCACCGACACTTTGGTTCAATATGAGGAAAAACGGCCTGTTGAACGTCCATTGTCCGTCAGAAAGCATTTGATAGTCTGTAGATTTTTCATATACGGCAGTTGTCTTGCCGTCTATCGTGAAAACAAGTCTTTCCGGCGACCATTCCAAGCCATACACATGCCACCGTCTAACAGGAATCTGTTCTCTAAAGGTATTCTTCGGTCCCTTTTTATTCAGATTTACCGTCAGATGATTATGCACCGAATGCTGGACTATTCCCAAATTTCCGCATGATTCAAATATGTCTATTTCTCCATAAGGTTTGCCTATATTCCTATCTTCCGGTTTCATCCATACCGCAGGAAAATTACCGGATTTATTGTTCGTACGCAACTTCACTTCTACTTTTCCATAAAGAAAAGAAAACTTCCCTGCCGTTTCTATAGCTCCTGTCAGCATCTTCGCCGTATCATTAGGTTCCGTCCTGTTCGGTATAGCACGGCATACCAACTTTCCATTCCTGATATACACCACGTCTTTCGAATCACTTATCCATCTGTTCCAAACAGCCCCATATCTCTGCGCCCTACTCCATTTCGCACTGTCTGGCTGACACCCATCCGGTAAATCGAACTCATCTGAAAAAACCAACCTGAAAGTGTTTTCTTTTGATGCCTTTCCTGTCATGGAGTCTGACGACAGAAACATCAGACACATTATTATAAGACTAAAGAACCTTACCATTATCTTCACTATTGACAAATTATAATTCTACATTAATGCAAACTTACATGTTTTTTTTGAAACCAGCATCTGTTTTTAAGAAAAAGAGTAAAACAAGAATACAATTTGTATTAGAAATGAAAGACAATGTCCAATTATATTTTGCAAAAGCATCACAAAGCCGATTATTAATAACAAATACTTTTTATATACATATTTTTTCATTACCTTTGCAAAAGATAGCGACACCTGGCAAATTTGCGACCCTGCTTGCACATCACGTCCGTTTCGCTCTGTCTGTGCACTTAAATTAATAAGAAACAAATGGAACAAGAGTTAGTTTCAGTCATTATGCCGACCCATAATGCCAGCAAGTTTGTTGCCGGCAGTATTGAGAGTATTCTGAACCAAACTTATTCCAATCTGGAACTCCTCATTACCGACGACGGTTCCACTGACAAGCGTACCATTGACATCATAAACAATTTCAGTCTGAGAGATTCCAGAGTGAAAGTGATGCTGCTCAACGGGAACCACGGCCCGGGATACACCCGCAACAAATCCATAGAGAGAGCCAAAGGACGATACATAGCTTTCTGTGACAGCGACGACAGATGGTTTCCGGAGAAACTTGAAAAACAGATTGACTTCATGAAATCCAAAGGATGTGCGCTCAGTTGCACATCATATATAATATGTGATGATGAAGACAACGAGACCGGAATCAATATGGCTTTGGAAAGAATTTCATTCGACATGATGAAACGCGACAACAAGATTGGTTGCTTGACCGCCATATATGACACCCAGATACTTGGAGGAAAGTTCTACATGCCCACGATACGCAAACGTCAGGACTGGGCGCTTTTCCTCACCATCATCAAGAAATGCCACATTGCATACGGCATCACTACACCACTGGCCTACTACCGTCACCGCAACAATTCGGTGTCAAACAAAAAACTGGCACTGATAAAATACAACATCAAAGTCTACGAACAGATTCTCGGCTTCAGCAGATTCAAGGCCGTCATGTATTTCTTTATCTTCTTCCTGCCAACATATTATGCCAAGATAAGGAAACGGAAACGCGACAGCACAGCTTACATCAGCAAATATAAAAAGACAAATAATCCATCCGCTTGACAAGATATACAGCGCGATGGATTATTTGTCTTTTATCCGTTCTTATATCAATGATTCCGTCTTTGAATCTCTCAGAACTTCTTTCCGAACACAATGCTCACAAACGTCTTGAAAAGAATCTTGGCGTCCGTCAGCAGCGAATAGTGCTCCAGATAATAGAGGTCGTACTCCAAGCGGCGGAGCATCTTCTCCATCGTGTCGGTATAGCCGTTGTAGAGCGTGGCGTATGATGTCACGCCCGGGCGGATCTTATATAACAGCTCATAACGGCTGTCGTGCTCCATGATCTGGTCTATGAAGAACTTGCGCTCAGGACGGGGACCTATGAACGACATATCTCCCTTGAAGACGTTCCACAGCTGCGGGAGCTCGTCAAGGTGGTGTTCGCGCAGGAAACGGCCTACTTTGGTCAGCCGGTCGTCATTGTCAGAATCAAACAGAGCAGGTCCGTTCTTTTCCGCATCCATCCTCATACTTCTGAACTTATATATATAAAATGGTTTGCCATGAAGTCCAATTCTTTCTTGCGCAAAAATAGCAGTTCCGCCATCTTCCTTCTTGACAGCAAAATAACAATAGACAAAAAGCGGCGAAAAAGCAACAAGACACACGAATGCCACTGCCACATCAAACACGCGCTTTACCACACTCTCCATTTTATTCATATAGTCGTACCTGCAATATATACAAATAATATTAATTTATATATATAACTGATAATGCGGGATTATATTGTATCAATCCGAATATAATTCTCATGACGATACATTGCTGGCCTCACATCTTCCTGAAATATAGGCGTAGGACGTCCGTTGAGAGCTGCATCCTGGATGACGAAAGTTGCTCGACACGGAAGTTTTCTTCAAGCCTATTGATTCCGAAAACGTTCAGCGGCTCAACCGTTTCCATCTTTATGTCTCCCACCATACGGTCGTTGATGTACATTTCGTAAAGCCGCAGTCGGTCTCCCTCGTGACTGAAATGTGAGAGATAGCCGAAATATCCGCCATTGGAAGAATTTCCGCGGTCCACTATGTTGATAAGGTGACGTTGCACGGCCCAGAATCTCAGTTCCTCCGAGAGATCACAGACACCTCCTGTAGCCAGGGTGTCCACACGTTCCAGATGCCAGAAGCCGTCAAGGTCGCCATTGTCAGACATCTCCAATGTGCATGAAACGCTGCTGCCGGACATCACGCCCATTGCCACAACGGCACCAGCCAGCGAACATATTTTCTTTTTCAAAGAATGTCGGGTCTCCGTCAACGAGAGCATATCCGACTTCAACAACCCCCGGTTCCTTTCCGGCAAATGTATCTTCATCTTCATAGCGAGAACATTCCTGATTTTGATATTGTCAACTGAAAGCCGTAGTTGTTTCCGAGAATACGGCCGAAATCCATTGCATACGCTCCCTTGAGGCTCCAGCCGGCCAGCCGGCCGGCATCAGGGAAAACATATCTAGCCTCAACCATAAAGCTGATGTTGTTCTTTTTCTTCGTGAAAGGCCTTTCGTATGTGCCCAATCCCTCCTGCCACGTTCCAAGCAGACGGTAACTCAGAGCTTCCGTGAAGTCACCGTCTACACCGAGATGAAAAGCCATGAAGCGGCTGTCGGCCACACGGATTTCCCCGTCATCGTTGTAGATTGGCGAACTGTATAGCGGGTTGCCTATCACCTGTCCCCAGTGCTGCCAGCCCGTGAATATGCTGTGATTATAAAAATTGTCGTTGCCGCTGGTGTGTTCGCTGATGGACTCCGTGTGGTCATGATAGACCGGTCCGCTCTGATATTTGGTATAAAGATACTCAAACACGATGTTTCTCAGCCAACGTCCCGTATACATATTGATCTCCACGCCAAGCATCATGTCCTTGAAGTCATACAGCATATACTTGCGTTTCTTCTTAACGTTCCATTCCTCTCCTGATCCATAGCCGTCATAGTCGAGCTGGAACATGGCCGAATGGTCCTCAAAATACTTATCGGCATAGACGCTCATGCCCCACATATTTCCCTTGTAATTCAGACGTATGAGCCAGCTGCCGAGCTGATTGCCCTCAAAGTTCTGATATGTCGTCTCCGTCGCGTCGGCACCACCGGGCAACAGAGCCTGCCACATCGCTTTCAGTCCGGAACTGTTTTTGACCACTTCCATTTCTCCGTTGCCGACCGGACGGTATGCCGTTCCGCCGAATGTTGATGCCATTTCCAGACCCAACTCCACCGAGAACGGATAGAACCGATAGTCGTTTCCTATTTTCAGATAGCCGGCCTTGCTGTGAAACATGACACCGTCGGCATATTTGCTCTTCCTGTCCGTGAACTCGTGCTGCCAGTTGTCGTCCGTCATGCGGCCGTAGGCAATATGACCTTTCAGGCTCAGCCACCCTCTTGTCAGAGGGACCTCCCAATAGTTGGGAAGGGCGAGTCGTGCCTGCGGTATGGGGCGGGCATTGATACCGAACGTCTGGCCGCCGCTGGAAAGTCGGTTGTTCTTCAGTTCCATGGGCCATTCTTTGCTGCCAACGGTCAGCACACCATGAAGCCACCGCCCTTCTACGTATGCCTGCTGCACGACGGCATGGCTCGTGAAATGGTAGGCCGCGGCCACCTCCACCCCATAGCCGACACCCCAACGTCTCAGGGTGTCCGTTCCGAGCGGTCTCTCAACCGCCGCACACAGATATCCGTTCGCTTTTTCCAGCGAACTGAGACCGTGTTTGTTGGCATTGAGCCACAACGGGGTCTTGTCCGACGACAGAGTCGCCTGCATCTCCACGCCATAGTGCAAGTTCTCAAAAATCCCTATACTCTCGCCTTCCTGCGGGAAAGCCTCCAGGCCTGCCATCACGAAAGACATTATAACAAGAGTTCTTTTCATTCTCTACATCTATTATTCGTATTTTTTATGAATAACACTTTTCTTTTATACAGCCATGTCCGCATCTGATGCAGTCTGACGGCTTTCGAATCCACCATGGTGCATCCTTATTGTGACAATAAGCTGCTTACGTTTCCTGAAGTGAACTGTCACTATGCTGCAAAGGTACGTAAAAAAAAAAAAAAAAGCGGTCGCAATGTGATGAAAAAGCATAAAATAGGGATTTTCCCCGCTCCGTTTAGGGAATATCCTTTGCCGGTGACGTTTTTTTGATGTTACTTTGCAGCAGAAGAAAGACCTTCCGCCGCCACAGCCGCTGATGGTCTGAAAGAGAAAAATAACTGAAATTGAACAATCATAAAACCAATGAGATTATGAAACGGACGATTATGACAATAGTGGCAATACTGACGATAGCAGTATCAGCCGGAGCAATGAGCTATGAGCAGGCACGTCGCGAAGCCCTCTTCCTGACGGACAAGATGGCCTACGAACTCAACCTCGACGACAGACAGTATGACGCCGCCTACGAGATAAACCTCGACTATCTCATGGGAGTCACCAGCCGCAACGACGTTTACGGAACATACTGGTCACGCCGCAATCTTGATCTGAGCTACGTCCTCCTGGACTGGCAGTGGAACGCTTTCTGCGCAGCCACATATTTCTACCGTCCGCTCTACTGGAGCGCCGGCTACTGGCATTTCGGAATCTACGCACGCTATCCGCGACGCGACTACTTCTATTTCGGCCGTCCTACCGTCTACCTGTCCTATCGCGGTGGTCACAGCTGGCGGAGCAACGGAGGCCGCAGCTATTATAAGAGCCGCCACGACATCCGACCGAAAGCCAACCGCCATCATGGCCTGCGCGACCGCTGGAACAGCGGTGACACGAAGCGCAAAAACGGTAACAGCTTCAACAGTTCAACCCGTGTGACCGTCAACAACAACGACCGTCCCAACACCTCTGCACGACCCAACACTGGCAGCAGCAAGACAGGTGGCTCGTTCAGCGGACTCCGTTCGTCAGAAACAACCACACGCAAATCCGCCAGCCCGTCTTCGGGTTCTGGAAGCAGAACAGGAGGCTCGTTCGGAACGTCGCGCACAACAGGCCATAACATAAATATCGGGACATCGTCCGTCAGAACTGCAACCAACGCCGGAACACGCTTCTCTACAGCATCGCCGGTCGAAAAGTCGTCAACCGTCAAAAGTTCTTCCAGCGTCCGAAACACCAGCATACGGCCGTCCACATCGTCCCTCCGCACCAGCGGAGCGACTGTCAAAAGCAACAGTTCCTCCATGCGCAGCAGTGGCATGTCATCCATGCGCAGCAGCAAAACATCGTCGGTGAAAAGCGCCGGAAGCTCTCCGCGGACACCATCTTCCCACCATACGTCTTCCGGCAGCGGAGCCAAGACGTCGGGCAGCTTCGGCGGCCACAGATAAGCCCTGACTCTTCAAGAAAGTTCGAGAACCCTGACTTCAGCGTTGTCCATGCGCGGAATGCGGTTCATCGGAAGATTGTGGAAGACAGCCTGAACGGCTTTGTTTATTATACCGTGACCCACGGCCAGCACACGCTGACCGTGGTGTTTTGTTTTTATATAGTCAAGAAACTCAGCCGCCCGCTCCATCATCTGATCCAGCGTCTCTATATCGTCCGGCCAAGGTTCTTTTTTCAGGTCGGGAATGAACCGGCCCGTGAATCCTCCCCAGTCGCGCTCGCGCAACAACGGTGTGGTCTCGACCGTCATGCCACGGCTACCGGCCACAGCCGCTGCCGTATCTACAGCACGCTTCAGGTCGCTTGCCACTATGGCATCCAACCTTTCTTCCGACATCGAATCCGCCAGTATGCGCGCCTGCTCAACGCCTCTGTCTGTCAGCCGTCCCTGTGTCTGCCCCTGCATGATCTGCGCCACATTATCTTCTGTCTCACCGTGGCGCACGAGAAATAACGTCGTCATAAGCAATGTTTTTATTATGCAAAAGTACTAAAAAGATTTCTCACTTACAGCCATATTCATTATTTTTGCAACACATACAATCAAACAACATTTACATATTATGAAAGTATTACAGAGTTCTATCTTCCGAGCCGCATGCTCCGTCATCGTCGGAGCGATGCTCATCAAATACCCGGCCGACACGGCCACATGGCTCGTAATTGCCATGGGGGTATTGTTCCTGTTGTCAGGTGTCATTTCGTGTGCTGTCTACATCAGCGCCCGACGCAAGAACGACGGCATAACCGTACTTGACACCAACGGCAAGATTATTTCCAGCGGTGCCCCGCCATTCCCTATAGTCGGCGTCGGCAGCATTATCCTCGGATTCCTGCTGGCCCTGCGCCCCAATTTCGTCATGGGCGCAATGGGATATATTTTCGGAGCCATACTCATTCTCGGTGCCATCAATCAGATTGTCAGCCTGATTTCGGCCGGACGCGTGCGCCGCATTCCGGTGGTTTTCTGGATATGTCCGGTCGTTATTCTCTTAGTGGGCCTGATTGCCGTCATAAACCCTATCTGGATTGCCAGCGCCCCGCTCGTGATTCTCGGATGGTGTCTGCTGCTCTATGGCGTGACCGAGGTCATCAACGCTTTGAAAATCAACGCTGACCGCCGACGCTTCGAGCAACTCATGAAACAGGCTTCCATCAGCAATGCCTCCAACCCCGGAGACAACGAATATAACGACGGGAAAGAGGAGTGAGACACACTCACCGCCTGTAACGGTTTCGTCTGTTGTGGCATTATCCTGGGTTTGTCTGCATGTCGGTTTGTTGACATTCAACGCTTATTCGGTGAAGAAAACAGGATTGCCCCCTGCTGACAGAGTGTTTAAAATTGAATATAAATGTGTGACCTTTAACGGTTGCGCTCACTGCCTCATCCAGTTATTATATTCAGAATTGAATTTGAATATGTCCCATTCACAGTTACGCCCCTGAAAGGCATTGCGCTCGCGCAGCCTCTCAGGGGCGTAACCGTCCCAGACTCCTTAGCGGAATATCACTTCAAATTCCGGATAATCATCATTTCTTCACAACCTTCTTTCCGCCTACGACATATATTCCGGCCGGCAGCGTTGAGAGAGCTTCCGACGCAGGAACTCCGCGGCGCAACAGCGTGCCCGCCATGCTGTAGACATCAACCTTGTCGGCAGACTGTCTGTTGGCAGAAACCATCGTCCCGGATATGCCCGACGGTTCAACAACCTTGAAGACAATGGCATTGGATGCATTAGGCGAAAGTATTTCATTTGTGGTATTGTCCGTAAGCACCAGACTATATTCATTGCCGGCGGTCAGGCTCTTGGACAAGTCGCCGCGCATGACGAATTCTCCCGTCTCACCGGCGTTCATCGAGATATTGGTCATGAGATAGTCCAATATGGAGTTATTATTCAGATTCATCACATATCCGACAATCTGCCCGTCGGTCACTTTCGATACCGATGAGAGGCTGAAATGCACTTCAACGTTGTCAGCCGTCGTTGTGTTGTCGCCATTACTTCCCACGTATGTATCGCCTACGAGCATCAACGACGGTCTGTTGCCGGTCACCGTGATACGCGGAATCGTCATGCCTATCGGCAAGCGCACCCGCTGCCATCCATCCGTAGAATAGGGAGCACGATATACGGGAATAACCTCATATTCGCCGTTGACCGGCACACAGTCGGCCACAAACGGCAGGCCGCTCCAGCCGTGAGCCGTTTCGAGTGATGCCATCGTTACACGCGTATAGTATTCCTCACCCGTGGATGTACTTCTGAACATCACACCCATATCCACATCCACCGTCAGCGCCGAATAGCTGAAGATTCCACCTACGAGGTAAATCGTTTCGTCACGCGTTACCGAACCGTAATTATACGCCAACGAATAGCCGTCGGGACAAGCCATGACAATGGCCGGCTTGGAATTTTCACGGGCCTTCTCCACACCCAAGATACATCCCTGACTCTCGGTGAAGCCATAGCCCACGGTGCCGCCACCTGTTCCTGTTCCTTCCGGATTGAGCGCACCGGCGCCGGTGATGAGGAAACTGCCGTCATAAACTCCTTCCCATCCCCAGTTGAAGTGATAGAATCCGTCGCCGCTATATCCGTCGCAGACAAATGCATGGCCTTCGTTTTTTACTGTCAAGCCGGAATAAAAGACCGGACGGCCCGCGGCCAGCTCTTCGTAGACCATATCCTCCCATTCGCTGTCTGTATAGAAAGCACGCTCCTCATAACGGATTCCTGCATCATAGCCGAAATAGTTTATCAAAGCTCCGCCGACATAAATGCTGGATGCCCCCGAAGCACTCGGACTGTAGTTCATGTTGACACTGACGCCACAGTGATACATCAGCTTGGCAACGGCATTTTTCTGGGAAGATGTAGAGAATATGGTGTATCTGTTGACCATCTTGTCCCATTCATATTCAGTCGAACCGAAATCCACGCTAAGCGTTATGCCGCTGGGTGCCCGGTAGCTGTGGGAGCCTGTTCCCACCTTCGGCCAACGGTGACAATTCATAATCTGAGCCATGGCCGTAGCAACACATCCTGTGACGGAATGGGTGCCGGAAACCATCGGACATTCTTTATTATAAGGATCACCCTGTCCCCACTGCGTGGAAAGCAGATGTGAAATCAGCGGACGTTCCTCTGACGCCTCACGCCGGATGGGTTTTCCCGTGCGCACGGCATCGGTAATGTTCGTCTCATATTGGCTAAGCCACCATTTCATGGCCTCAGGAGCGCGGTCGTAGTCGAATTTTCCGCTGTCAACATGGCCGAGAACGGCCGGAGCGAGGTCGTCGGCACTGACAATGAGGAAGCCCCCTCCATCGGTCTCGTTGTTATTGAAAACATAGTAGCAGTTAACTCCGTCACGGACGCCAGTGTAAGCCAGCTTCAAGTCCCCGTCGGAAAGCGACGGCATCCTGAAGCGGAGACTGCCACCGGCCGAACGGACACCGGCAAGCGCCTCTTTCGGTGTGAGTTGTCGCGCCACGGCTTCCGTGGCACAGATAGCGGCCGCGAGTACGGCGGCCGAAAAAACTATCAGTCTTTTCATAATAAATCTTATACTATAAAGTAATTCTTTGATACTTTGAGTTCTACTGAAAAGCATTACGGATGGCTCACATGTTTTTTTTCTGCATGAACCTCATCCATAACTCTAATTATCAGCAATTGATTCCGTTCTAATCCCGGCGCACCTTCGTCACTATGCCCTCGATGTATGCCTTCAGGATGTTTATTCCGGTATTGTTCTCTCCTCCGAGCGGCACGATGAGGTCGGCATACTTCTTCGTCGGTTCAATGAACTGCTCGTGCATGGGCTTGAGCACTTTCAGATAGCGGTCAATAACCATGTCGACGGTGCGTCCGCGCTCGATGACGTCACGCTGGATGTTGCGTATCAGACGCTCGTCGGAGTCGGTATCTACAAATATCTTCAGGTCCATCATCTCGCGCAGCCGCTTGTTGAGCAGCGTCATGATGCCTTCGATGATGATTACGGGCTTTGGTTCTACATGTATTGTCTCCGACTCGCGGTTGCATTTCAGGTATGAATAAGTGGGCTGCTCAACGGCTTCACCGGCCTTAAGCATCTTGATGTGTTCCGTGAGCAGTTTCCAGTCGAAAGCGTCCGGATGGTCGAAGTTGATGGCGTGCCGCTCCTCGTCGGTCATCCCTGTCGTATCGTTGTAGTACGAGTCAAGCGGTACCACAGCCACATAATGAGGCGGAAGCGCCTCGGCTATTCTTTTCACAACGGTGGTCTTTCCTGAACCAGTGCCACCGGCTATTCCTATTATTGTCATAATCGAAAATATATTTATGTATTTATTAATTTCTGATTTCACTTCATGCCCAACCAAGAAAAAACTTCGTCATAGAAACCGGCCTTGCGTTCGGGACGCATCGGATAAGCACGCGACGAACTGGGCATACGGTAGAGACGCACCTGACGGCCGTCAAAACAGAACTCCGAATACTTACCGACACGAGGTTCGGCTATAGCGTAATGACGGCAGAAAACCGTGGTTGCCAACTGGCCGGCGGTTATGACTGCACGACACTGCGGAAGGCTGCGCAACATTCCGTCCAAATCCGATTCTTCGACAATCTCAAGGTCTTTGTCCGATGCCGTGTTCTTTGTCCGGCGCACACGCAGGGCCGTGTCGAAGAGGGCAATTCCCTTATCGTCAAGAAACGGGATGATGGCGTCAAGGTCGAAACGCTTTTCCTCCTCCAGAAGGAAATGGGTCTTATCGTCGAAAAAGCATATTCCGAAAATGCGCCACATGTCGTTCTGATAGTTTGGATAATAGAACGGCATGCACCAGCGTTTTTCTGACGGAGGAAAAGTACCGAGCATCAGCAGACGGGCCGATGGCGGAAGAAACGGAGTGAAAGGATGGGTCTCTATCATTGATTAAGTTTGGGAATACGGATTCTTTAAAGTTACGGGACTATTGGAGAAGGACACTGAGCAAAGACGAAAACGCGAAGACACAAAGGCCGTTATCTGTCTACAGACATCTCTCTGTGGCTTCGCGTTCTGACGCTCATGATATGGCGGCAATATGCCCTAATGTCGCGGCATCAAGAGAACATTCCATATCTCTTCGCTGTTTTTTTTATGTTTTCATCCTGGGGGATGTATCAGATATGCCGTTTTTTCTTTCTGTCTTATAGAAACACGGATCTTCATCTGCCCTCCCTGAAATCCTTTAATTCTACTTTTGCTCCTTTATCAGATATACTATTGTCGGCAGGTGGTCCGAGAAGCCGTCGAGCCAAACACCGCCGGCATGCGTGCGGAGCGGATTGCCCTTATACTTGCCGTCCTGCTGGAACATGTAGTCGCGGCTGAAAATCTGGTGCTTGAAATACTTCAGCGTCGAATAGTCTTTCTTTCCGTTACGGCAAAGCAACGACGGCGAGAGGATTATCTGGTCGAAGAGATTCCATGCACCGTTATACTTCAGCGTGCCGCGGCCATCCTTTGCCAGTACGTTCCACCACGGGTTATACATGTCGCCGTCACCCACTTCCTTGATCTCGCGCTTTCCGCCAAGCGCCTCAGCCATTGATTTGTCCATCGGGTCGTCGTTCATATCGCCCATGACGAGCACCTTCACTGACGGGTCTTCATTGATGAGGGAGTCTTTCAGGACACGCAGCTGACGGCCGCCGGACTCACGGTAGAAAGAGGTTGCGAAACGGCTGGGCAAGTGGTTGACGACAACCGTCACATGCTCACCGGCCAAAGTTCCGCTGACAGTGAGAAAACCTCTGGTAACATAGTCACTGTCCTTCTCCAGCTCCTGAACGTAGGGCACGAGTTTGACGTCGCGCACTGTGAAAAGTTTCGGATTGTACAGCAGGGCGCAGTCCACACCGCGGCGGTCGGGCCCTTCAATGTGACAGTACTTGTAACCGCGGGCGGCCAGCTCGGGCTGGGCCGTGAGGTCGTCAAGAACCTTTGAGTTCTCAACCTCACTCACACCGATGACGGCACAGCCGATACTCTTAGGCAGCACGTCTGTACCCATGTCCGAAAGCACACGCGCCATGTTGTGGAGTTTGTGGGAATATTTTCGGCCGTTCCATTTATAGGAACCGTTAGGAAGAAATTCATAATCCTTCTTGCCTTCATCGTGACACGTGTCAAAGAGGTTTTCAAGGTTGTAGAAACCTACGGCATAGACGCTGAATTTCTTCTCTTGAGCGCCTGCCTTGCCGGCTCCGACGAGGAGCAGCATCGTTAAGACCAAAATGAGTTTGTTCATTATTGCTATTGTTTTTTACGTTTTATACTGCAAATATCGGGATTTAAAATGAAAAAAGGATAGGTTTCTTTAAATTTTTATAAGTTTTTCTTTCATTTATCACATTAATTTATTTACTTTGTCGGTTCAAATCAATGAATAATAACTAAATTTTAAACTATGCAGAAAAAGCTGAAATTAGCAGTGATTGCATTGTGTTGCACATCAGCGGCCTTCGCCCAAAACACTGGAGGACAGTTGCCGAAGGAGAATTCCGTCGCTGATGACGACCAGGCTTTCACTTTCACAGAAGCACAGCTTGGCGAGGATGACGACATGTCACAGAACGTGACTATCATCAACTCGAACAGCAACCTTTACGCGAGTCAGGTGTGCTATCTGTTCAGCCCCGTCAGATTCAGGTATCGTGCCTTCAATCAAAAGTACAATGAAATCTACATCAACGGCGCACCAATGAACGACATGGAGTCCGGACAGTTCCGCTACTCCATGGTCGGAGGACTCAACGCGCAGACACGCAACATGGAATTTGCGCTGCCCTTTGAGGCCAACAACTTCGCCATGTCGGCCATGGGTGGCTCAAACAACTACAACTTCAGGCCTTCATCACAGCCCGTGGGAAACCGTGTCACCTTGAGTGGAGCCAACCGTAACTACACTCTTCGCGCCGGATACACATTCAATTCCGGCCTGAGCGAAAAAGGATGGGCCTGGTCTGCCGCCGTCATGTACAGATGGGCTAACCGCGGATACGTAGAAGGAACGTTCTACAACTCACTGTCCTACTTCCTCGGTGTGGAGAAAGTCTTCAACAACAAGCACAGCCTTTCACTCGTGACATGGGGTAACCCGACCGAGCGCGCCTCTCAGGGTGCGGCAACGGACGAGGCCTACTGGCTGGCCAACGACCGCTACTATAACCCTTACTGGGGATATCAGAACGGCAAGAAGCGCAATTCGCGCGTAGTCAACGATTTCGCACCTACGGCCCTGCTCACGTGGGACTATAAAATCAACGACTACATGAAGCTGACAACGTCGCTCACCGGAAAATACAGCCACTATAAGAGCACGAAGCTCAACTACAGCAACTCCGACAACCCGCATCCCAACTACTGGAAGAACCTGCCGTCAAGTTTCTATGACGTGTGGGACGAGACAGACGCGACCAACCGCACGGACCAGAATCTGGCCGACTGGCAGTCGTCCTACGAATTCTGGACGGCATCGAAAGCAAACCGTCAGATCAACTGGGACCGTCTCTACTATTCCAACCAGCAGCTGGCAGCTCAGGGAAAGGACGCCATGTACTATATTCAGGCAAAGAACAACGACCAGCTGATGCTCACGCTGTCCTCAGCCCTGAAGATGGACCTGACAAAGAACTCGTCACTCAACCTGGGCCTCAACCTCCAGACCACGAAGGGCATGCACTATCAGACAATGGAGGATCTGCTGGGAGCAACGGTATTCCACAATATAAACACTTATGCTCTGGGAACATACGCAGGCAGTTCAAACGAGGTTCAATATGACCTGAACAATCCTAACGGTGAGGTGCGTGAGGGCGACAAGTTCGGATACAACTACAATCTGCTCGTTGACAAGGCCAACGTCTGGACTACCTACAAGCACGACTTCAACCAGATTCACACCTTCCTGAGCGGACGTGTCGGAGCCACATCGATGCAGCGCGACGGTAAGATGCGCAACGGTCTGGCCGTAAACAACTCTTACGGAAAGAGCGGCACCGCCCGCTTCCTTGACGGCGGCGTGAAGGCTGGAGCGACATTCAGCGACGGTCCTTACACCATGACATGGGGAGTGGGCTACGAGTTGCGCACGCCCACAGCATCAACGGCCTTCGTCTCTCCGGAAATCAACAACGATTTTGTCAACAACCTGAAGAACGAGAGAATCTTCTCGGCAGAACTGGGATACTACATGAACTTCTCATGGCTGAACATCTCCCTCAACGGCTACTACTCTCTCCTGACCAACGGAACCGAGTGGCAGAACTTCTACTATGACGACATCAACTCGTTCTCATACGTATCGTTCACAGACGTAAAGAAAGAGTACTACGGAGCAGAGCTCGGAGCAAACATCAAAATCAACTCCGCATTCAGCGTAAAGCTGCTCGGACAGATCAGCGAGGCCAAATATGCCGACAACACGAACGTGCGCTACATGAACTCAACATCGGCCGAATACGTTGACGACATCTGCTACACGAAAGACATGCGCGAGAACGGAACGCCGCTCACGGCAGCCAGCATAGGCCTGAGCTATCACGCCGGCGGATGGTTCATCGACCTCAACGGAAACTACTATGACCGCATCTATCTGTCTTATTCTCCCAGCTTCCGCTACGGAGAGAGTCTGAAGAACCGCCAGGATGCCTACGGAGATGTATATGCTCCGGACGGAAGCATCGCTAACGGTATTCTTGATCAGGCTGAGGGCAAGGGCGGTTTCATGCTCGACGCCTCAATCGGAAAGTCCATCTATCTGAAAAAAGGCTCGTTGTCAATCAACCTCACTCTGACGAACGTACTCAACAACCGCGACATCGTCACCGGTGGTTATGAGCAGAGCCGTAGCGACTATACCCAAAGCGGAAACACGCGCACATATAAGTTCTCGAAGAATCCGATGAAGTTCTACGCCTACGGAACAAACGGTATGTTGAACATCACTTATAAATTCTAACCACTAACGAAACGATTATGAAAAAGATGAAATATATCCTCATTGCCTGCGTATGCGCACTGATGACAGGGTGCATGGCCGGAGAGGACTATGGCTTCGACACGGACTGGAGCGCTCCGAACACGGACAACGCATACGGCAACCCCGAGATTCAGGAGACCAACGTCATCACGGTGAAAGAATTGCTCAGCCGCTATGTCGACCCCATGACCGCTGTCAACGACACGATCATGATACGTGAGGACGTCCAAATAAAGGTCATCGTCACCGGAAACGATATCGAGGGTAATATATATAATGAGGTGGCTGTCAAGGACGAGACCGGAGCTATCCTCATATGTATCTCCCAGGGAGGCCTCTACGGCTATCTGCCCGTCGGCAAGGAAATCCTCGTTGACCTCAAGGGACTCCACATAGGACTCTACGGCAACCAGCCGCAGATTGGCGTTTCATACACCAACGCCTCAGGAAAGACATTCCCCAGCCGCATGAGCCGCAACATCTGGCAGAAGCACTTCAAGTATGTTGACGCAAACTTCACACACGAAGTCGTGCCGGAAGAGTTTGACGTGACACGCATGCAGGACGTTGACTATGTCAAGGCTTGCCGCGGCAAGCTCATGACCGTGAAGGGCGTGACGATGGATGAAGCCGACGGCATCAAGGTGTGGGCCAGCGAGGCTGAGAAAGACGCAGGAAACGGCGTTAGCCGCAACATCGCCGTCAACGGCAAAGTGCCCATGAGCGGCAACTACGCTTCTTTCGTTGTCCGTTCAAGCACATACGCCGACTTCGCCGCTCTGGTCATGCCGACAGAGAAAATCAACCTGACCGGAATCTTCACCGTCTATGCAAACAATCCCGACCGCTACGGCTACACATGGCAGATTCTGCTGCGCGAAGGTGCCGACGTTGAGATTGCAGAATAAAGAAACAGTTCAATAAAAAAAATAACAAACATTTATGAAAAAGATATTTTTATCAATGCTCGCCATCTCTATGGCAACATTTACATTCACAAGTTGTGAGGATGTTCCCGAACCTTACGGAATACCGGGAACGGAAATAGGAGGCGGTGACGCCGATATAACGGAAGAACCAGTTGGCGACGGAACACAAGCAAATCCGTTCAACGCCTTAGCCATCACAAATCTTGTATCGGCTATGCCTGCCGGCGTCGAGTCGACCGAAGATTATTATATAAAAGGTGTGGTCGTTTCCATCAAGGAGAACTTCACCACACAATATGGTAACGCAGCTTTCTACATCGCTGACTCGGAAACCGGAACAACACAGTTCTACGTATTCCGTACATTATACTTGGGCAACAAGAAATACACTTCCGGCGATGTTCTGAAAGTGGGTGACGAGGTTGTTGTTTGCGGTAAGGTTGTCAACTACATGGGCAATACCCCGGAGACCGTCCAGAACCAGTCATACCTCGTTTCCATTAACGGCAAGACTTCGTCCGAAGGCGGCAATGAGCCATCAGTCGGCGAAGCTAAGGGAGACGGAACCGTAGATAACCCGTTCAACAGCGTTGCCGCCAATCAGTTTGCATCGTCACTTGCTGCCGGCACTAATTCTGACATCGTCTACGTAAAGGGTAAGGTCGTTTCCATCAAGGAGAACTACACCACACAGTTTGGAAACGCCGCATTCTACATCTCTGATGACGGAACAGCCACAAACCAGTTCTATGTTTTCCGCGCTCTCTATCTGAACAACGAGAAATATACATCAGGCGACCTGCTTTCTGTCGGTGACGATGTCGTCATCTGCGGAAAACTCACGAACTACATGGGCAACACTCCCGAAACCGTACAGGGAGAGGCTTATCTCTACTCTTGGACACAGAACGGCGGAAGCGAAGGCGGAGATAATCCCGGAGGCGAAGTTACGGAGAACTCAATAACCGTGACCGCAGCATCTTTCGGCTTGGCTAATGCAACAGAAATGGGAACACAAACTCTCTCCGACGGCACTGTTCTTGCTTTCGACGGCGGCGGCAACACCAATATCCCGAAATACTATAATAGTGGTACAAACATCCGCATGTATCCAAAGAACAACGTAAAGATAACATCCACAAAAAAGATTGCTTCTGTCATATTGAACTGCGATCAGCTCTCTGACGGAACAATCTACAATGCAAGCGGTGATGTATCTGCCGCTCCCGGAACTATAAATACGAACAATACCGTTATCACTGTCAGCAACATCAATGCCAATGAAACCCTGATAACAAACGTTTCGTCAACAACCGGTGCTGCAAGCCAGATACGCGTTGTCTCACTGACAATCAACTACGCTGAATAACGTATTCCGACTGAATATCAATAACATGAAAGGAGGATGTCCGACCGGCATCCTCCTTTTTATATTATACACATACAACACGGATTTTTAAAATCCAGAAATGTTACTTGAACCGTGTAACACACAGATATGGATATTTGCCGTGACTGTCGCTAAAACCAAATAGCTGAATAAATAATCTGGATAAATAACCTGGATAAATAGCTGATAAATAACCGTGCATATACACTTAAAAACACGGCCGGACATTTGGACAACCCGAGGAAAATAGCTATTTTTGCATCCTTAAAACAAATGAAACGTATCAAACGTATGATGAATATCAAGTATTTCCCCACCCTGCTGTTCGCAGCATTTCTCTCCATCTCAACGGTTTCGTGCAGCAGCGATGAAGAATCAGAAAACGCTATAGATATATGGTATAACGGCGGCACAAACAAAAACAAAAACACGCCTACAGCCAACTGTCTCGAAGCGTCAAGGATTGAATTTCCGAAAACAAAAGGAAACAAAAGCATCATTCTGAAATATTATTCCGGCGACGCCTACGGGCTTAACTACTGCGTTGAATGGGACATGGAGAAAAAATCGCAACGCTGGTCGTGCTACTTCATGGTGGACCACCACCACTCCAACAACGACCGCGAACACACATATTCCGGCAACGCCGGGCGTTATGAGCCGATGAGCAATCCGGGCAACCACCCCAACGAACAACAATATCCATGGGATCCGCAACTGCCAGAGCAATACCGTTGGAACGAAAGATTCTATGGAAGTGGATTTCAGCATGGCCATATATGCCCGTCTGCCGACCGTCAGTATTCCAAGGAGGCCAACTATCAGACGTTCTACATGACCAACATGCAGCCGCAGTCAGAAGCACTCAACGTTGGTATATGGACAAAAATGGAACAGAAGGTGCGAAACATAACGCCAAAGACCATCGGCGACACGCTCTACGTTTGCAAGGGTGGCACCATCGACGACGATAGTCAGATTCTGACGCGCATCAATGGAAAGATGATTGTGCCCAAATATTTCTACATGGCCCTGCTGCTGAAGAAAGGCAATCAGATTTCCGCCTTCGCTTTCTGGGCTGAACACACCAATGCCGACCATTCCAACGACCCACTACGCAACTATGTAATCACCATCGACGAGCTGGAACAGCGAACAGGAATCGACTTCTTCTGCAATCTTCCGGACGACATAGAAAACAAGGTTGAAAGCAACGTCACATACAACTATTGGGGCTTCTGACGAACCGGAAGACAGCCAAAACAAACAAAAGAGGAAGACAAGAACCTCTATCAGGCAAAAATCAGCATGACAGGAGCACAAAAGTCACTGAAAATTTGTCGGTTTGAGGAAAAACGATTAACTTTGCACCCCAAAAGAGAACTATATATAACATTACATATTTATTTAAACTAAAATGAAAAAAGGTATTCACCCTGAAAACTATCGCCCCGTCGTATTTAAGGATATGTCCAACGGCGATATGTTCCTTACACGTTCTACATGCAAGGCTAATGATACAGTAGAATTTGAAGGCGAGACTTACCCCGTGGTAAAAGTCGAAATTTCAAGCACCTCTCACCCGTTCTACACTGGTAAGAGCAAGCTGGTTGACACCGCTGGTCGTGTCGACAAGTTCATGAGCCGCTACGGTAAGGCTTCGAAGAAATAAGATATATACTCAATTATTCTTCAGAAGAAACAATCAAGAAAGCGCACCGTGTAGTTGCATATGCACGGAGCGCTTTCTTTTTTTATCGTCACAAAAGTGCAACCGTTCACGAATGCCTATCCACTGATCCCCCCCCCGGACACACCAGAACCGACACATATTTTAATTCAATTTTGAGCAGCCTATAAGTAGGGATATCCATTTGCTATGCTCATGGAATATCAACTGATTACGTCAACTTACAATATTCATGTCAACATACAGTTTTTCACAGTTCTGCGACACCTTTTGGTGAGCCACGAAGTATTCATATAAAAAGAATGCGGGTTGATGTCGTCACTGACATCAACCCGCAAATGTTTTTTTACTACTAACTACTAAACCATTATACTACTAACTAAAAAACCTTCTAAAAAATTCTGTTCACACAGAAATAAATAATCTGAAAAATCTTTGTTACCTTAAAAAACTAAAAACCAATATTTCTTGTTTCTATGCTTTCCCCGCTTTCGCGGTTATATCCCTCAAACAATTCTTCGTTTCTTTCTTCTTTCTGTTGATGCAAAGTTACAATGAATAACCTTTTCTTGGCACTTCATTGACTACCAAAAACATTAAAATTCATTTGTTTTTGATATACATCAATAGCAGCCGGAATACCACTTTGCCCAACCATTATGTAACCATTATTAATATCTGATATTCATTTTTGATTTCTATCGCCACCAATAACACTCCACCATGCAATGTTGTAACTAAATTCTATGACAATCAAAAAAAACATAATAAACCATGAAAGATTTGGGAGAAAGATAGAAAATGCGTACTTTTGCCTCACAAACAAATTTGACATTTATAACGTAATAGTAAGGAACAAGGAATGAAAACTGTTTATGATTTCTCTGTCAAGGACAGAAAAGGCAAGGATGTGTCACTCAAAGAGTATTCAAATGAGGTTCTGCTCATCGTCAATACCGCCATTAAATGCGGTTTTACGCCGCAATATGAGGAGCTGGAGAAACTGTATCAGAAATATCACAGCCGTGGATTTGAAATCCTCGACTTTCCATGCAATCAGTTCGGCCAGCAGGCTCCCGGAACCGACGAGTCCATCCACAGCTTCTGCAAACTGAACTACAACACGGAATTTCCGCGCTTCAAGAAACTGAAAGTCAACGGCGACGATGCCGATCCGCTCTACAAGTTCCTCAAAGAGCAGAAAGGATTTGCCGGTTGGGACATGAGCCATCCTATTGCCCCGATTCTCGAAGACATGCTGTCAAAGGAGGATCCGGACTACAAGCAGAAGCCGGACATCAAATGGAACTTCACAAAGTTCCTGACCAACAAGTTCGGAATGGTCGTGGCACGCTTCGAGCCGACCGAGAAGATTGAGAACATCGAAAAACAGATAGAAGAACTGCTTAAGTAATTAAGAGTTAAGAATCAAGAGTTACAAACAGAAATCATGATTGAAAACAGAGAACACGTCCGCTGCCTCATCGTGGGCAGCGGCCCCGCCGGATATACGGCAGCAATATATGCGTCAAGAGCCAATCTCAGCCCGGTTGTGTATAGCGGACTGCAACCCGGAGGCCAGCTCACACAGACAACAATCGTCGAGAACTTTCCCGGCTATCCGCAAGGTGTCGACGGCAACCAGATGATGATGGACTTCCGCGAGCAGGCCGAGCACTTCGGTGCCGACATCCGCGACGGCGAAATCGTCAAGGCCGACCTGTCAAAGGCGCCCTACGTCCTGACCGCCGAAGACGGTAAGGAAATAGAGGCCGACACCGTCATCATAGCCACCGGAGCATCAGCCATGTATCTTGGACTGGACGACGAACGCAAATACAACGGTCAGGGTGTTTCGGCCTGTGCCACATGCGACGGTTTCTTCTACCGCAAGAAGGTTGTCGCTGTTGTTGGCGGCGGCGATACGGCCTGTGAGGAGGCCATCTATCTGGCCAGCCTGGCAAAGAAGGTCTACATGATTGTGCGCAAGCCCTACCTGCGCGCCTCCAAAGTGATGCAGAAGCGTGTGATGAACACCGAGAACATAGAGATTCTCTTTGAACACAACACCGTAGGTCTCTACGGCGAAAACGGTGTGGAAGGCGCGCATCTCGTACGCCGAAAGGGCGAACCGGACGAAGCGACGGTCGACATAGCTATCGACGGCTTCTTCCTCGCCATCGGCCACAAGCCCAACAGCGACATCTTCCGCGAATGGCTCGATACCGACGAAGTCGGCTATCTGAAGAAGATTGACGGCACACCGAAAACAAAAATCCCCGGTGTCTTCGTTGCCGGCGATGTTGCCGACCCCGTATATCGCCAGGCCATCACCTCGGCTGCAACAGGATGTCAGGCCGCAATCGAGGCGGAACGCTACCTCACTTTATTAAGTGAAGAGAGTTTAATAGTGCAGAAGTCAGAGTGATGATTGAAGAGGTATGATTACCTTTTATTATTACGGAATCAATATTTTGTTTCCAGCCAATATATAAAAGCTAATCATACCTCTTCAATCATCAATCTGACTTCTGCACTATTAAACTCTCTTCACTCTGACTTCTGCACTACTAAACTCTCTGCACTATTAAACTCTCTTAACTCAATCGCAGCAGTTCTCCGAAATCATCTATCAGGAAGTCGGCGTCCGCGAGACTCTCGCGTGTGCCGTTGCCATACGTCACACCGCAAGTCTTCGCACCGGCACGGCGTCCCATCTCGATGTCGAAGACAGTGTCTCCAACCACCAACGCCTCGTCAGCCCTGCATCCCACATAACGGAGAATGTCCAGCACCATGTCAGGCTCAGGCTTCGCATGCTCCACGTCAGACACGGCCACTACGCGTGAGATATATTGCTCCAGCTCCATGTCACGCAAAAAGCCCATCAGCGTATCACGGCCACGGCTGCTGGCGATTGTCAGTGTCAAACCGCGGTCATAGAGTTCCTTTATTGTCTCACGGACATGAGGAAACATCGGAACGGCTCCCGCCACATTGTTCACATCAAACAGCCTCCGATAGACCTCCGCACATCTCTGTCCCATCTCCTCTGTCATGGGGATGAGACTTCTGAAACCCTCATGCAACGGCAAACCTATCGTCGCCACACATTCTGCATCAGAACGCTGCGGAAGCCCCAGCTCCGCCAAAGTCTGATGCATTGTCTTCACAATCACGGCGCGGGTATCACCCAACGTCCCGTCAAAATCAAGTATTATTGTTTTCATATTTTTGTTTTTTTAAAGTTTTAGTGGAGTGAGAAATGTTTTTCATTTCTCACTCCTCATCCACAGCCCCGCAAACGTCAGCATGCCGTTCAGCAGCAGCAGTTCGTAGCCGAAATGGTAGCCCCATGCGGCTACGGCCGCCTTGTCGATTGCGAAGCACAGCAAGGGCGAGGCTATGGCTATATAAGGCACATATTTGTCACGAACGCTGCGTCGCGTCAGCAATCCGAAGGCGAATAGGCCAAGAAGAGGGCCGTATGTATAGGAAACCAGTATATAGATGGCGTCAATCACGCTCGTAGAGTTCAGCATCCTGAACAGCAGGATAAACACCACGAACAGCGCGCAGAAGCCCACATGGACACGCCGGCGCAGACGCTCGTCGCCCTCACGCCGGCGGATGTCAACGCAATAGCTCGTCGTCAGCGACGTCAGCGCAGAATCGGCACTGCTGAACGATGCCGCCACAATGCCGATGGTGAAGAGCACGACAACGGCCGTGCCGAGACTGCCCGTAGCCGCAAACATCGGCAGCAGCTCGTCGCCAGAAGCCGGCAGCGCCACACCCTCACGCCCGGCCAGCATCACAAGCAGAACGCCGAGCGAGAGCAGCAGCAGATTGGCCGGAACAAAGGCAAAGCCATACGTGCAGACATCCTTCTGAGCCTCGCGCAGCGTCTTGCACGTCAGGTTCTTCTGCATCATGTCCTGATCCAGTCCCGTCATCACGATAACAACGAATATACCGCTAATGAACTGCTTCCAGAAGTTCTGCGTCGACACCCAGTCGTCCATGACCACGACACGGCTCATCGGCAATTCGGCCACTGCCGCCACAGCCTCACCTATATTCATGTCCAGCGACGCAGCCAGTCCTGCGAATATCAGGACGAGCGACGTGAAGAGACAGGCCGTCTGGAACGTGTCCGTCCAAACAAGCGTCTTTATGCCGCCGCGATAGGTGTAGAGCCATATCAGCGCCACCATCAACGGCACGGTCACCTCAAACGGCACACCGACGTCGTCCAACACGAAGCGCTGAAGAATGATGCAGACGACATAGAACCGCACCGCCGCACCGGTCATCTTCGACAGCAGGAAGAACGAAGCCCCCGTGCGGTAGGCCCGCGGCCCCAGCCGGTCACCGAGCCATGTGTATATCGTAGTCAGATTGTGGCGGTAGTAGAGCGGCAGCAACAGAAACGCCACGGCAAAATAGCCGGGAATGAAGCCCATGCACATCTGCAGATATGTCATGTCCGTCTTTATAACCATACCCGGAACCGACACCACTGTCACACCGCTTATCGACGCGCCCACCATGCCGAAAGCCACCATATACCACGGCGACCGGCGGTCAGCTCTATAGAAAGTCTCGTTTGTGGCCCGTCGTCCCGTAATCCGGCTCACGCCAAACAGTATGATGAAATAGACGAGCACTGTCAGAATGATTATCATGATGCAAAATTAGTGTTTTTCGGCCACAATCACGCCGCTTCTCCGAATATATTTAAGGCAAGAACAACGAATGCGATTCATAGTCGGTAAGTAGAAAAAATAATAGAGTTGCTTATAAGGAATGTAGTCTTTTACATTAAGACATTGCGTTATTATTGCCATTGCAAATAGTCATTTATTGATTTTGTATCTATATTATGTAGTTTTTCTACAATAATTGCATTTATAGTTCGTTATACAGGATTTTATTTATATCTTTGCACCACACAATAGATAAAATCAACGATTATGATAGCAGAGTTCAGCATTGAAAATTTTTTCTCCATTAAATCGGTTCAGAAAATCAGTTTTGAACCATCGGCAGATACTTTTATGTCTGATGAGTATTCGTATGAAGTTAATGACAGAGTAAGATTGCTGAAAGTGGGCATTATCTATGGTGCCAACGCTTCCGGTAAAACGAATATATTAAATGCCATTGAGTTTTTCAAGATGCTGGTTTTGAAAATGCCTAAAGACAGGACCGAAAAAACTGGGGTTGTCCCTTTCATGTTGGATGACACTTCAAGGAACGAAAAGACAAAGATGTCAATGGTGTTCTATATCAATCAATCGAAATATATCCTCAGCTTTGAATTGGATGCAAAGCATATCTGTTCCGAGACATTGATTGTTTATGATTCCATTCGCCCAACCAAACTGTATAACCGAAGTTATGATACCGCGACAGATTCCTCGACTATCGACTTTGGCGTAAATCTGAAAATGACAAAGAAAAGCCAGGATGTAATTTCCGGCAACACTATCAATAATTGCAGTGTGCTTGCCGCATTTGGTAAAAGCAACGTAGAAAGGACAAGGCTGAATGATGTGTACGATTATTTTGCCAAACAGGTAAAAGATGTACTGGCTCCCGGGATGCTGCTTTCGGGATATGTCAAATCACAATTGGATAAAGACGAGGCAGGAGATTTGAAGAAATTCATTTTAAATTTCCTGAAAGCGTCCGATTTCAATATAGAGGATGTGGTATTAAACGAAGAGGAAGAGCTGATTACCCCTGAATTGGAACAACTGATTCAGAATGCCCCTATTGATAAAGATGCAAAGGCTGAAATGCTTAGAAAGGGGAAAATTACAAATACGAAACTGACCTTCAAGCATAAAGCAGGCAATAAAGTATATGATTTGTCGGAAGAATACGAGTCCAATGGCACCATGAGGTTCTTGGGAATGGCGGTGATACTGAATTTCCTGTTAAAGACCAATCGGTTTGTACCCATTGATGAAGTGGAGACAAGCATTCATTATGAACTATTGGCTTATTTCCTGAAAGTCTTTCTGGCAAACAGTAATGGAACATCCCAAATACTCCTGACCACACACGACATCAATCTTCTCAACGAGGATTTCATTCGCCGTGATACAATATGGTTCACCGACAAAGACGAACTTGGCGAAACTAAAATAGTACGTCTATCTTCTTTAGGACTGCATAAGAATCTTTCCCCATACAATGCTTACAAGCAGGGAAAATTGGTAAAGTTGCCGTTTTTGGGTAGCCAATATATCAATATGAATGACTAATTATATGGGACGGACAGTAACAAAAAGTATCGCCATCATAGGCGAAGGAGAAACGGAATGGTTCTATTTCGACTCTCTGAGGATTGCGTGTCGGTATCCTTTCAAGGTTGCGCCAGATTTTCCGTAGCACAGCGACATCAATCATATCCTGAAACTGGTAGAATCTTATTGAACAAACAATACGACTTTATCGTATGCCTATTTGATATGGACAGACTATTTCAGTTCCCATCTGAAATGCAGTTGTATCAGCGGGCGAAGAAAGAGTATAGCAAGAAGAAATATGCCGGAAAAGTGATGTTTGTAGAAACGAATCCTTGCACGGAGTTTTGGTTTCTACTCCATTTCTTGCCTAATGTAGTTTGTCGGCGATATGAGAGTTACGAACAACTGCTTCCCGAATTGCAGAAATATATGCCGGGATATGAAAAGACGAAACGATATTTCATACGCACCAACCTCTATAAATACCTGACAGAGAATGGTGATTTGGAACGAGCTATATCAAACTCAGAAAAGTTGTGCCAACTATGCAAGGAATCGCCAGAGGATTTGAAGGCGTATTCGGAAGTGCATAATGTGATAAGGTTGCTGAATAATATAAACTCATTTCAAACCCATACATGATATGACAATTACAATAGTATCTTTATTAGAACAGGTTTTATATATCAATCTATTAACCCATACAGATTATAATTTCTTCTCTAATCTGTTTGAGTCCAATGATAGAAAAGAAATTTTGAAAATTCAGACTGCCAATAAAGAGTTTAAATCACGCCTGAAAATATTTGATGAAGTAAGTAAGAGTGACAAAAGGTGCTTGAAAACGAAAGCTGTATTTGAGGACATTCCCGAGAATAGTAAATTTATTGTTGTAGCAGGTAAAATTGATGATGCAATATTACTTTATTCCTTAAAACAAGAAGTGGATAAATTAAATGGCATAAACATTCCCTCCAACTTGGATAATACTAAGTATCAAATTGCATCATTGTATTACACACAAAGTTTCAATGGTGGTACGAAACGAAGACATTATATAGGAGAGTTAAACAAATCTAACCGTATTTGTAGATTTTGTGGAAACCAAACTCCTGTCGTATCTTTCGATCACACGTCTCATGCTATTAGTGAATCGTTGGGTAACAAAAGCATTATCTGTCGAGAAGAATGTGATAAGTGCAATGAACGATTCAGTAGAACAATAGAGCCAGATATAGCAAATATGCTTTCGCCTCTTTTAACCATCTATTCTATTCATGGTAAAAATGGTATTAGAACAACTTCTGGGAAAAATTTTAAACTGTCATTAGAAAAATCAGCCCAAAACTACGCTAATGATAGAACTATAAAATTACAACTAAAACAAGAACTTCCTGATAAATTGGAAGAATTCTTTAATGAACAAATACCATTAGACGCGAGTTCCTTAAAGTACATTCCTCAAAACGTGTATAAGTGTTTATGCAAGTACGTTGTTAGTGTGATTAATAAACGATACTTGCCCGATTTCAAGAAAACCATAAACTGGATAAATTCTACGACAAAGTATTGTAAACTGCCATTAGTGGCTATAGGTAATAGTCAAATAATAACAGATGCACCATATCTTATGGTATCAATACGCAAAACAAACAATTATAATTACCCTTATTGTTTTGCATTGTTTTCTATTACAAATATGGCATTTGCATTTATTGTCCCATTCACATCAAAAGACAAATATCTATTTACCACATCCTCAAAGCATGCATTTTTTCAAGAAATGATACAGTCATGGTATGGAGGATTCAAATGGTCATTCAACAAATTGTCATCTTCAAAAAATACATATACACGAGTAGATTTAACGTTGCAGATACCTTCAGAATGTAAGTTAGGATCTCCGGAGATTCAATATCGAAGTGCAAAAGTATAGATTCAACACCGGTGAGAGAGTTTTACAAAAACTTTTTGTAGTATTGCAATTGCTTGTTGACTCTTTACGAAGAAAGGGTGTGCCATTCTCAATGACACACCCCTTACTTATGCGGTATTTAAATATTCACCTAATTATCTTTGCGTGACGCTTATTCGTCCCAAGCACCCCAAAGATTGCCACTGTTATGCTTTGAATCAGCATCACCACCGGTAACAGGAGCGTTATCATCCGGTGTTGTATGCATACCGCTGCTGTCACCTCCCGAGAAAGAAGCCAACAGTGACTCTATCTCCAACTCAACAACTGTGATCTCAGGCTTCTGATAAACTTTCTTTGCCATAATTTTCTTATTTTAAAGATTAATCAATTATTTTACAACAACCTTATTACCATTCACGATATACAGACCAGCTGCAACGGAAATTGAAGTCTCGCCGGCTGCAACAACTTCACTCTTCACAAGAGCGCCACCAGCCGTATAAACCTTAACAGCCTGAGCCTTGTCTGCATTGACAGTGATGACACCGTTGCCACCCTTCACAGAGAACTTGTCAGCTGCCTTTTCTACTGATTCGATAGCCGTAACATCATTGTCGTTCTCATCCAGGATGCCCAGCTTGTAGGATTTTGCAGAGCTTTCTGTAGGAATATATCCCTCTCTTCTCACATAAGCACGTGTAGGCAGGAAGCGGGTTTCGCCACTCATTCTCACGAACTCGCCGTTCTGGAAACCATAGATTGAATAGCGGCCAGCCTCAAGTTCTGATGCACTCTGCTTCTTGAATGTTCCACAGAGAGAAGCGCCGACACCTTCCATTGACTGCTCCAAAGCAGTTGTGCTTCCAGAACCGGTAGCAACGAAATCAACATTGTTCAAGTTGAAGACCTTACCGTTCACAGAGTTACCGAACTGCAGGATGTAAGGCTGGTTTGCTTCCATTCCGTTAGAAACATACTTAAACCAGTATGTTCTATTATCGCCGTCCTCCTCAACCTTGTTGAACTGCAAGAGCTTGCCACCTTCGCCAATTACTGTTGCAAGCTTTGACTCACTTACAGCAAAAGGCAGACAGATTGTAGAAGCGTTTCCGGCAGCTACGTTGAATGTACGGTCGTATGACACGGTTTCTGCATTGAATGACTCGTGGATATAAATAGCTGTTTCTGCAGAATTTGAAACTACTGCTTTCTTGCAGTTCCAGCTTGTGCCGTCAATAGTATAAACTACATTCTCTACTGCATCAGCTGCATCTACGTTAGCGAAAATATCTGTGGCAGCATCAGCATTAGTAACATAATAGAATGCACCGTTTCCTACTGTCCAGGCATTAGAGCTGTGGGTTGTGATTTCACCATTGGCACCGATATTCACAAGACGTCTTTCGCCGGCTTTTTTAGAATCTGAATATGCCTTAACTTCATAGAGTCTGTACTTGCTGTCCATGCTAACCTCTCCGGTCTTAACATTGACACCAAACTCTTTACGAAGATCGGCATTGTCATAGATGTTGCCGTAAGTTCCAACTATGTTACCGTCTACATCAGCTTCAGTTCCTTTGCTATTATAAACATTATATAAAGAACCAGAAACATTGACAATACTGTTCTTGATAGTTCCTCTGTTAACACCGGTTGTGATCACACCACCTTTAACCTCTACATTAGAGATTTCTCCATCTACATTGTTGGTAGTAAGAAGATTACAACCGATTAACTTAACGTTAGAGATTTTTCCATTGTTTGTTCCGAAAAGCGTATTGTTGCTACCGGTAACAGTATTGCCGGCACCATCAAACTTATAGTCTGCAGCCATGTCGCCCATTGTGAAGTTCGGGTCGCTGATAGCGATATTGGAACCCAACTTCAAGCTCTTATAGTTAATGCAGCCAGGGAAAGAGAAATCCGATTCTTTCTCTACTACATCAACATCTGTTTCTGTCTCGTTCCATGCAGCTGTCTTGATAATCCATTTTCCGCCATTGAGTGCCGCATTTATATAATTCTGCTTTGTTTCATTGGCTGCAAGCGCTGATTGAGCGTTAAGATAAAGATCGTTTTTCACTGTTTCCGTTACTACAACAGGCTCATTTTCTATCTGAATAGAATTAGATGCAGACAGAAGTGCTGGCAAAACATCACCGTCAAGAACAGGATTATTTGTTACGGAACTAACAATTTCTTCATATTGACCATCCTTATCTTTTACATAAAAGACTATAGTCTTAATTTTAGAACCATTGGAAAAAAGTTTACTTTCTTCACTCCATGCATCATTTTCAGTCAACTCAACAACATCAATACTTGAATCAACCACCTGATCAGGAGAATATACATATAATTTCAGTCCGCCGCCAAAATTACCTCCAGTATTAGCACGGCTTATTTTTAACTTAACAGAACCCGGATTTCCATCATACACAACTTTATAAAATTCCGTTACAGCTTTTTTCTCGGCGTCACCTTTCTTATAATACTCCGTTTTAGTGGTTGTTTCTGTTGGCTTAAGGAGCATAGCAGTATTAAGAAGACCGGAATACGAATTTTCAGTCTTCTGAAGGTCTGCTTGATACGTAGTGATTTTTGCAACAGAATCTTTCGCTGCCTGTAAATCAGCAAAACTTCCAATTGTCTGTTGTGCATAACTATTGGCAGCACAGAAAGACAATGCAAGTCCACAT
>CAMVUM010000022.1 GCA_947170725.1 uncultured Prevotella sp.
CTCGAACCCAAGACCCCAACATTAAAAGTGTTGTGCTCTACCTGCTGAGCTAGCGGATCCCGGCTATCGGTTGTCCGAAAAGCGAGTGCAAAGGTAGTATGTTTTTTTTATATAGCCAAATTATTCCGTTAGATTTTGTCAATAAAGCCATATTTTTTTCGTTTTTTATTGTTTTGTCTGTTGTTTGAAGTCAAAAGTGTTGACTTTGGGAATTAATTTTGCTGGAAATGTATAGTCAGTCATTCGCAGAGTGTGTCGTTTCACAATTCATTATTCCATTATTTGAATATCCATTATTCAGTCGTTTGATATCTGTCATTTCATTTGAATGTTTAATTATTCGCATATTTATGCCACATTAATAATATATTGGCAGGCTTATTCGTGCGAGTCATTTTGTTTCCCGTTGTTTTGCTCGGGGGCAGCAATGTTGTTGTTTGCGGCCTCTTTGGTAACATATCGCTGATAATAAGCGATTAGCAACGTTGTCAGTGGGAGTGCGATTATCAGTCCGAGAAAACCGAGTAGCGAGCCCCAGACGGACAGTGAGAGGAGCAGTATGGCGGGGTTGAGTCCCATAGCCTTGCCCATGATTTTGGGGACGAGAATCATGTCGGTGATAACCTGTACGACGGCGAATACTCCCAAAGCCGATGCGAGAATAATCCAGAAGTTCTGTCCCATGTCTGCCGCTTTGAGTGCTGAGAGGAATACTATTGGGATTAGGGCGAGTGTGTGGACGTATGGGATGAGGCTCATCAGCCCTATCATGATTCCGAGACCGATGGCCATTGGGAATCCGATGATAGTGAATCCTATGCAACAGAGTATTCCTATGCACAGGGCAACGAGGCTTTGACCGCGTATGTAGCTGTTCAGCTCGCGTTCGACGTCGTCTGCCAGCGAGCGCCAGAACGGACGGTTCTTCGGCGGGAACAGCCGGATGAAGCCGTTGGCCAGTTTCTCATAGTCCATAAGGATAAAGAACATGTAGAGCAGGGTGATTAGCGATGCGATGACGCTCATTATTATGTTTGCCGTCTTCCCTATGAGGGCAAACATCTTCGGCATGGTCTGCCGTATGGTGTCCGTGAAGTTGTCGTCGTGGAAGAGGTCTTCGATGGTTTGCTGGTTCTCGGCCATCCATCTCTGTATGGTTGCGGGGAAGTTGGTGATGTTCGTTGTCTCGTGGAGGTAGCGTCCTACGAGATAGCCCAACCGTTCAAACTGTTCAATCATCGGCGGGATTATGAGCCATGTGATTCCACTTATTACGGCTATGACGAAGATCAGTGTGACGATTATGGAAAGGACTCTTCCAGGCACGTGCATGCGGTATTGCACAAATCTGACCATCGGATACAGCAGATATGCAAGCAACCATGCTATGAAGAATGGAAGCAGTACGCCGCTAAGATAGTTTACCGTGCAAATGATGGCGGCAACCAGCAGTCCGGCGAGAAGCCATCTGACGAATCTGTCGAATGTGATAATCATTATTGTCCCTTTCTTGTTTTTTCTTGACGGTTATGGTGTGTGTCCAGCTATGCGTCATGGGCGCCGTCCATAGATAACGTTCGTTTCCTAAACGTCCTTTTTCATGGCCTTCTGATAGCAGTCCCGGCAGAGTGGCTCATATTCTCCGGTCTCTCCGAGCAGCACCCGGCGGTCGTTGTCCACTATACGGTGGCTGACGTAGGCCAGTGCACCGCATTTCACGCATATTGCATGAACCTTGCTCACTTCGTCAGCGATGGCGCACAGTGCTGGAATCGGGCCGAACGGAATGCCCTGATAGTCCATGTCCAGTCCGGCGATAATCACACGGACGCCGCGATTGGCCAGTGTGTTGCAGACGTCGACAATTCCGTTGTCCAGAAACTGGGCCTCGTCTATGCCGACTACGTCGATGTCTGATGAGAGTTGCAGGATTTCGGCCGACGATTCTATCGGTGTCGATTTGATAGAATGGCGGTCATGGCTGACCACGTCGTCTTCCGAATAGCGCGTGTCCATGGCCGGTTTGAATATTTCCACTTTCTGGCGTGCGAACTTCGCCCGTCTCATACGTCTTATCAGTTCTTCGGTTTTACCCGAGAACATCGAACCGCACACTACTTCTATACGTCCGGGGCGGTGTGTTTCCCCTGTTAAGTTTCCTGTCATTTGGCTGCAAAAGTACAAATACGTTTTAAAAATTGCAAAGAAAGACCGGGCTTTTTTTGCGGATAGAGATTAATTACTTACATTTGTCGTCAATATGGGCATATTATATATCGTCCCCACACCAGTGGGCAATATGGAGGACATGACCTTCCGGGCCATCCGCATCCTCCGCGAGGCAGACCTCGTGCTGGCGGAAGATACTCGCACGTCGGGCATCCTGCTCAAGCACTACGACATACGGAATCATCTCATGTCTCACCACAAGTTCAACGAGCATGGCACTTCCGCTTCCGTCGTCAGCCGTCTGCTTGCCGGTCAGACCGTAGCGCTAATCAGCGATGCCGGTACTCCGGGCATCAGTGATCCGGGATTTTTCCTCGTCCGTGAGGCTGTCCGTGCCGGCATAGAGGTCCAGTGTCTTCCTGGAGCCACGGCTTTTGTTCCTGCCCTTGTGGCCAGCGGACTGCCTTGTGACCGTTTCTGTTTTGAAGGTTTCCTTCCACAGAAGAAAGGTCGTCAGACACGCCTTGAAGCCCTGAGCCGCGAGCCGCGTACGATGATTTTCTACGAATCTCCCTACCGTCTCGTAAAGACCCTTCGTCAGCTGGCCGAATTTTTCGGTCCCGACCGCCAGGCAAGCGTATGCCGCGAAATATCCAAGGTTCACGAGGAGAGCGTGCGCGGAACACTGACGGAAGTGGCTGACCATTTCACTGAAACCGAACCCCGCGGCGAGATTGTTATTATTGTCGGCGGAGCAGATCTGAAGGATATTGCCGCTGAGGAACCATCCGCCATCCGTAGCAGCAAGAAAGAACGTCAAACCAATAAAACCGAAGAAATATGAAGAAGTTATTGTTCATAGCAGTCTCCATTATGGCCATAGTGGCATGCAAGCAGGAGGCACCGAAGAAAGATTTGGCCGCAGACATGCAGCGTGATTCTCTCAACAAGGTAATCGTCCAGCGCGACAACGAGATCAACGATATGCTGGCCACATTCAATGAGATTGAAGAAGGATTCCGCGAAATCAATGAGGCCGAGCGACGTGTAAGTCTCGCCAAGCAGGGCGAGGGCGTGTCACGCACCCAACGCATCCGCGAGAACATTCAGTTCATCCAGTCTACCATGCGCCAGAACCGTGAGCTTATCTCAAAGTTGCGCCAGCAGCTTCGCGAAAGCACTTTCAACGGCGAACAGCTCAAGCGAACCATCGAGAACATGACGGCACAGCTTGAGGAGAAGGACCGTCAGTTGCAGAAACTGCGTGAGGAGCTTGACGCAAAGGACATCCACATCACAGAGCTGGACGAGCAGATTGCAGGGCTTAACACGAATGTATCGTCGCTGAAGGAGGAGAATTCGCAGAAGACGACGACCATCAATACCCAAGACAAGCAGCTCAACACGGCGTGGTTTGTCTTTGGAACGAAAGATGAGTTGAAGGAGCAGAAGATATATGTAGACGGTCAGGTGCTCCGGTCTAACTTCAACCGCGACTACTTTACCAAGATCGACATCCGCGTTGACAAGGAGATAAAGCTCTATTCCCGTTCGGCGAAGATGCTGACCTCCCATCCGGCCGGCAGCTACACCCTCGAACGCAATGCCAACAAGCAGTATGTCCTGCGCATCACCAACCCGCAGCAGTTCTGGAGCACGAGCAAATATCTCGTTGTGCTCGTGAAGTGACGTCAGGTTGCGGACGCTGTAATACTATGTGATAAAAACGGAATCAGGTTCAGGCACTCAGTGAAGATTGAATGCCTGAACCTGATTCCGTTATGGCCTTGTTCTTTTGGATTGTGACCATTGCGGATATGTCCGTTCTGATGTCCCGTTGCGCCGTTGTTGCAGAGTGGAACGGGCTATATTGCCCACCGATATATCCCGTCTCACTCTGTAAGACGGGGCTTTTTTCCACTTTATCGTGATGTAAAGAAGCCCGGAGCCACCGGCTGAACATACGTGGCGGGGTAGGGAAAAGGGGTGTCACGTACGTACTATCATTATACAATCCAAGGTGTGGTCAGTGTTGCTGCGGAGCATGTCGAATGGCAGACGGAAACGGAACCGATTTCACCGGCGGAGACTAACAAATCAGAAAAATCAAAGAATAATCACTCAAAAAGAAAATGACATGAGAAGAACAATTTGTGCCGCACTCATTATGTCGGCAATTACACTGACTGCCGCCAATGGTTGGGCCGGCAACGTGAAGACATACCGCTCCGGACCGCTCGTCGTGACTGTGGAAGAACCTGAAATACCCGACTACGTCGTGTCGCTGGCAGACTTCGGTGCCAAGGGTGACGGGTTGACGCTATGCACCGACGCTTTTGCCAGGGCCATGGACCATCTGGCCGATAAGGGCGGTGGCACGCTCGTGGTTCCCCACGGCGTGTGGCTAACCGGACCTATTGTCTTCAAGAGCCACGTCCGCCTTCATCTTGACGACATGGCCGTCATCAAGTTTGACCCGCGGCTGAGCCTTTACAAATCGCTCGGCGAACTCTTCGGCGCAAACGAGGAGACGGGCAACGAAGGCGGCGAGAGCCGTCAGTCGCCGCTGTGTGCATACGGCGAGACAGACATCGAAATCAGCGGACGGGGCATAATCGACGGTGCCGGAGAGCAGTGGCGCCCCTTCAAGCGGGGCAATGCCACCGTGCACGAATGGCGTGACAGGACATCGCGCGAGGGTGTGATGAACGCCAAGGAGGACCGTTGGTATCCCATGACGGCCGAAGAGCAGGACTATGCCCGCCGGCGTATGGGCACAGAGGACGACCGGTGGAAGGAATACAAGGACTATGTCCGTCCCGAACTGCTCCATTTCATCCGTTGCAGCCGCGTGCGTCTGGAGAATGTCACGTTCCAGAACTCGCCGAAGTGGAACCTCCGGCCGGAGCTTTGTGACAACATCACGATAAAGAACTGCACCGTGCGCAATGACAACAATGCTGCCAACGGCGACGGCATCGACATCGAATCCTGTCGCAACGTCTATCTCTCACGCTGCGTGTTCGACGTGGGTGACGACGGAATCTGTCTCAAATCGGGCCGCGATGAGGCCGGACGCCGCCGCGGAGTGCCGACACAGGACGTCATAATAGACAGCTGCGTGGTCTACCATGCCCATGGAGGCTTTGTTGTCGGCAGCGAGATGTCGGGCGGCGTGCGCCGTGTGAGCGTAAGCGACTGTCTTTTCATGGGCACGGACAACGGCCTGCGTTTCAAGAGCAACCGTGACCGCGGTGGTGTGGTGGACAGCATTTTCGCCGCCAATATCTACATGGAGCGCATCAAGAACGAGGGCATTCTCTTCGACATGTACTACTTCAAGCCCTCCGAGGGCCGCGCCTTCCTAAAGAACATGGCGGGCTACCGCGTGACAGACATCCCTGCCGTGGGAGTGACTACGCCGACGTTCCGCAACATTTTCATCAGCAACATCACGTGTGCCGGAGCCGACCGTGCCATCTACATGGACGGACTGCCGGAGCGTCCCATCGACGGAATCCGCATCTCGGGCCTTCACGCCACAGCAGCCAATCCCTCGCTGATTTCCGAGGCCGAGGACATCACGCTCAGCGATATCACCATCAGCGACCGTGCAACGGGTGGCTCGCTCTATCTGCACAACACGAAGAATGTCAGCATCAGCGGTGATGGCGGCAGGACAAAGATTGAACGGTTCGGGGAAAGGAAATAAGTCGGTGGCGGTGGAGGAAACGCTTTCCCGCCACCGCAACGGACTTTTCAGAAATTGCTTATAAGTCAGTCAACAGAATTAATTTAAATGGTTTGCGGATTTAAGTTAATTCTGTTGACTGTTTTTTATACAAAAAAAGAATTCCCCGCAACGGCAAATTGAAACGTTGCGGGGAAATTCTCGGTTTTATTTGTTTTCTTTGCTCAGGAGCTTAGAAATCCATCTTGTCCAGTGAGTCGTTGAAATCCTTCGGCTCGTGGTCCTCCTGCGGCATGATGTCTCCGAGAGAGGGACGCTGCGGACGCTCATTGCGCTCGGGGCGCTGACGGCGCTCGCCACGGGGACGACGGTCTCCGCGGTCTCCACGCTCACCGCGTTCGCGGCGTGCGGGACGCTCCACATAGTCGGCAGGCTTCTCGATGAGCACACGGTGGGAGAGTTTGTATTTTCCTGTCTTCGGATCAATCTCCATCAGTTTCACCTTTATCTTGTCACCCTCCTTGATTCCGGCTTCCTCAACGGTTTCGAGGCGCTTCCAGTCAATTTCGGAGATGTGGAGCAGTCCGTCCTTGCCGGGCATGATTTCCACGAAACAGCCGTAGGGCATTACAGAGCGTACCGTACCGTCGTAGATTTCGCCGACTTCGGGTATGGCTACGATAGCGCGGATTTTGGCGAGGGCGGCGTCGATGCTCTCCTTGTTGGGGCCGCTCACCTGAACCTTGCCCACACCGTCAATCTCGTCGATGACGATTGTTGCGCCGGTGTCTTCCTGCATCTGCTGGATTATCTTTCCGCCCGGGCCTATCACGGCACCGATGAACTCCTTCGGAATCTCAATCTGGACAATACGCGGAACATGCGGCTTCAGTTCTTCGCGCGGTTCGGCTATCGTCTCGGTTATCTTACCGAGGATATGCTCGCGTCCGGCCTTGGCCTGCATGAGGGCCTTTTCGAGTATCTCGAAGCTCAGACCGTCGCACTTGATGTCCATCTGTGTGGCTGTCAGACCGTCTTTCGTTCCGGTGGTCTTGAAGTCCATGTCGCCCAGATGGTCCTCGTCGCCGAGAATGTCGCTGAGCACGGCATACTTGCCCTCACCGGGGTTCTTGATGAGTCCCATGGCGATACCGCTGACGGGCTTCTTCATAGGCACGCCGGCGTCCATCAGAGCCAGTGTTCCGGCGCAGACGGTAGCCATTGACGACGAACCGTTGCTTTCGAGAATCTGGCTTACAAGGCGCACCGTGTAGGGGAAATCCTCGGGTATCTGACCCTTCAGACCGCGCCATGCGAGATGGCCGTGACCGATTTCGCGGCGGCCTACGCCACGCTGGGCCTTGGCTTCGCCGGTGCAGAACGGCGGGAAGTTGTAGTGAAGGAGGAAACGCTGGTAGCTCTTGTCGAGGACGTCGTCAACGAGTTTCTCGTCAAGTTTCGTTCCGAGCGTACACGTAGAGAGGCTCTGTGTCTCGCCACGTGTGAAGATAGAGCTTCCGTGGGGCATGGGCAGCGGGCTGACCTCACACCAGATGGGGCGTATCTCGTCGGTCTTGCGGCCGTCGAGGCGGATGCCCTCGTCAAGGATGCAGCGGCGCATGGCGTCACGCATCACATCGTGATAGTAGCGCTCCATCATGGCGCACTTCTCCTCCAGCTCGTCCTCGCTGAGTTCGGCGTGGGCGGCGGCATAAGCCTCCTTGAAGTCCTCCAATATCTTGTCGAAAGCCTCCTGGCGTGCATGCTTCTCAAGAGCCTGCTTCGTAACGTCGTAGGCCTTGCCGTAGAGTTCCTTGTTCATCTGCTCGCGCAACTCCTCGTCGTTTATCTCGTGGTCGTATGTGCGCTTAACGTCCTTTCCGAGCTCCTTGCTGAGTTCGGTCTGCAGCTCGCACATGGGCTTGATAGCGTCCATGGCAGCCTTGAGGGCGCCGATCATGTCCTGCTCCGAAACTTCCTTCATCTCGCCTTCCACCATCATGATGTTCTCGGCCGATGCACCGACCATGATGTCCATGTCGGCTTCCTTCATCTGCTCGAATGTCGGGTTGATGACATATTCGCCGCCGATGCGGGCCACGCGGCACTCGCTGATGGGGCATTCGAAAGGAATATCTGAACAAGCCAGAGCGGCTGATGCTGCAAATCCGGCCAATGCGTCGGGCTGGTCAATACCGTCGGCACTGAGCAGCATTACGTTGACAAAAACCTCGGCGTGATAGTTTGAGGGGAACAGCGGACGGAGCACGCGGTCAACCAGACGGGATGTCAGAATCTCGTTGTCGCCGGGCTTGCCTTCGCGCTTTGTGAAACCGCCGGGGAAGCGGCCTGCAGCGGCGTACTGCTCCTTGTAGTCAACCTGCAAAGGCATGAAATCTGTTCCGGGAACTGCATCCTTTGCGGCACAAACAGTGGCCAGAAGTACGGTGTTGCCCATACGCAGAACAACGCTTCCGTCGGCCTGTTTTGCCACTTTCCCGGTCTCAATCGTGATGGTTCTTCCATCAGGCAATTGAACACTCTTTGTAATTACGTTCATCGTTATATTAAAACATCTAAAAATAAAAATTCGGACAAAGATACGTAAAATAGCTGTAACGGCGGCATAAACGTCTGATTATTTTCGTTTTATTAGTAATTTGTCGTTATTCCGGCTGTTTCCCTCCGTTTTTTCCGGGGTAGGGACTACTTTTGGAATAATCCGTACAAAAAGTCTCAAATCCTTGCGGAATTCTGAAATTATTTTCCCGCGGGCGGAAATTCCTGAATTTTGGCCGTTTTTGCTAAGTTGTTGATTCTTCGTGAGTTATGTTCTTTTGTCAAGAATCGCCAGCGTTGTCTCCCTGCCGTAAGGCTTTCCTTGCGTTGCAACGGGGCTTCCGTTGCAACGCAAGGAAAGCCCCGTTGTCGTGCGGAAGCGGCTCCGTTGTGACCCCGGGAGGCTTTCCCGGGTCGGGTGGAGGAGGAAAATGACGCTGTCGCTGTTGTCCGATAATCAAAAAACAAGGGTGGTTCCGTTCTATTCCGGTAGTTCCAAGGTGCCCGAAAACAGGCATATTTTCTTTACAAACTTAAGGCTCACGGTCTTCCCGTAAGGCTCTTGCGGGGCGTTTCCGGCTCTCCATGCGGATGGCCTGACCGTTTCGTGACATGATTTTCGGCCGGAAAACGGTCGGAAAATGTGTGGTTTTCCGGAGAGCGGGAATCTTCTGTTGTTTTCGTCGGATGCTAAGTCATTGGATTACAGGACCTTTGTGCCGTGTTTTGTCTGTTGGCGCCGAGGCTCCGTTTCTTCATTGTTGCGTTTCTGACGGCTATTGTCCGTCAGACGTATCAAAAATCAGGGGTCGCCGCCCGGTCCTGTTTCCGCTTCTTTTTTGCACATTTTTGATTTTGGCTCACCCGCTTTGTTGCAAGTGTCAGAAAAAGAAAGTAACTTTGCGGTCAGATAACAATAAAAAACATAAAGACACATCATGAGAAATATACTCCGGACAATGGCGGTCGCAGTGACCGCGATATGTATCACGGCATGTGACAACAGCGGAAAATTTCGCGTCGAAGGCAATATCAGTGAAGCAAAAGACTCTGTCCTCTATTTCGAGAACATGAGCCTCGCCGGTCCCGTGAAGGTTGATTCCGTAAGGCTTGGCGAGGACGGACGGTTCTGTTTTGAGGACAAGGCAACACCGGCGCCGGAGTTCTATAGGCTGCGCATAGCCGGACAAATAATCAATATCTCGGCCGACTCAACGGAGACTGTGACTGTGAAGGCCCGCTATCCGGAGATGGCCACCGGCTATGAGGTCAGCGGTTCTCCGGAATGTGAGCGTATCCGGGAATTGGCTCTCAAGCAGATAGGACTGCGCGACCGTGTTATGGCGATGGAGAGAGACTCCCGTCTGACCAACGACGAACGCATAGACAGTCTGAAGAAAATGGTGGAGGCATACAAGAATGATGTCAAGGCGGAATACATAATGAAAGCCCCGAAGGCCGCATCATCCTATTTCGCCCTCTTCCAGACATTGGGCGACTTTCTCCTGTTCGATCCGCGCAGTACTGAGGCGGACGTGAAGATGTTTGCTGCCGTGGCCACGAGCTGGGACACGTTCTATCCCGGGGCCGTTCGTGGCGAGAATCTGCACAACATCGCCATAGAGGGCATGAAGACCCAACGCATCATCAAACAGAAGAAAGAGGCGTCGCTCAGCCCGTCACAAATAACGACTTCGGGTATCATAGAACTGTCACTTACGGACAACCGTGGACGCGAACGCACGCTCTCGTCGCTCAAGGGAAAAGTGGTTCTTCTCGATTTCCACGCTTTTTCCACGCCGGAGTCGCCGCGTCGCATCCTCATGCTGCGCGAGCTTTACGGGAAATACCATGAACGCGGACTGGAAATCTATCAGGTGGCAGTAGACACGGACGAACATTACTGGAAACAGCAGACCATGGCCCTTCCGTGGATAAGCGTGCTGGCTCCTGACGGCCCGATGTCGCAGTGTGTAAGGGCATACAACGTCAACAGCATACCGGAGTTCTTCCTCATTGACCGTGGAAACAGTCTGGTTTGCCGGTCGGAGCAAATCAAGGACCTTGAAGCCGAAATCGAAGCTCTTCTGTGATTTGATAAATTTAAACGCAAAGACTCGAAGAAAAAGCGTTCGATAATAATTTAAACGCGAGGACGCAAAGGATTTGTATGTACATACTTTTGGCATGTTTTGACAAATCCTTTGCGTCCTCGCGTCTTTGTGTTTAAATAACTTACAGCTTTGCGTTCTCCATGAATCTCGTCCGGTCGACGACGAAACGCAGGTGGGTGCCCTCGCCAATGAGCGTGTCGCCTTGGCGGGCTTCAACGTGGAAATAGAGTTTGCGGCCGTCAATACGTTCGAGAGTTGCCGTTGCTGTCACGCAGGCACCCGTCAGCGACGGACGGAGATGCGATGAGGAAATCTGTCCGCCGACGGTAGTGCTCCCTTCGGGCAGATGGGGTGCGACGGCGAGCATAGCGGCGTTCTCCATCAGGGCCATCATGGCCGGAGTGGCCAATACTGGCATGTCGCCGGAGCCCAGCGCGATTGCTGTCTGTTGGTCTGTCACGGTGAGCGTGGAAGTGTGGGTGAGTCCTTTTTCTAACATGATTGTTGCTTTTTTTAGAGGTTATTGATATCCGGTTTTCCGTTGAGGTCGGATTGCTACGTGACATAAAGTGCCGCACCATACATCATATCATGTGATTCTGCACATTGGTTCATGTGGTTCTGCACATTGGTTTATGAAGTACTACACATTATTATATATATAATACACGAAGCAACACGTCCTATTCTGCAAAGTTACGCTTTTTGTTGTCAACATCGGCCGATTGTGGTGGAAAAGGCTTAACTTTGCGTTCAAAAGACAATGCGTATGAAGAAAAAACTGATACTGGAAGTTCCTGGAGGAGCAACGCGTGTGTTGCTCCACACATGCTGCGCGCCATGTTCGGCGGCCATAATAGAGTGTATGGTGCAACATGGCATCACTCCCGTGATATACTACGCCAACCCGAACATATGGCCTTTGGAGGAATATCAGATACGAAAGGATGAATGTACGCGCTACGCCCGGTCGCTGGGACTGGAGATTGTTGACGCCGACTACGACCACGCTGCATGGCTGGGCTGTGTCGCAGGACTGGAGGCGGAACCCGAGCGGGGTGGCCGCTGCCTGAAATGTTTCACCATGCGCCTGGCTGACACGGCGCGCTATGCCGCTACCCACGGCTTCGCCGTCATTACCACAACACTGATGTCCAGTCGTTGGAAAAGTCTCGACCAAATCAACGAAGCCGGTCGGCGGGCTGTAGAACCGTATCCCGACGTGGCGTGGTGGGACCACAACTGGCGCAAAGGCGGACTGAACGAACGACGTGCTGCCATAATCCGCGAATACGGATTCTACAATCAGCAATATTGCGGATGCGAATTCAGCATGAGAACAGAGTGTCCAGAGTTAAGAGTTAAGAGTGATGAGGTATGAGAGTTCAGAGTTCAGAGTGATGAGTGAAGAGGTATGATTACTCTTAAGGGCAGAGTTTTGCGTTAAGAGTTCAGAGTGAAGAGGTATGAGAGTAGTTCAGAGCTCAGAGTGATGATGTATGATTACCATAGCCAGATTGATTGGAAAGTATATCAATCTCGTTACGCTCAGAGTTCAAGTCTTAAGAGTAATCATACCTCTTCACTCATCACTCATCACTCTGAACTACTCTCATACCTCATCACTCTTCACTCAATGATTAGAGGTTCGGATTGATCTTGCTCCATTCAGAGATAGCGGGCACGATGTTGAGCGTAACCAGCTCGTCGCGCATCTTGCAGAGGTGCTCATAGCTTGCGTCAAGCTTGGCGTTCTCCTCGTCAGTTCCCTGCGGAACGTTGTATGTGCAGCCGTCAGCACCCAGAGTGGTGTCCATAGCCATCATGATGTGGTTGTACTTCTCAGTCTGTACGTATGTACCTACGGGGAAGCGGAAAGGCTCACCGCCCATAGCGGAACGGATCATCTCGACAGACAGGTATGACGGGCTCTGGAATGAAGAACGGCCACGCAACTTGATGATGGCGGCACCGCCCTGCGTAACGTCCTTCTTCATCTGCTCCCACTCCTCGGCTGTGAACTCGTCGGTTCCGATGATGTCGGTCAGCTTGCGGCCGGCAACGGTAACGTGAGAACCGAACACTGCCATCTGCTCTCCGTGGCCGCCGTATGTGGCGCAACCCTCAATCTCGTTACGCATCACACCGAACTTCTTTGCCAGAGCGCTCTGCAGACGTGTTGTGTCGAGGCCGGCGAGAGTCGTAACCTGTCCGGGCTTCAGACCTGAGTAGAGCAGAGTCACCAGACCCGTGAGGTCAGCGGGGTTGAAGATGATGACAACGTGCTTCACGTCGGGGCAGTATGTCTTGATATTCTTGCCAAGCTCCTCGGCAATCTTGCAGTTGCCGGCCAGCAGGTCCTCACGTGTCATGCCCTCCTTGCGGGGTGCACCACCTGAAGAAATGATATACTTCGCGTTCGTGAAAGCCTCCTTTACGTCCGTTGTTGCTGTGATCTTCACGTCGTTGAAACCGCTCTGACGCATTTCTTCTGCCACACCCTCGGGTGAGAATACGTCGTAGAGACAGATTTCACTTGTCAGACCCATCATGAGGGCGGTCTGAACCATGTTTGAACCAATCATACCGGCTGCGCCGACGATTGTGAGTTTCTCGTTAGTTAAAAGTGCCATAATTTGATAATTATATTTATGTATTAACGTAATATTCTGTTTTGTCGCTCCTCCTGAAAAGCACCGCAAAGATAGCAAAAAATAGTGTATCTGCGACATGCGCGCCCCACTTAAAATTGTTATTAATCCCTAAACACTGTTCCAAATTCCACTTTTTCCGCCGGTAGCCGTACAAATTGCAATCTGCGGATGACATATATATAATGTGTGGATGATGGTCGTAAGAGCGATATTTCTGTTATAGATGAAAAGGCGCAAAGGACAAGGGGCGTTTTCGTGGTCTTTGCGTCTTTGTGGCATTTGCGTTTATGTTTTGTTTCGGATTGTGAACGGATTGCTGAATTTTTATTCAATTTAGAAACACAATGACCGCTTTTCTTTCAAATTATCCGGGTAAGTTGCGTAAAATATGCAAAATTTGATGTTTTTATGTTGCTATAAGAAAAAAATGATTAACTTTGCAAGTTGTAATTTAATATTTATTTTCTAAAATCAACTAAGAGAGTATTTATGGAGAAAAGATTAACCATGATTTTGGCGTGTCTGTTCCTGTCGATAGGAATGGCATTAGCCCAAACAAAGGTGACAGGAACCGTGATATCTCAGGATGACGGCCAGCCGATTATCGGAGCATCGGTAATTCCGGTCGGCTCAAAAACGGGAACCGTTACCAACTTTGATGGCCAGTTCACTCTGACCGTGCCCGCGGGCAAAAAGATTCAGGTGAGCTACATCGGTATGGTGACAAAAACTCTGACACCTAAGCCAAACATGAAAATCACCTTGCAGTCAGACTCCCATACGTTGGGTGACGTCGTGGTGACGGGTATGCAAAAGACTGACCGCCGTACATTTACGGGTTCGGCAACAAAGGTGAAAGCTGAAGAAGCAATGATTGGAGGTATGCCGGATATCAGCCGTTCGTTGGAAGGACGTGCCGCCGGTGTGTCAGTACAGAATGTATCGGGTACGTTCGGAACGGCTCCGAAAATCCGCGTGCGTGGTGCTACATCAATCTACGGAAGCTCAAAGCCGCTTTGGGTTGTCGATGGCGTAATCATGGAAGATATTACTGACGTAAGTGCGGACGACTTGTCTTCTGGTGATCCTGAGACACTTATCAGTTCCGCTATCGCAGGTTTGAACTCCGATGATATAGAAACATTTGATATTTTGAAAGACGGTGCCGCTACATCTATCTATGGAGCACGTGCCATGTCTGGTGTGATTGTCGTGACAACCAAGAAGGGTAAGATGGGTGCCGCCCATATAAACTATACGGGTGAGTTCACAACGCGTCTCAAGCCCAGCTACCGCAACTTCAATATCATGAACTCTCAGGACCAGATGGGCATTTATCGTGAACTCAAAGACAAGGGATGGCTTTCTTTGTCAAGTGTGCTCAACGGAAGCAACTATGGAGTTTACGGAAAAATGTATGAGTTGATAAATACATATAACTCAACTACAGGACAATTTGGTCTGCCTAACACCGTAGAAGCACAGAATCAGTATCTTTACAATGCTGAAATGCGCAACACCGACTGGTTTGACGAGTTGTTCTCAAACTCTATTATGCAGAATCATGCACTTAGCATCAGTGGCGGTACAGAAAAGTCAAACTACTATGTGTCAATGTCAGCTATGCTTGATCCGGGATGGTATAAGAAGAGCGACGTCAAGCGTTATACTGCTAACATGAACGTTACGCATCGTATTCTTGACAATCTTTCCGTAAACCTTATCAGTAGCGGAAGCTACCGTAAGCAGACTGCACCGGGTACGCTCGGACAGGATATAGACGTTGTTTCCGGTGAGGTGAAACGTGATTTTGATATCAACCCCTATTCATACGCGCTCAACTCGTCGCGTGCTCTTGACCCAGATACATATTATCACACACAGTATGCTCCATTCAATATTTTCAACGAATTGGAAAATAACAATATGGATCTGAACGTGTTCGACTTGAAGTTCCAGGCAGAAGTGAAGTACAAACCTTTCAAGGATTTGGAACTTGCCGCAATAGGTGCCGTTAAATATGCCGGTTCTTCTCAGGAACACAACATTACGGAGAATTCAAATATGTCGCAGAGCTATCGTGCGGCAGACAACAGCCAGATTCGTGACAACAACCCGTTCCTCTATGAGGATCCGGAGGACCCGTACGCCTTGGCTTATTCGGTATTGCCTAACGGAGGTTTCTATAAGCGTAAGGACAATCGCATGACAAGCTACGACTTCCGTGCGACGTTCAACTACAATCACACTTTCGCCAATGCTCACAACGTAAACCTCTTCGGTGGTACGGAAATAACCAGCATCGAGCGTTCTACCTCACGTTTTGATGGTGTCGGAATGCAGTATGGCATGGGCTCGGTTCCTTTCTATACATATCAGTATTTCAAGAAGCTGACCGAAGAGAACTCTCTGTATTACGAACTTGACAATACGGTGGACCGCAGTGCCGCTTTCTATGGTGTGCTTACATATTCATACAAGCAGAGATACAACCTCAACGGAACATTACGTTATGAAGGTTCCAATAGAATGGGTAAGAGCACAAGCGCACGATGGCTGCCTACATGGAACGTTTCTGGTTCATGGAACATGCACGAGGAAGCATTCTTTAATAAGTTGAGATCCGTTCTTTCTCACCTCACCATCAAGGCTTCTTATTCGTTGACAGCCGATCACGGACCATGGCAGTATGCGTCTAACACGACACCTATCTTCTATTCTTCAACACCGTGGCGTCCGTTCTCTTCCGATAAAGAACCGGGAATAGCAGAGTCTTATCCGCAGAACAACGAGCTGACTTATGAGAAGAAACATGAGTTCAGCACCACATTGGAAACCGGTTTCCTTAACAACCGTATCAATTTGGAATTCGGTCTGTTCTTCCGTAACAACTATGACCTTATCGGACAGATTGTAACAATGCAGGCTCCTTCTGTACAGTATGCCAATGTCGCATCAATGAAGTCTCACGGTGAGGAACTTAGCATAACAACAGAGAATATCAAGACCAAAGATTTCACTTGGACGACGAACCTCATATATTCTCACGCTGTAACCAAGGTTACTGACCTGAAGACACGATGCACAACAATGGACCTCATACAAGGAAGCGGTTTTGCTCTTGAAGGCTATCCTGCACGTGGTATATTCTCAATCCCGTTCATGGGACTTGACGAGAACGGTTTCCCGACGTTCATGAACGAGAAGGGCGAAATCACTTCTACGGACATAAACTTCCAGGAGCGTGACAACAATAGCTATTTGAAGTATGAAGGACCGTCAGACCCCACGGTTACAGGTTCGTTCGGAAACGTGTTCACATATAAAGGCTTCCGCCTCAATATGTTCATCACATACGCATTTGGAAATGTGGTTCGACTTGACCCTGTCTTCTCTGCCCGTTATAATGACATGAGCTCTATGACTAAGGAGTTCAACAACCGTTGGATGGTGCCGGGTGATGAGGCATACACCAATGTCCCTGTGATTCTTAGCTACCGTCAGTATAACGACAACAACCAGTTGCGTTATGGATACAATGCTTACAATTATTCAACAGAGCGTATTGCCAAGGGTGACTTTATCCGTATGAAGGAAATATCACTCGGTTACGACTTCCCCAAAGCATGGTTTAAGACCACAGCTCTCAAAAGCCTCTCGCTCAAACTTCAGGCAACCAACTTGTTCCTCATCTATTCTGACGACAAGCTGAACGGCCAGGATCCGGAATTCTTCAATACCGGTGGTGTGGCTGCCCCGGTGCCCAAGCAGTTTACTCTTACAGTTAAAGCAGGCTTCTAATATATTTGATATTTAAGGTATGAAAAGAAACAAATTATATATATTGTCGTTGGCATTGGCCACAGGACTCGGATTAACTTCCTGCAATGATTTCCTTGACGAGCTGCCGGACAACCGAATGGAAATAAAGAATGCAGAGGAATTGAACTATATCTTGGTCAATGCCTATCCGAGTGTACACCCGGCTGCAGTTTTCGAATGGTATTCTGATAATTCAACAGAATGTTACAATACGTCCTGGACAAGCGAACGCTTTCAGGAGCAGGCATACAGATGGCAGGAAATCACTGAGTCTTCAGAATCAGAAACTCCAAAGAAGGTTTGGGACGCATATTATTCGTCAATAGAAAATGCCAATCAGGTCATAAAGTTTATTGAGGAGAGTGATGACCCCTCACAGTTCAATGCTCAGTATGGCGAGGCTCTGATTGTTCGTGCCTATGCTATGTTCACCCTGAGCACAATGTTCTGTCAGGCGTACGACCCGGCAACCGCAGACACGGAGAATTCCGGTATGCCTTATCTGACCAAGCCTCAGGAATATGTCGGTGAGGTTTATCAGCGTGGAACTCTTGCTGAACTTTACGCTAAGGTTGAATCGGATATTCAGCGTGGACTTCCTCTCATCGAGAACAACTACGCCAAGCCTAAGTACCATTTCACGAAGGCTGCCGCCAATGCTTTTGCCGCACGCTTTTATCTGTATTATCACAAGTATGATGAAGCCATCAGGTGTGCTGATGTCGTGCTTGGAAGCAACCCGGCAAGCACGCTCCGTGACTGGGCTTCATGGAATGCCCTTTCTGCTAACAAGCAGGTGCAGCCCAATGCTTATATCTCGGCCAACGAGGATGCTAATCTGCTGTTGCAGGTTGTAAATTCTCAGTGGGGAGTTTTCATCGGTCCTTATATTGCCGGAGAGAAGTACACCCACAGTCATCTGATAGCCGATTATGAAACAATCTCGGCCAACGGTCCTTGGGGCAACAGCCAGCAAGCAATGGGATACGCCGTGTTCTATAATGACGACATGGCTACAAAGATGCTTCGTAAGATACCTTATGTCTTCGAATACATAGACATACAGGCCGGTATCGGTTATCCTCATTCCGTCTATCCGGTGTTCACAACGGATGAGACATTGATGGTACGTGCGGAGGCAAAAATATTGAAGGGTGATTTTATGGGCGGACTTGATGATATCAATGCAGAGCTGTCAAAGTTCACTGCAAATGGTGTTCGTCTGGATATGAATACAATCCGCTCATTCTATTCCGGTATAGGATATGATGCGCCAATGTCTCCTACGCCCAAGAAGGAATTGCATCCGTGGTTCACTATTGAGAACGGTAGCGATATGGAGAACATGCTCCAGTGTCTGCTTCAGTTGCGCCGTCTGGTTACGATACATGAAGGTTTGCGTTTGCAGGATGTCAAGCGTTATGGTATAACGATATATCGTCGTCGTATAAACAAATCGGTTCAGATTCTTGAAGTGACGGATAAGATGGAGAAGGGTGATGACCGTCTGGCCATACAGTTGCCGCAGGAAGTCATTTCTATCGGTTTGCCTGCCAATCCAAGAAGAAATAAATAAGTGTTGAGTAATAACAATAAAGACATTTAAAGATATGAAGAATATAATATATATATTAGGTCTGGTGTTTTGCCTGGGACTGGTGTCTTGCTCCGACGATAATGAACCGTCAAGCCAGAGCATCTTCACGGGAGACATGAAGCAGCGTGACGCGCTTGACACGTGGTTGTTGATGAACTACGCCTATCCTTATAACATCGACTTCAAATATAAGATGGAGGATATTGAGAGTGACATGAAGTACACTCTTGTGCCTGCCGATTCAGCCAAGGCTGCCAAGCTGGCAATCATCGTGAAATATCTTTGGCTTGATGCTTATGCAGAGGTTGTCGACCAGGATTTCATCAAGGCTAATGTGCCGAGACAGATTCACCTTATCGGTTCGCCCGCTTACAACAGTGAGGGAACGATGGTGCTTGGTACTGCCGAGGGCGGTCTGAAGATCACTCTTTATATGGTTAACGAGCTGACAGAGGAGATGCTTCATGACTATGAGACTCTCAATGAGTATTATTTCCACACCATACACCACGAGTTTACCCACATTCTCAACCAGCGTAAGCCTTATGACACTTCATGGGATCTTATTTCAGAGGGAGACTTCATCAGTGGTGACTGGTATCAGTACACAGACGAGTACGCATGGCAGCACGGTTTCGTGACCCCGTATGCCATGAGCGAGCCGCTTGAGGACTTTGCTGAGGTTATGTCTGTTTATGTGACCATCACTCCCGAGCAGTGGCAGGAAAAGATTGACGGTGCCGGCGAGAAGGCTGCAACGCTTGAAAGGAAGCTCAAAATGGTCAAGACTTATATGAAGGATTCTTGGAATCTTGATCTTGACGAGTTGCGTTCAGTTGTGTTGCGTCGTGCAGACGAGTTGAAGACATTGGATTTGGAACATCTCAAATAGTTTTATATCGTTATGAAGAAAATATTATTAAGCATATTATTGATAGGCGCAGCGGCTTTCTCTTTGCAGTCCTGTAGCGATGACGACAACGACATCTTCGACAATTCGGCAGCTGTGCGCATAGACGAGGCAGTTGCAAAGACCAAGGCCTTGTTGAAGTCTTCTCCGAACGGCTGGATGATGCACTACTATACCGGCCGTGAATATACCGGTGGCGGCTTTACTATGTTTATCAAGTTCGATGAGAATAAGGCTCATGCCTCTTCCGACATCGCTGCCGATGTGAATCTGGTGAGCACGTCAAGCTATGACGTCATAAAGGATCAGGGCCCTGTGCTCACGTTCAATACATACAACGAAATTCTCCATTTCCTTGCACAGCCTTATCAGGGTGATGTTGACGGCGAAGAGGGTGACTATGAATTCATCGTTCAGAAAATCACCGACGACGCTATCTATCTCAAGGGCAAGAGATTCGGCAATAAGTTCGTTATGACCCGTGTTCCGGAGTCACATAATTGGGCTGATTATCTCACGGAACTGAACAACGTGGACAAGGCTACGGCTTCCGTTTATCTCGTTCAGTACAATGGTCAGCTGGTTGACTCACTGATCATCAACCGCGACGACCACAATGCTCAGCTCACTTCCCAGACAGAGACAACACCTTATTGCTATGTGCCCGGTGGAATCGAGTTCCACACTGCTCTCACGACTCTTGGCGGACATTCCTTTGATAAGATTAATCTGACTGATGTGGCATCGTCAACGTTCAGTGACCCGACCGGAACGCTTCAGTTTGTGAAGTGTACGGACGATGGTTTCAATCTTGACGTGGCCGACTTCGCGGGCGAGTGGACGATAACCTATACGAATATCAGCAATCGTACCGTAACGGACAAGATTGTCTTTGAGTCTTATGACGAGTATATTGGCAAACAGTCGCATACGATTCTTCGCGGAACGTTATCTTATAGCGGTATGGCACGCGCGGACATCGGTCCGAGTTCCTCTTTGGAGAACGCGGCCGGAGACTACAACTTATTCCTCATGTACGACAACCGCACAGGAAAGTTCATGTTCTCCCACTATTCGACTTCAGCGGATCCGACAGAGAAGTTCGACTATCTCATTTTCGTTGGTGCATCTATTGACGCAGATGGTTATTTCGGCTTCAATCAGGTTCAGTTCAAGTATCAGCCCGCTACCGGAAATCTGGTTATTGACGGTCCGAACAACGGATTCGCTTTCCTCAACAGTTATATTGATGAGGAAGGTGATGAAGGTATTGCACTACGTTTCTACGGCCTGGACATAAAGGAATTAAAACGTGTTAAATAAAAAGTAAGACATAAGTATGATGAAGATAAAGAATATAATGCTCGGTCTGCTCGCTTGTGGTACATTCGGATTAATGTCATGTTCCGATGATGACTTCACCGAGTTCAAGAGTGCGCTCACAGTGACTTCTGCCGAGACCTCAATTGAAGCTGCCGGTGGAACGAAGCAGATTCATGTGAATGGACCTCTCGCTTCGGTATATGCTTCTGCGTCATGGCTCACGGTAGCTCAGAGCGGTTCGGTTGTCAATGTGACTGCGAGTGTGAACTCAGATGTTCAGTCGCGTAATGCAATCGTTGTGCTGAAGGCATCTGAAAGCGATTCAACCATAGTGAACATCTCTCAGTTTGGCGCTCGTTTTGAGGTCAATGTGCCTGAGCAGATGACCGTTCTTGCTCATGGCAAGTCGGAAGCAACGTTTGACATTATGCACAACATTCCGGTCTATACGACACCGAGTGCCGATTGGATCAGCGCCGTGGTCACAGACGACGCCATCATCATCTATACGGAGCCGAATGCGACCGGTGGTGACCGTGAGGGTTATATTGATGTTGAGACAGGAACTGTTTCCAAGCGTATAGAGATTATCCAGTATGATATCTGCGGTCAGTATGACGTGACGGCAACGGATTTCTCAAGCCGTCCTAAAGCCGTTTCGTTGCCTGGAAAACTCATTGGCGGCGACACTGGCAGTGAGTTGTTGTTCTGTCCCGATAAGTATAACGGAGAACTTCAGATACCGATGACGTTCGATGCGTCAACAAACAGCATTAAGGTTTCGGCAGCATCATATTGCGGACCTTACAACAATCTGTATGTGTATACCGTGATGGTTGCAGGCAATACCCAGCGCTATGAGCCTCAGGCAATTGTGTCCGGTGCTCTTACTAAGACAGATGACGGTCAGTTCTCTTTTGAGTTGAATGAAGGTGAGTTGAATGGAACTGCTATCTCCGGTTTCCGTCTCCGTACTTTCACAGAACAGAACCCGACGTCATCCAACGTCAAGGATGTTATTGAAAACCTGAAATATCCGAAGTTTGTCAGAGTCGCTGCAAATTAAACGGTGATTGTATATATCCGATAAGCGATATTGTCGGGTTATATATATGATGGAATAATATTCCGGTATCCTGATTCCCTTGTCTGTGTGAATCATGATACCGGAATTTTTTTTGTTTATGATGGATTATGTCAGAAGTTCCGTCTGCCATCTGTTGATAGTCCCTGCTTCCTGTTCTGCCATTTTGTGGAAGTGATAATCATCAGTCTGAATGTGCGTGGTAAGAACATTTTTATGTTTTTTGCTTGTCTGAAATAACAAAATGAAGCATTTGCGGCTAATTCTTTATATTTTTTGTTTTTTTTAGTTTGCTGTATAATAAAATATGTGTAACTTTGCATCCGATATTTATAATTAATAAAAGAAAGCGTATGAAAAAGTTTACTTTGACATTGGCTGCTTGTGCAGTCGTATTCAGCGGAATGGCTCAGATGCAGAAGTTTGTTTCACCTGTTCCGGCTTCTATGGCAGAGATAATGGCATCTAAAGTTCATCAGGGAACAAAATTCCAAGCTACAGCGATTCCTCAAAGTGTTGTTGCCAAGAATATGGTCAACATGGATTTGAAAAAGGAACTGGCTCCGGTTTCCAAGGCAGTGAAAGCTCCAGGTGAAAGGGTTTCTTTCTATCACGATCCCTATATTTTCTCTGATGTTTTGGGTGGTTATGCACAGGCAAGAATGGAGCTGGGCTCATATACAGTTACAGGTTCAACAGTGAAAGTGAATCTTTATGGATTTCTTGATATAGATGATATTGAAGGTACAATATATGATGGTCCGAACAGCCACTCTGCTGAGGGACTTGATTCCATTACATTTGCCAACAATCAGCAGGTCGCATATTTAACGTCTGATAGAAGTCCTGTAGTGATCGCTACCTTTGACATCACGGATGCGAATGGCGATGGTTATGCAGATACAGCCACTCCTTCTACAAAGGCTACTTTCGGAGCTTACTATAATGCGGCCCAAGGAACTCTTTATTTCATGGATAATGAGTTTGTCAGCCTTTATGTACCAAGTCGTAAAATGCACATGGATTACATAAAAGGACAATTCTATACAGCAGCTGCTGCTGAATATGAGCCTTTTATGTATGATGCGACTGTGACAAGCACATCTGTTTATAATGAAAAAGGTGAATATAGCCCCGGTACCCAGCAGCCGGAAGAATATCCTGCCCAGGCAATTCTTTTCTCGGATGGTGTGTTGGTGAAGGGCGCAATACCGGCACCAGGAGTTGACGATTGCTGGGTGTTCTTTGCGAATAATGACACTAAAACAGGTTATCTTGTAGATTCATTCGACTTTTTGTCAGAGTGGACAAATAGTCAGACTGGACTCAAATATTCGACTGTTGTTTATTGCTATGACAGTGACGGTAAGGGTTTGAAGCAAGGTGAGTTTACAACCACAATGGATTTGGATGATAATGAGCTCATAGAGTATACAGGAATGTTTGGTGCTCGGGTGTATATCAGTAATGGTAAGAACGGTTCATGGGAAATCTATGATCAGTATTCACTTCTTATTTCTTCTGAACTCAGTAATACTGGCATCAAGGGCGTAAGCACCGAGTCAGCCAAGGTTGCTGCAAAGGAATATTTCGACCTCTCCGGCCGCAAGGTTGAGAACACTGCCAAGGGTCTCGTTATCGAGAAGGTTACCTATACCGATGGTAAGACTCTGAGCCGCAAGGTTGTCAAGTAAGAGACAGGCACGAACAAAAAGATAATCATATATTTGAATAAAACGGGCGGACTGCAAAACAGCAGTCCGCCCGTTCTGTTAGTGTCCGTCCGCAATAGAGCGACTTTCACAAAACATTATTGACAACAATGTGATATCGTGTCAGTCCGAAATGGTAGCTGTCGGAAAGGTTTTGTGAAAGTAGTATGAATGTATATCCGTCAGAGTTCTCGACGGGTGTGCCGCAGAGGCGGTCGTTGATGTAAATGTCTGCCCGTGTCATACCGGTTTCATTTTAGCCGGTTGAAGCTCTTCTCCGAACAGATAGATGACCTGGTTGACCTTGTCCGTCTGTACGGTAGTCTTGCCACGTTCCAACTCACTGGCGAACCTGATTCCAACGCCCGTCCGCTCAGGGAGTTCAATCAGAGTGAGGTGGAGGAACTTTCTAAATAGAATTTCTCCGCCGGTATTGTTTTGTCGGCGGCATGCCGGAAGTTGTTGCTGGATATGTAGGAAACCATGACTTTCCGGTAAATATAATCCTCACATCCGACTGACAGACAATCAATATGAATATATTCTAACAAAACAACGTACGCGGAAAATTCTGTTTTAGCGCGCTTCCGTGGTGTTTTTGATGCCGTAAGGGCCTTATTGGTTTTGGGCGATGGGCTGCGTCAGAAGGTTTTTGGGGGTGTAGGGATGCCGGGAGGGCCTCGCGGCTTTTCAGGAAAGGATAAAACGGCGGTTTTGTGATGCGGAAAAATGTCCGTAAAAGTTACCGTTTTCCTGCCGTAAGGGCCTCTCGGGGTTGCAACGGGGCCGCTTTCGTCTTGCAACGGCGGCCCCGTTGCATTGCAATAAAGGCCTTACGGCAGAGTGGGGAGGGCCTCGCGGGGCCCCAACCCGACCATCCCCAATGGGAAGAAGAACTGGCGCCGTTTGTATGTGGTTGTGAATGAATGACTTATGAAATATGTAAATATATCGTCACGGTGTCCCCTGATTTTTGACACGCGCGTGGTTGCGATATTTTGGGGCGAGGCGGAAAATTTTCAGGAAGTCCCTATTCTCGCGGGCTTAAAAACAGGAAAAATGAGGACATGGGGTGTGGCTGTGGTCCGGGGGCGGCTTTGGTGGGGCCACATTTTCATGGTTTTTTCGGCCATTCTGTTACTTTTTTCATAAAAACACGGCTGATTATCAATTAATTGTTTAATTTTGCACAAGCATTAGTAACGAACTTTAATTATTGATATGAGAAAATTTATAGTTTTGGCGATAATGGCCGTAGCAATGGCAATAAACGCCTCGGCACAGCTGCCGGCAGTGACTTTGAAGGACATCAGCGGAAAGACCGTGCGTACAGACGAACTTTCGAACGACGGGAAACCGTTCATAATTTCATTTTTTGCAACATGGTGCAAGCCCTGCAACCGCGAGCTGTCGGCCATCAGCGAGGTCTACGACGAGTGGCGTGAGGAGACCGGCGTGAAGGTCATTGCCGTGAGCATAGACCAGGCGCAGAACATCAACAAGGTCAAGCCTCTCGTTGACAACAACGGATGGGAGTATGACGTGCTGCTCGACCCTAACAGCGACTTCAAGCGCGCGCTGGGCATACAGATGATTCCCTACGTCATCATCGTTGACGGCAAGGGCAACATCGTCTATAAGCACAACGGCTATACCGACGGCGCCGAGGTAGAGCTGATAGAGAAAGTGCGTGAACTGGTCAAGTAAAAAAACGGATAGCGTGATGACTATACTGAAAAACAGCAGAACCTACTGCCTTGCGGCCGCAGCGCTACTGTCACTCGCGGCCATGGCGCAGAGCGACGGCCAGAAGACCGTCACCGTCACCGGAAGTATTCAGAGCGACATTCTCATTCCGGAGGAGGACACCAAAATCGGCACAGACAAATACAGCGACTGGGGACTTACCAACACCTACGCCGATGTGAACGTCATGAGCAAGTATAACGACAACGAATATCTTGACGCCGGCCTACGGCTGGAATATCTTGACCACCCGCTGCCCGGATTCGACAAGAAGTTCAAGGGATGGGGAGTGGGCAACGCCTACGTGCGTTTCCACATGAAGCACGTTGAAATCACGGCCGGTAACTTCTATGAGCAGTTCGGTTCCGGATTTATCCTCCGCACGTATGAGGAGCGCAGCCTCGGAATAGACAACTCGCTGCTCGGAGGCCGCGTGACGGTAACGCCGGTCAACGGTGTCACCATCAAGGCGCTCACGGGAAAGCAGCGCAACTACTGGACCTACAACGACGCCCTCATCTCCGGTGCCGACGTTGAAATCGGTCTGGAAAACTGGATCCGCCCGTTCCGTGACAACGGAACATATCTGACGTTGGGCGCCTCGTTCGTCAACAAGAACGAGAAGGACGAAATCATCCAGCTGAACGACAATCCGCTATACCGCCTCAATCTGCCCCGCAATGTCAATGCCTTTGACGTCAGGGCACGGTTCCAGAAGGGCGGACTCAACGTCTTGGCCGAATATGCCCAGAAGTCTCAGGACCCCGTCTACGACAAGCTCTATCCCTATATCTACCGCAAGGGTTATGTGGCCATGCTCTCCGGCTCCTATTCGCAGCGCGGACTGAGCGTCCTGCTGCAGGCCAAGCGCAGCGACAACATGGCGTTCAAGAGCCGCCGCCGTCTGGATGAGGGCGCGCTGACGTCATCGTTCATCAACCATCTGCCGGCATTCACGCTCGACCACACCTACGCTCTGGCCGCTCTCTATCCCTACGCTACCAACGCCAACGGTGAGTGGGCCTATCAGGCGGAGCTGGGATACAACTTCAAGAAGCGCACGCCGCTCGGCGGAAAATATGGCACGAAGGTCAAGATCAACTACTCCCACGTCCACGGAATCAACCGCACCGACCGCGACGGAACGATGACCGTTCCCGGCGGCTACGGCACCGACGGCTACGGCTCGGCGTTCTGGAAGTGGGGCGACGGAATGTACTATCAGGACCTCGACGTCCAGGTGGAGAAGAAGCTGACGAAGTCGTTCAAACTCAACCTCATGTACATGAACCAGTTCTACAACCAGACTGTTGTCGAGGGCCATGGCGGCATGATCCACTCTGACATCTTCGTGGCCGAAGGCAAATATCAGTTCAACCGCAAGTTCACCCTGCGCGGTGAGGCACAGTATCTCACCACCGACCACGAGAGCGGTGACTGGGCTTACGGGCTGCTCGAACTGTCAATACTCCCGCGCTTTATGATCACGGTCAGCGACATGTACGGCCGTCCTTACGTAGGAAGCGAGTATCAGTCGCGCGAGCACTATTATTCCGGATATGTCACCTACGCCCACGGAGGCCATCGTCTGCAGCTCGGCTACGGCCGTACGCGCGCCGGATACAACTGCTCCGGCGGTGTCTGCCGCTATGTCCCGGCGTCAAAGGGTGTGACCGTTTCGTATAACTATAATTTCTAAGCCGACATTGATTTATTCCTGTTTTTTTATGAAGATGAAGATAAGAAACATCATATACGCAATGGCCTGCGCCGTTCTGACGCTGGCTTCATGTGATCCGGTCAGTGAGAACGACCGCTATCTTGCCTACGACGACGGACTCGGCGGCGTCACCGACGGGTCGGACGAGAGCGGTCGCCCGACGTCGGTCCAGCGCGCCGTGCTCATTGAGGATTTCACGGGTCAGATGTGTGTCAACTGCCCCAATGCCGTCCCCGTTATCGAAGGTCTGGAACATGCCTATCCCGGCAAGATTGTTGCCGTGGCGATTCATTCCGGACTGATATTGCCCACTACAGGCAACCTTGCTTTGCATACGCCAATCGGCGAACAGTATTATAAGGACGCCGGTTCTCCGGCTCAGCCGTCCGGACGTATCGGCCGTATGGGTGTCAAGTCGATTGACTATTGGGGAAGTTCTGCCTTGGACATTCTGAAACTTCAGTCGCCCGTATGGCTCGGTGTCAGCAACACCTACGATGAATCGACGCGCAAGGTGACCATCGCCGTTGAGGCGTATGGCATTGAGGCCGCTTCCGGTAACTTGCAGATCTGGCTTACGGAAGACGGTATCGTTGCTCCGCAGATAACGCCGGCGGGCGCAAATGCGGCTTACGTTCACAATCATGTCTTCCGCGATGCTGTCAACGGTGCTTACGGCGAGCCGTTCGCCGTAGCCAAGGGCGAGGAAAAGACAGTGACTGCAGAGGCCACGCTGGCTGAACATTGGGTGGCTGACAACATGTCGGTGGTCGTGTTCGTCTATGACGCTGGAGGCGTTCTGCATGTTGTCAAGCAGCCGGTTGTTTCGAAGCCGGGCGAGCCGGAGGATTCAGATGAATCAGTTGAGTAATAATATAATTAAGGATATAGAATATGAAGATTTTTACCCGAACATTGTTTCTGGCCGTGGCGCTCATGGCCTTTCATGCAAGTATGAATGGACAGGTGGACAACACGTTCCGCTTTGTTGATAGCAAAACAGGAGATGAAATACCCGATGGCGGTACATATACGGCTGTGGCTGAATTGATAGACAAGTTCCCGGCGGTTCCCGGTCTTGTTGTCTCGCTGGAGGCTCCGTTTGAGATAGACGTTGAAAATATGTCAGGCGACGTGGCCTATGTGTCCGCCCATGTCGTTACGGAAGAGATGGTGAGTGGTTCGTTGCAGTTCTGCTTTCCCAACAGTTGTCCTCCCGATGTTCCGGCTGACTATACTACGGACGTTGGAGTGCTGGCAGCCGGTGGCAAGAAGTCGCTTCAGTCAGAGTGGATGCCGACGGAAGGAAAGTATGGTACGGCCCGCTTCACCGTCCAGCTGCGGACGATGGTCGTGACGAAATGGATTGGCACAGGTGATAACCAGATTCCGTCTGAATATGCTTTAAAGGCTAACGGCCCGAAGATAACCATCAACTGCAGCTATGACGACCCCGCAGGAATCAATGAAGTCAAGGCTACGGGGCTGACAACATACAATGTCTATGACATGTCCGGCCGTCTCGTTGTTGACAACGGCACGGAGGCTGAGGTGCTGTCGCTCGGCAAGGGACTCTATGTCCGTGAGACCGTTATTGGCGGCAAGCGGGTGAGCGCAGAGAAAATAGTAAGATAATAATTATATAAGTTTCAAAAAATCAACACAATGAAGAGAGTTCTGTTATCATTAGCCGTTTTCCTTCTGACCATGGGTATGGCTACGGCACAGGACGGCAAGACGTCCAGGTTCGACGTGAGAAAGGCCGGAGCTGTTGCCGTTGAGAAGTGCGACGGATTGCGCGACCTGCAGAAGAAAGGCCCGCAGAAGAGCCGGCAGCGGATTGCGCTGGCCGAAAACCAGAAACTGATGGGATCCTACACGACGGATGACGTGGTAACTTCGCGTGAAGGACTTGGACTGCCGTCCAATCCGGGACAGCTCGGAGTAGCAACGGTATTGGATGCAAAGGCGTGCGCCAGATTCAACGGCGGACAGATTTCCCAGATTCGCTATGGCCTCGCAAATGCAACGGAGGTTACGTCTGTGTTCATGTATCTTGTCAACGAAAGCGGCAATTTTGTCGAACTATTCAACGAGAAAGTTACGGAGAAGCCTGTTGCCGGATGGAACATGGTGACTCTGAGCCAGCCCTATACGCTCGATCTGACCGGAATCACAGACATTCTCATGGGATTCTACTATACGCAGAGCAATGCGAACGACGGTCAGAATTACAGTGCAGAGTGTTTTCCGCTGTCGATAACTGGCGGCGTACCTGCAACAACGCTCGTCTATGGCAATCTCAATTCGGGCTTGGGATGGTATGATATCGGTGCCGACTCATACGGTGCCCTCAGTGTGCAGGCCATAGTGGAAAAAGATTTCCCTGATTATGACCTTGCCCTGAGCGAAATGATTGCATACGCTTTCAATAAGGCCGGCCAGACGGAGACCTTTACGTTCGGTCTGAGCAGCTATGGAAAGATGCTTCCGAAGTCATATACGCTGAATGTCTTTGTTGACGGCGATATCATGGGTTCGTATGACACTCCCGTCGCGTTGTCAGAAGGCGCCATCTCCCTGACGGGAAATGTCGCTCTGCCGTCAGAACTCACAGTCGGCAAGCATACGCTGAAAGTGACAGTGGCGAAGATAAACGGTGTGGTGCCGACGAAGAATACGGCGGATGATACGGTTGAAACCGAATTCACGGTCTACGGCCAGTCGTTCCCGCATCAGAAGCAGCTCGTGGAGCATTTCACGTCTACGTCGTGCACATATTGTCCGAACGGCGACAAAATTCTTGTTGCCCTTGCAGGCAAGCGTGACGACATAGCCCGTGTTTCTGTACACGGAATTCAGAATCCCAATTATCCCGACCCGATGCGGATTGCTGAAAGTGATGTGATTATCGGCTATGAAGAGCTGGCCGGTTTCCCCAGTGCGTCGTACAACCGTGTTGTGTTTGACGCCGGTACGGGCGAGGGACTTACGCTGACTAAGTCGCTCGGCTATAATGTGTCCTACAAGGATCAGGTTGCGGCCATATTTAGTGAGGCCATAGACAAGGCTAATCTCGAATATCCGGCGTTTGCTACCGTCAATGTGACCGGAAACTACAATCCCGAGGACAACAAGCTGACAATAAAGGTGAAAGGCAATCTCGTTGATGATTTCGCTCAGGTGATGGGCGATGACGCAGTCCTTAACGTATGTCTCGTTGAGGATGGCATCATCTCACGACAGCTTAACAACGGCATGTGGGTTACAGCCTATACCCACAACAGCGTGCTGCGCAAATATGTCAGCAGTGTGGGCGGTGACGCTATCGGTATGACAGGCAATACATACGAGAATGATTATGTCTTGGACTTCAATTCTGCATGGAAAGCTGAGAACATGCGTGTCGTTGCTTTCATCAGCCGTCCGCTCATGTCCGAAAGCCTGTTCGGCAAGTTTGTCACCAACACCGAGATGGCCGCTATTACCGTCGGTGATCCCGCCGGAATTGAAACCGCGGCAAAGGCTGCTGACGGTGTCTTTGAGGTGGCCCGCTATAACGCGAACGGTACGCAGATTTCCGCTCCCCAGAAGGGCATCAATGTTATCAAGATGAGCAACGGCGAGGTCCGCAAGGTGGTGGTATATTAAAAAAAGTCAGAGGATGCTCCCCGCGGGGAACATCCTCTGACTTTAGGAATTAAAAAGGAGTTATCGCCCCCTGCGATAACTCCTTTTTAATTCCTTTAATTCCTAAGAAGAATAAAAGGGGGCAAAATGCAGATGAAGCACTTTGTAGGGACACCCTCGTTATTCTGATATTATCTTCATATATTCGTCATAGCTGATATACCGTCCGCCCATGCTCTTGAGGTGGGGCGTTTCCAGCTGGCAGTCTATCAGGCGGCCGCCGTGGGTGCTGAGGAAGCGGGCGAGGTGGATGAGGGCGAGTTTGCTGGCGCTCGGCACCAATGAGAACATGCTTTCTCCGAAGAAAGAGCTGCCGATGGTGACGCCATAGAGACCGCCCACCAGCTTGTCTCCGTCCCACACCTCAACGCTCGCGGCGAATCCCTGACGGTGGAGTTCTGTGTATGCCTCGGTGATGTCCTTGCCCAGCCATGCCCCTTCCTCGTCGATGCGGAGGCGTCCGCAGGCACTGATCACACCGTCAAAATCCTCGTTGAAGCTCATGCGGTAGCGCTTCTTGTTCATCAGCGTGCGCATGGAGTGGGAGACATGAATCTCGTCGGGGAAGATAACGAAGCGTTGTTGCGGACAGAACCATAGCGGTTCGTCGCAGTCGCGGAATGAAAACCATGGGAATATGCCGTGGCTGTAGGCCAGCAGCAGGCGGTCGATAGACAAGTCGCCGCCCACGGCCAGCAGCCCGTCTGGCTCATCGCAGAGATGAGGGTCGGGGAAGCTAAGCTCATTGTCGGGGATTCTGTAAATCATAGCGGTGAATGTTTTGGATTGTGTGTATATGACGGAAAGCGGTAGGCTGTTGGAGAGTTATGTCCCTACGTTAATGTTATGTTTCCGTCGTCGTCAAGCGTCACTTTAGCGTCGCCGCCTTTCTTCAACCGTCCGAAGAGTATGGCGCGCATGAGAAGCGGTTTCAGCTGCGAGGCGATGACGCGGTCGATTTCCCTCGCACCGTATTCGCGGGTGAAGCCGAGGCGCTGCAGATGTTCGCGGACGGCGTCTGTGAGCGTCAGGCTCACACGGCGTGCCGCGAGCTGTTCCCGAAGCTCCGCCAGCTTCTTGTCGAGAATGAGCGATGCCATCGTGCGGTTCATGTCGTTGAACACGACCGTGGCCGACAGCCGGTTGATGAATTCCGGCTTGAACGTTTTCTTGACCTGCTTCATCATCGCCTCGCCGGCGGATATGTTGCCCGTGAACCCGACGTTCGCTTTGGCGGCATGCTGCGCTCCGGCGTTCGATGTCATGATGAGAACCACGTTGCGGAAGTCAGCCCGGCGGCCCTTGTTGTCAGTCAGCCGCGCGTAGTCCATCACTTGAAGCAGAATGTTGTATATGTCCTCGTGAGCCTTTTCTATCTCGTCGAGCAGCAGCACGCAGTTCGGTGTCCGGCGTATAGCGTCGGTGAGCAGTCCGCCGTCTTCGTATCCCACATATCCGGCCGGTGCGCCGATAAGTTTTGCCACGGTGTGCTTCTCCGTATATTCGCTCATGTCGAAGCGCACAAGTTCGATGCCCAATTCTGTTGCCAGAACCCGCGCAACCTCCGTCTTTCCTACACCCGTCGGCCCGACAAAAAGCAGCGAAGCCATCGGTTTCCCCTCTGCCGTCAGTCCGGCCTTTGCCATCATGACAGCCTCCGTCACTTGTCTGACGGCTTCGTCCTGTCCGTAGATTTTTCCGCTGATGCGCTTTGTCAGTGTCTCCAGCTTTGCGTCGTTGTCCGCCTTTATGGCCAGCGCGTCAACCTTGCACACCTTGGACAGTATCTCGGCCACGAGCACCTTGTCTACAGTCTGCCGCTTGCGGCCTTCCTGCGGATGGGTCTCGCGGTAGGCGCCGGCCTCGTCAATGAGGTCGATGGCCTTGTCCGGCAGACAGCGGTCCGTTATATGGCGTGCGCTCGCCTTTACGGCAAACTCAATAGCCGTGGGAGTGTACGTCACGCAGTGGAATTGCTCGTAGCCTTTCTTCAGCTGTTGCAGTATGCCGATGGTCTCTTCCACGCCCGGTTCCGTTATGTCAATCTGCTGGAATCGCCTCATCAGCGCCTTGCTGCGTGACAGATGGCGGTTGTATTCCTCGTATGTCGTCGACCCGATGAAGCGCAGTCGTCCCGCCTCCAGATACGGTTTGAGCATGTTGGCGGCGTCCATCGTGCTGTCACCGGTCGCTCCGGCGCCCATGATGCTGTGGATTTCGTCTATGTAGATGATGGCGTTGCCTTCGACTGTCGCTCCGTCCAGAACCTCTTTCAAGCGTTTTTCGAAGTCCCCGCGGAACTGCGTGCCGGCCACGATTGTTCCCATGTCCAGCTGATAAATCCGGCATCCGCTCAGCCTTTCCGGCACGCGGCCGTCCTCTATCATCCGCGCCAGGCCGAAGACAAGGGCCGTCTTGCCCACTCCCGGCTCGCCGACATGCAGCGGATTGTTCTTGTCTTTCCGGCAGAGCACCTGTATGGTGCGTTCCAGTTCCTTGTCGCGGCCTATGAGCGGGTTGTGTCCGTCAAGCCGTTCGTTTATGCAGGTGACGAGAGAATGCCATGCCGTATTTTCTTCTTTATCGTCTTCGTATTCCGCTTCGGTTGTATTCCGGTGGTCATTTGTATATACCGTTTCGTCGGTCCCGTCCGTCTCAGCCGTCTCCCCGTTTTCCTCACAGAGCGATATGAGCCGGCTCAGAAACATGCTCGTGCGGTCTTTCAGCTTTGTTGTGAGCGCGTAGGCCGCGTATGAATCGTCGAGCAATAGCATGCTGTTGAGCAGATGCGGTATCTTCATAAACTGTGCTCCGGACGATTCGACCGTGAAATAGGCCCCTGTGAGCAGTTCGTTTGTCTGTGACGATGCTTCCGGACTGTATTCGACATGGTCCGGAACGCGCTCGGTGTCGCAAAGGTAGCCGTTGAGCTCATCTTCTATTGTTTCAGGTTTCACGCCGCAGTCGCTCATGGCTTTTCTGAACACCTGTTGCCGCAGCAGTGCCATGAGGATATGTTCGGGCATGATGAACTCATGCCGCCAGCTGCAGCATATCTTCAGCGTATCGTCAAAGACGAAGTTGACGAGTGGTGATCTTTTTATTTCCATAGTGCCATTGTTTATTTGCTTATTCAGGACTGTAGGATTGATGTTTGCTTATTCGGGGTCGTAGGATTGATGTTTACTTATTCGGGACTGTAGGATTGATGTTTGCTTATTCAGGACTGTAGGATTGATGTTTGCTTATTCGGGGGCGTAGGTCAGTCGTAGCGGAAATCCCTCTTCCCTGGCCATGTTCATGGCTTTTTCTGTCTTTGACACAGCCACGTCGTAGCTGTATGTCCCGACAACAGCCTTGTCACTGTGGTGTACGGCGAGCATGAGCGTTTCGGCTTCTGTCTCGCTTTTGAAGAAAACGACAGTGAGTATCTTCACCACAAAGTCCATTGTGGTGAAGTCGTCATTATGAATATATACATTATATTTCCGCGGCTCGCGCGTGTCCGTGAGCTGCCTTTCCTTTACTGATGATTGTTCTTTTGCCATGGGAAAACTTTGTCAGATGAATGAAAATCCGGCAAAACAGGTTTGTTTTCCGGAATCAGGATAGATAAATAAGGGGGTGACTTCCTGTTATTCCGGCCTTGTTCCAATTTGTTCCGGTATGTTCCGCGCCGTCCGGCTTCTGTCCGGCTTGGGCGCGACCAAAAACAAAGGGGCTGAAAAATCAGCCCCTTGTTTTTGATTTGGTCGGGATGACAAGACTCGAACTTGCGACCTCACGCCCCCCAGACGCGTGCGCTAACCAACTGCGCTACATCCCGTCCTCTGCAATAGCATTTCTGTATTGCGGGTGCAAAATTACGTATAATCTGCGAGAATTGCAAATTTTTGCAGATATTTTTTTGTAAGAATAGCATGAAACCTCATGAAAAACAAAATCCCGAGACGTTGTAGCGCGGCATTCCGGGATTTTGTTTTTCACATAGGAAGTGCGGAACTTTCGCATTAGCGTCGGAAAATGGCGGCCTCGTGTTTGGAAAAGGAGGATGGGGAAGTTGCGGAGCCTGTCGGGATAACTTAATTATTGTTATTTGTTTTGTTATCTTTTTGATTTCAGCTACCTTTGTGGTCAATATGACAGCGGACACATGCCCCGTAACGGGAGTGCCCGTAAATATGTATAAACCAGACCAGTCACGATATGCAATATGATATAACAGCCCCGAGCCGTCTGAATCTGACCGTCAACCTGCCTTCGTCAAAAAGCGTGAGCAACCGCGCCCTGATCATCCATGCCCTTTCCGGTGGAGTCACCTTGCCGGAGAATCTTTCTGACTGTGACGATACGCGCGTTATGATTGATGCTCTCACGACCATGCCCGATGTTATTGATATCGGTGCCGCCGGAACGGCAATGCGTTTTCTCACGGCCTATCTCGCCGTGACGCCCGGCCGCCATACTCTGACCGGCACGGAGCGGATGCGCCATCGTCCAATCGGTGTGCTTGTGGACGCCCTGCGGCGTCTCGGTGCGGACATTGACTATGCAGGTGAAGAGGGCTTCCCGCCATTGCTCGTCAACGGCAGGCCGCTCCAAGGCGGACCGCTGGAGATTGCGGGCAACGTCAGCTCGCAGTATATTTCGGCCCTTCTGATGGTAGGGCCGGTTCTTCACCACGGTCTGACATTGCGTCTGACGGGCGATGTCATCTCGCGGCCGTACATTGATATGACGCTCTGGATGATGGGAGAATTCGGTGCAGAGGCAAAGTGGACCGATGCCAACACGATTGAGGTCAGTCCGCGTCCGTATGTGCCGCGCCCGTACTATATAGAGAATGACTGGAGCTCCGCTTCCTATTGGTATGAGATGGTGGCACTGGGACCTCGTGACAGTGAGGTAACGCTCACCGGACTGATGGACGGCAGCAAACAGGGCGATTCTTCGGTGAGATATATTTTCAGTCTGCTGGGCGTGAAGACAGAGTTCGCAGAAGCCGCCGGCCCAGGCTGTCCTTCGACGGTGAAACTGACGAGCAACGGGCGATGTGTTCCGCGGCTGGAGTATGATTTCATAAATTCGCCAGACCTTGCCCAAACCGTCGTTGCATGTTGCACGGCAATGGGGGTGCCGTTCCATTTCACAGGTTTGCAGACGCTGAAAATAAAAGAGACCGACCGCATCGAAGCCCTCAAGGCCGAACTTCTCAAGCTGGGATATGTCCTGCGTGATGTTGACGGCCGTGAACTTCTGTGGGACGGGTCGCGTTGTGAACCACAGCCCGCTCCGGTCATAGCGACCTACGACGACCATCGGATGGCTTTGGCTTTCGCGCCGATGGCTCTGCGCCGCGAGCGCATGACGATAGACAATCCTATGGTTGTAACGAAGTCCTATCCGCACTATTGGGAAGACCTTAGGAAAGCGGGAATGGGGATAAAAATGAAGAGTGAAGAATGAAGAGTGAGGAATGAATGTTCTCACCGTCTCATGAAGTATCACTGCAATTCATCGTTTGATAACTCTTCAGCGGCCGACGGCCGGCAACACCTAATTCCTAACACTTAATTCCTAATTAAACAAATGTTCATTCTCATCGTTTCCATCATTGTTCTCGGTGTCGTCGTGGCCGTTGTCAGCAAGCTGATGTCGCACGGCGAGGATAGCCCTGTTGTCACGGCAGATGGCGATTGTGCCTCGTGCAGCGGGGACAACTCGCGGTGTGTGCATGACTGTATGATGGAAGCCGCCGTCAGTGACGTTGTCTACTACGACGACGAGGAACTGGACGTATATGCCGGCAGGCCGGAAGACAAATACACAGAAGCGGAGGCCGACCGTTTCCGCGAAGTCATGCTCACCATGCGGCCCGAGGAAGTGGCCGGCTGGTGCGTCAGTCTCTCACGTCGTGGAATAACCCCGCCGGAGCAGATACGTGATGAGATGCTGATGATTATGGGCGGCTGAAGTCGAGGGCGGAATGTGCCGGACCGTCAGCAGCAGCGTCAGAACCGGCATGGCATGGTGGCCGAACGCCGGACCACGGCCTCCGCAGGGATATATTTAGCATGTCCGTAAGGCAATAAAAACACAGCTTTTTGAGTTAATATAATTGTGAGACTTCAGGCTCGGAGACATATAGTCATGCCCGTCGTGGCGGCACTCGTGCTCGTCATGGCCGCATGCTCAACAAAGAAGAATACCGCCGGCAGTCGCTGGTGGCACTCGTTCAATGCCCGTTATAACACTTATTATAACGGCAGTCTCGCCTTTATCGACGGCGCAGAGGAGCAGGAACGGGGCAATAAGGACAATTTCACGGAGATGATTCCGTTCACGATGGTTGGCAACAAGGCCACCCGCGAACTGGGAAAGAACAATTTCGACCGCGCCATAGAGAAGTCGGAGAAGGCCATCAAGCTCCACAGCATCAAGCGCCGCCCCGAATGGACGAAGTCACGGCGCAAGACCGCCAAGGACATTGAGTGGCTCAGCCGCCGCGAATACAACCCTTTCCTCTGGAAGGCGTGGCTACTGATGGGAAAGTCGCAGTATCTGAAAGGCCAGTTTGACGAGGCCGCCGCAACCTTCTCATATATGTCCCGCCTCTACGCCACGCAGCCCGCCATCAACGGCATTGCCCGTTCGTGGCTCGCCCGCAGCTATACGGAGTTGGACTGGCTCTATGACGCAGAAGACGTGCTGACGAAAATGCGCCGCGACACCATCCACTACCATGCGCGGACGGACTGGGACTATGCCATGGCGGCGTTCTATGTCCGCAGTCGGCGCTACGAAGAAGCCGTTCCGGCGCTGGCCCGTGTCATCAAGCATGAGCGCCGCAAGAAGCAGCGCGCACGCCAGTGGTTCCTCATGGGACAGCTCGAAACAGAGCTGGGACACCGCGAGCAGGCCTACCGCGCATATAGTAAGGTAATCCGCCTTAACCCGCCCTACGAGCTGGAGTTCAATGCCCGCATCGCTCAGACGGAGGTTATGGCCGCCGGCCGCTCCCGTCAGATGATACGCCGGCTGCGCCGCATGGCCGCGTCGGACAACAATAAGGAATATCTCGACCAGGTCTACTACGCTATAGGAAACATCCATCTCGCCGAGCGTGACACCGCCGCAGCCATCGCCGCCTACGAGACGGGCAACCGGAAAGCGTTGCGCAGCGGTATAGAGAAAGGTGTTCTGCTGCTCCATCTTGGCAATCTCTATTGGGCGAAGGAGCGCTACGGAGACGCACAGCGCTGCTATGGCGAGGCCATCGGACTGCTGGACAAGGACCGCGCCGACTACGAGGAGTTGTCGGAGCGGTCGAAGGTGCTCGACGAACTGGTGCCCTATACCGACGCCGTGCATCTTCAGGACTCGCTTCAGGTGCTTGCCAGTCTGCCGGAAAAGGAACGCAACGAGGCCATTGACCGTGTCATTGAGGCTCTGAAGAAGAAAGAACGCGAGGAGAAACGGGCCGCTCAGGAGGCTGAGGCTGAGAAAACGCTGCAGCAGCAGAACGCCATGGGCAACCGCAACAACACTCCGAAACCCACAACTCCCACGCCTGCAGGTCAGTCAGGAACGTGGTATTTCTACAATCCGCAGGCCGTTAGTCAGGGCAAGGCTGCTTTCCAGCGTCAATGGGGAAAGCGCGAGAACGTCGACGACTGGCAGCGCGTCAACCGTACTGTGGTCAATCTCAATCCTGCCGGCGATGAAACAGAGGGAGAAGAAGCAGTTTCTGACTCTCTTGCCGCGACAGTAGGAGAGGGTGGCGGGGCTGCCGTTGACTCGCTGGCGGCCGACACTACCGGCGGCGACCCCCACACACGGGAGTATTATCTGGCCCTGATCCCGTTCACGGATGAGCAGAAAGCCGAGAGCGACAACATCATAAAGGACGGCCTTTTCCACTCCGGCGTCATCTTCAAGGACAAGCTCGACAACCTTCCGTTGAGCGAGAAGGCTCTGAAAAGGCTCACGGAACAGTATCCCGACTATGAACAGACGGACGAGGCGTTGTATCATCTCTTCCTGCTTTACTCCCGGATGGGCCGTCATGACATTGCGGCCCGCTGTCTGGAGCGGCTCCAGGCGGACCACGGGGAGAGCCGGTGGACCATCCTTCTCAGCGATCCTCACTTCGCGGAGAACGCCCGTTTCGGCGTCCACATAGAGGACTCGCTCTATGCTGCCACGTATGATGCGTTCAGGGCCGACCGCTACGACGAGGTGAAAGCCAACACCCGGTTGTCAGCCGAGCGCTTCCCATTGGGTGCGAACCGTCCGAAGTTCATCTTCATCGACGGTCTCGGACGTCTCAACGAGGGTGATGCCACAGCCTGCGTGGCCGCCATGAAGGAAGTCGTGGAGAAGTATCCGGACAGCGACGTGACGGAGATGGCGGGCATGATCATCAAGGGTGTGCAGGCCGGACGGGCTTTGCACGGCGGCAAGTTCGACATCGGTGACGTATGGTCGCGCCGCGGCGTGGTTCTGGAAAGCGACTCGACGGCTGCCGACACGCTCAGCATGGAGCGCAACACAGGCTTCGTTTTCCTTTTGGCCTACCGTGCCGATTCGCTGGATGCCAACCAGCTTCTTTATGAAATGGCAAAATACAACTTCTCAAACTTCATGGTCCGCAACTTCGACATAACCATCGACCAGGATCAGGGCATCAGCCGTATGCATATAAGCGGTTTCCTCAACTACGATGAGGCCTTGCAGTATGCGCGTCGTCTCTTTGCCGATGAGGCCATGGCGGCCCGTCTCAGCGGTTGCAGGCGTATCATAATCAGCGAGGAGAACCTCAAGATGCTGGGCACGCGATACAGTTATGTGGACTATGAGGAGTTCTTTGAACGGTCATTCGCGCCTCTCAAGATCACTGATGAGGAGCTTTTGAATATACCTGAAACCATCGGCCAACCCGCAGAAGAGCCCGAATCGGATAGCCCGTCAGCGCCCTCCGGCAACGCTCCGGTGGCTCCGCAGACGGACGAACTCGACGGTCTCGGCCTCCCGCCCGCGCCCTCCGGCAACACACCGACGGCTCCGCAGACGGACGATCTCGACGGTCTCGGCCTCCCGCCCGCGCCCTCCGGCAACGCACCGACGGCTCCGCAGACGGACGAACTCGACGGTCTCGGCCTCCCGCCCGCGCCCTCCGGCAACGCTCCGGCAGCCCCGCAGACGGACGACCTCGACGGTCTCGGCCTCCCGCCCGCACCCTCCGGCAATGCTCCGGCGACTCCGCAGACGGACGATTTGGACGACCTTGGCCTCCCTCCCGCGCCCTCCGGCAATGCTCCGACGGCTCCGCAGACGGACGATTTGGACGATCTCGGCCTTCCTCCCGCGCCCTACAACAACGCACCGACGGCTCCGCAGACGGACGATTTGGACGACCTTGGCCTCCCGTCGGATATTGGCGGAGTTAACAACAATATGAACAACGAACCGCCGGCAGGCACGTTCGACTTAGATGAGGACTTTTACAGATGAGCAACGGATTATTACTTTGGGCAGACGACGAGATAGAATTGCTGCGCGCACACCTGCTCTTCCTTGAAAAGAAAGGCTATGAGGTGGTCACGGTGAGCAACGGAACGGATGCCATAGACCTGTGTCGGAAGCAGAACTTCGACCTTGTTCTGCTCGACGAGATGATGCCCGGACTGAGCGGGCTGGAGACTTTGCAGCGTATAAAGGAAATTTCACCCTCGCTTCCCGTGGTCATGGTGACCAAGAGCGAGGAAGAAGACATCATGAACCAGGCCATCGGCTCGAAGATTGCCGACTATCTGATAAAGCCGGTCAATCCCAATCAGATATTGCTGACGCTGAAGAAGAACATCCACCGCAAGGAAATTGTCAGCGAGGTGACTCAGACGGGCTATCAACAGAACTTCCAGCAGATAGCGATGCAGATCAGCGACTGCCGCACGTGGCAGGACTGGATGGAGGTTTACAGGCGTCTGGTCCACTGGGAACTGGAGTTGAGCGGCACCGACAGCAGCATGTCGGAGATGCTTTCTATGCAGAAAGAGGAGGCAAACGCGGGCTTTGCGAAGTTCGTGAAGGCCAACTATCTCGGTTGGGTGGATGCCCTTGCGCCCACGGCGAAGTCGGCAGACCATCCGATGATGAGTCCGGAGCTGTTCAAGAAGAAGGTGTTCCCGCTGCTTTCGGGCGGTGAGAAGGTTTTCCTTGTCGTGCTCGACAACTTCCGTTACGACCAGTGGCGGATGATTGCGGGCGAGCTCGGCGACTCATTCGACATTGACGAAGACCTATATTACAGCATTCTGCCCACGGCGACGCAGTATGCCCGAAACGCAATCTTCAGCGGACTGATGCCGAACAAGATAGCCGAGATGTTCCCCGACCTGTGGGTCGACGAGGACGAAGAAGAGGGAAAGAACCTCAACGAGGGCCCGCTCATCGGCACGCAGCTGGAGCGTTATCGCCGGAAGAACAGCTATTCGTATCACAAAATCAACGATTCGGCCGGAGCGGAGAAGTTCATCCAGCAGTTCCACCGGCTGGAGTCGAACGACCTCAACGTCGTTGTCTTCAACTTCATCGACATGCTCAGCCATGCGCGGACGGAGTCGAGGATGGTCCGCGAGCTGGCCAGCAACGAGTCGGCCTACCGCAGCATCACGCTCAGCTGGTTCCGCCATTCGGTCATTTCCGAACTCTTCAAGCTGTTGTCGCAGAGCGACTATCGCGTGATTGTCACCACCGACCACGGCTCAATACGTGCCAACCGGCCGGTGAAGATCATCGGCGACCGCAACACGAACACCAACCTGCGTTACAAGCTGGGCAAGAATCTCGCCTACGACAGCAAGGACCTTTTCGTCATAAAGGAGCCGCGGCGTGCCCAGCTGCCTTCGCCGAACCTCAGTACGAGCTATGTTTTCGCCACAGGCGACTCCTTCTTCGCCTATCCGAACAACTACAACTACTACGTTTCCTACTATAAGGACACGTTCCAGCACGGCGGAATATCAATGGAAGAGATGATAATTCCCGTCATAACCATGACCGGAAAGAAACGATAAAGACATTATGGAAATAAGAATAGACAACTTAGACAACATCCGCGAGGCGGCACGCCAGTTCATAGCCGCCATCGGCGAGAGCACCGTGATTGCTTTCTACGGAAAGATGGGTGCCGGCAAGACAACATTCATCAAGGCCGTTTGTGAGGAGCTGGGCGTTGACGACGTGATAACATCCCCCACGTTCGCCATCGTCAACGAGTATCGCTCCGATTCCACGGGCGAGCTCATCTATCATTTTGACTTCTACCGCATCAAGAAGCTCGACGAAGTCTACGACATGGGCTATGAAGACTACTTCTACAGCGGTGCCCTCTGCTTCATCGAGTGGCCCGAACTGATTGAAGAACTTCTTCCCGGCGACGCCCTGAAGGTGACTATCGCCGAAGCCGAGGACGGCACACGCACCGTCACCTGCTGACCGCCGACGCCTTGTGTGTCGCCGGCAGCACTCTGTCCGCACGGGCGGAAACAGAACGACACGACCGGACACGCGCCCACATGAAACAGTGGATGTGTGTCCGGTCGTGCCGTATATATGTGTCGTCTACGCCCTTGTTTACTTATTGCGTATTGACATGTTCATCATCAGAGGGGTGATAACGGCGAACAGCGCCGTAGCCAATATTACAGTTTCCAAAATTTCCATAACGTGTTATCCTTTCTTTTTTTGTTTTTTCTTACTTGCCGGTACGTCGCCGTGGCGTCGGACCAGCTGTTCGTTTTCTCTTTTTTTTGTTTCTCTTCGTCCGGTTTCTGTCCGTCCGGACCAGCCGGAGTTTACTTATTCATGTCGAGCTTGTGGCCGAGATACATAGCGTGTGCAATGGTTACGACGAACACGACTGCGAATAAGATTGTTAAACCTGTTGTTACCATAATCTTTTTACCTTTCTTTTCTTTAGACGGAGCTCCACATCTTTAATATTATAAGGAAGCGGCGGCCCCGTGCTGTTACATTACTAAAACTGTTATCCTTACTTACTATTTCTGCTGCAAAGTTACGATATTTCGACTGTGTGCGCAAACAATTGCTGTAAAATAGCCGTTATACTCGTCATTCATTGACCCAAATTATGAAAATGTGGCTTTTTGCTTTATTTTGCCAACACTCTTTTCGTGGTGTTTTTCGGTATTGGCAGTTCCGGACAGCCGTGATTGCAAATCCGCAGCAGCGTGGGAGAGGCTTTCGGACAACCGTGAACAAGTGTAGGGATATCGCTATGCGATGTTTATTGAATGCCACCTGACTGACGTTGCGAAGTCATGTCCCTGAAATCTCATGTTTTTCTCAACGTTCTTCCACTGCTTTAAAATTTTACAAAATCCACTCTGGAGGAATCTTCGTTTTAGAGCGTTTTCAGAGCTTTCAGCCCCCTTTACGGGTGCTTTTTTGTGGGCGTCGGCCATCGAAATTGCGACGTTTTTTCTTCGGAACATCCCCGGGAGGCCCTTACGGCTTTTCCGGAGCGAAGAAAACTGTTGGTTTCTGCTTGCTGTTTTTGTCCTGAAAAGTTACTATTTTTCTGCCGTAAGGCCTTCCCGAGGTTGCAACAACGGTCTTGTTGTGTTGCAACGGCAGCCCCGTTGCAACGCCGCGGGGGCCTTATTGCAACCTCGGGAAGGCCTTACGGCAAGTCCGCCGCCGCTCCGTGGTTTCCCAATGAAGATATCGTTATTTGTATGTGACTATGAATGAGCATGTTATGAAATATGTAAATATTGCTTACCGAAAAACCTCGGATTTTGATGCGCGCATAGCTGCGATATTTGCGCCCGTGGCGGAATAAAAATGAAAAGTCCCTGCTCTCGTGGGGCTTAAATTCGGAAAAAAACGGAAAGACATGTCCGCGAGGTTGTGTCAAAACGGCCATGGCGCGGCAGGGACATGAACTTCACTGAAAAAATCTGCCGGTCATGACTTCATGTCGAAAAACTTTATTACCTTTGCGGTGTAAAGAAATAATATACCACACATATCTGGTCGTTCTTATGACAGATGGTATCCACGCCATCCAAGTGAATTGCAATGGAATTACATGTTTATAAAGCTATAAAATGAAGACAAATATTATTAGGCTGTCCATAATGATGCTTATTTTGTGCAATCCCGCTGTTGCACAAAATAAGCATCATTATGGCGTGACGGTTGGGCTCGCCGTATCGACGGCAGCGGATTTCCGCAGCCACACGGGAGTTATGGCCGGAGTCAGAAGCGAGTTTCCGCTGTCGTCCATGGACAGCCATCTCTACCTGAGTCCGTCGGCATACATCATTCAAAAGGGATGGAAAGACGAGATTCTTTACCTTGTCGACGAGAAGGATTATGATTTCGTCAGCAATATCTATTACGCCGAAATCCCGCTCTTGGTCGGCTACAGACATGCCATCGGAAGCCAGTCCGAAGTTTTCTGTGAGACAGGTCCTTACTTCGCATACGGGCTTAGCGGGAAGCGTGAGGTCAAGATTCCGGGCGAGGACTATAGCGAGAATGTATTTTCGAACGGCCTTTGCAAGAGGTTTGACTATGGCTGGAAACTTTCTGCCGGCTTTGGTTTCTCACGGTGGCAGGTCATCATGAGCTTCGAAAGCAGCGTGAGGAAGTCGAGAAAGACCGAGTGGGAGGTGTACAATCCGAAAGAAAGGACGTTCAGTCTCGGCCTTGCCTATCTTTTCATATAAGGTGTCTAACAATAGAGGATATTATATATGGCAATAAAGCAAAGGATTATAAGTCTTAAATTGCAATAGACAGACTTAAAATAAGTAAATAATGAAAACCCAGACTCTTCTGTCATCCCTCTGCCTCATAACCCTGCTGACGTTATGCTCTTTGTACACAAAGGCCCAGAACTATGACATCATCGGCACTGCCAGGGCCGAATCCGGCGAGCTCATGCCGTTTGCGGCCATAGCGGTTTTCAGCGGTTCGGACACGACACGGATATTGAAGAGTACTGTCACGGACCAAGCCGGAGAATATGTCGTGCGTGACATCGTGGCGGGAGACTATCGGATTGTGGCGTCTTCGTTGGGATTTGGGCTATCGCAGAAAGACATCACGGTCGGGATGGAGAACGTGAACGTCGATTTTGTCATCAAAGGCAAAAGCATCGATACGAACAAGAAGATGGACAACAGAGACACTGACAAAGGAACTTTCTGAAGGTCCGGTCACGAAACGACAGCGTATCAAGATATTAACAAAGCAAGACGTAACATGAGACAAATCCATTCTTTTCTGCTCACCCTCGTCGCTGCGGCAAGCCTTTGTGGCTGCGGACTTATATCCATCAGCGAGTCCGGCTACAGGCAGTTGTCGGCCGAGGACAAGGCTCGGGTGAAGCTGTGCGCGACGTCGATTGACAGTCTGACCTGTGATAACAATATCTATCAGGTGGATGTCGCCCGTATGCGCGACTATCTGAGACGGTAGGCCGCCGTTAGCGTCAGCCCTTCGAGGTGGATGTCGCCCGTATGCGCGACTATCTGAGCCAGCGCGATGACGTCATAATATACGACTACGCTTCCTTTTGCCGTTCATCTTACTGTGTCAATCCCCGCGAGGCCGAACAGCTGTGCACCCGCAACGGCTACGGTTTCTGCCTGATAATCTCTACATACGACTATCTTGAAAGGATTCCGAAGATGGGCGTTCCCGTCCTCGCCATTGACCAGAGGCCATACAAGACGGACAAAACACAGAAGTATTGCGACGGTTTCTACAACGCTCTGACCGGCGTTACGGACAAAGTCCGTGGCTACGGCCGGTTCCTCCATTTCAACTGCGGGAAGTTCATCAAGGCGTATGACGACCTCAATGATGCGTTCATTGCGGCCGATACGATTCGTGCTGCCGCAATGAAGGAATGACCGTCCGGCTTATTTTCTTCCGTTTTCGTTTGGCCGTCTTGCGGTTTCTGCGTAACTTTACGCCTCCAAAACAAACAGAGGAGCATAAGGCATGGAAGATTTCGTACACCTTCACGTACACACATACTATTCTATTCTCGACGGACAGGCCAGCATCTCGAAGCTGGTCGACAAGGCCGTGGGCAACGGCATGCGCGGCATGGCCATCACCGACCATGGCAACATGATGGGCATAAAGGAGTTCTTCAACTACTGCAAGGGCGTCAACGGAAAGCGCAAGGACGCCGGGCAGGAACCGTTCAAACCCATTTTCGGCTGCGAGATGTATGTCGTGCGCAACGGCCGTCGCCTGACCGACAAGGAGAAGGCCAAGGGTGACGGCGGCGGAAACCACCTCGTCGTGCTGGCAAAGAACAAGACGGGCTACCACAACCTGATAAAATTGGTGTCGAAAGCCTGGACCGACGGTTTCTACAACCGTCCGCGTACGGACCATGTCGAGCTTGAGAAATATCACGAGGGGCTCATTGTCTGCTCGGCATGTATTGCCGGCGAGGTGCCGTCAAAGATTCTGCAGGGGGACATCGAGGGTGCCGAGGAGGCCGTCGTGTGGTTCAAGCGCGTATTCGGTGACGACTTCTATCTTGAGCTACAACGCCACGAGGTGAAAGACCCGTCGATACGTGCCAATCGCGAGACATTCCCGCTTCAGCAGCAGGCCAACAAGGTCATCATCGAACTGGCCCGGAAGCACGGCGTGAAGCTGGTATGCACGAACGACAGCCACTTCGTTGACGAGGAGAACGCCGAGGCCCACGACCGTCTGCTCTGTCTCTCTACGGGCAAGGACCTTGACGACCCTACGCGAATGCTCTACTCCAAGCAGGAGTGGTTCAAGACCCGCGAGGAGATGAACGACGTTTTCAGCGACATCCCCGAGGCTCTGGCCAATACGTGCGAGATACTTGACAAGGTCGAAATCTATTCCATTGACCACGACCCCATCATGCCTTTCTTCCCCATTCCCGAGGACTTCGGTTCGGAAGACGAATACCGTCAGCGCATCACGGAGCAGGAACTCTACGACGAGTTCACACGCGACGAAAACGGAGAGAACCCGCTGCCGCCAGAGGAGGGGGCGAAGAAGATAAAGAAACTGGGCGGATATGACCGCCTTTACCGCATAAAGTTTGAGGCCGACTATCTCTCGAAGCTCGCCTATGACGGTGCAAGGAAACTCTATGGCGACCCGCTCAGCGACGAAGTGAAGGAGCGCGTCAACTTCGAGCTGCACATCATGAAGACGATGGGATTTCCCGGCTACTTCCTCATCGTACAGGATTTCATCAACTCCGCCCGTGAGGAACTGGGCGTGATGGTCGGCCCGGGACGTGGCTCGGCGGCCGGAAGCGTTGTTGCCTACTGTCTGGGAATCACCAAGATTGACCCCATCAAGTATGACCTGCTGTTTGAGCGTTTCCTCAATCCCGACCGAATCTCCCTCCCCGATATTGATACCGACTTCGACGACGACGGCCGCGGCCGCGTGCTCGAATGGGTGGAGGACAAATACGGCCACGACAAAGTGGCCCACATCATCACCTACGGCACCATGGCCACGAAGAACTCCATCAAGGATGTGGCCCGTGTGGAGAAGCTGCCCCTCGAACGGAGCAACCAGCTCTGCAAGGCTATACCCGACAAGCTGCCCGACGGACTGAAGATGAACCTAAAGAACGCTATCAGCGTCATTCCAGAGCTGCGCGAGGCCGAGGCCAGCACGAACCGTCTGGAGAGCGAAACAATCCGCTATGCAAAGATGTTGGAGGGTACGGTGCGCAACACTGGCATCCACGCCTGCGGCACCATCATCTGCCGCGATGCCATCAGCGACTGGGTTCCGGTGTCTACGGCAGAAGACAAGAGCAATCCCGGACACAAACTGCTCTGCACACAGTATGACGGCCACGTAATCGAGGAAACCGGTCTGATCAAGATGGACTTCCTCGGACTGAAGACGCTTTCGCAGCTGAAGGAAGCCGTTGAGAATGTCCGGTTGCGCACGGGAGAGATAATCGACCTCGACACCATCCCCATTGACGACCCGCTGACGTATCAGCTATACTGCGAGGGCCGCACGATCGGAACGTTCCAGTTTGAGTCGGCGGGAATGCAGAAGTATCTCCGTGAACTGAAACCGTCGGTCTTCGAGGACCTCATAGCCATGAACGCCCTCTACCGCCCGGGACCTATGGACTATATCCCGTCGTTCATCGCACGTAAGAACGGCCGCGAAGAGATAAAGTATGACATCCCGTGCATGGAGAAATATCTCAAGGACACCTACGGAATCACGGTCTATCAGGAGCAGGTCATGCTCCTCTCGCGCCAGCTGGCCAACTTCACCCGAGGCGAGAGCGACGCCCTGCGTAAGGCTATGGGTAAGAAGAAGAAAGCCATCGTAGACGCGATGAAGCCGAAATTCATTGAGGGCGGAAAGAAAAACGGTCACGACCCGAAGGTGCTTGAGAAAATCTGGGGTGACTGGGAGAAGTTTGCGTCGTATGCCTTCAACAAGAGTCACGCCACGTGCTATTCGTGGGTGGCCTATCAGACGGCCTATCTCAAGGCCCACTATCCGGCTGAGTTCATGGCCGGAATCATGAGCCGAAGCCTTGACAACATCGCCGACATAACCAAGTTCATGGACGAATGCCGTTCGATGGGCATTCCGACACTGGGTCCCGACGTCAACGAAAGCCGCCAGAAGTTCAGTGTCAACAAGAACGGTGAGATACGCTTCGGTATCAGTGCCATCAAGGGAGTGGGTGGCGCTGCAGCCGGCGCCATCATCTCCGAACGCGATAAGAACGGGCCTTACACGAGCATCTTCGACTTTATCCAGCGTGTCAATCTCGGTGCCGTCAACCGCAAGTGCGTCGAGTCGCTTGTGCTGAGCGGCGGTTTCGACAGTTTCGGAACCATCAGACGCGAAGACTTCTTCGCCACCAACAACAAGGGCGAGGCTTTCCTCGACACGTTCATGCGCTACGGCCAGATCTATCAGATGGAGAAAGCGCAGATACGCAACTCTCTTTTCTCGGAAGAAGACGACGTGGAAATATCAACGCCACCGATAATAAAAGGTGAGGTATGGAGCGACATAGAACGCCTGAACCGCGAGCGCGACCTCGTTGGCATCTACATATCGGCCCATCCGCTCGATGAATACAAGATTGTGCTTGACAATCTGTGTAACACCCAATGTTCCGAACTCTCCGACATATCGTCGCTGAGCGACCGCGAAGATGTCATCGTAGGCGGAATCGTCACGGCGATAAAGTCCAAATTCACCAAGACGGGAAAGCCGTGTGGCTTTGTGACCATAGAAGACTTCAACGGCTCGGGCGAGCTGGCCATGTTCGGAGAGGAATGGGGACGCTGGAGCGGCATGTTCAAGGAAGGCTGCACGGTATATATCACGGCAAAATGTCAGCAGCGATACCGCGACAGCAAGTTCTTCGACCTGAAGATTCAGAACATCGAATATCTCCAGACCATCAAGGACAAGGCCATCGACCGCATCACCATCTCGCTGATCACGGACAAGCTGAACGACCAGATTGTCACGGAACTGAACGAAATCATAGCCGAGAATCCCGGCGAGACGAAGCTCTTCTTCCAGCTCCACGACTCCAGCGGCAAGAACCACGTTCTGCTGAGGAGCACGCGGCGGACGGTGAACGTCAAACAGAGTCTCATCGCATACATCGAACAGAACAAGGATGTTATGGACTATAAGATAAACTAAGCCACCGTTGGCCGCGTTGCGTGATTGAAAAGTAAGATAATTTAAGAAGCCTTATGGTCCGTTACGCAGCGGCCGGAGTAGCGGCCGGTCTCCTGTTAACCCTACTTAAAAAGTCTGCGGATGCTTGGCCGTATCGGCGGTTTTCCGTATTTTTGCACACAGTAAGGTTGCACGATGACACCAGATGACATCACAATATTAACAAATAAAAAAATAAAAGACAATGGAAGTACAGATCACAAAAGACAATTTTGAGACACTGAAGAACGGCGAACTGCCCCTCGTAGTAGACTTTTGGGCCACATGGTGCGGTCCCTGCCGCATGATAGCCCCCATCGTTGAAGAGCTGGCCAAGGAGTATGACGGCAAGATTGTTGTCGGCAAGTGTGACGTTGAGGAGAACGACGAGATTGCAGCAGAGTTCGGTATCCGCAACATCCCTACCATCCTCTACTTCAAGGGCGGTCAGATGGTCGACAAGACTGTCGGTGCGCTCTCAAAGGCAAAGCTCGAAGAGAAATTCCAGTCACTGCTCTAAACCATGGCCGACTTTGAAGAAGAGCTCCGGCTGGACGCAGAGGAGAACGCCCGCGAAGCGGAGTTCATCCTCGCCAGTCTGCCAAATGAGCTGAAAGAGAAATTCTCCACAGACGACATCCTCTATATGATGGACACTATCGTGGAGTATTATTTTGAGAGTGGTGTGCTCGACGGTGATGGCGATGAGGACGGATGTGTCGACATTGACCTTCAGGCTGTAGCCGAATATGTTTGCCGAAAGGCCGGGGAAGACAAGCGTGGCGACTTCAATCCCGACGATGTCTTTTTCGTGGCACAGGCCGACATGGACTTTCAGGAGCAGAATATTGACGAGGACTGACGTTCTCTGTCAATAAAACAGCATCAGAATGATGGTGTGGCATGATGCAATCTGCGTCGCTCATGGCGTGATTGCATTGTGCCACACTTTCTGTTTTCCTTCATACTCTGTCGTTTGTGGTTCATAAATACCGTATCAGGCTGTCATAAATGAAAGATTAAGAGCGAAAAGTTTGTAAGATAATTAAAAAAGGCTTACCTTTGCATTTGGATTTAGAAACAATCAAAATAACCGATGGGGCAGAGAATCAGAAAACTGAAAAAGATAAGAATACATCGTGAGGGAACCAATACGCTCGTTTTTAGCCTGTTAGGCATAGTCGTCGTGGCGGCTTTGCTGTGGCAGATACCGGGAACGAAGCTTCCTTTCTGGGTGTTTGCGGTTCTTTTCGGTACGGCTTGGACGGTGGTTCTCAATTTCTACCGCTGTCCGAAACGCTATTTTGAAGGCGAAACGGAACGCATAGTCGTAGCTCCTGCCGACGGACGGATTGTCGTTATCGAAGAAGTGGAGGAGACGGAATATTTCCATGACCGCCGCCTGATGATTTCCATATTCATGAGCCTCTTCAATGTCCATGCCAACTGGTTCCCGGTTGACGGTAAGGTGATTTCCGTTGTCCACAAGGACGGAAACTTCCATAAGGCATGGCTGCCGAAAGCCAGTGAGGAGAACGAACATGCCGATGTGCTCATAGAGACACCGGAGGGAGAGCGCGTGCTCTGCCGTCAGATAGCCGGAGCCATGGCGCGGCGCATCGTCACATACGCCAAACCCGGCGAAGAGTGCTGCATCGACGAACATCTGGGTTTCATAAAGCTGGGCTCACGCGTTGATGTCTATCTGCCGCTGGGCACGGAAGTGTGTGTCAAGATGGGACAGACGACCACAGGCGACCTCACGGTCATTGCCAAGCTGAAATAACGGCGGCAGGCGCAGGTCTGCCCGACAACAACCAAAACACAAAAAAATGGCCAATTTAATAACACGCCAAATACCGAACACGATTACCTGCTGTAATCTTGTGTCGGGATGTATTGCCGTCTCGTATGCCTTTGAAGGGCTTTATGCGACGGCATTTCTTTTTATCGTCATCGGTGCCGTGTTCGACTTCTTCGACGGCATGAGCGCACGTCTGCTCGAGGTTTCCTCTCCGATTGGAAAGGAGCTGGATTCGCTGGCCGACTGCATCACCTTCGGACTGGCTCCCTCGGCAATCATCTACACCTTCCTCTCGACGCAGTCTTGGCTCGAACTCGTGCCTGTCGTGGGCCGTTATGTTCCCTACGCGGCCTTTGTCATCGCAGCCTTCTCGGCCCTGCGCCTGGCCAAATTCAACCTTGACGAGCGTCAGACAACGTCGTTCATCGGCATGCCGACCCCGGCCAACGCCCTTTTCTGGGCGTCGCTCATCGTAGGTAGCGAAGGCTGGCTGTCGTCGTCGCCATGGACTGTGGCCGCCGTCGTTGTGATGGTTTTCGTATGCAGTTGGTTGCTGGTGGCCGAGATACCGATGTTCGCTTTGAAATTCAAGAAATGGGGATGGCGCGGCAACGAACTGAAATACGTCTTCATAGCCACCTCCGTCGTCCTGCTCGCCGTCTTCCGCCTGAGCGGCTTTGCCGCCGTCGTGGCGTGGTATGTCCTGCTTTCCGTCCTGTCAAACCGTAATAAAGCATAACGCGTATGCTCCACGGACTGCTTTTCATAGCCCTGCTCTTTCTTATCATCATGGCCATAGTGGTCATGCTGGCCGTGCGCTTCTTTTGGAGTGCGATAGTCCGCATGCGCAACATGATCCAGCGCATCATGGGAGTTGGCCCCGACAGCTATGGAAGTGAGGACTATACGGGCCGCCGGAGCAGCCAATATACGTTCTCTCACGGTGGCCGTCGTGCGTCATCCTCATCCGGCCGCACATCTTCTTCATCATCCTCCGGCAGGTCTTCCTCAAGAGCCGGTCAGTCGTCCTCCGGCGGTCGCCGCTCACAGACATCTTCCGGCACGACCATCATCGACAACCGCAATCCGGAGCAGGCTCGGCGAAAGATTTTCTCCGAGGATGAAGGCGAATATGTTGATTTCGAGGAAAGCTGAACAGAAACGTCAGATATCTATTTTATATATATACATGAACCGCAACGTAGAGGCGTCGCGCCGTGGCGTCTGCCATGCGCAGGTCAGTGATATATATACATATATATAATTGAACACAGAGACACGGAGACACAGAGTTTTTTTTGAGTATTATCCTCTGTGTCTCCGTGTTTCTGTGTTCAGCAAAGTGAATTCTGATTCTATGGTTTGTGCGGCCTCAGAACGTCGCGCCGACGGAAGCGTAGAAGAAACTGCGGTCGCCTATTCCGGCTGTGTGGGAGTCGGCATAGCGGTAGCCGAGACCGATGAAGAGCGGCGATTTCTGCTTTTTGACGAGCGGATTGATGCGAAACGAGACGTCATAGTAGGTATGTTTCCAGTCGGCGTTACCCACGGTGCTACCCACCTTGAAGACGGCTTTGCCGATATTGAGATTGTCGTTGCCGAACCGGTAGGACAGACCGCCGCCCAAGCCGATGCCTTCGAACGATGTGTGATGGTGGTGGGCGTCGATGTATTCGACGCTGGCCAGCAGGTTGAGGCGGCCTCCCATGCCGAATGTCAGGTCAAGAGCATCAGACTGGAACTTCATTCCGCGGGTCTGGAGCGACATTGTCATGCTGAGGTCGAAGCCCACTTTGAGGCTGTGCCACTTGCCTGACTGGTTCTGACTGTCGCTCGTCAGGTACTTCTGATTCATGTCCGTTTGGCTTTGTGTCACGTCTGTTAGAGCTTGTTTTACGTCTGTTTGGCTTTGTGCCAGGTCAGTTGTTTGGCTTTGTGTCACGTCTGTTTTGTCTTGTGCCGATGCTCCTGTGGCAATCATTGCCGTCAGGAGGAGAGCGGGAAATGCTTTTTTCATATAGTTTATTTTTGTTGACTAATGTTTGGCAAAGGTAGTCTTATATTTCAAAAGTATCGGCTTAAAATCCGGTAAATACATTTAATCTATTCTATCAGATGCCAACAGCTCTTTCAGACTGTTTATTTTAGTTCAGCCTGGGATGATTCGCTGGCAGTGTAGGGGAGTAGAAATGAAAAACTACCGAATCAAGAATCGGTTCAAGCAAATATGTACTTACAATTTTCTTGAACCGGTTCTTGATTCGGTAGCCGGTGAAGCTTGTCCGTGATGGTTTTACTTTCTGAGAATGTTCCCCGTCGTGTCGTTCCCGTCGTGTTCCGTATGGTTCATCGGACCATTACGGCTGGGGGGCGGGCTACAAATATATTGTGGTCATAGCCGGACTGTTTGTTTACTACGGCCGGAGCTTTCAGCAGCTTCCGAACTTCTGTGGGAATGCGTATTGCATGACGCATAAAGCGAGGATGACGCCCCAGAAGATGCTGTTGCCGGTGTTGTGGAGCGCGAGACCGACGGTGAGGCCGGCAATGGCGATGAACATGTCGTACATTCCTGTGCGTCTGTCGCCGCAAAAGTTGTCCATCCACTCCTCCTTGTCGTTCTTCAGTGCCACAACGGATGCGGCGATGAAAACAGCAAAGGACGCGAGAGTGAGCGCTGCGCATGTATAATAGAGCCAGTCGGTGGCCTCCGTCACGGGCAGCAGGGCGTAGAGCAGCAAGGATAACCTCGGAGCAAAAGCCGCCGCAGTTTGAGTAGATCCGGTGAATCTTATCATATAATTGTTTTTTGAATTGGTTTCCGTCTTATTGCTTATTTCGTTACAAAGGTAACGAAAATAATTGGGTTTGACTTATAATTATATGCAAAAAATGCTTTTGATATTACGTTATGTTTAATTATTACGCACACTCGCGGCTGTATAGGAAACAAAATCCTATACAGCCGTGAGTGTTTACGCTTTCTGTAGTGTCAGTTGTTGTCTTTCAGATATCGGCGGCATACGTCTAACGCTATTGTTGCCACGACAATGACTACAAGGAAAGCGTATTCAACGCTGCTCGTGTCGAGAAAGAGTCCCAGTCCGAGTACAAACATAATCATGGAGCAGTTGTTGTCCGACAGCGGTATCCGCATCTTTTCAGGTGCGATGCGCTTCCTGATTTTGTGTATGACGCTGATCGTGACGATGATAAATCCGATTGCCAGCAACGTGGTCGTGATAGGAGTCTCATTGCTCATGTGGTCGGATAGTATCAGCCACATAAAGAATACGGCGCTCCATGTAATCTGGCTGAAATAATCCATGTACTTTTTCATAATTAAGTTGTTTTTGATAATTAATATTATTGTTTATTCTTCGAAGAATC
>CAMVUM010000023.1 GCA_947170725.1 uncultured Prevotella sp.
GTACAGATGAAAGAAATTAGTATAATGGCTAAAGTTGTTCTCATATATATTATTTTTTTAATCATCATCTGAAAGACAGGCTCTTGTACTTACTATTAAAAATATAAATTTGATATCCTCTTTAATTATAAAATACTTGATTCCAATCTTACAGATGATGATGGTTAATACTTTAAAATGTTATTAGTTTAACAGTCTGTTTCTGTACAAGGATGTTTATTTGTTGAAAGACAAAATTTACCCCTACCTTTACCATCCGGACATTTGTAAGGATCACCAGGACCTGTATTTTTTACATCTTCATTATCATTAGCCAATGCCTCAACATTAGCCATCAATAAATCACTCTCTTCTACAGCAGAACTGGAATTAATATGTGTGGTAACTACCTGCAAAGGCTACCAATGCAAGCATAAAACTTCCTAAAGCTAAAAACTTTTGTCGCTTCATATCTTTTGAATTTTATAAATTTTGCCGACACTTTGATTTTGGTAGCCAGCTTCACCATCATATTTCTAAACGTTTATAAATATATTCGTCATAAAGACATTAGTCTCCTTTCACCATGAACCCAAATCACGCAACCGTTATAAAACGATTATTAATGCAATCTGATTGTGGGTAGAATATGTGTACCGGAAAAGAAAAATAATCCGGTACACATTGCAGAAATCATGGTATCAGTCTACTAAACAATTATTCTACAGAAAAACTACAATACAACTCAGCGCCTAAATCTTCGGCAGCTATCTCTATTTCATATTGTCCAGCTCCGTATTCAGACAGATGAAATGAACACGTTGAACCTTCATAGACATCACCGCATATTTCCGAGTGAATAGGAACACCATCTTTGCTGATTATTATTACAACACCTGACAAAGGCCTGTAAAACTCAAAGCCAAGGATATTTGTCTCACCATCAAACGTAGCTTCCACTATATCTGTATAGCGGGCTGGAGCGCGATGAGGCCTTTCAACTTTTCCTTCGTAATCAGCGATGTTTACAATTGTAATTCTAATCAGAGTTGCGCGTGGAATTGTTGTAACCGGTGATGTTGTGACAACATCGCCAGCATTGACTGCTGCCGGAAGCATGGTGAGCATCAAAGCCACCATGGATAGAATCTTTTTCATTCCTCTAATTGTTCTTTTCATCATTTTTTGTTTTAGAATGGTTAGTGTTTATTTTTGATTGTTTTACACGATATGGTCATTTCTTCATACAAATCGCACTACAAAGATAGGATAAAGATTTTGTTTCCGCCATAGAAATTCTAAAAAAAATGCAAATCTTGTTGCCAACAGAAATACATAGTTAATTCATTGTGTATCTGCACGTTAAACTCTAAATAAGCCTCAAAAAAATATGCTTTTAGCAACAAAAAAGCAACAATTTTGGCCCACGAATCGGCCGTTTTTGTTATCAACGACCATTTCTTGAAAGGATTTTCACATACATGCAAGTAAAAACATAAACACATTTGGTGTTTGACTTTTCTGTTATAAATAATATTTCGTATCTTTGCAACGTCAAATTCAATAGAACTACTCAGAACTGAAATGAATAGCAAATTCACGAAAACATTTATATGTTCGTTACTCACAATCATAATGTTTGCATGTGCTGACAGTCGCGATTCTTTCAAGCTGCTCACTGATGCCGACAGACTGATGGAGAGCAATCCCGATTCTGCTCTCACATTGCTAAACCGCATAGATACAGCAGCTGACTTGCGTGAAGATGGACGAAAGGCTTTATATTATCTTTTGCTAACACAAGCACAGTATAAATGTTATTATCCTACAACGGCCGACAGCATGTTGGATTTCAGCCTCAAACATTATCAAGCAATTGGAGACAAAGAAAAGCTCGCGCGCACATATTATTATATGGGGATTATAGCGTATGACAGGAAGCAGTATGAAACGTCTATTCCACAGCTAAAAGCAGGATTAGAGGTTGCTAAGAATTTGAATAATGACGAACTCATATCAAAATATTATGAAAGTTTATGTGAGATTAATGAAGATTGTGGGTATTGGGATTTGTCTCTTCTGTATGGTAAAAAGCTTCTTGCTAATGCGTTAAAAATGCGAGATACAGGAACAGTAGTCCGTAGTTATTCCTATATATATTATGTATATAAGAAAATGAATAATTTGGATAGTGCTGATGTTTACTGCAGGAGGCAGATACCTTTGTCAGATTATTTTTATGATAAATCCAATTCACTTACAAATATCGGATGCATGTATCTGCGTCATGGCGATTTGGATTCTGCGAAATTATATTTTACGCAATCACTTAATATAAAATGGCGTCATAACACGGCTGCCGCCTTATCTGATATATATCTGCGTGAAGGAAACTTGGCAGAAGCAACAAATATGCGGGATAAGGCTTTTAAAACCGCGAATCCGGAACTAAAAAAGGAAATTCTGACAGTATATGCCGATTTTCTTGCCAAAAGCGGGAATAATCAGAAGGCACACGAAACATACAGGCAGGTAATACAGATTTCAGACTCTCTACGCTCAGCAGAAAAGGAAAACACCATAGCTGAGCTGCAGATGAAATATGACAAGACGGAAGCGGAACACAGAAGAGAGACGGCAGAAATGAGGTTATGGATCATATTGTCGCTGGCGTTAGCCGGCCTTTTGGGCCTCATCTTGGCTATCATGATACTAATCCGCTACTACAAGCGCATCATAAAGCGGATGAAGAGACTCACGAAAAAGATCAGGCATGAATATGTCTCAGTGCTGGAAGAAAAGCAGGAGCAGATGGACAGAATAAGTGAGACTATCAAGGAATTGGAAAACGACAGGTCCAAAAACGAGAAAGCCATACAGAAGCTGCACAAGAAAATGGCTGACATAAAACAGAACTTATGTATGAGGCTGGGGCGTGGACGCAGCATATATAACAGCATTAAGGACGGTAAGGAAGTTTTTCTTAAGAAAAACGATGAGCGCTCATGTCTGATAGACTATTATTTCATAAGGGAATATAATACTTTTTATATGTGGAAAATGAAATACACGAAGCTGACTGTCGGGTTGCTCGTACTCCTGATTCTGTGCGACATGGGACTTGACGATGAAAGAATCAAGAATATACTCGGCATATCAGACACTACAATAAGGGCAAACAGGTCGAAACTGAAAAAACAGGAGAAAGACGACACCGGAGAGGACGGGGAAGAAGAAATCAGTCTATAAAACATTTTATAAAAATATTACTTCAACATAAAGGCGGCCAGTCCTCCTTTTATACAACAAAGGAACGACTGACCGCGTATTATAAAATACTTCTCTGATATATTCTCTGTATCGACACTAAGTTAAAAACAGGGATATTTTTTTATTATTACGTATCCCTCCAGTTTCCCTCCTTATCACCTCTTCTTCTCCGGCTTCTTAGTGAACTTATACGCTGCTGTCAGCATGACGTAGCGCGGAATACAGTTATACCATGTCTCCGTGCGGCCTTGCGCGTTGATGTTATAGCGCACGTTTGACAGCCTGTGGAGCAGGTCAAAAGCCTGGAGCTTGGCTGTCAGGCGGCCTTTGAAGAACGAGCGGGTGAGCTGGGCGTTCCACACGAGGTCGTCAGTGTTCATCACGCTGCTGCTGTAGCCGCGGCGGCAGAACATGTTGATGTCTGTGGCAACGGTCAGCTCGATGCCCGGAATGGTGTACTGGGCGTTGCCGCCGTACTGATAGTCGTAGGTGTTGATATGCTCGAAGTTGTTGCTGTTGCCTGTGCTGTTGCGCATGACGAGCTTCGAGACGATGGCTGCCGACAGCTTCTTATAGCGGTATGAGACCTTGCCGTTGAGGCGGGTGTAGATGTTCGTCACCTTGCTCAGCACGTCGGCGTCGGTGTCGTAGGCAATGTCGAAGTCGACGCTGCGCTCATATTTCACGCTTCCGTTGACGTCGAAGCGCAGACGTTTCTGCCGGTCGATGGGGCGCTGCCATCCTGCTTTCAACAATCCGCTCCAGTTTCCGTTGACGTTGTCTGTCATGCGGGTGTAGGCACCGGTGGCCGAGTTATATGTCGTGCGTGTGCCGCGGGCATTCTGTTCCAGCCGAAAGTCATAACCGACATATACCGACGAGCCGAGTGAATCGTTCTTGAATGTGACGGTTGCTTCCGACTTGTGCGTCCTGCGGTTCTTTATGTTTGGATTGTTGATGCGGATGGAGAGCGGGTCGGAGTCGTTGCTGACGGGCATGAGCGACGCGAAATCAGGCCGCGACACGCTGAAGTCGTATCTGAAATGAAGCTGTGTCTTGCCGTATGTTCTTAAGAATATGTGCGGTTCAAAAGCCGTATACGCTCTGTGGGCTGTGGTGTCGAGTGCGACGCTGTGGTAGTTCATCCGCTCTGTCAGCCGGCTGACGGGCAGAGAAACGTTGAAACTCATCTTGTCTGTATATTTTGACAACCTTATCCTACCGGTATATTCGCGTACCATAGTGGTGGAGATGCGGCTGTTGTCGGCGTCCAGCGCCATGTCGAGCGAGTCGCGGGTGGAGGGCAGCAGACCGAACTCCTCGTAGCGTTCATTGTCCAGCATGTCCAACCGGTAGAAGCCGTTGGTTACGCTCTGTTGGTTCTGCCAGTATCCGACAGACGGATTTAGTTCCCATTCATCGGGCAGGGCAAACTGATATTCTCCTGTAATACCATAGCTATAATTGCTCGTGTGACTGTCCGTATAGCTGTTGCGCAGGTCTTGCTCGCTCGTGGCGACGTAGTCGGTGCGGGAAAGGCTGAAATATTCGGCTGGTTTGTTGTTATAGTAATTACCGGAGATATTGATTGACATGTAGTCTCCTGACTCAAAACTTTTGAACCAAAACAAGTGTTGGTTTATATTGATGCTTCGGTTCTTATTGAGTCCGATGCTGTATCTTCTGTTTGTGAGTGTTGTGGTGAAGGTGGAGTCCATGCTCTCAGAAAAGCTGTTGCCATTGGTATAGCTGAGCCATGTATATGAGTGAATGCCCAATTTCCTCAAACGAAGTTGGTTCTGCATCTGGAAACGGAAGTCATCACTGAGCGTTTTCGACGAGCTTCCGCGGTAGATGCTTCCGTCGGTGGCAAAACTCTCGGATGCCGTGTTTGTCTCGTTGTCGGCGTCTTTCCATGTCAGTGTGGACGAAAAACTTTCGTTGAAAGTCTTCTCCTTGTCCTCTGTCTCAAGGTCAACGCCCACTTGGCGTGTCTTGAGAAGTCCGCGCGGCATGTCGGCCGGCTTCCAGTCGCCGTCGTTTCCGGGCTTCCGGTCTTCGTTGACGTTGTTGATGTTGGCGAAAGCCGACAGGCGGGTGTAGTCGTTATAGAATAGTCCGAAAGCGCGGCCCATCCACCTTTCTTCCGTTCCGGCGCCAGCCTCTGCGTTGGCAATGTAGCCACGGGCGTACTCGCGCTTCAGCTTCACGTCCATGACAAACTCCTTCTCTTCTATGTCGCGGCCCACAAGCTCGCTCTTTTCCGTGCTCTTGTGATAGACCTGAACGTTCTTCACGGTGAAATATGGAAGGTTTTCGAGCATCACCTTGTTGTCGCCTTTGAAGAAATTCTTTCCGTTGAGCAGCAGATTTTCTATCTTCTTGCCGTTCACATAGATGTCGCCGTTGTCCTTTATCTCCGCTCCTGGCATCTGACGGATAAGCCCGTCTAGCATCGAGCCTTCGGGAAGATTGAACGCCGCGGCGTCGTAGACGATGGTGTCGCCGCGATAGGCTATCTGCACGCGTGTGCCCTTGACCACCAGCTCGTCCAGGCTGCGGCCGTCCATGCTGTTGTTGCGGCGTATTTTCATGAGATGCTGCGGAATTCCAAAGTATTGTTTCCGCCTCAGGTTCTTTATCTCAAAGTCCACATAACAGTCCTGATACCCTTCATGCGAAGCCTTGACGATATACTTCTTCTCCACCCGCGGCACACTGAAGTTATACCACGACCATGAACCACGGTCGCTGACACGGCATGTCATTGTGTCCACAACGGTCGAGTCCTGATCCATCAGCGTTATGAAAGCTGCCAGCTTGCTGCGTGTGAAAGAGTCATAGACGCTGCCGCCGATGTTGATTTTCTTTTCCTTCTTTTTTGAGTCCTTTGTGTCGGATGTTGTCTGTGCCTGCATTGCGATGGCCGCAAGGAAGCAGACAATGAGCACGATTTGTTTTCTCATTAGTTTATTGAATGTGTTAATATTTGAATTGGTCTGATTATGTCATACAATAGAACAAACGCTCTTTTCTGTCAAATATTATATCCGCAGACACTTTTTCGCTTTGTCATATAATTTTAGTAGAAAACGGGCACCGTCATTCACATGTCAATGCCCGCCGGCCTTACTTGCGGCCTGATTCTTATTTAACTAAAAAAAAGCATTGTTCTCGATTAATCGGAGACATGGGGAGTCACTAAAAGATAGTGTTCCCTGCGGTCGATGAGAAGATGGATGACGATAGCCTTAAGCATTTGGTCATTTGTCCTTTTATCTCCCTTTATCTCCTTCTATCTCCCTTCTTCCCGAATATTTCCTTGATTTCATTCTCCAGCCAGTGGTCGATGAGACCGGAAGAGACAATCCGTCCGTCCGGGCCGATGAGCACATATTCCGGCAATGACGTGATGCCGTAGGTCCGGGCTATCTCGGATTTGAAGTCATTTAGGTTTGACAGGTGTGTCCAGTGGATTCCGCGCTTCTCCACATATTTCGCCCAATTCTCACGGTTGGAGTTGAGGTAGACGCCGATGATGTTGAGCCCCTCGTCCTTATAGCGCCGGTTCATAATCTTCAGCATGGGGATTTCTCCGCGGCTCGCCCCGTCCATATTCCAGAAGTACAGCAGCACGTAGCCGCGTCCGACATATTCGCTCAGCCGGTGGGTGGCCCCGTCGGGGGCAGTCAGCTCCACATCGGTGTACATGAGTCCGGGACGGCGCTTCTCCATGTTCCGGTAGAACTGCCAAACGGGTTGCATGGCCGCATGGGAGGCGTAGGCCCGGGTGCTGTCGAGCAGGCTTCCGAGGCGTTCGTAGCTCATGTTGGAGTAGGTCTGTGAGAGATAGTAGGCCGCGATGGGGCTGTCCATGTTTGCGCGGATGATGCGGTCGGAGGCAGCGTCGGCGCTGTCGATGAGAGCGAGCATGCCGTCGTTGTCGAACGTCAGCGTATATCCATCAATATCGGTGGTATATTTCTTCGCCTCGCGCTCGTAGTCGTACATGCGGTTCTGGCAGACCATGAACTTTCGGTTGAGCTCCGAAGCACTCATTATCCGGCGTCGCCCCATGTCGACTACAACCGGCACGCTGTCGGCTACGAAAGCGTAGGTATGGCCCTTGTCGTCGGCAATCTCGAATATCTGGTCGGGCTCAGCCTCGTAGGTGCATGTGAAGCGGCCGTCCTCACCGATCGTGATGTCTTCTTCAGCGCCGTTGAACGGAAATGTGACCGGCCGGATTGTCAGCTCGCCCGTTCCGGGCTCAACGGTTCCGCTGATGGTCCGCTCACGCAGCGTTCCGTCCATTTCATTTGGCCTAACGAAATTCTCTCTGATGAGTTTCGCCTGAAACTCGTTTCTCATGAACGGCCTGTTGCGGACGGTACGTGCCGCCGTGAGTGATAACGGTCGTTTTTTGCTTTTTTCTCGCAAGGTTGCCATGGCTTTGCCCAAAATACTGTTCCGCTGGCAGTTGGAGTTGCTTGTGTACATCCTTTTGGCAATGTCGCCTATCTCGTCAAACTGCTTGACGGTCAGCGTGCTGTTGAGGTCTTCCGCGAGCTTGTGGAAGAAGTAGACGGCGGCGTCACATCCCCTTTCGTCGTTGTTGGACTCGTTGGTGGCATACAGACCGGCTATGTATTTCGTCTTCTCGCGCAGCTCGGCAAAGGCGGTAGTGTCGGTTGGAGCCGCCTTGCTTTTGTTGGAGCGGTCGCGGCCGGGAACGTAGGTCGTGTTCAGGTCGTCGATGCGCCAGTGATTGCCCTCCATCTTTATCAGATAGCCGTCGATGGTGTTGCAGACCAACGAGTCCTTATCGTAGAACTTTTCCCGTCTCCAGACGATGGCGTAGAGCGTGCGTATGGAGTCGTCCGGACTGATGAAAGTGGAGAACCGGTAGGTGAAATCGTCGCGCATGTTATAGTTGAACCAGATGCGTTTCCAGTAGGTGTCGGGCCACGAGAAGGAAATCCAATGGAACGGTGATTCGCCGTCAGCCGGACAGTGGGTCACCGTTGTGGTGGCTTTGCCGCCGGTGCGTATGAAGGCGCGGTCAAGTCTTTGGAGCGATTTCGGCAACCGTCCAGAGGCGGCGTCGCTCTCGCTGAGCATGTATTTGAAGTTCCAGACGTAGTGGCCCGTTCCCGGATGGGAGAAACCTATTTTCTTATCGTCAGTCTTGACGAAACGCTCCACCTCTTTCTTCATGGCGTCGGCTGTATTGGGCTGCTTATTCTTGTTCGCTTTCATCTGGCGTCCGATTTCTTTCTTCATGCCGTTTTTCGGCTGGCCGGCAGTGGTGTTGGCTGTGGCTGCTGCGGTGAGCAACAGCGATGCGATAATGGTAAGAATGGTTTTCATATTGCAGTTGGTTTTTAGTTTCTGAAAGGGAGATAGAGGGAGATAGAGGACAAATGTTCAAGCGTTTAGAACTGTCGTCCTTTATCTTCTTAGCGACCATAGGGAGCGATATCTCCCTCTGACTCCTTTTTACTACTTCATCAGCGTACATTCGGAATTTGAATTATTTGTTGTTGATGTTGTATGCCTCTTCGGGAGTGTCCTGGCGGTTCATGTTGTTGATGAGGATCTTGCCTATCAGCTTCTGAAACCGCTCGTCGGTCCTGATTATCTGCTCCACATGGGCCAGATAGACGCTGTCGCTGAGGTTGTCGAGGTCGCGCTCCATCCGCTCTATCATCATCGCCATGCTGTCGGCCGCCGTCATGCCAGCTGTCTCCCGAACGGCGGCGCTCTCATGACTGGCGGCGGTGGATGTCGGTTCGGTGGCCTGCGCCAGGAGCCGAGGTTCTTGGCCCGTTGCCGCCGTCGGGCTGGTCGGCCGGTGATGTTCTGTCGTCGGAAGCTGTCCGGCCGGCTGTTGCTGTCCGGCTGTCGGACGTTCCGTCTGTCCGTGATGTGTGGCAGGTCCGTCGGCCGGCGTCGGTGCTGCTACGGCCGGCAATGGGACCGTAGAAGTCACGTGAGCCGTCATTATATTATTATTTGTGTTGTCCACGATGGTGTCATTGCGACCGATGTGCAGTCCCATAAGGAAGACGCCGACGATGACAACGGCCGCAGCCGCCAATCCTGTCATGGTTCTCCAACGGCGTTTCCGGCCGGCGACAATCTCATAGTATGTCTGGCTTTCGTCCTCCGTGAGCCATGCCTCCATGTCATAACCGGCCGGGGGAAGGCGGATTATGCTAATCAGCGCCAGGTCCTCGGCTGTCGCTCCGGGGCGGTCCAGCAGGGCGTAGAGCCGCGCCTCGTCCTCCCGTGTGGTTTCTCCGGCAAGAAAACGCTCCCTTAGAATGTCTGCCTCGGAAGGGATGTTTCCCGTCTTTCTTTTGTTCATGTCAATCGTTGTCATAAGCATCCTCCTCGTTTAATCATTTCTAAAAACTGGCGTCTTGCCTTGCTCAGCATCGCACTGACGGAACGCTCCCCTATGCCGGTGGCCGCCGTGATCTGACTGATGTCCATGTACAGCTCGTGGCGCATCCGGTACAGCCGTTGTTCCGTTGGCGTGAGCCGGCCGACGGCTGTTCTCAGCAGCCGGGCGTTGTCATGTTCGGTCATAATGCTGTCTGTATCGGCGTTGTCCGGCTGTGCCGCGGCTGTCGACAGATCGCTGACTGCCTGCCTCACCTTCCGCCGTCGCCATTCGCTCACACAGACGTTGCGGGCCATGCGCACGGTCAACACCTCAACGCCGGTGTCGGCCGCAACCCTGCCTCGCATCACCCACAGGCGCATCAGCGTTTCCTGAGCTATGTCCTCGGCGGTATCGCTGTCTCCGAAGAACTCGCGGCCTATGCTGAACAGGCGCGGCCGGAGTTTTCGGGCTATCAGTTCATACTCTTCTGTCGTCATTCTGTATATATAACGCACAAAGGGGCGGAATGTTAACAAAAAAGTTGTTTTTTTAGAAAAAAGTTGGCTTGAGGCGTGGAGAGGTATGATTACATGAGGTGTTATGTTATTCATGGCTGCTCGGAAAACAACCTGAACAGTTGTGATTTGCAATCCGCGTAAGTTGCCAAGAGGGTGTTGCTGAACCGCACGGTAGCGAAAAATTTGTCCCTACTGTTGCGTTCTATAAAACTTTCTCCCTGCTATTTGATGGTTTCCCAACATACTCATTTTGTTTTTCCTTTACAAAATCGTGTTCGGATTTTCTTCCGTTTTAGCTCATTTTCGGACTCTTTTTGGCTCTTTCCAGCTCTTTCCGGCTTGATTCTGCCCCGGTTTTCGTCACAAAAACAGGGGTGAGGAGAGCCGGGAGGCCCTTACGGCTCTTCCGGAGTCTATATTTCCGTGAGTTTTTGATTGCGAATTTTGTCCGGAAAAGATACCATTTTTGAGCCGTAAGGGCCTCCCGAGGATGCAACGGGGCCGCTTTGAGAGTGCAACGGCAGCCCCGTTGCATTGCCGTAAGGCCTTCGTTACATCCCCGGGAGGCCCTTACGGCAAGTTCACCACGGTCTTGCAGAAATGTGGCGGGAATGACATGGATTGTAAGTAGCTATAAATGAATGCCTTACAAAATATGTAAATAATAATTCACGGCGACCCCTAATTTTTGATACGCGCATGCTTGCGATATTTGCGCCCGCGGACGAATTATTTCAGAAAGTCCCTGCTCTCGTTGGGCAAAAAACAGGAATTTTAGTTACAAATCTGGGATTCATCCGGCATTTGGAATGACATAGCACACAGGATGAACCAGAAATGACGGCACTGATATTGGCACCGAGACTGGCACCATTGGCACCGAGTAACAGAAATAGATATTATTACTAAATTCCATGGAGCAGAGGCTTTGTGTTTATGTATATTTGCATCTTTGCGTTTCATTATATTGATGTTTGTCCCGAAGGGTATGGTGTGTCTCATGTGGACGGTCATATTTTAGCATTCGATCCCAATCACCGACTCTTTGGTGACAAAATGGAGGTCTTGTCGTACCGCGGAATTACACAAATCAGCATTAAAAGTGCAATATTATGTTATAAATTAAAAGGAAAATATTGATTTTAGTTATAAATTAGCACAGACAAGCGAAATTGTTAAAAGATTAGTTGGCCGTTAGGGAAAAACGGCGTACCTTTGCAGGAAATTTTGACAATACCATATTATAATAGGATATGAAGCATAAATTGAGAAGTGCCGTGTGTACGGAAGGACGACGGATGGCAGGAGCCCGCGCGCTGTGGGTCGCCACGGGTATGAAACGTGAGCAATTTGGAAAGCCCATCATCGCGGTGGTCAACTCGTTCACCCAGTTTGTCCCGGGACACACCCACTTGCACGAAATCGGACAGATAGTAAAACAGGAAATAGAGGCCATGGGATGCTATGCGGCTGAATTCAACACGATAGCCATCGACGACGGCATCGCCATGGGGCATGACGGCATGCTCTATTCGCTACCCTCACGCGACATCATCGCCGACTCGGTGGAATATATGGTCAACGCACATAAGGCTGACGCCATGATCTGCATATCTAACTGCGACAAAGTGACGCCGGGCATGCTGATGGCCTCAATGAGGCTCAACATTCCGACCGTGTTCTGTTCGGGTGGCCCAATGGAGGCCGGACGCTGGCGCGGCGAGAACGCCGACCTGATTACGGCGATGGTGAAAGGTGCCGATCCGAGCGTGACCGACGAGGAGATGGCCGAAATAGAAGGCTGTGCCTGCCCGGGCTGCGGCAGTTGTTCGGGAATGTTCACGGCAAACTCTATGAACTCGCTGACCGAGGCTATCGGATTGTCCATGCCGGGCAACGGAACGATTCTTGCCACACATAAGAACCGCATAGAACTGTTCAAGACTGCTGCACGCCAAGTGGTGAAAAACGCGCTGGCATACTATGAGGACGGCGACGAGAGCGTTCTGCCGCGCTCGATAGCCACACGCGAGGCTTTCCTCAACGCCATGACGCTCGACATCGCCATGGGCGGAAGTACAAACACCGTGCTCCATCTGCTGGCTGTGGCTCAGGAGGCCGGCGCTGAGTTCACGATGAAGGATATCGACGCGCTGAGCCGTCGTGTGCCGTGTCTGTGCAAGCTGGCTCCGAACACCCAAAAATACAGTGTACAGGAGTGCGGACGTGCCGGCGGAATACTCGGTATCATGAACGAGCTGAGCAAGGGCGGACTAATCAACGGCACCACGCGCCGCGTCGACGGACTGACGCTGGCCGAGGCAATGGCGAAATATGACATCACGGCCGAAACGGTGGACGCCGAGGCCGACAGGATATATCAGAGTGCGCCCGGCGGCCGTTTCTCGACGAAGATGGGCAGTCAGGACACACGCTGGGGCACGCTCGACACGGACCGCGCCAACGGTTGCATCCGCGACCTGGAACATGCCTATACGAAGGACGGCGGTCTGGCCGTGCTCTTCGGAAACATTGCACAGGACGGATGCGTGGTCAAGACGGCCGGCGTGGACGAGAGTATATGGCGCTTCAGCGGTCCGGCAAAAGTGTTCGACTCGCAAGAGGCTGCCTGCGACGGCATCCTCGGCGGCAAGGTGGTCAGCGGCGACTGCGTCGTTATCACCCACGAAGGCCCGAAGGGCGGCCCTGGCATGCAAGAGATGCTCTACCCCACTTCCTATATAAAGAGCATGCACCTCGGCAAGGAGTGCGCCCTGATAACGGACGGACGCTTCTCCGGCGGAACGAGTGGCCTGAGCATCGGCCATATATCGCCAGAGGCTGCCGCCGGCGGAAACATCGGAAAAATAAAGGATGGCGACATCATAGAGATAGACATACCCAACCGCTCAATCAACGTGCGCCTGTCGGACGAGGAACTGGCAGCAAGACCACAGCAGCCGCTGACGCGCGACCGCGTGGTGTCTAAAGCCCTGAGGGCATACGCCCAAAGCGTCAGCTCGGCGGACAAGGGCGGAGTAAGAGTGATTGAATGAGAACTCCTTAAAGAAAAGAAATATGATTACAGGAGCAGAAGCACTAATGTTGGCCCTCAAAAATGAGGGCGTGAATACCATCTTCGGTTATCCGGGAGGTTCGATAATGCCGGTGTTCGATGCGCTTTACGACTATACGAGAGGTGAGAAGAAAGCGTTTGACCATATACTGGTGCGTCATGAACAGGCGGCGACACATGCCGCCGAAGGCTATGCACGGGTCAGCGGCGATGTAGGCGTGTGTATCGTGACCAGTGGCCCCGGTGCAACAAACACACTGACGGGTGTGGCTGACGCCATGCTCGACTCAACACCGATTGTCGTTATTGCCGGACAGGTGGGCACGGCGGCACTCGGCACTGACGCCTTTCAGGAGGTGGACCTCGTTGGTGTGGCGCAACCTATATCGAAGTGGAGCTATCAGATACGCCGTGCCGAGGATATAGCGTGGGCTGTCAGCAAGGCTTTTTATATAGCCCGCACAGGCAGACCCGGCCCCGTTGTGCTCGACTTCCCTAAAAATGCACAGGTGACCACAACCGAGTGGGAGCCACAGCACGTGGATTTTGTGCGCAGTTATGTGCCTTATCCCAAGCCGGACGAAACGGCTATAGCCGCTGCAGCCGAGCTGATAAACAAAGCGGAGCGTCCGTTGGCACTCGTCGGTCAGGGCGTAGAGTTGGGAAACGCTCACAATGAGCTGGTTGAGTTTATCGAAAAAGCCGGTATTCCGGCCGCCCGCACATTGCTCGGACTGTCGGCGCTGCCTACGGGACATCCGCTCAATATGGGTATGCTCGGAATGCACGGCAATCTGGCCCCGAACATAAAGGAACAGGAATGTGACGTGTTGATTGCCATAGGCATGCGTTTCAGCGACCGCGTGACGGGACTGCCGTCGACATACGCAAAGCAAGCAAAGGTGATACACCTCGACATCGACCACTCGGAGATTGACAAGTGCATCAAGACTGATGTGGCTGTTATTGGCGACTGCAAGGTGACGCTGCCGGCCATAACGCGTCTGCTAAAAAAGAACGAACACAAGGATTGGGTTGAGAGTTTCAAGCCGCTTGACGCTCAGGAGCGCGAGGCCGTGATAGAGCCGGCAATACATCCGGCGGACGGGCCGCTGCTGATGGGCGAGGTGGTCAACGCAGTGGCTGAGGCGACGAAGGGCGAAGCGATTTTGGTTACTGACGTCGGTCAAAACCAGATGTTCTCCAGCCGCTATTTCAAGTATAACAGGAAGCGCTCTATCGTCACCAGCGGCGGATTGGGCACGATGGGATTCGGTGTTCCGGCGGCCATCGGTGCGACTTTCGGTGCTCCTGACCGTACGGTCTGCATGTTCTCGGGCGACGGTGGATTCCAGATGAGCATACAGGAACTAGGCACCATCATGGAACAGCAGACGCCGGTGAAGATGATTCTGATGAACAACAACTATCTGGGCAATGTGCGCCAGTGGCAAGACATGTTCTTCGGTCACCGCCAGTCGTTCACTAAGATGATGAATCCGGACTACAGTCAGATTGCGGCAGGATACCATATTCCGTATGCCGTCGTGACGGAGCGCGCGGAACTAGCATCGGCCGTTGAAAAAATGCTGTCTACTGATGGCCCGTATATTCTTGAGTGTGCCATAAAGGAGGATGACAACGTTCTACCGATGACACCTCCGGGAAAGAGTGTGGACGAGATGATGTTGTCAATAGACATCTGACTTTTAGGGTCAGAGCGCAGAGTGATGAATGAAGGGGTATGATTACCTTTGGGGCATGTCCGTCAACAAGACATATCAGACCTCTGTTCTCTGCACTCATAACTCATAACTTAAAAAAGCATGGAAGAAAAGACATTATATACACTGTTGGTCTATTCGGAGAATCTTGCCGGTATTCTCAATCAGATTACTGCCGTATTCACACGCCGTCAGGTGAACATCGAGAGCCTGAACGTGTCGGCGTCAAGCATAGATGGAATACATAAGTACACCATCACAGCATGGAGTGACAAAGACCAGATAACGAAAATAACGCGGCAGATAGAGAAGAAGATTGACGTGGTGAAGGCTCTGTTCTATACCGATGACGAGCTGTTCATCCGTGAGACAGGACTCTATAAGCTGTCAACGGACGTTGTGATGAACAATCCGGAGATTTCAAGGACTATACGCCGCCACGAGGCTACCATCACGGAAGTGAATCCCACATACGTGATCGTCATGAAGAACGGACGGACGGAAGAGATTCTGAGCCTGTATAAGGTTCTGAATGATTTCAACTGCGTTCTTCAGTACACCCGTTCCGGCCGTATCGCCGTGACGCGAAGCACGCAAGAGGAAGTGACGGACTATCTGGAGCAGAGAGAGAAAAATTTCATCAGTTAAGATTGCAGAATGATGAGTGAGGAGATATGAGCGAAGAGTGAAGAGGTATGAATGATGAGCGAAGAGATATGAGTGAAGAGCGAAGAGGTATGATATGCTCTTATAGGCTCGAAGTATGAATGCAGATTTGCTCAGCTTTGCTAATAAACATGCGACAAAAGGTAATCATACCTCTTCACTCACCACTCTTTACTCATAACTAAAAATAATATGGACAAGACAGGACGATACGATTTTATGGCAGAGCCGTTCCATTGTGACTTTTCTCACCGGCTCTTTATGGGACATTTGGGTAATCATCTGCTCAATGCGGCAGACTTTCATTCGACGGAACGCGGTTTCGGAATGGACTATCTCAATCCGAGACACAAAACGTGGGTGCTCTCACGGCTTGCGGTAGAGATGGAAGAGATGCCGGCGCAGTATGACAAGTTTCAGGTGGAAACGTGGGTGGAAAGCGCTATGAAGTATTTCACCAACCGAAACTTCCGTGTAGTGGGAGCGGACGGACGGGTGTTCGGCTATGGTCGCAGCGTGTGGGCTATGATAGACACTGATTCGCGTCAGCCGCAGGATATATTCGCAATACGCGACGGAGCAATCAGCGAATGGATTGAGACGGAACGCGAATGTCCGATAGAAAAGAGTTCGCGTGTGAAGATGAGCTGTGACGCAAAACTTCTGAGAACGATTGACACATATTATAATGATGTGGATGTCAACGGCCATGTGAACTCGGTGAAGTATATAGAGCATGTGCTTGATTTGTTCCCCGTGTCATGGTATATGGAACATCGCCTGCGCCGTTTCGAAATAGCATACGTGGCGGAAAGCCATGGAGGCGACCGGTTAAACTTCTATGTAGAACAGACGGACGGGGATGACTGTTGCGTGCGCGTTGCGAAGCAGGAAGAAAACGGCGCAAAAGAAGTGGAAGTGTGCAGATGCAAGCTCTGTTTTGTAAAAATCTGAAAGTATATTTGGCTTTTTCGTTTTAATTTTGTACTTTTGCAGCTCATTTAAGTGACAAGGAGTAATCATCCGGATTATAATTGTTTGTCATTTGGATGATGAGAAGTAATTAACAACAAACGCCCGGCAATATGAGCCGGACATAAAAAGATATAATAATTATGGCAGAAATGAATTTTGGTGGCGTTATAGAAACAGTTGTCACCAACAAAGAATTTTCATTGGAGAAAGCTCGTGAAGTGTTGAAGAATGAAACTATCGCCGTTATCGGTTATGGCATTCAGGGTCCCGGTCAGGCATGCAACTTGCGTGACAACGGCTTCAACGTTATTGTAGGTCAGCGTCAGGGCAAGACATACGACAAGGCCGTGGCTGACGGATGGGTGCCCGGCAAGACTCTGTTCTCCATCGAGGAAGCAGCAGAGAAGGGTACAATTATCTGTATGCTGCTCTCTGACGCAGGTCAGATTCAGGCATGGCCGGCTATCAAGCCTTATCTCACACCGGGCAAGACTCTGTATTATTCACATGGTTTCGCCATCAACTGGAGCGACCGCACGGGTGTGGTTCCTCCATCAGATATAGACGTGATCCTCGTCGCTCCCAAAGGCTCGGGAACCTCTCTCCGCACAATGTTCCTTGAGGGACGCGGTCTTAACTGCTCATACGCCGTATATCAGGATGCTTCCGGCAAGGCAGAGGAAAAGACAATAGCTTTCGGTATCGGTATCGGTGCCGGATATCTCTTCAAGACAACGTTCCAGCGTGAGGCAACCAGTGACCTTACTGGTGAACGCGGTTCACTGATGGGTGCAATCGAAGGATTGCTGGAGGCTCAGTATGAGGTGCTCCGTGAGAACGGTCACTCTCCGTCAGAGGCTTTCAACGAGACCGTTGAGGAACTCACACAAAGCCTGATGCCGCTCTTCGCACAGAAAGGTATGGACTGGATGTATGCAAACTGCTCCACAACGGCACAGCGCGGCGCTCTCGATTGGGCTCCCCGCTTCCGTGACGCCATCAAGCCTGTGATGCAGTGGCTCTACTATTCTGTCAAGACCGGCAACGAGGCCCAGATTTCTATCGACAGTAACTCTAAGGCTGACTATCGTGAGGGACTCAACAAGGAACTGGAAGCCATGCGCAACATGGAAATGTGGCGTGCTGCCGAAACTGTGCGTCAGCTCCGTCCGGAGAATAATGCAGAATAAATATCATAGCTATGATTTAGCCTAAGATTGAATTTTCGTATATTTGAATGTCATGAAAGATGAATCCGCATATTCCGGATGCTCTTTCATGACATTCTGTTTATCTGTTTTGATGTAAACAAGTGGCAAAAAATCATAAAAGCCAAATAAATTAAAGGGATTTTTTACGTATTTAACTGCTCGCTCTGTCATCTGCCGCATGGAATGGCGTATCTTTGCAAATAGAAAACGAACCGGTGGCAGGAATTTTGTCATATAGAAATCTTTCATCTGACTTGCACCTGCAATTAGGTTCAACAGGATAACTAACAAATAAAATTATTCATTATGGAAACAAAAGCAGTAAATGGAAAATTCGAGTTGGTAACTTTGCCATACGAGGCAGACAGTCTTGAACCGGTAATCAGTTCGTCAACTATTGCCTATCATTATGGTAAGCATCTACAGACGTATCTCAACAATCTTAACGATGCCCTGCCAGGAAGCAGATATGTGGAAATGAGCCTGGAGGATATTGTCAGAGTGGGCGAAGGTGCTGTGTTGAACAATGCCGGACAGGTTCTTAATCATAGCCTCTATTTCACTCAGTTCCGACCGGCCGGCGAAAATGCGACAGTGTCTTCATGCAAACTTATCAAGGCCATCGAAAGCCAGTTTGGCTCTTTTGATGCTTTCTGTAATGAATTTGTAGCCAAAGGAGTATCACTATTCGGTTCCGGTTGGGTGTGGCTGTCAGCTGACAATTCCCGCAAACTAATAATAAGCCAGGAATCGAATGCAGGTAATCCCGTAAGACATAATTTGCGGCCTTTGCTTACATTCGATGTATGGGAACACGCTTATTATCTGGACTATCAGAACAGGCGCGCAGAACATCTTTCCCAACTGTGGAAGATAATAGACTGGGAGGTTGTGGAACGTAGATTTGAGGAATAAAGACTTTCCACTCTACAGATAAAGGACGAGGGTGTGGCTGAACGTTTGTGATTCAACCACACCCTCATTTAATGTGTAAACTGGATTACAATTCTTTTTTCAGAGCCTCAGCCATCTGGGTATATTCTTCATCAGAGAGATAGACTTCCTTGGGATTCATGCGGAACACACCACCGAAATCCGGTCCTCCGACATATTTGGGTATGAGATGGAAATGAAGATGTTCCAGTGTGTCGGAATATGCACCATAATTTATTTTGGCCGGGTTGAATACCTTCTGCATTGCACGTGTCACTTTTGCCACGTCGCTCATGAATGCGTTTCGCTGTTCGTCGCTCAACAAATTAAGATCATCCACATGTTCGTTGTAGGCAACAAGACACCGTCCACGGTATGTCTGCTCCTTGAATATAAACATGCGCGACACGCTCAACTGTGCCACTTCAATCATAAGGCTTTTCAGTGTCTCATTGTTCTGACAATAGAGACACTCTTTCGGATCACTCTTCATTGTTTTGTTTCTATTTTATTTGTTTGACTTGTTCTTGAGGTTTAAATAGCCATACAAAGATAGAAATAATTTTCCAAAACACCGAATCTTTCCGGTTTTTCTGTCTATGTCAGACCTCAAAATTCATTTTGACAGCATTCCGTCCATTGAATACAGCATTTCTTCATCAAGCAAATGTCTCAAGGCTGCATCTATCTGTTCATATGGTCGTCTGATAGCATGAAGTTCCGTCACATGATGTTGGTTCCCATCAGCAAAAAGTGCCATTATCTCTTTCTCCGTTTGGGCTATTGTCCTATCATTCACAATTTCGTGACGTTGTTCCAGGCATATATCACATATTCCGCATTCGTGTCCGGCCTTCTCACCAAAGTATCCGAGAAGCATCTGGCTGCGGCATTTGCCTGTTGCAGCAGCATACGACGCCATAGCCTCTATACGTTTGATATAAATCCGTTTCCGGTCGTCATAAACTTCTTTGGGAAAAACAATATGCTTGGTGTCTTCCCTCCGCTGTCGATAGCGTATGAGCGGCGTGCGTTTGTGAGGGATAAAACTTATGATGCGTTTCTGGTTCAGAAGTTTCAGATTCATGTAGACCTCATGCATGGTCAGACCTGTCTGATAAGCGAGAAAGCTCTCGTCAATATAACAGTAGTCGTTGAACAGGCCTCCGTAATTACGCAACATTTCGACAATGAGCTTGTCTTCAGCCTCCGAATTGTTTTCCAACCGGTAGAGATCGTTGCGCGATACGATGAACATAACCTGCGCGCAATTATCCTGCTCTTCCATATACTCAATGTAGCCGGCATTATCGAGAAGTTTCAGTGCAGAATCAGCATATAATGGAAAATGCCCGTAAATGTGGCAAAATTTGTCCAATCCGAATTCGAAAGTCATATTATATCCGGCTCCGGTTGGCACTTGATAGAAATAGGCAAGATGTTCATAGACTGTTTTGATGTATTCCTTGTCTGGAAACGTGCTTTTTATGCGTTTATTGATTTTGCCTATGTCACCCTTGTTCCACAGCAGTATGGCGTATGATTTCTTTCCGTCACGCCCACCGCGCCCAGCTTCCTGAAAATATGCTTCAATGCTGTCAGGCATATCCATGTGGATGACAATGCGAACGTCCGGCTTGTCAATGCCCATTCCAAACGCGTTTGTGGCTACCATCACGCGTGTTTTGTCGCTCTGCCAGGCTTTTTGACGCTCGTCCTTCTGAGCGTTTTCCAATCCGGCATTGTAGTAAGTTGCCTCAATTCCTCTTGCGCACAACAGTTCGGCAATCTCCTTTGTTTTTCTTCTGCTTCGCACATAGACAATGGCACTTCCCTCTACGCATTGCAGAATATGTACCATCTCCTGTCGTTTATCCATTGTCCGACGTACCACATACGCCAGATTTTTCCGTTCAAAACTCATGCGGAACACGCGCTTCTCCGAGAATCCAAGCCGTTCCTGAATATCGTCGACAACACTTGGGGTTGCTGTTGCCGTCAAGGCGAGAACCGGCACGGACGGGTGAATACGCCGGATGTCCACAATTTTCAGATATGCCGGGCGGAAATCATATCCCCATTGGCTTATGCAATGGGCTTCGTCCACGGTGATAAAGCTCACTTGCATGTGCTTCACCTTAGTCTGGAAAATTTCGGAAGAAAGCCGTTCAGGAGAAACATAAAGTATGCGTATGGCTCCAAAGATACAGTTTTCGAGTATAGTGACAATTTCACTGCGCGTCATCCCCGAGTATATGGCAGCAGCGCGTATGCCGCGCCGTTTCAGGTTCATTACCTGATCCTTCATCAGCGCAATGAGCGGAGTGATTACGATACACACACCTTCCTGAGCCAATGCCGGTACTTGAAACGTGATTGATTTTCCGCCGCCGGTCGGCATTAATCCAAGGGTATCATGGCCACTGCCTATACTCTCGATTATTTCTCTCTGGATACCGCGGAAATCATCGTAGCCCCAGTATTTGCGGAGGATGTCTGTGTATTTGTCTGATTGCATATTCTCAATCTTCCGACGGCATGATGTCCTCTATCTGCAATTGCACCTCACCGCGCTTATATGTATTCTCCTCTATTGTATATACGATATTGAATGACCGTTTGCTCTTTATGTACCGCGCGGCGGAACTCTGTCCGAACGCGATACCGTTCATGACGTTGCTCGACTGACTGTCCACAAGTTCCAGTTTGATGTGTTCCTGGTGGCGGCCAACGACCTTACTCGTACCGTAATCATAAACATTACGCGTACAGAACAACGGTTTCGGATTGCATGGACCATGAGGCGCGAACTTCTTCAGATCAGCGTGCATCTTCTTTGTTATGTCCTTGAAGTCAATGACTTCCTCGATATCAAGTATCGGCATTGTCTGTTCCGGCATGATATGTTCATTGACATACTGTTGGAAACGGCGCCTGAATTCTTTTATATTCTCCGCTTTCAGAGACAATCCGGCGGCGTAGGTGTGGCCTCCGAAGTTTTCAAGCAGATCACGGCAACTCTTTATGGCATCATAAATGTCAAATCCGGCAACACTTCGTGCCGAACCCGTAGCCATGCCGTCACTCATGGTCAACACTACAGTCGGACGGAAATAGATTTCCGTCAGACGTGAAGCCACTATACCGATTACTCCCTTTTTCCAATTTTCATCATAAAGAACTATTGACGACAAATGCTTCTGACTTTCAAGTTTCTCCACAATGGAGTTGGCTTCTTCCGTCATCTGTTTGTCCACGTCCTTGCGCTGCTCGTTGTATTCGTTTATCAGGTAAGCCTCCCTCATAGCACGGGTGAAATCCTTTTCAACAAGCAGCTCAACGGCCTCTTTGCCGTTCTGCATGCGTCCGGAGGCGTTTATGCGCGGTCCTATTTTGAAGACAATATCGCTCATTGTCAGTTCCCGGTTGGCCAGCCCACAAATCTCAATGATAGCTTTCAAGCCCACGGACGGGCTTTGGTTGAGCTGCTTCAGTCCGTGAAAGGCCAGTGTGCGGTTTTCTCCTGTTACGGGAACTATGTCAGAAGCTATGCTGACGGCACAGAAGTCAAGCAGTGGGATAAGTCTTGAGAATGGGATTCCATTGTTCTTGGCGAAAGCCTGCATAAACTTGAAACCGACACCACAGCCCGACAAATGGTGAAAAGGATAGGTTGAATCCGGTCTTTTAGGATTGAGAATAGCCACAGCCGGAGGCATCTCTTCGTCCGGAACATGATGGTCGCAGATAATGAAATCTATGCCAAGGCTTTTGGCATAGGCAATTTCCCCGATCGCCTTAATGCCGCAATCGAGAACGATAATAAGTTTGACACCTGTTTCTTTCGCATATTCTATTCCTTTATGACTCACACCATATCCCTCATCATAACGGTCCGGGATATAATATTCTATATTGGAATAGAACTGTTGCAGAAACTTATACACCAAAGCCACAGCCGTACAGCCATCCACGTCATAGTCTCCATAGACCATGATGCGTTCTTTGCGCCCCATGGCATCGTTCAGCCTGTCTACGGCCACGTCCATGTCGTTCATCAAGAAAGGATCTATAAGCTCGTTGAGCATTGGGCGGAAAAATCTTTTTGCCGCCGATTCCGTCTTGATGCCGCGCTGTATCAGCAAATTGGCGAGAATCGGGCTCATCCCGATTTTCTCTCCTAATTCCTTAGCTGCCTTCCGTCTTTCTGGTGTAGGTTGTTCGTAATTCCATTTGAATTGCATTTATATATTGTTTTTTATTCTTTTCTTTTATTATATGTGCCCATTTGGAAGCTGCATGGCATTTTTCCATTCCGCTACAGTCCCTTTTGTTGTGAACACGCAATATGGCTTGTAAAGTTACGAATAAAAAACAAGAAAATGCGAATTGAAGAGCAAGTTTTTGAGTTTTTAAAGAAAAGTAATGTGGCTCTGCACGATGGATATTAAAACAATGTGGCACAATGAACTTGAAAATGTTCATCGCGCCACACATTACTTTTTCCACATAGAACCATTCTTATGCGTTAGGCTTTATCGAGTATATAAGACATCAATACGGCAATCATTAGAGCCAAAGCTATAGCCGCCATGGAGAAAAAGAGAACTTTTCTTAGTATGCGGTTTCGTCTGATAGCTTTAAGGCTCTTTTGTTTAAATATGCTGGCCTCATCCTTTCCGCCATTCATATTTCACCCCTCCCGGAAAAATTTACCAAAGTGTTGATAATCATAGTATATATAGAGCATTTGATGAAGTACGGTTGCCCTCTTTCAGGGCAAACCGTACACTGTTACTTATGTGGATATCTGTATCAGATACCGAGTTTCTTGCGGATATCCTTGGGGATGGCATTCTTGTTGACCATGAAGTCCATCGTGTTTGCGATGATGAAAGTCTTGGTCATATACCATGTACCTTTGTAGTCACCATACTCACCCCATGAGTTCTTCACCATGTAATACTCCTTTCCATACTGGTCTTTAGCCACACCGTAGATGAGCATGCCGTGGTCGTCGGTCAGCTGCCAGTTGTCGTAGCGCTCCTGACGCATTTCCTGAGTGGGAACGATCTCGGGAGCCGTGCAGCCCAGAGAGTCATAGAGTTCGGTCTTCTTGTCCTTCGTCAGGCGGAGCCAGCGTGCGGCGTCACTTCCGGTGAGGCTCTGAACCTGCTTCATGTCGTATGCGTAGGCCGTACCCTTGCGTGTGAATCCGTCTTCCGAAACATCACCTCCCCAGGCAATGGTGTAGCCATTATCAACGGCATTGTCGATTATGCGCTGCATGTCCTCCATCGGAACGTTCCATGACAGCGGATTGCGCCAATTGTCCTGAACCTCAACGGCAAACGCTGTGTAGAAAGGATGGTGGGTATAGCTGGTGATGGTGACATAGTCGTTCCAGTCAAGACCGAGGCTTGAGGCAAACTGCTGCGGAGTATATGTCTTGCCTTCATACTTGAATGTCTCGGGGCACTTTCCGAGGTAGGCGTCGAGAATACCCTGCAAACCGACTTTCCACTGGCCGGAGATCTTCTTGGCCTCGCTTCTTGCGATGGCTGTCACGTAGGGAGTCATCACCTCGAAGAACTCGTTGAAATTGTGGAGTGAGTCACCGTAGAGACTTCCGGGGAAAGGCATGGCATCCTCGGGGCAGATACCGTAGTTCTGGAGAACGTAGAGCACGTCGTATGCCGAGCCGCCCTGTGAGAACTGACAGTCGCCATGGAGACGGACAACCTGCTTGGCGCGGTCCATATAGTTTTTGTTTGCGACGAACGACTCGCAGAGGTCGTAGGTCTTTCCTGACTTCTTCAGTATCTCGCTCTCGAAATACGACAGTGTCGAATAGGCCCAGCAAGTGCCGCTGCGGTTCTGGTCCTTAATGCTTGTGATGGGATTTTCCTTAATGGTGGTGAACACCGGTTTGTTCTTGTTGACGGAGTCTTTCTTCTCCTGTGCGTTGGCTCCCACGGCCATGAGGGCGATGAGAGACATTGTTAAAACTTTCTTCATGTTTGCTTTTTGTTATTTGATGTTTCTTTATTTTCTTTGTATGAACCGGCCGGCAGCTTATGCCTCCATGAATTTCTCCACGTCCGCAGGATGGTATGGTATGCGGTTCTTGCCGAGGAAGCGGCAACCGTCTTTCGTTATCAGGATGTCGTCCTCAATGCGTATGCCTCCGAAGTCCTTGTATGTTTCCAGCAGGTCGAAGTTTATCCATTCCTTGCAGTGACCGCTGGCGCGCCATTCGTCAATGAGTGCGGGAATGAAGTAGATTCCCGGTTCGTCGGTCATGACAAAGTTCTCTTCCAGACGCCGGCCCATGCGCAGACAGTTTGTCCCGAACTGTGTCGACGGGCGGGTTTCATCGTCGAAACCAACATATTCCTGTCCCAATGCTTCCATGTCGTGAACGTCAATGCCCATCATGTGGCCGAGACCGTGGGGAAGGAACATTGCGTGGGCTCCGGCCCTTACGGCTTCTTCCGTATCGCCTTTCATAAGGCCAATTTCCTTCAGGCGTTCGGTCATCAGGCGGCAGACATCCAAATGAACGTCAAGCCATCTGACGCCCGGGCGAGCGACGTTGAGCGTATGGTCGTGACACTCCTCCACGATCCTGTATATCTCCAGCTGACGTTCCGTGAACTTGCCCGACACGGGAAAGGTCCGGGTGTGGTCGGAGCAATAGTCGTTCAGCTCACATCCGGCGTCACACAGTGTCAGCCGTCCTGCCTCAAGCAGACTGTCTGACGGTCCTCCATGCATGACCTCGCCATGCTGGGTGAATATGGTTGGAAAACTTACTTTCAGCGCGTGGGAGCCGGCCAAGCCGTCAACCTGACCACCTACAAAGCGCTCCGTGACGCCCGGACGTGTCAGCTTCATCGCCGTCGTGTGCATCATGTAACCCACCTCGCAGGCCTGTTCTATGGCGTCAATTTCCTGTTGCTCCTTTGTTGAGCGCATCTTTACGACAGCATTTATCAATTCCTGCGATGCCGCCTCACGTTGTTGTCCGGGATGTATGCCGAGCAGGTCCATGACCTGAATCATTGTGTCATGGCGGTATGTGGGAAGAATATGGATCTTGCGGTGCTGTTCAAGCGCCTTGTTGCAGATGGTTTTCAATTCCTTCATCGGCGCCGAGTGGGCAACGCCGGCCTGTGCGGCCATATCGCTGACGCTGTCAACAGAACCGAACCATACAATATCCTCGATATCTATATCGTTGCCGAAGAGCGTCTCACGGTCATTGTCGATGTCTATGACGCCGACAAGTCCGTCACGGTGGAGACCGAAATAATAGATGAAAGAAGAGTCCTGACGAAACGGATAATAGGCATTTGCAGGACAGTTTGCCGGTGATTCGTTGTTACCGAACAATATGATGATTCCGCTGTTCACAAGTTGTTTCAACGTTGTGCGGCGGTGCACGTATGTCTCAGTATTGAACATATTAATGATAAATAAATCTCTTTAAACCGTTTGATTGTTTTGCAAAGATATACTTTTTTTGCTGAAAATAAGTATCTTTGCATTTAATTTAGACAAAAAACAATGCAGGTAGACAGAAATACGGGGCTTGTGCTTGAGGGTGGCGGCATGCGCGGTGTATTCACCAGCGGTGTGCTTGATGCTTTTATGAAGAACGAACGCTATTTCCACTATGTCGTAGCCGTATCGGCCGGGGCATGCAACGGCATGTCATATATCAGCCGTCAACCGCGGCGTGCACGCATCTCGAATATTGACATGCTCGTCAAATATGATTATCTTGGTGTACATCAACTCGTTTCCCACGGTTGTATTTATGATCCGGAACTGCTCTACGAGCGTTTCCCCAACGAACTTGTCCCGTTCGACTATGACACTTACTTCTCCCATGCCGACACGTTTGAGGTTGTAACGACAAACTGTCTGACCGGCAATGCCGAATATCTCTCCGAACTTTCCGACCGTCGTCGGGCTATAGACATAGTCCATGCCAGCAGCAGTCTGCCATACGTCTGCAAGACTATTGAAGTGGACGGTGTCCCGATGCTTGACGGAGGAATAGTGGACAGCATTCCCATCATGCGTGCCATCGCACAGGGTCATCAGCGCAATGTGGTCGTCTGTACCCGCAACCGTGGCTACCGCAACACCGGAAATGACCGTAAAATCCCAAAATTCATCTATCGGAAATTTCCCCGCCTGCGCGTAGCTTTGAGCCGGCGCATCGCCGTATATAACGAACAGCTGGCTCTCGTCGAACGTATGGAAGACGAAGGACGCATCATCTGCATCCGGCCACAGCGTCCGATGGATGTCGACCGCATGACCAAGGATGCCGGTCGGCTGGAGGCTCTATATGAAGAGGGATTCCAGTTGGGGTGTGATTTTTGCCGTAAGTTCGGATGAAAAGCATCAGAAATATTTCTTACCCGCGGCCTCAGAATTTGAGGACGTTAATCGGAAAAGTTACGTTTGGTAAATTTCAATATGGAATCGCAATCTGAATAGAATCGCAATCCGATCACTTCATCAACATCAACGTTCCTCATCTCAGCGTTATATTTATGTCGACACCGCCATGCACAGGCAGACCGCGCTGGGCAAACTGGCGCCCTACCCCATCGGCGGAACTGCTGACGAGGAACGTGCTGTAGCGTGTGTCGGTCAGATTGCGGCCCCACAGCCGGACACGAACGGAGCCCAGATGGAACACAGCGTGAGCGCCAAGGGTGGCATAAAAAGGCTGGCAGGCAGTGTTATCAATGTCCCACCAGGTCTTGCCAAGGCCGGAGACATCGGCACCGAGGGTTATGGAACGCAGCAGGCCGGTCGTTGATATTGGGAAACGCCAGTCTGCCGTAGCGCTGAATGTGTGACGGGGGATGAACGGGACGTAACGACCACGGTAGCTGCGCGTCTCCTCATGAGTTCCACCAGTGGCATTGGTGGTCTTCCCTGTTGCTTCACCGCCATTATGTACACTGACCACATCGGTATAGCTGCGGAACGTAGAGTGAACGAAACCGTATGAGGCAGCCCATGTCATGCGGCCGTCAAAGCCACTGCTGCGCATGGACAGCTCCGCACCGAGGCTGCTGCTGCGACCGGCATTGACCATCATGCGGCCATAACCGTAGTTCGCCGCCATGACAGAAAGCTGCTGATTGCGTATCTGCATGAAATAGGCGGCGACGTCGGCATGGACACGGTTGCCGAAAAGATTGAGGTGGGCGCCGGCCTCATAGCTCCAGCTTGTTTCCGGTTTATATGAAATGGTATTGTTGACGAGCAAATAGTCTTCAGGACCATGGTCTACCGTCACATCCTCACGCATCAATTGCATCAGTTGCCGGCCGAGCGAACGCTGTTCTGTCTGGAATATGTCGGAGAACATCTGAAGATTGTATCCGCCTGCACGGAAGCCTTTACTGACCGTGGCATAGATATTTCCGCTGCGTCCCATCCCGTATGTCACGCCGAATTTTGGCAACAACTGGTGATATTCATGACTGTTTTCCCCATCCATCCTGGAACGGAACGTGTGGCTGGTCTCGACAGGACGACCTGCCATCATGCCGGAATATCCGAGCGTAAAACGTGCTTCGGTGTCATAGTCGATGGACGTGCGCTGATAGTCATAACGCAGGCCAAGAACGACGGTGAGACGGTCGGACAGCCGCAGGTCTGTCTCGTGATAGACGCCGATATTTGAGAACGGCGTGTCAAAACTTCCCGGAACACAGTTGTCCGTCAAGGTCATTGCGCCGGCTACTGCCGCCGGCATTCCCATCGCTCCGATGATACGGCTGTTCATGACATCTCCGAAGAAGACCGGCGCGTCCGTCTTCATCCACTGATGGCTGAGAAAGACGCCCGACGTATGGCGCCACGTTTCATGTCCGTGACCGCTCAGCGTCAGTTCCTGAACGACACCGTTCATGCGTTCCCGCTGCTCCAGAAGCAGATAGTCCTGCGGCAGATAGTCCTGATCCATACGCATGAAGTCGGCCAGATGCTGATAGCTCGTGACAGAGGTCAGACGCACGCATCCGAAATCATACGCCACGTTGACGGCCGTGTTGACCATCTGGCGGCGATATCCGTTCATGATGTTCATAGAAGGCTCGTCCCACGTCTTCGTGTCGGGATGGTATTCGCCATAGGCAAAACCGTTCTGATTGACATACTGATAGTCGGCTGTCAGGTCGGCTGTCAGGCGGGACGTGGGAACCCATATCAGACGGGCACGCCCGCCGGCCTCATTCAGCAGGTCGGCACGTCCGCCGAGATTGGCATTACGAAAGAAGCCGCGGCCGCCGTTATAATATCCCGCCGTAGAGAATGCCAACTTTTCGCTTGGCCGGTGATAGTGAGCCAGCTCCACGCCTCCACCGGGCTCCGTGCTGCCGCTAAACCGCAGGTCCGTTCCCTGATAGTTGAGCGGATTTTTTGAATAGATGCGCACAATACCGCCTTCGGAATTCATGCCGTAGAGCGTTCCCTGCGGTCCACGCAGAATATCGACGCGGTCGGTCTGATAGAAATGGTTGTTGATGGCACTCTTGCACAGCAGCGGCATGCCGTCATAATAGACGCCGACAGCCGGACTGCCCGTACGCGAACCTATTCCGCGCACATATATGGAAGAAGTCAGGCGCGAACCGTATGAAGGAATGCTGAGCGAAGGAACGTAGGCCGAAAGGCTGCTGAGGTCGTTCACTCCGAGCGAAAACATTTCGCGCCCGGTGAGCACACTGCTGCTAACCGGCAGACTCCGAAGACGGCCGGCTTCCTTTGGCTGGGCCACAACGGTCAGCTCGTCAAGGTCTACCACCCGCGACGTGTCGGCCAAGGCTTCCGCTGACAATACGTTTTCAGACTCTGCCCACAATGCCTTTTCTGCTGATGCCGCATTTCCTAAAGACGACACGGATCCTGCCGCCACCGCGTTTTCTGATGTTTCTGACGAACTTGCCAAGGCCGGAAGGGATAAGAAAAGAAGTCCCGTCAAGCACGAAATAAAATTGTTTGCGTTCATTGCTCGTTGTCTTGCTCTTGATTACGGGTGCAAAGGTAGTGCTTCCGGAACAAGTGCACAATCATTATTTATAAGGATATTCAAAATTCCGACGTGTCATGAGAGTGTATCAAAACCACGTGTATGCCAACAGTTTGAGCAGTCCCTACTTAGTGCCATCAAAATTCTGAATTTAATGACCGCGAGAGTATGGGCTTTGCAAAAAACGGCCGAGACTTCAAATTTTCAAATCTCGCGCTTATAAAAAATCATAGGCATCCGTAATGTTTTATTCAAACAGCCTAAATCACTATTTTTATACCTATAACGGAATCATGGCTATAATGAAATTTCTTCTTATTTACCGCTGTATGCAAGAATAAAAATTGGTTTCAACGGCAGCACCTTTTCAAAACGGAATGTTGATTGCGTCAGATGGTATATTTTTTAGGCATTTTGAGTTAAACAGTTCTTTAAATATATAATAGACTAAGCAATATCAAGGCTCTTTAATACATTTAATACACAGTATATCGTCACTCATTGACCGCTCCACAGACGGGACAGACACCCTTACGGCGCATCTCCGTTCCGCAACGGCCGCAGATATAGCTGCTACGCGAACAGAGGAAATAGCGGCGGATGGCGAAGACGATATAAGCAATGAGCAACGGATATCCGACGTAATATAACGTTGAAATACTGAATACAATGTAATTTATTGCACAAACTGCCGCTAAACCACATAGATAGAACACGGCTTCGCCGACAGAAAGACGCCGAAAGACATCGTCGGCCACAGCTAAAGAAACAATAATGAGTGTCCAGACGAGACAAATGAAAACTCCAAGATGCAACGGCAAGGCAAATGGATTGAGCGAAGGATGGTAGTAGAAATGACGCCAAGACTCGGCTCCGAAAAGCTGGATGGAGGCATAGACTACTGCTGAGGTGGCGACAAGAATGGCCAACAGCGTAGGATAAAACGACGCTATGTCACGGAAATGGACTATACGCGCATTGTGACGTTTTAGGAAACGAAGGCCGTAGACGGCTGTTACTATCACTACGAAGGAAAGGAAGATGAGAAGATGGACGTCGGAAAAAGCATCTATGAACTGGGATATGGGGTCGTCGGGCTTCACCGATGGCAACATGACGTTCTCACGGATCCAACCCTGGGTGAGCTGGTCGCGGGCAATTTTGACCCATACGGAATCGATTGTGTCAGCCGGCATGGTCATGATGTCGGCAACGACGACACGGTCGCCTCTGACGACGGTGACGCTATCGAACGGTAGTTCGTCCGGTGCCTGACACACAAGGCGAATCGTGTCTGCCTTTACAACGAAATTATAGTTTTGGGAATAATGGTGGGTCGTTGAGAATGAGATGGAATCCAACTGCTCTTCAGTCAGATTCCATGCGTCCGGCGTCCGGTTTGAGGAGTTGTAACAGGACGACAGCAAAAACATGCCGATTATGGCGTATATAATGGATACGCAGACGGAGCTACGCAACAGCTTGTAGCGTATGCCTGTGATGGCGGTATGTGATGAAACTATTCTCATTCTGAACTATTAACTTCTGTGGCGTTCTATTCTTTGAACAAAGACATCTGACATCGGCGGCAGTCAAATTCCAGACGGAAACGACGGCCGTCGGGAAGCGAAAGATATAACGGTTCGCGCCAAGTCGGGCGACGGCCTCCGTGTTTCACGCAAAAACCAAGGGCATAGCGCAGGCAATGACGGCACTGCATGAGAGGGGCTGCCGGGTCGGGATGAAGCTCGAAGGCCGGCGAAAGGCCTGACATGCCGCATCCGTCATAGAAACGGCGTGCGTGGTCATTGGCTATATTGTAGAAACATGAATGGGCGTATTCCTGCACGGTTCTGGCCGGAATTTGATCATGAGGAACAGACGTGGGGGCTTCCGCAATCAGCTGCTGATATTCCTGCTCCAGCCGTTCGACGGCCTGACGGCGCAACTGTGCAAGGCGACTCGCCGGAAGGAACAATTGGAAGTCTTCGCTTATCGTGACTTCAATACATTCGTATGGTGTGTTGCCAAGTTTCGTCAGCTGTCGGACGATGTTGTCACGCTGTGGCTGCTGCGCCAGTTGGTGCTCTCCTTCGATTGTTACTTCCACGCTACGGCCTCCGACAACTGTGGCGGTGAGGCTGAATCCCGTTGGCATGACGTCAAGACGCAAGCGGATGGGGATTTTACGCTCTGCACTGGGGCGTTCCAATCGGGCTTCAAACTCACGGTCGCTGTTTCTGTAAAGACGCTGGCCGGGACGTAGACTACGGGGCATCTTCTGCGGATATAGACGATTCCCCTCGGCTCTGTTGACCCTGAAACCTTCCAGCTGGCGGTCTTCATTCAAAAAGCACAGTCCGTCACCATTGGCAAATGAGGATATGCCGGCCACGGTGAATGAGCCTCCACGAATTTCCTTGACCGTCCCTACGAACTCACCAATGGCTTTCGGTGTATCCATTGACGATATGTCAGAACGATGGCCGCCTAGGAAATAGTCGGTGAAACCGCGGTTGAAGGTCTTGTTTAGGTCGGGTTCAAAAGTATAACGGCAACGTCCCAGTGACGCACGGCGATAGAGATGGGGATAGCGGCGGATGATGGCATCAAGCCGGCGACTATAGGCGGCTGTTACGTTCTTTACATACACAGCGTCTTTCAGGCGTCCCTCTATCTTGAAAGACGTCGCTCCTGCGGCGACGAGCTGTTCCAGTCCGTCACTGCGGTTCATGTCTTTCAGTGAAAGAAAATGGCGTCCACGTTCTATCACATGGCCTTCGGCGTCCGTCAGGTCGAAACGGAGGCGGCAGAACTGTGCACACTCTCCCCTATTGGCCGAACGGCCGAAACATGACTGCGAAGCATAACAGAGACCGCTATATGACACACACAGCGCTCCATGGACAAATACTTCCAATTCGACGTCAGAAGCAGCGGCATGGATGGCGGCAATTTCATCGGCAGACAATTCTCTGGCAAGAACGACACGACTGAAACCGGCTGAACGCAGCCACCGGACCTTGTCAGCTGTGCGATTGTCCATCTGTGTGCTGGCGTGCAGGGCCATCCGCCTGACCATTCCTGTCACGGCGAGGTCCTGAACTATAATAGCATCGACTCCGGCATCCTCCAAACTATCGATAAGATTACGGGTTGCCGACAATTCTTTATCATATACTATGGTATTGACCGTTACATAAACCTTTGCGGCATAACGGTGGGCGTAACGGCACAGTTCGGCTATGTCGTCAACGCTGTTTCCGGCGGCTGCACGCGCGCCGAAATGCTCGGCACCGATATAGACGGCATCGGCACCATGGTCTATGGCCGCTTTCCCACATTCAAGATTGCGGGCTGGGGCAAGAAGTTCTAAATTTGTCACTCTATCTTATTTATATCGTATGGTGTTTCCTGATAAACATAATAGTTTATCCAGTTGCTGTAAAGAAGATTGGCGTGAGCCCGCCACGTTACAAGTGGAGGTTGGGACGGGTCGTCATTCTTATAATAGTTGACCGGCAAATCAACGTCATCACGCGTGTCCTTATCACGACGGTATTCTCGGTCGAGGGTGTCGGGAGCGTATTCAAGATGGCCTGTAATGAAGAACTCGCGGCCGCCGCGCGCCATCACTATGCTGACTCCGCTGTCGGCAGACTCCGCAATGAGGGACAGAAATGGATTGGCGAGTATGTCCTCACGCCGGACTTCCGTATGGCGGCTGTGAGGCATATTGAAGACATCATCGAACCCACGGAATATCGGAAGCTGTGGTTCGGATATATGTTGGCTGAAAATACCAAATTTCTTGCGTGGCAACGGATACTTAAGGACTCCGTAATGATAATACAGTCCGGCCTGAGCCGCCCAGCATATATACAATGTGGACGTGACATGAGTACGGGCCCACGCAAAGATTGTCTTTATCTCATCCCAATATGTAACCTCTTCGTATCGGTATGTCTCCACTGGTGCTCCCGTTATTATCATACCGTCAAACTTCTCGTCTGACATCTCCTCAAAATCACGATAGAACATCATCATGTGCTCTATCGGTGTGTTCTTTGGCGTATGACTCTTCAATTTCATGAAACTCACGTCCAGCTGCAACGGTGTGTTAGACAGCAGGCGGACGAGGTCTGTCTCTGTCGTTATCTTGAGCGGCATGAGGTTGAGAATGACAATCCGCAGGGGGCGTATATCCTGTGACACAGCACGTGAATTGTCCATAACAAATATGTTTTCCTGCTTCAATAGCTCAATGGCAGGCAATCTATCCGGTAATCTTAATGGCATAAGCTAATCGTTTTTTATATAATCCTTATTACACATACTGATACATTATCATAACCTCCTGCTTCTATGGCTGCAGCACACAAAGTGTCTGCATCGCCCTCTTCTGATAATAGAAGTTGACGAATCTTGAAATCAGGTAACATATCATTGAGACCATCTGAACACATCATATAAATATCCCCACGAAGTATTTCATCGGACATGTCTATGAAATCAAGCCACGACTGGGATATATTGGCACCTATACAATTGGTCACTACGCATGAATGTACGGCATCACCTGTAATGGCTTTGAGAGAATGGTCTACAGTAAGTTGGGTCAGTTCACCGCCACGCAGACGATAAAGGCGACTATCTCCGCAACTGACAATGAAGATACGGCCGTCATAACAAATCATGGCCACAAGCGTGGTACCCATATTGAACAATGAAGAATCAACATGTCCTTTCGACGATATCATGAGATTGACAGACTCCAGCCAATCATTCATAAGAACTTTTATTCCGTTCACGTCAAGTCCTTTAGGCATATCGCTGACAAAAAACCGAAGGTTGGTCAGGGTCTCAAGACTGGCCACCTCACCGGCATTGCACCCTCCGAGGCCATCGGCCAATGCCACAGCAAACCGTGAATCACCATCTATGGGAAATTCACCGCTGTATGTCCGATTCCTTATAAATTCTTCGGCTACCAAAACCAAATCTTCATTGTGACTTCTCACAGAACCTGTCTGACAAGAAGCCGAAATCACCAACTTCTTCATTCTGCCTGGAAACTTATACTATCCTTTCATTTTTCATATAACACAATAAATCTACTATGACGTCATGATATATCTACTATAAAATTGAGAGTTGCAATAGAAACCGTATCACCACTCCTGAGAACTGTCATACACTCTGGTTTCAACTGTTCGTCATTCAATTTTGTTCCGTTTGATGAATTTTTGTCAACAATGCACCATCCTGATTGGGTATCATAAATGAGCTGTGCATGCACACCTGATACATATCTATTCTGCTCAAGTAACTGACGATAAGGTCCTTGACGACGTCCTATCACAGCTCCGTTAGATCCGACGATACATATTCCTAATTGAACATTAGTCATTTTTAGAACTGGGATTGTTTCAGGTATGGTAAAAGAAACTGCTGACGGTAATACCTCATCCTGGGTCTCACGCATCAAGCCTCCACAATAAGTACAGTGGCGCCCCGTTCCCACACGGCCGCAACTGCTGCAATAAAACAGATGTGTCCCGCATTGGTCACAATAGCGGGAATTGTTTTCTATCTCCTCCTTACAACTTGGACATGTTATCATCATTACTTATAGTCTTTCTTTTCATCTTATGCATGTATATCAACTGGCATCCGTCAGACGATGTCTTCCGGAAGAATGAGTTGGTAGGTCTCTGCCGTAATCTGCGACGGAGACATAAGCGATACTCTGACCGACAACTGCTGTATTGTTGAATCAAGCATGTTGCGCATCTCCCTGGCATTGCCGAAATCGGCCGTCTTGGTTACAGTCTTATGGAATATAACATCCATCAGTTTTGCCTCTGCAGCCGGAGATAATACATACTGTTCTTTTTCGGCCATTTGCTTGTATATGGCAAGCAATTCGTCTTCATTGTAATCATCAATGTGGATTCTATGTGTAAATCGACTTGACAGACCGGTGTTTAGCGCGAGGAAATCATCCATCTGTTCCCTATATCCGGCTGCGATAACCACAAACTTTCCACGGTCATCCTCCATCCGTTTCATAAGAGTCTCAACGGCCTCGTTGCCATAGGTATCATTCTCTCCGCCCAATGTATATGCCTCGTCAATGAAAAGTATTCCGCCCATAGCTTTATCGCACATTTTGTTCACTATCTTCGGTGTCTCTCCCATATATTTACCAACCAACGTGGCACGGCTGACCTCTATGACCTTGCTTGACGGCAGGATTTCCATGCTCTGCAACACTTCTCCCATCTTACGTGCTATCGTTGTCTTGCCCGTACCCGGATTACCGGTCAGCACAAAATTGACAACCATCTGCTGTACACGTCCTATCCCCTGCACAGAACGCTGTTTCATGAACATGCTCTGCACAGCCAACCGTCTTATCATATCTTTCACCGACCGCATGCCGACAAACCCTTCCAGTTCGCCAAGCACCTCATCAAGCGGACGGGCACATTCATTTTGAGGCACAGGCAGGTCTGCGATTGTAATCCGATAAATGTCTTTTTCCTGAAACTCCGGATTACCAATTTCCTTCATTAGTCTCTGGCTCTGCTTTTCCACTGCCTCATCAAATATGCGACGTACCTCACGGGCATTTCCGAAGTTCTTATCACGCCGCAAATACATCTGACTGAACAGACGGTTCACGCCATGTTCTGTGTCTTCATCAACAGTGAAATGCTTTGTCCGGGCCATCTTTATGAATATTTCGGTCAGTTCATCCGCCGTATAGTCATCAAAGTGTATCGTCTGTGTGAAACGACTCTTCAAGCCTGGATTCGAGTCTATGAAGTCATGAATCTGATCCGTATATCCGGCAACGATACATACAAATTTCCCCCTGTCATCCTCCATACGCTTCAATAGCGTATCTATTGCCTCACAACCAAAAGTATCATTGTCACCTGATTTCAACGTGTAAGCCTCATCTATGAAAAGTACACCGCCTATGGCAGAATCTATCAGTTGATTTGTCTTTATGGCTGTCTGACCACTATATCCGGCAACAAGTTTGCTTCTGTCGGCCTCCACTAACTGACCGCGGGAAAGAATTCCGAGCGTACGGAATACCTCAGCCATAATCCGTGCAACCGTAGTCTTACCCGTTCCCGGACTTCCTGTGAACACATAATGCTTACCTTGGAAAGTTCCTGTATCACCGCGGTGTATCTGCAAGTTGAGAAACGCCGCCAAATTAGAGACTTCCTTTTTAACAGCATCCAATCCAACAAGGCCGTCAAACGGTTTCAGACATTCCGTATAGTCAACAGTCTTCGGAACTTCATACGGCACATCCTCCTCCTTGATAGTTATCAGTTCTTCATCTGTAAGTGTCTGAAGATTGTTCTTTTCCAATCGTCCAGCCTGCCTCTTGCATATTTTGTCAAACAGATGACGCATGGTCCTACCATTAGCAAAGTCCTTGTCACGACAGTCATACATTTCCTTTATCATCTTTCTGATGAGCAAGCCGGCCGATTCTGAAACTATATATTTCTTATCTTCAGCAAACTTCAGTAATATCCGATATAGTTCATCAGGCGTATAATCTTCTATATTGAGGAAATAATTAAAACGGCTACGGAACCCGGGATTTATCCTGAACAGATTGTCCATCTCCATACGATAGCCGGCCGATATGACTACAAAGCGCCCACGGTCGTCCTCCATTCGCTTCATCAATTTTTCGAGAGCCTGCGTTCCTTGGCTGTCATTCTCTCCCGAACTGCTTACTGGTGCCAGCGTATAAGCCTCGTCAACAAACAATATACCTCCCATTGCCTTGTCACAAAGCCGGTCAACAAGTTTCGGTGTCTCTCCCTGATACGGACTCACCATTCCTGCGCGATCCGTCTCTATCACATGACCACTGTCAAGATAACCAATAGCAGCCAAAATCTCGCCCAGTTTGCGGGCGATGGTTGTCTTTCCTGTTCCTGGATTTCCGGTCAAAACGATATGCATACCCATTTTTTCCTTCGCTCCGAGACCACGTTCCACACGTTCCGAAACATTCTTCACAGCATATGCGATTTCCCTGACAGCACATTTGACCTCATCCATTCCTATATATTGGTCCATATCTGCCAGAATATCATCCAAAGAGCGTTCCTCCGGGACATATCCGCGTATGTCTTCTTCTTCCACCTTATGGACATCCGCACCACGGCTTATGAACGATGTGAATATGTCCTCAGCGACCTTAATGGCAAGATGGGCATAACCAAACGTATCATCCTTGGTTTTCACCTGCCATTTGAAATAACGGAGGAGTTTCTTTTCCGCTGCTTCCGAAAACATTGTGATGCCATACTTGTCATGCAACACGTTGCGGCAGATCTGACACAATTCCTTATATCCGGGCGACGGCAAGTCGAATCGGTATTTAAAGCGGTTGGCTACAGCCGGATTGTTGGCAAAGAAATCATCCAACCCCTTGTTCAGACCGGCAATCATCACGATAGGGTCATCGCTCCATCCGTCCATCTCTACAAACAGTTTATCCAACGGATTTACCTGACTGGAATATCTGTCCGGCAGCAATTTCTGCACGTTGTCGAAGAAAAGGATTCCTCCTTTTGCATCTTTTATATTGGAATCCCATTTATCGACAAAGCGCTGGAAATCCACAGCATCCACCTTTATCAATTTGGGCTTTTTTATTATATGATGCTGATGGAAGTAATCCCGTATGACCTCGGCAAGCATGGTCTTGCCCGTACCGGTTTCACCCATTATTATGGCATTTACGCTCAGTCGGACATTAGCCACATCCGTCCGTGAATGAAGATAAGTGTATGTTTCTACTACGGTTTTCAGTTGACGTTTCACTTCTTCAAGCCCCACCAGACTTTCAAGTACGGAATCCAATGCCAATGGCTTTCCACACCATCGGCAATACTTGGCTATGACACGATTATCCCTCTTGCAATGTTCACACTTCATATCTGAACTCACTCCATATTATGTTTTATAGGAACAACTGAGGGAGACCGCTGCCTGCCACTTGCTCTGTCCCGGCATATCCACATTGAGCAGTTTCGGGCTGTACACCACCATTTCTATCACAAGCATTGCCACCATTAGCGTCCAAAGTACATAATGGAGCACTATCTCACCGGAAACGGAACGTATATGTTCCTGCGCATCATCAAGGACTCCAAACTTTGACCCTTTAAATCTATAGGACTTGGTCTTGAACGTATAGTAAAGCGGTTCTATCAATGTTGTCTTGACGTCATCTTTCAATATATCTCCCATGAACCGGCTATCATCCATGGTGTCTTCACGGGAACGCGTCAGATGACAAATACCCATATATATGAGCGTCAGTACCACGATGACCGGTACAAACAATACCGACCACTGCAATTCTATAAATCTCAGAAACATAATCGGTATTAGCGAAGTCAGGAAACCACCGGTTGCCCATAGACACGTCAGAAAAAAGCCATAACCGCGAAAAAATGCTCTGGCACCAACTATCAAAGCCGATACGCCACCAACCGGAATACCGATGGCAAGCATGGAATGGGCTAACAGGCTGTCATGGTTTCCCACACCACACACAACCAATAATAACAGCCAGACTGCACAAAGGGTGTAAAAAGTCGTCTTCCAGAATGTCTCCTTGTTTTTTGCCTTTTTATATTCCCTGCGAACCTCGTCATACTTACGGGTCGTTTCCGTCTTTGCAGCTATAAATCTCTTATTATATGTCATCTGGGCATCATATTCTCCCAGCACAGTTATCCAACGCTCCAGCATATACTCATAACTATATGCCTCACCGAAATCAGCATCTGGGTTTTCGTGATAGAATACAGACAGCCACTGCGTGAAATATCCCGAACGTATTTCACTTCGTATGGCCGATCTATATTTATTGTCTATACAAAGCCCATCTGTAAGTACAGTTCCATCCTTCAATTCATAAGACGGGATAGCTCCGAGCATACGGCACATTCTGTATGAAGCTGTTCTCAGATCGTATGCCCCCAAACGTTCACGGTTCTCTATGCTGTCAAGGTCGAAACATCTCTGGGCTTCACCAATCTGTTCCATCCAGCCATGAAGACGGGCAAAATACTGGAAACGGCCGTCCCGGCTGCTATATTCCGTCATCTTTTCTGCAAAGCTCTCTTCATCCAGTTTCTGCCATTGAAGAAGTTGCCCGTTCATCAGCTCTCCGACCTTTTGCGGCGTATCGGCCTCACGGAGGTCATATGCCGCAGTTCGGTCTATATTATACAAAACCTTATATGCGAGTTGTTCCGAGTATGTCTTTTTCTCAGTCATTATCCTCAACGACTCACATGCCATGTCGTCCTCATGACTATACATCCACGACAGCAGGCGTCCGTCAGTCAGACTGTGCCACGCGTCGTCTGACATCCGTCCGTATCCAAAACAGCGCACGATTTCCTTCAACGTGAATGACGAATGTCCGGCTATAAACGGAACACCAGGGTCCAACTCATAGACCACACGCATAACGGCACGCCGGCCGTCGGCCTCATCGTCGACAGAAGCAAAATATCCTCGCATCCTGTCTATGGCACACGACGTGTGAGTCTCCAGATACAGCCACAGCCGATCGTTTCTGTTGGAAAGTGCCGTGACATATTCATCGGCATTTTCCATCAAAGACACTACGATTTCGCTCATTCCGCGCAGTTCGCGTCCTTTTATGTCTATGTAAGGATAGTCCGGTTCCATTGCATATACCGCTCCCATGAAACCGGCATGACGATCTGCCGGATACCGGTTCTTCACAATGTCATCAACATATATGCTCAGTTTGCTGTTGCCACATTGTTCCAGCCATTCCGAAATCTTTCCACTGTAGAGATAGCCGCAGGCCGTACGTTCATTGTCCAGAAGCAACGGTATGAGTTCTTTCACATTGTCGGCAACGAGATTGCGTTCCGGGTCGACAACGAAACTGCGATATTGCAGATGCGGTGAAGTCATGTCCACCTGAGGCGATTCACCGAGAAACCACCTCTCCACTTCTTCGTATGTCCACCGGGCCTCCTGTTTTACAGCTGTCAGTCCCTGAATGATCATACGCACCCGCTCCGGAAGTTCACGAACGCCGTCAAGCCGTCCTTCGTTCTTCCGCTTCATCATGACACGCTCATTGTTTCCAAGCGGATTCTTACCAATCCACAACGTGAGCAACGTTATGCCGAGAGAATAGAAATCGGCGGCAGGCGAAATCTCAACCTCACCGTCAATGACATCGTTATACATCTCCGGAGCGGCATACATCGGAGTACGTGCCTGCATTGTACGGTGAAGCCCTCCATAGCCTTCCATGACTGACGATATGCCGAAATCACCAAGCACCAGTTCCGTGTGTTCCTCATCACGGAAAAAGAAATTGCTTGGCTTTATGTCTTTATGTATCACCTTGTGCTTATGACAGCATGCCAATGCAGCGGCCGACTGAAGGGCAATTCGCCGGAAGGCGTTCATGTCTCCTTCCAGTTTATATGCCCCGAGCGTTCCACCGCGCAGATACTCCATCAGCTCATAGTAACGCTGACGGCCGTCGATATATATCTTGCCGAAATCATGGAGCCGGACAATCATATCAAACCTGATATTGGCCACAACCTGCAGCACGTCTTTCTTCAGACGCACATTCGGATAATAGAGTTTGAGCACATAGTCCAGACCGTCACAACTCACCAGAAACACCTGCGCCTCACCGGAAGTGTCGCTCAAGCTCTTGCGGCATACGTATGTCTGACCTCTCAGCACGAAATTTTCGGTCTGCCCGACAGCCAACGGCGATGCCGCTGACGCCGTAGTCGGCTTGTCGATTCTCAACGTGCGGTCCATATCTTCATCCGACATGGGGATACCTACAGTCGCATCACCACCAGTCGTCATGTCCATCCGTATCGTCAGTTCGTCATTGTCCATCTCACTTGTCATCTTTTATTTGCTCCATACTGTTTTTCCCAAGCACAATCCACTTGCCGCCCATCTGCGGTTTGGCACATCCGCATGGACTGCTGTGCATGGCGTGCTTATAGTTGCAAAGCCAAGCCACTCTCAGCCCGGCCGGCCTACATGCCATGACATAATTGCGGGCTTTCACTGGCGAAACGTCCGGCTCTACATCCATCTGACTGAGCAGTCCGGACAGTTTGTCCATTATTTCCGCCTTACGCTTTTCGTGCTCTTCAGCCGTCATGCGTCCGGATTTCTGTTCCAAGACGACAGCCGGCTCCACGCCACGGTCCCGTGCCAGCAACTCAAGCACTCTCTGTCTCAGTATTTCCGTAGCGTTATCGTCCTCCACGTCTTGACTCGAAGTATATGGCAGTACACGCTCCAGACGGGCAAGTTCCCGTGCATTGTCTACGATTTCATCATACAGAGGGCCTTGTCTGTATTTCCTGGCCATAGCCATAGCCTCATGTGTGAGTGGAGTTCCACACTGTTTGCAAAACGCGAAATGGTTCATAGTCTTACATACAGGACACTCAATACCGGCCTTTGGGCTACCGCACTCAGGACAGTATGCCGATGCCGCATCAACGCGCGTACCGCAAAACGAGCACACATCCGGATTTATATAATTGTGGCACGACTCACAATAGTCCGCACCCTCGTCTACCGTTGCACCACAGATTGGGCACACACCTCCATGCGCATCTTTCTTTTGTTGCGCTTGTGTCGTCTGCGGGAGAATAGCCTGCTCTGCTGGTTCCACCTCCAATATGGGCCGCAATGTCCGTTCTATATGATTAGTCTGTTCTAAGTTCGTAGTACTTTTATCTGTCATATCGCTAAGCGTGTAATTTGCTTTACTTTGCAAAAGTACGGAAAAATTTCCACAACAGGGCGAAAATACTCTGTGAAATATCCATTTAGTCAAATCTTTCTTTTCCGTTATTTCCCATCTCCGTCTCACCGAATACGTAAAACGAAAAGCGGGAGTATCATCCGCACACGTCTGCACGGATGTACTCCCGCCAAATCTGATTCACTCACCCCCATCACTCGCCGGCCTGACCGTTTCCGGCATCAGGATTTGTGTTTTGTCTATCTCGCACTACAATCACGCTACATGCCGACAGAAAGGAAGCGGCAACCACATTACGGCCTATTATCAGGCCCGCCACGCCTTATATATAACAAGGTGATGGCACCATTGTTGCTCGTCAGCAGCCTTATGGTTTCAGTTTGATTGCCTCGCTCGTTCCGTCCTCAAACCTGACAAACACCAACGACATCGTTTTTAGGAGACGGTCGTTCAAGACGGCTTCTCTGGCATGAACATCCACGTCGTGCATCATCCGCCCGTTCAGGCTATAGCATTTTATATTGTCCATTCGTTTGGATGATTTGAGTTTGATGTTATCTCCCACTTTCTTCACAGACAGGCTTTCGCTGTTCGTGCGTGGTTGGTTTATTCCCAAATAACTAAGTCCACTAAGTCCAATCATACAATTATCCCATCCTTCTGTTGTCTCATACATTCCCACACTTTCATCCGGGACATATACAGAATTATAATTGTTCCCTTTAAAGACGTCCTCCCCTAATTTCGGAGGGGTTGAAGCTCTACATATCATATACCCAAGGGGATCACAATACAAACAGGTACGGGCAACCCATTCTAAATTGGCGAAAGCACGACTCCCTATAGAATCTATCCCTTCCGGCAAATCTATAAGTAAAGGATGTGTTCCCTCAAAAACATTGCCATATATTATTTTAGTTCCCGGAGGAACCACAAAACCATATTCATGTGACACGAAATAAAGAATAGTTCCATCAGGCGAGAACAAAGCACCATCTTGTTGCTTTATAAAGTCGTTGCCTGATTCCGATGTAACCGATACTCTTCTTACATCCTGTTCATCAACAGCATCCGAACAATATACGTTTTTTCCTAACGTGGGGAACTTGCCTGTCAATACGAAGTCACAATAGTTTCTTCTAACACACAATCCATAATCTGATACATGCTTTAACGATGGTGGCAATATTACTTTCAATACATTCCCTGTGTAACTGTCGCCCCACTCGAAATCAAACGCATGTTCGGGCAGCATCTCTATATCCGCATCCCTGAGATTCAGCTCTACTATCTTTTTGAGCCGATTTGTACGTATGAAGGCATAATCCTCCTCCGCCATCGTTCCCGTTATCGTCAGATGCGTCACGCTGTTCTTCTGCTCTTCCGTGAGCAAATCCGTCAGGCGCTGTTCACCGACACAAACACTGACCCGCACTTCCGTTTGGGCTTTTACTACAGGAAGTACGTGTGTCAAAAATAACACTACAACAATAAATAACTTCTCTTTCATATTTATTAAAATTTAATGACTAAATTACGAATACACTCACATATATATTTATTCTTTTATCAAAAGACTATTGATCATGCCAATGTTCTATATTACCATAATCAATATCTATCAAAGCGCCCTTTTCTGTATTGAAAGAAGCGTATTTGCCAAGTTTCACGTTTCCATTATTCCGTATCATCAAGCTACCACCAGACTTCACATATATCCCGGCATTGGTTACAGAACCGCCATCTATGAGAACCGAACCGCCATCCATTACAATAAGCCTACAAGATGGACGCATATTCAAGTTTTCTCCTGACGGAATTTGCAACGTACCAGACCGTACAATTATGTCATTCGGGAAGTAGTCTTCATGCCAAACCATATCCGATTTTACGACCATTGCATCTCTATAACCAGAAATATATTCACCAGTGAAACCTGTATCAAAACGGGTACGCCCCCATTCGATCATGCTTCCCTCTGTTTTCCATACAGTTATGAAACCGGATCTGTCAGCAGCAATTATTTCGTTCATTCCATCGTCATCTATATCAGAAACAGATATATTGTTGCTGAATTCATAATCTCCGCTCAATTGATAACCCTGAATATCGTTTCCTTGATTGTCTATCACACAAATTTTATTGTCCATATTAAAAATAATGTCAATAGAAGAATCGCCATCTATATCAGCAAGCAATGGCATTGCGAAATGGGAATTCCACGTTGCATTCGGGAATAACCCGGGAATATTGCGATTGAATATCTGTTTTCCTGTACATGTCCACGCTCTTACACATCCATCGCCCAATGCGACAACTTCAAGTTGTCCATCTGAATTTATGTCACCAACACTTATCGCATGGTCCAGTCCCTGATGTTCACCGGAAGGATAAGGAATTTTTGCTGGTGTAGATGCCATACTATCAAAGTCTCCCACACATGTACCGTCCAACTTAATGGCATAAATATTTCCGGAGCTACTTCTTGAGGCTACCACTATTTCCTTTTCGCCATCACCATCCAAGTCACAGACGACAGGAGACGACTTCAGATTCATGCCATTGCGTGTAAAAAAGGGATTACGCATGAAAGGCGTACCGTCATGTTTCCACACATAAAGATTCGGACCGTTTCCGCATATAATTTCCTTATATCCGTCTCCATCCATATCTGCAACCGCTAAGCCACAATAACAGCCGCTTATCTCTTCACCAAATGAAAGTCGTTCTGTTCCATCTGCATTCAATATGACAATACCTTTGTTCTCATGAACAAATATTATTTCCTTTTCGCCTTTACCATCTGGCAAGTCAATATCTGTAATAACAGCCCCTCTAACAGAGGCTCCACCTGATTGAGTCTGCCATAGCATATCCGGAAGATTATCGTTATCCTTATCTAAAGAGGAATAACACGTAACATAATTTTCTGCACCACTAAATATTCTTGATAATGAAACAATACTCATTTCTCCATTACCATACAGATCCGCTACAGCCGGAACCGCACTTACGCGCCAATCAAACAAAGCAAAACCACCGAATGTTGTTGCATTGCCATCAATACAATATGGCTCCGTCCCATCAGGCTTCACCACCACGACAGCAGATTTGTTGTTATCATTACCATTGGTAGACGCCAACACAATCTCTTTTTGGCCATCATAATCCAAATCAACCGTGTTCACTTCACTCTCATATAAATATGGATTCCTACCTATCGAAAGTTGTTCCTTATAGAGCATTACAGGTACTGATGTCGCGGCCATATACGGCTCAGACAAAGCGCTTTCCAAGCATGATTCCGATACCGCAGATAATTTATAATAATATGTTGTCCGGGCAGGTAAATTTTCATCACAATAATATCTTATTGTCAATGGTGTCTTGTTTAGCTTTACATATTCGCCGGTCAAGGTGTTACTGCGATAGACATTAAATTTGGTAACCGAAGCCTCTTTGTCCCAATATAAGGATATTGTGCTTTCGGTCTGGCTGTTGTGTATTTTCCCCTTTGCCATTACAGGTGGGATTCCGGCTACATTCGCTATACTGCTATCCTGAACAATATTCCCTGACGACAATAATATTTTCAGTTTCAAAGGATTTCCTGTTGCATAGTCATTCGCTATTCTAAACGTACAAACAGAGTTGTTTACCATCACATCATTTATCTTATCTGAGATCGGTATAACCTTCCAATTTACACTTCTGTCAGTCGCTGCTCCAAGTCTGACGGCATCCAGTTTCAGTTTGACGGTCTCTCCTGCTTCCGGTGTCAGATTACCGTTTCCTGTATTTGCAACGGCAATTCTTTCAATCCGCAGTTTGGGCGATGTAATGTCTATTCTAAATGTATCTATAGAATATGTATTGGTGTCATCTTTGGTTCGCAAATACAAGCAGACACCATTCCACTCGTTACGCTTTACTTCTACTGCATTATCACAAACAGCAATCTTAAAATTACGTTCCGCATTTCCATGTGCCGGTATCACACCATATTCTATATTAGAACCTTCTATAATTTTCACGTATGGAGAATTCGTTGAAAGTGAAGCCTTCACATTCAAAGCATCTGTTCCTCCCACATTTTTAAGAGATATGCCGAGCGTTGCGCTGTCACCAATATTTACAGAGCCGTCAAATCCCGATATCTTGTTTATCGCGATTGGTCCTTTCCCTATACTTGTGCCATACACATTCAGTTCTTTTTCAAACGGAATACAATTACGTGCTGTTACGGTGACCTTTAGTTTTCCCGCACTTTTCGCGTCTATGGCAAAACTATGCTGCTGCCTGTCATTTATTTCCTTAACCAAATATATTTCTTTATCTTTTAGAAGACAGACTTTTGCCTTCTCTCCTTCGGGAAGATTCTTTATTTGTATTGATACTTGACACGGACGGGAATCAAGTAATATAACATTCGCATCAATATCCAATTGTTGCGGTACTGCTGACCAAACTGGCATTTCTGGATCGCCTATGAGATGGAGACGATAATATTCGTTACGCACATATGACATATTTGATTTGTCGTTTTCTGTCATGCTGCTAAACAAGAGTCCTATTTCTTGTATATTATCGTTATATAAACTTTTTAGGAATCGTTCATATTGGTAATGTTCGTGTGCATATCCATTATTAGCATTTCCTATAAAAGCGACAGCGCCTCCTATTTGATTGTTAATAAAATGCTCTGCTACACAATCTTTTTCAAAACAAGTTGTTTGACAACCACCCGATATTATTATCTGCTGATACTCTCCATTTTGCAAATTGTCAATTTCCTGAATGGACATTGTTTCAAATTTATCCTTACATGATGTTCCCATTGCTCTTGGGGCACTATGATCCATGTGGTATACTATATGAAAATGATTTAAACCGGAGTCGCCTCCATCATTCAAAGTTGCAATAAAATTTACTTTATTTAGCTCTTGGCCATTGGTATATTCTCTTTTATCTCTATGATTATTACATGTACAATTGTAGTGATCAAAAAGATACCATTTATGTTCATTCAATTGAACATATTTTTTTAAATAATTATCTATACTTTCTTTTGCATCATTAAAAAGAAAATCGGTGTTTTCATCTTTAGTTATATATGCAGAAACAGCCAAATGGTTCATAAGATATTCAGTATCAAGTGATGGAGAATTCATTCTCTCATAAGCCAATACTTTATCTATGAACAAAGCAACTTCATTCTTATTTTCAACAGAAGCCCGACCTAAGATACATTTCCGTTCACCTTTCAAGCCATCATTATTTTCTGCATAAATATGATTTTTATTGCCATTCCAATCACTACTTAAATCAACATAATATGCATCAGAAGGAAACGTCCCTTCATTTGTAACATAAAACCGTGCTGGAACAATATTTGTATCTCCTCCTAAAAGCACAAATAATCCCTCTCCCCATTTCATGTAACATTCCTGTAAATATGCATGTATCTTTTCTTGCAGGTCTGAGCCGATATATTCATCTCTGATGTCTTCAATATCCTTGATAATTGTGGGTATTCCCTTTTGTATTTTCCAATCCGCCAGACGTTGAAACTCTTCGTGCAATTCCCTGTTTGTGATGATGATATAATCCGGTATTTGCTCTTTCAAGACATCTATATACATCTCGCCACCGTTAGAGTTACTACGTTCCTGACTCGTTTCTGAAGCCACATTTCCTATCTTCACTTTTTTGTCGGCACATGACTCCACGTCCTGTGGATTATCTACCATTGATTTTATCATGGTTTTCACGATGTTCGAACGATGTCGGCTTTGGGCCAGCGGACTTTGATAAGCATTATCTGTTCCCGAATAGATTAGTGAGAAATTTATTTCATTCAAATACAGTTTCCCAGATGTCGGGTCCCATGCGATCGGATTTATTCTGATCCTGACAATATGATAGCCCATTTCGTTATAATCCGCCACTATCTCTGCATACTCACCGGGATATACTGCTGTTCCTGCATATATAGAGGAGTCAAGTGCGAACTCATCAGTATTACGATTATTGTCGTTTATGGGCACCGGAGCTTGCACCGGATATGGGAGCACGTTTCTCTTCATTTCTTCGGTTTTAGTGATTTCCACATGCACCCCTGTGACCTTTACGTCCAAGGGAACAACATACGTTTTGGTAACGACGGGAAGTTCCGGAGCGCCAATCCGGTCTGTAACATCATCCGTACCGTCTATCCTTATCACATCATATCCGGCCTGTTTGGAGAACGACAAATCCTCAGAACGCAAATTCACTTGTCCCGATATTTGTGCCAAAAGTAAAGAATGGCACAGGACAAACATATATATTATGGATAATGTCTTTTTCATTGTCTCATGGTTTTAGTTTTATTGTTTCGTCCGTTCCGTCCTTATATCTGATATGCAACATGGCGTAAGGAGCAACAATGTTATTTTTGTCTATATCAAAATCCTTGTCGTTGACTTTGAATGACATTAATGTCTTTCCTTCGACTCCATATAATGCGACATGCTCTACAACTTTATTACAACTTATCTGATATTGTCCACCACCATCAGAGAACTTCACTTCATTTTCTGATTTTATTTCTTTTATACCATCCGGATTGCTTAGTGGATTTATATACTTAAATTCATCCCATCCTTTCGTCGCATTATATGCTTCAAGGCTTTCGTCGGGAACTATAAGCCGCCACATGTCCTGTTTGCTTTCAAAGACGCCTTTTCCTAACACTGGAGGAATCTTTGCCATACAATACAGACGAGGCCAATTTTTTGCCGGCCAATATCCAGTTATGACATTTGTTGAATACCAACTAAAAGCATAATCTCCTATAGAATCGACCGTTTCCGGAATTACGATGGGAAGCATTCTCTCATTCCAAAAAAACTCAAAAGCTCCACCATTTATAATCTTTGTTCCGTTCTCAATTTCAATGGAGAAATGGTCCAATCCCATTCCATTGATCCAATATGCGCCTTCCTTAAAGTTGTGATGATAGAAAATCGTGCCATCAGCGGAATATATATTATCGTCTATCTCTTTGCAATATTCATTGTCCGGGGATAGTTCAATAATACAATGACCGCGGAATGACCCTTTATCAAAAAAAACGTTTTTACCCAATGTCGGATATTTCCCGGACAACACCAGATTTAGTTTTTCATCCATTCCCACATTAAAGCACAAAGATTTGTCTGCCAAATGTCTCAATGTGTATGGCAGTATGATTCGTTTTGAAGGTGTTTGCTCCTCTTTGTAAAAAGCATACGCAGGAATAGTATCTATGTTTGAGTTCAGAAGATTCAATTCAAATAGATTTTTATCAAACATCATGCGCAAACATGCGTAATCCTCCTCCGTCATCGTTCCCGTTATCGTCAGATGCGTCACGGTGTTCTTCTGTTCTTCCGTAAGCAGATCCGCCAGACGTTGTTCTCTGACGCACACGCTGACCGGAACATCGTTTTGAGCGCTCACGGTGGAGAAAAATGTCAAAAGTAGTATTGTAAAAGATAATATAGTCCTTTTCATAATAAATAGTTTTTTTATGTTATAATTATTTCGTCAGAATCATCCGGCGTGTATTTATCAGCTTGCCGTCAATGATAAGACTATAGAGATACATTCCGGCGTCCATACCTTCAGACGTGAATGAGTATGTGACTTCGCCGCGATCAGAAATGGTTTTCTGACTTATCTGCTTGCCGCTCATGTCATATATGCAAAGCAGGGCTGTAGCGGCCGATTGGGGTATGGTCATCTTGATGGATGTCACATTGACAAACGGATTAGGATTGTTCTGTGACAATGACGGGACGTCTGAATAAGTCTCTTGTTCACTGATATCAGTTGTCTCATTTATATTCTGATTATTATTCGATTTTGATGACATCATTCTGGAACCAATTCCATTACCTTGCAGTTCTGTTATCTGAGCTTTCAATTCTTTGATGGATTCAACAAGCAAAGGTATCATTTCTATATAATTGATAACTTTTTCACCATCGTCTGTCGTATAAACCAAATCAGGATAAACCTCTTCTATCTCTTCTACTAATAATGCATAATGTTTTTTCCTATTATACTGCAATTCCATTGAGGTATAATCATTCTGAACAGGCCTTAGTAAATTTGTATCCCGTGGCAATATAATTCCAATATCCGGTATGTTTTTCGTCCCTACAACAGCATTTAAAGAAGACAAGGTCTCTGATACTGATTTATTATCAGCATCAATGCCATTACTTTCCAACAGATTCATTGGTTTAACAAAAAGTATGTCAAACTCATCCAGCGACGGACTCAGCAACAACCCGTCTATATATCCTCTCACTGTCAGATCACCACGAACAGAAACCTTCCCATTAAAATATCCGGCATATCTATCCTTCAACCACCGGCCGTTATCATTTACTCCTGTAGAACCATATACAGCTGCTCCCTTCTGTCCGCCAGTCAAACGACCAAATACACCATAATTCCATCCGGAGGTGGCATTCCCCGCTGTTCCTATAACACCAAAAGCACGACCATTGTTATAATCCGTTCCATCTGAAGATACGGCATTACCGCTTACTCCTACAAAAAATGTTTTATCATTCCCCACTATGCTTGACATATTTGCTCCATATCTCCATGTTTTGTTTCCGCCTACTGTCCGGCAAAACATACCATTATTAGAATCATCTATATAAAGATTGTAGGAACTATTCCCATTCCCGCCTAATGTAAGACGTGACAAAGGATTTACACTAGTTGTTCCCAATGCAACATTACCACTTGGAAAAACTCTCAACTGAGAACACACACAAGTAGTCTGAATAATTAAGACTACCAAAGTGAACTTCTTTTTCATAAATATAATATTTAGTTAAAAATGTCTATTATAC
>CAMVUM010000024.1 GCA_947170725.1 uncultured Prevotella sp.
CAAACAAGATATCCTTTTTTTTTGTAATTTTGCATCGCTTTTTTAAGACTTATATTTATAAATCTGATTATCAAGTAATTATAAGAGGAATGAGACAATTAAAAATTCAAAAGAGTATCACCAACCGTTCGAGTGAAGCATTAGATAAGTATCTTGTTGAAATCGGACGTGCACCTCTAATTTCCATTGATGAAGAAATTGAACTGGCACAAAAGATAAAGAAAGGCGGTCCTGAAGGAGAACGCGCTAAAGATAAATTAGTGACAGCAAATCTTAGATTTGTTGTTTCTGTGGCAAAACAATATCAGCATCAAGGGCTTACGTTGACAGACTTGATAGATGAAGGTAATATCGGTTTGATTAAAGCTGCTCAAAAGTTTGATGAGACGCGTGGTTTTAAATTCATTTCTTATGCTGTTTGGTGGATTCGCCAAAGCATATTGCAAGCAATCGCAGAACAGAGCCGAATTGTCCGATTGCCATTAAATCAGGTTGGTTCTTTGAATAAGATCAACCACGAAATCAATAAATTTGAGCAAGAGAACCAACGCCATCCATCTGTTGCAGAATTAAGTGCAGCAACCAACCTTGACGAAGACAAGATTGGACAGAGTCTGATGGCAGACGGGCATCATGTTTCAATTGACGCACCATTTCAGGATGGTGAGGATAATTGTATGCTTGATGTAATGGCCAGTGGAGAAGATAGCCGTACAGACCGATATGTGGATCATGAATCAATGGCTCAAGAACTTAATACTGTATTAAATAAAGTTTTAAAAGAACGTGAGATAACCATCATACGAGAGTGTTTTGGTATTGGTTGCCATGAAAAGGGTCTTGAAGAAATTGGAGATCAATTGGGGCTAACAAGAGAGCGTGTACGCCAAATCCGTGAGAAGAGCATTGCTAAATTGCGTGATAGCGGAAACGCGAAGATTCTTATGAAATATTTAGGATAAATATCTTTAATATTTTTGTATTATCGAATAATTCTTGCTACTTTTGAGCCATGAAGAATAGATGGTTCATAAAAACAATAATACTGGGCATGTTTTTTTTCATGCCCAGTATTATTTTATCCAAGACAAAGAAGGATACTTTAGTATTGGAACTTCTATTCAAATACAAAGATATCCATGCAAAAGATGTAAATGGAATAACAGAGAATATCTACTTAAGATATAGTTTTCAAACAAAGCGTCGCAACCCTACTCTATTTCTTATTCCCACTATGTACACAATAGCCAAGGGACAACGTGAATACATAGGTGAGACTTACGGTAAGATTACTTTCAACGAAACAGGTAGATATGACATAAAGCGCCAGATTGTTTCCGGTAGTTTGCCCAACTACAGGAAGACAATGCCCATTCTTCTCAATTATATAATACCTGACCTGTATAATGTATGTTTGTTTGATGAACATATTCTTTCACCGTTTAATAAAACCAACCGACGATTCTACCGTTATCGCATAAAGGAGATGTCACATTATGAAGACTATGTCTCATTCCGTCCACGTATTCAGAATACTCAACTTATACGTGGCTCTGCTGTTGTCGATCGACGAACAGGCAGAATTAAGAAAGTGAATATACGGGGTGAATATGATTTGCTCAAATTTGAAATAAACACAGATATGGGTGACGGCATAACCAACAATCCGTCACTGCCAGTATCAAGTAGCACGAAATCAACATTCAAATTCCTGGGTAATAATATAATTGCCAATTTTTCCGTGAAGATAGGAAGTCTCACAGGAGGACTGCCTGATTCTATATCCAATGTTTCGGATATAGCTGTTATGGATAGTATCCGTCCCTACCCTCTCAATGAGTTTGAGAAGTATATATACCAAATAAATAAAGCCAGCAGAACACGTCGTGATACACTGAAAAAATCACAGACACGTAATAATAAAATAAAAGAAATTGCATGGGACATTATCGGTGACCACATGCTCAATAGCATGGGGGCAGAAACTTCAAGGGCTTCTATTCGCTTTTCTCCACTCCTCAATCCTCTTTATCTCAGCTACAGCCATAGCCGAGGCTTATCATACAAGATAAAAATGGGAGCAAGATATAGTTTCTCCGAGAAGCAAAATATTATTTTCACTCCATATTTGGGTTACAACTTCAAGATTAAAAAGCTATACTTTGACACCCCTTTGCGCTTCACATACAATACAGATAAAAACGCGTGGGTGGAATTGGCATGGAGAAACGGAAACCGGATAACAAATTCAAGCGTATTGGACATTATAAAGAATGAAAATAGTGATTCTATAGACTTCTCTGCTCTTAATTTAGATTATTTTGATGACGAAATGCTTCAGATCAGACACAATATATCTATTGGCAGGATGTTTAATCTGACTATTGGCAGCATTTTTCATGAACGAACTGCTGTGAGTAAAAGGGAATTTCAACTTTTAGGTAAACCTTTTGTCTACCGTAGTTTCGCACCTCAGTTGACCGTCAGTTTTCACCCCTATCCTTCCGGGCCTGTATTTACAGCAAATTATGAGCGTAGTTTGAAAGGTATTTTAAAATCTAATATTGAGTATGAACGCTGGGAATTAGATACCTCATTCAAGAAAAAGTTGAAAGGTCTGCGCGGTTATAACATACGTGTTGGCGGAGGTTTCTATACCAATAAGTCCAGTAACTATTTTGTTGATTTTTCTAATTTCCAGGAAAACTATCTGCCAAACGGTTGGGACGACGATTGGACAGGAAACTTTCAGCTATTGAACAGTCAGTGGTACAATGCATCTAAATATTACATCCGTGCCAACACTTCCTATGAATCTCCATTACTTCTCGTCACGAGACTTCCATTAATAGGAAAATATATAGAGACAGAACGTATCTATGTCAGCGCTTTACAGATAGAACACATAAAACCATATTTCGAAATAGGTTATGGCATAACCAACCGATATTTCTCCATTGGACTATTCTGTAGTATTATCAATGGAAGTTTTAACGAGTTCGGCAGCAAATTTACTTTTGAATTATTTAGAAAATGGTAATTTCATTATGAGCAACAAACCATTAACAATATATAAAGCCAGTGCCGGAAGTGGCAAGACGTTTACTCTGGCCACAGAATACATAAAGCTTCTTATTCAGAATCCTCAAAGCTACCGCAATATTCTTGCCGTGACATTCACCAATAAAGCCACAGAAGAAATGAAAATGCGTATAATAAGTCAGTTGTACGGAATTTCTTGTGGACTTAATGATTCATCCATGTATATGGATAAGATTTGTACAGAACTGGACGCATCACCATCCTTTGTCAGCCATCAGGCTGAAATTGCGTTGCGATTATTAATACACAATTACAATTATTTCAAGGTTGAGACTATCGATGCTTTCTTTCAGAAAGTTCTCCGCAATTTAGCTCGCGAACTGGATTTGACAGCAAATCTACGTATAGAGTTGAATGACACACAAATAGAAGAACAGGCTGTTGATAGTCTTATACAAGAACTAGACAGTCAAAATGATATACTTAGATGGATATTGAGCTATGTGAATGATAAGATATCTGATGACAAAAGCTGGAATGTCATCGGCCAAATAAAAAGTTTCGGTCACACAATCTTTAAGGATTTCTATAAAGAGAAGAGCGATTTGATTAATGCGGTACTTTCTGACAGCAACTTTCTTGACAGATATATAAAGATGCTCAAGCACGATGCTGCAGCGGCAAAGGCACGTATGGAAGAAATAGCACATATCTTCTTTGAAACCATATCTGCTGAAGGATTGGATATTGGAGACTTCAGTAATGGCAAAAGTGGCGTTTGCGGTTTCTTTATTAAACTACAGAACGGTGTTTTTGATGAGAGTATTGTTGGCAAAAGGATTGCTGACTGTCTAAAGTCTGCTGATAAATGGGTTACAAAGACCAATCCGCGACGTGATGAGATCAAAACCATCGCAGAAACACGTCTCATGCCTATTCTACAGCTTGCATGTGATGAACGTCCTGCAAGATGGTGCTGTTATAAGTCAGTGGATTCTACGTTGCGCCACCTCAACCAATTACGCCTTCTTAGTAGTATTGAAGGAAAAGTAAGACAATTAAATGCAGAATCCAATCGATTCCTCTTAAGCGATACCCAGCAATTGCTACATTCCTTGATACACGAAAGTGATTCACCCTTTATCTTTGAGAAGATTGGTGCCCAACTGAAACATGTGATGATTGATGAATTTCAAGATACAAGTTCTGTCCAATGGCAGAACTTCAAAATACTTCTTAATGAATGTATGAGTCACACAGACACAGGCAATCTTATTGTTGGTGATGTGAAACAGAGTATATACCGATGGCGTTCTGGAGATTGGAGGTTGCTTAACAATATACGAAGTGAGTTTAATATGCCTAACAGTCAATTAGACATCCGTACTCTTACATATAATTATCGTTCATGCCATAACATAATAAGATTTAATAATGCCTTTTTCACCCGTGCGACAGAAATAGAATATTCAAATTTTGCAGAGATTAGCGAAGATTATGCAAATCAGATAAAGAATGCCTATTCTGATGTATGTCAGAAATATGTATCTCGTTCGGAAGCGAAACCCGAAGGATTGGTAAGTATAGAATTGCTTCCCAAAAATGACTACATACCGACAACACTCTCCCGCTTGGTCGACATTGTGGATGATTTGCTCAACCATGGTATCACTTCTGGGAAGATAGCAATTCTTGTCCGTAACAATGACAAGATTCCACTTATAGCCCAATATTTTGCCGAGAAACTTCCGCATGTGCAGATTCTTTCCGATGAAGCCTTTCGTCTTGATGCCTCGCTGTCTGTCAATATTCTCATAAATGCTCTCAGGTGTCTTGTTCTTCGCACCGACCTTTTGACTATGGCCACTCTTGCGAAGGACTTCCAACGCATTACTTCCACAGAACCACTAAATGACGGAATTTTTATTTCCAGTGATGATATTGTGGAACTTTTGCCTCGCGATTATACAGAATATATGGACGAACTTGTCGTTATGCCATTGTATGAACTGACCGAAAGGCTTTATTCCATATTCGGACTTAACCGCATAGAAGGTCAAAGTGCCTATATTTCCACATTCTATGACCACATGCTAACGTTTATACAAGACAATTCTGCAGACATTACGGGATTCATAAACGAATGGGAATCCAGACTATGCAGCAAAACAATCCAAAGTGACCAAATAGCCGGCATACGTCTTATCTCCATTCACAAGAGCAAAGGACTTGAATTTGATAACGTTATAATTCCATTCTGTGACTGGACATTGGAAAAAACTAATGGCAATATTATCTGGTGTAGTCCACAGAAAGCCCCTTATAACCAGCTTCCGCTGGTTCCAGTAGACTACAGCCGTAAAGGAATGGTCGGAACAATCTATGAGAACGACTATTTTGATGAATATCTCCAAAATTGTGTAGACAATCTTAATTTGCTATATGTGGCCTTCACTCGTGCCAGTCACAATCTCTTTGTCATAGGACGCCGTGATGCTTCCGGTTCGCGGTCGGTACTTATCCAAAACAGTATTCCGGCTATTAAGGAACAGCTTGACGGAGTGGAATTTTATGAAGGGGAAGAGAAAGACCAGTCCATTATCTTCAACTATGGCCAACTCAGTGTAAAGTCCCAAAGTCCATCGGGTGTAAAATCGGCAAATGTTTTTATCCAACCTGTGGAAAATTTGGATGTTGCCATAGATACATTCAGTGGTAATGTCGGTTTCAAACAAAGCAACAAGAGCCGTGAGTTCACCATGTCAGACAACGACATTGACACAGAACATGGGGGGTATATCGCTACGGGAAACATTCTTCACAATATATTTTCCTCCATACGAACAACAGCAGACATAGACAACGCTCTAAACAAATTGGAAATAGATGGTGTTATCTCTGATCCAGAGCATATTAGCAATATGCTACGTAAAAGACTTAAGAATCCTCATGTAGCCAATTGGTTTTCTGAACGTTGGGAACTTTATAACGAATGTTCCATCCTTGCTGTCGACAAGACTTCTGGTGAGGTTTTTACAAGACGCCCGGACCGGGTTATGACCGATGGCAACGAGATGATTGTCGTGGATTTTAAATTCGGTCGTCCACGTAATGAATATTATGCCCAAGTTCGCGAATACATGTCGCTCCTTGCCGGAATGGGCTATAAGAATATAAAAGGTTATCTGTGGTTTGTTTACAGCAATAAAATCGAAGAAGTAATATGAAGACATTTTTAGAACATGTAGCCGGTGACATCATAACCAAACACGGAACCAATCTATCCCGCATAGCTGTGGTATTCCCTAATAAACGTGCCTCTCTTTTTCTCAATGAGTATCTTGCCCGTTACGCAGGTCGTCCATTATGGAGTCCGGCCTATATGACTATAAGCGAATTGTTCCTTAACCATTCCGACATCCGGATTGGTGATTCTATTAAGCTAGTGTCTGATCTCCATAAGTGTTTCACGGCTTGCACCGGAAGAAGCGAAACACTTGATCACTTCTATGGTTGGGGAGAACTTCTCCTGTCTGATTTTGACGATATAGACAAGAATATGGCTGACGCGTCTAAGGTTTTCATGAATGTCCACCATCTTTATGAGTTGGACGATTTATCTTATCTTGATGACAGTCAGGTGGAAATCATACGTAAGTTCTTTCATAACTTTTCCCGTGAAAATACAACGGAATTGAAACAACGGTTCCTCGAACTATGGAACCACATGTACGACATTTACAGTAGCTTCAACGACCTCCTCTTGAAACAAGGATTAGGTTATGAGGGGGCTGTTTTCCGCCGTATGGTGACAGACGAGACCATAACCTTTGAATATGATACATACATTTTTGTTGGTTTCAATCTTCTCAACCGTGTGGAGCAGAAACTATTCACACGACTAAAAAAAAAAGGTCGCGCCCTATTCTATTGGGATTTCGACCACTATTATATGCCAGACAAATCTCATTCTGTGCTCCATAACGAAGCTGGACACTATATATCGTCTTTCCTCTCATCATTTCCAAATGAGCTGGATATTCGTGACAGTAGTATCTATGACAACTTTTCCAAGCCTAAAGCCATCACCTATATTTCTGCCCGCACTGAGGATATACAGGCCCGCTATGTCAGCACATGGCTGCGCGAAAGTGGCAGAATTGCCGCCGGGCGACGTACTGCAATCGTTCTTTGTAACGAAGGATTGTTACAGACAGTTGTTCATTCTATTCCGGATAGCGCCAACAGTGTTAATATAACGACGGGCTATCCGCTCATTCAGTCACCCATATCATCATTAATTCGCATGCTTATAGCCCTGAAGACGACTGGATATGTCGCCCATTCTGACAAATATCGTCTGAATAGTGTCAATGCTGTGCTCAATCATCCATACATGCGATACATTTCTCCTGATTACAGACAACTCTATAGGAAACTCAATATAGAATCAAAGGTCTACTATCCGGACTCTTCACTTCTTGCCTCAGACGACGGAACAAAACTACTCTTTTCCAATCTGACAGAGGAAGAAGGCCCGTCCCTAACATTCAAACTCTCCAAATGGCTAATGAGAGTGACCGAACTTATAGCCCGTAATGCAGCAGAATGTAACGATCAGTTTTTCCATGAAGCTATTTTCCGCACCTATACGATTCTCAATCGTATGACATCGCTGGCAGGAGACGGTGACCTTGATGTCGATATAATTACGTTTCAGCGTCTGCTTAATCAACTGATCAGAGCCACATCGGTTCCATTCCACGGCGAACCAATATCCGGCATACAGATTATGGGAGTATTGGAAACGCGTAATATTGATTTCGACCACCTCCTGATTCTTTCTGCCAATGAAGGTAATATGCCCAAAGGGGTTAACGATACGTCCTTCATTCCTTACAACATACGCAAGGCACACGGACTGACAACAATAGACAATAAAGTTGCTATATATTCTTATTACTTCTACCGTCTTCTTCAGCGTGCCAATGACGTTACTATTATCTACAATAGCGCTACAGAAAACGGTTCAACCGGAGAGATGAGTCGCTTTATGCTCCAAATTCTTGTTGAAAGCGGCCACACTATTGCCCGACGTTCGCTACAAGCTGGCCAAAACATGGTCTCCTTTCCACGCATTGAAGTTCGCAAAACTCCGCGTGTCATGGACATTCTTCTATCACGTTTCGACAAATGCCGGCACCACTCAAACACAGATATGCCACTACTCACACCGACTGCCATCAACAGATATATGCGCTGTCCCAAACAATTCTACTACAATTATGTTTGTGGCATCCGTGAACCGGACATGACAGATGAAGACAAGATAGACAACCGTATTTTTGGAAATATATTCCATTCTGCATCACAGAAAATATACGAACGTCTCACAGCCCGTGGACCACATATACACGCTAATGATATTCAGAAACTTCTGGATAGCCGTACTGTTATCGCATCTGTCGTAGATGAGGCTTTCCGTGAAGAACTTTTCAAACTGCCCCCAGACTCCCCCTTCCGTCCGGAATATGACGGACTTCAGATTATCAACCGCGAGGTTATCATCACTTATGTCAGAAAACTGCTCCTTACCGATCTGCGTCTCGCTCCATTTGAAATAATTGGACTGGAAGTGGATACAAAGGAAGAAATGACCATCCAGACAGACGATTTGTCGTTTAAGACAACAATAGGAGGACGCATAGACCGTCTGGACTGTATCAACGATGGTGAAGGACAGCGAATCCGGGTTATTGACTATAAGACTGGTGGACGTCTGATACCTCCACTCTCCATTATTGACGACGTTTTTGATTCGTCTAAAATTCACAGCAACCACAGTGACTATTATCTGCAGGCAATGCTCTATAGCGGTATTGTGCGGCATACAGACAAGTATAATCCCCGCAGAATTCCTGTCAGTCCGGCCTTGCTTTTCATTCAGCGCGCTTCGGGAGACAACTATGATCCTACACTCTGTTTTGGGCATGAAAAAATAACGGACATAGAGAAGTTCAAACCGGAATTTGATGTTATGCTACGAACTAAAGTCAATGAGATTTTTAGTAGTGCCATACCTTTCCGTCCTACACAGAATGACGAAATCTGTCGCACTTGTCCTTACATCAGACTGTGTGGGAAATAGTGAACTATATGTGCAGCGTCAGTTAGACATTTATTCATTAGAACATTGTCTGATTTCAACATAATAGGAACAATAAAGCGGATTTATCAATATCAGGTTATGTTGAGAGATTTTTTTGTATTATAAATATAAAAGGAAGACACATAAACATAAGATAAAGTAAGACAAAGGATTATGAGACATTGTTTCACAAACAATCCAACAGTCCTTGGTCTTACTTTATTCCTTAATGCCTCTTAACTATTATTCTTACATTACTTATATTTTTATCAAAAGAGTAATCCAGTTTACCGCTTTTATACAGTGGTTTACATATCAGTTGACGGTCATGTGGAAACAGCCCTGTTTAACCTCATACTTAATGTAGCATCGGCCCTGCTCACGGAAATCTCTCAGCACTTCACTCAGCACCCATTTCAATGTGTCATTACGAACCATACGGCGTTTCGGGCCGTCAGGATTCTCAACAGTCTTATATCTGTTGTAACAGATGTCAAACGTTGTTCCATAGAGATGACAACTGTTCTCTGTAGCATTCCCATTGCGGTTACGCAATTTCTGGACATCATCACGTGTTCGCAGAACACTCGTCACAATGATTTTATGAAGAGGTATTCCTTTTATCTGAAGACTGTCAAAATAGGCCTGGCCTATGTCTTGCAACAGGACTGCGGCACGCGGTACAAGATAGGGGATACTGCTGTTCAGCTTGTCAACGTGAAAGTAGGGATTGCTGCCTACATAAACAAGTTCATTCATGCGGAGTTCCGCTTCCTTGCGGTCTTTCACCGGCGACACTCCATAGCGTGCGGCGGCAGCCAACTGTACATTATTACTGTCAGGAAAGACACCCTTGAATGAACTTACACTATAGATACGGTTCTTTCGTAGAGTGCCATCAGGATTGAAAAAACACGTCTGACCTGGTGATGACGGCATGGTGGACGCCTCCGAAAATGCCTGTCCGGATTCCTCCTTCGCATAATCCCTAAAAACCGGAATGTCCGTCTTTAATGTATCGGAAGCGGCCATAATCCTGTCGTCCTTATTTCCCGCAATATTCGGAAAGGCACATCTTGTAATAGCCAAAACAATAACTGCTGCAGCAAATCCTTGCTGATATCTTTTGGGTGTTATCTTCATTTATAGGAAATCGTATGATATTTGTTACGCAAAAGTACATAATAAATCTCAAAAAAGTTCTATTCAGTTTGAAAAAAGGCTCAAATGTTTCTGACTTCCTTTCTTTTGCCATATCAAAAATGTCTTTCGGAACCTATACAGCGACTATGCTAAAGGTATTTTATAATCTGTTAACATTTTCAGAAAAAACGCCTTACAGTCAGCATAAAATCCTTAGGGACTTTCTGAAAAAACATCCCTGTAGCCCGAATTTTCCATATTTTGGCATTTTTCTCAAAGTACCGATATTGTCGTAGTCACAAAAAATATAATTTCGTTACATTTTCTTTCTTGAGCAATAAGGTCCTCCCCAACTTTACAACTCCGCCGCCTTAAAACAGAGGGTATTGGCACTCTGTTTTGAGATATTTGAAATGTTAAAAAGCGCCAATTAACTTTACACACGGTATGGTCCCAATTTTCCACCGCTTATCCTTCCTCCGAGGCCTACATCGAGCCTTCACAGACATATATCTTGTTTTTAAAACCTTTTTTCCTGTTTTATTCGTCTATTCCGTAGAATTTCTGTAATTTTGCAACAGAATTTTAAAATTTTATATCAATTGATAGAGAAGCATATCGTATTGGAGGACATTGACCCCGTGGTATTCTATGGAGTGAACAATGCCCACCTGCAAATGATAAGGGCGCTTTACCCGAAACTGAGGATTGTGGCACGCGACAACGTGATGCGCGTGCTTGGCGACGAGGAACAGATGTGTGCTTTGGAGGAAAGTGCAGAAAAGATGCGCCGCCACATCATGAAATTCAATACACTCAAGGAAGAAGATATTTTGAATATTGTCAAAGGTGAACGCACCAATGACGAATACCCGGACGGTGTTGTTGTATATAACATCTCAGGAAAGCCGATAAAGGCCCGTGGCGAAAATCAGCAGAAACTGATTGATGCGTATAACAATAACGACATGATATTTGCCGTCGGCCCGGCCGGCACGGGAAAGACCTATCTCAGCATCGCCTTAGCCGTGAAGGCGCTAAAGGAAAAAAACATCAGAAAAATCATCCTTAGCCGGCCCGCTGTGGAAGCAGGCGAAAAACTCGGTTTCCTGCCTGGTGACATGAAGGACAAAATAGATCCCTATCTGCAGCCGCTGTACGACGCTTTGGAAGATATGATCCCAGCTGTGAAACTACAGGATATGATGGAAAAACATGTCATACAGATTGCCCCACTTGCGTTCATGCGAGGACGGACACTCAGCGATGCTGTTGTCATATTGGATGAAGCCCAGAACACGACACCGGCCCAAATACGTATGTTCCTCACCCGCATGGGATGGAACACGAAAATGATTATAACCGGTGACATGACACAAATTGATTTGCCACGTGAGCAGAAAAGCGGATTGGTAGAAGCCCTTAACATCCTTGGTGATATAGAGGGAATTGGCGTGGTCAGACTGAACAAGAAAGATATTGTCCGTCACAAACTGGTTACGAGAATCGTAAATGCATACGAGGCATTTGACAAAAAAACAAGAGAATGAGACATCCCACGAATATAATTTAAAACATATAAACGACATAATAATGAAAGCATTAACAAGAACTGATTTCAACTTTGAAGGACAGAAAAGTGTTTATCATGGCAAAGTGCGTGACGTCTATGACATCAATGACGATTTGATGGTAATGGTGGCAACAGACCGCATATCGGCTTTCGATGTCATTCTGCCCAAAGGCATTCCATTCAAGGGTCAGGTGCTCAACCAGATTGCAGCCAAATTCCTGGATGCCACAAACGACATCTGCCCTAACTGGAAACTGGCCACTCCGGATCCCATGGTGACCGTCGGTCTGAAGTGTGAAGGCTTCCGCGTAGAGATGATCATCCGTTCAATCCTGACAGGTTCGGCATGGCGCGAATATCAGAAGGGATGCCGCGAAATCTGCGGAGTCAAGCTTCCGGAGGGCATGCACGAGAACGAGCGTTTTCCAGAGCCCATCATCACCCCGACGACAAAGGCCGACGAGGGACACGACATGAACATATCAAAGGAGGAGATAATCAGCCAGAGAATCGTGAGTGCAGAGGACTATGCTGTAATGGAGGACTATACGAGAAAGCTCTTTAGCCGTGGCCAGGAAATAGCTGCGCGTCAGGGCCTTATTCTTGTTGATACAAAATATGAGTTCGGAAAGCGCGACGGCAAGGTCTATCTCATCGACGAGATTCACACTCCGGACTCCAGCCGCTACTTCTACGCCGAAGGATATGAAGAGAAACTGGCCAAAGGCGAGCCTCAGAAGCAGCTCTCAAAGGAGTTTGTGCGTCAGTGGCTCATCGAGCATGACTTCATGAACGAGCCCGGTCAGACCATGCCTGAAATTACCGATGAATATGCCGAAAGCGTGAGCGACCGCTATATCGAACTTTATGAGCACATCACCGGTGAGAATTTTGACAAGGCAGCCGAATCCGGAGACATCGCCGCACGCATAGAAAAGAATGTGAGCGAATATCTCGCAAGCAGAAAGTAGAAAACTGAGTTATGTCATCTCAAGATATGACATAACTCAGTTTTCCCCAAAACGAGAAAAATGTATAAGCAAGAAGAAATCAAGCCATACGGGCAGGAACAGGACAAAGGTGAACAGGTGGAGATGATGTTTGACAACATTGCACCTACCTACGACACCCTCAACCACCGTCTGTCATGGAACATAGACAAGGGGTGGCGGCGAGAGGCTATACAGCAGCTCGCCCCACATACCCCCAAAACAATACTTGATATCGCTACCGGCACCGGTGACTTTGCCATAATGCAGGCCGAAATGCTACATCCGGAAAAGATTTTTGGTGTGGACATCAGTTGTGGCATGATGGAAATCGGACGCAAGAAGGTCGCAGACAGAAAACTTGATGGTATAATCTCGTTCTCACGGGAAGATTGCATGCAGTTGTCTTTTGCCGACGAATCGTTTGACGCAGTGACAGCCGCCTTCGGAATACGGAACTTTCAGCATCTTGATGTCGGATTGCGTGAGATGTGTAGGGTATTGAAGCAAGGGGGACATCTGAGCATTGTCGAACTGACAACACCCGTCAGCTTCCCAATGAAGCAGCTGTTCCAAATCTATTCCCACTCTTTCCTGCCCGTCTACGGACGTCTGATATCCAAGGACAGCAGCGCCTACAGCTATCTTACGGCCACTATCGAGGCATTCCCACAAGGAGAGAAAATGGTCGGAATCCTGAAAAATGCCGGCTTCAGGGATGCTTCTTTCAAACGGCTGACATTCGGTATCTGCACGATGTATTTTGCAACAAAATAGAAAGATATATTCAATATGGACAAATATGGTTTAATAGGCTATCCGCTCGGCCACTCTTTCTCGATAAGCTACTTCAACCAGAAGTTTATCGACGAGGGCATCGACGCTCAATATGAGAATTTCGAGATACAGACAATTGAGGCTCTGCTCGAAGTTTTAAGTTCAAATCCGAACTTGAAAGGACTCAATGTGACCATTCCATACAAGCAGAAGGTCATCTCTTACCTCGACACTCTGAGCCCGGAGGCGCGTGCCATCGGAGCCGTCAATGTCATACGTGTGGAGCATGAGGGCAGCCGGACGATACTGAAAGGCTATAATTCTGATGTGATAGGATTCACGCAGAGCATTGAGCCGATGCTTGAGAAATGGCACAAGAAAGCTCTGATACTAGGTACGGGCGGTGCGTCAAAGGCCGTAGACTACGGATTGAAGGCTCTCGGACTGGAAACTGTCTTTGTGAGCCGCTTCCAGCGTCCAGGAACCATATTATATAAAGATGTGACACCGGAGATTGTGAAAGAGTATAACGTGATTGTCAACTGCACGCCATGCGGAATGTATCCACACACTGATGAGTGCCCGGATCTTCCATACGAGGCAATGGACAGCCACACAATACTCTACGACCTCATCTATAACCCCGATGAGACACTCTTCATGAAGAAGGGAGCTTTGCGCGGAGCCAACACCAAGAACGGCCTCGAAATGCTCCTGCTGCAGGCTTTTGCCAGCTGGGAGTTCTGGAACGGCAGCAGCAGTCGCCATTCTACACACCAATCTACGTCCAGAGAGTAGCGGCGAATCACGCGAAAGTAACCAAACGGGCTGTCGACAGGCAACCGGCGGCAATTATTTCTATACTTACAGATTTTGAATCATGGACAAGAACAATCGTTATATGATGCGCGGCGTTAGCGCCGCCAAAGAAGATGTGCACAATGCCATCAAGAATATAGACAAAGGAATATTCCCACAGGCATTCTGCAAGATTATTCCCGATATTCTGGGAGGTGACCCCGAATATTGTAACATCATGCATGCGGACGGCGCCGGCACAAAGTCGTCGCTCGCATATATGTATTGGAAAGAAACCGGCGATTTGAGCGTATGGAAGGGTATTGCCCAGGATGCGCTCATAATGAACACCGATGACCTGCTGTGCGTGGGAGCAGTAGATAATATCCTCGTTTCGAGTACTATCGGACGCAACAAGATGCTGATGCCGGGTGAGGTCATATCTGCGATAATTAATGGTACGGACGAACTGCTGTCGCAGATGCGCGACATGGGGATTGGCATCTATGCCACCGGCGGTGAGACTGCCGATGTGGGAGATTTGGTCCGCACGATAATCGTCGATTCCACCGTGACATGCCGCATGAAGCGCAGCGACGTCATTGACAATGCCAACATCCGTCCCGGCGACGTCATAGTCGGATTGTCCTCCTGTGGTCAGGCTACATACGAAGACCGCTACAACGGAGGCATGGGCAGCAACGGACTGACAAGCGCCCGTCATGACGTATTCGCCAAGTATTTGGCTGAGAAATATCCGGAGAGCTACGACCACGCCGTTCCGGAAGAACTTGTATATAGCGGAAACTATCGCCTTGACGACTCTGTTGAAGGTGCACCTGTGACGGCCGGCCAGCTCGTTCTGTCCCCCACCCGCACCTACGCACCCGTCATAAAGCGCGTCCTTGACGAATTGCGTCCGGAAATCCACGGTATGGTCCACTGCACGGGAGGCGCCCAGACCAAGGTTCTTCATTTCGTCGGAGACAACTGCCACGTCATCAAGGACAACATGTTTCCCGTTCCGCCGCTTTTCCGCATCATCAGCGAACAGAGCGGAACAGACTGGAAAGAGATGTATAAGGTTTTCAACATGGGCCACCGCATGGAAATCTACGTCAGACCTGAAGTTGCAGACAAAGTCATGGAAATCAGCCGCAGCTTCAATATCGACGCCCGCATCGTCGGCCGAATAGAAGAAGGAAAGAAGAGCCTTACCATCAAATCAGAATTCGGCATTTTCGAATATTGAAAGAACACACAGAGACATTCATTCCGACCTTTGGAAAGAACTTTGCGAAAAGCATGACTAGATTATGAATAAACACTGAGACTTCCCCGTATCATTCCTGGAAATCGGTAACAACAACCATGAAGTTGAGCCGTAGCCGGATGATATGGGGATGTTTCCATTTCTGCTACCACGTTTTTCCGCTTCTCTTGATAGGCGGGAAACTCTATTCACAACCATTCAAGTCCCTTTTTACTTGAAATACAACAATTTATCGAATAAAAATTGTAATTTTGCAGCCAGAAAGCCGCACTATCACTACTTCCTTACGGCATTATGGTGAATTCCGGCGGCAACAAGAGCATATTCAGAACAAAACATAGATACAATATTTATGCCAGAGAACAATAGTATATTGGAAAAATTAGACGGACTTGAAAGCCGATACGAAGAAGTGGCAACACTGATTACCGACCCCAACGTAATAGGCGATCAAGAGCGGTATGTCAAACTCACACGCGAGTACAAAGATCTCGGCGACATAATGGACGCCAGAAAGCGTTACATCGCCTGCCTTAACTCCATCAGAGAGGCAAAGGACATACTTGCCAACGAGACAGATCCGGAGATGAAAGATATGGCGCGTGAGGAACTGGCCGAGAACGAAAGCCTCCAACCGAAACTGGAGGAAGAAATCAAGATTGCTCTTGTCCCCAAGGACCCGGAAGACGCAAAGAACGTACAGATGGAAATCAGGGCAGGAACAGGAGGCGACGAGGCCGCGCTGTTTGCCGGAGATTTGTTTCAGATGTACAAGAGATTCTGCGACACAAAGGGCTGGAATCTATCTATTACAAGCGTCAGCGAAGGTGCCGTCGGCGGATTCAAAGAGATTGACTTTGCCGTCAGTGGCGACAACGTATATGGCATATTGAAATATGAATCCGGCGTCCATCGTGTCCAGCGCGTGCCTGTGACCGAATCGAACGGCCGAATGCAGACCTCTGCCGCCACAGTTGCCGTTTTGCCGGAGGCTGACAAGTTCGAGGTCAGCATCAACGAAGGCGAAATCAAATGGGACACATTCCGCAGCTCAGGAGCCGGAGGCCAGAACGTGAACAAGGTTGAATCTGGAGTCAGACTTCGCTACATGTGGAAGAACCCCAACACGGGAGAGACGGAAGAAATCCTCATCGAGTGTACAGAAACGCGTGACCAGCCAAAGAACAAGGAGCGTGCCCTCTCACGACTGCGCACTTTCATCTACGACAAAGAACATCAGAAGTATGTTGACGACATTGCCAACCGCCGGAAGACACTTGTTTCTTCGGGCGACCGCAGCGCCAAAATCAGAACCTACAACTTCCCGCAAGGACGCGTAACCGACCACCGTATCGGCTACACTACCCACGATCTGCAAGGCTTTCTCGGCGGAAACATACAGGACATGATTGATGCGCTGACCGTAGCAGAAAATGCAGAAAGAATGAAAGAAAGCGAATTGTAAAGTTGAAAGCCTACCCAAAGGCTATTTAAACAATTTACTCAACAAGCAATCAGAACATAACAAGTCTTTCATGTCCGTAAGCAAAGAACATGGAGGCCGTAAACAATAAACCTATGAACAGAAAAGAACTGGTAGAGCAGATCATAAGCAAGAAAAGCTTCCTCTGCGTGGGTCTTGATACGGACCTGAAGAAAATGCCCCAGCACCTTCTTGCGTGCGACGATCCGATATTCGAATTCAACAAGGCTATCATTGACGCGACAGCTCCCTACTGCGTGTCATACAAGCCGAACCTTGCTTTTTACGAAGCGTTCGGCGTGAAAGGCATGATTTCCTTTGAGAAAACAATCAGCTATTTGAAGGAAAACTATCCCCATCATTTCATCATTGCAGACGCAAAACGCGGCGACATCGGCAACACATCTGCCATGTATGCACGCACGTTCTTCGGAGAATATGACATCGACGCGCTCACCGTAGCTCCATATATGGGAGAGGACAGCGTGACGCCATTCCTGACATACGAGGAAAAGTGGGTCATTCTGCTGGCACTGACCAGCAACAAAGGTAGCCATGACTTCCAGCTGACAACAGACGCAGAGGGCGAACGGCTCTTTGAGAAAGTCCTGCGTGTCAGCCAGCAGTGGGGAAATGAGGAAAACATGATGTACGTCGTCGGAGCTACACAGGGTGAAATGTTCAAGGATATACGCAAAGTCGCACCACGCCACTTCCTGCTTGTCCCCGGAGTCGGCGCTCAGGGAGGCAGCCTGCAGGATGTTTGCAAATATGGAATGACGAAAGACTGCGGTCTGCTTGTCAACAGCAGCCGCGGAATCATATACGCATCTTCTGGTGAGGACTTTGCTGAAGTTGCCGCACACAAGGCCGAAGAACTACAGAAAGAAATGGAAAAAGAACTCGAAAAAATTCTGTAAGAGTCACTCTTAGAAAGAAGAACAGCAAGGGGGCATCCACTAAAACTTATAGCAACAGGACAAATTTCCACTGTCAATAAGCTTTAGTGGATGGCCCCTTTTCCTTTTCTGTATTCTTCCATCGGAGCAAATTGACTCCATGATATAATGGATGAAGATATAACAACATACTATCAGTAACAAAAGCCTATAAAGTATGTTATAGTGCCAATAGTCATAATTTAGCATACATTCTACATGCCAAATCATAGCCACGATGTCTTTTTAATTCCGAAAAACGCTTTTGCTTGTCCTCTAAATCTACGCAAAAAAATGCTCTCTAAAGACGATTTTCAGAACACTTTTCCGACTTTGCACTTGCAGTAAGACCCTCCCAGGGTCACGAAAGCAGCCCCGTTGTTGTCCAACGGCATGCTCGTTGCAATGCAAAAGCAGCCCCGTTGTAATGCAAGGAAAGCCTTACGGCAAAAAGACAAATACCCCAAAAACCGCCATATCAAAAAAAGATGCTGTAAGTCAATTACTTACAAAAAACACTTAAAAACAGTGTTTTTTCTACTGGAATCATGGCAATAAAATCGATAGTGTTTTAACACATGTTAATGTAAAAGTCTTTATGACCGATGTCACACAAATATCTTGCATAAATTTATATACATTAAAATATCATCTTCCGGTTCTTAGTTTCAATCGTAACTCAATCATTCCATAAAACATGCCTGCCATAAAGTTTCAGAAAAGAAACCAGTAAAAAAAGGAAATATAAATTCTGCTAATGAACAAGCTGAATTGCTGAATACAGCACTAATAAAACATAATAGAGATGTTAAATCGGTAAATAGAAACACCTGAATGCAGCATAATATAGCGACTCTTTTCTAAAAAATGAGAAAATATTGGCATTGTATTCCATGCTTATGGATAAAAATTGCTATATTTGCAAAATTAATATAACCAAAACAATTTGAAATGGAATTTACAGCGAAACAAATAGCTGAATTTATCGGAGGACGGGTGGAAGGAAATCCGGATGCGACCGTTCATACTTTTGCTAAAATTGAAGAAGGTATAAAAGGAGCGATATCGTTTCTTTCCAACCAGAAATATACACAATATATATACAATACGGCATCAAGCATCGTTCTCATAAATGACGATGTCGTTTTGGACAAGCCTGTCAATACGACACTCATACGTGTGAAAAACGCTTACGAATGCGTAGCCAAACTTCTTCAGATGTATGAAGCTGCCAAACCGAAAAAGAAGGGGACTGATTCTTTGGCTTTCGTTTCTCCTACGGCAACCATCGGAAAAGATGTATATATCGGCGCTTTTGCATATATCGGCGACGGCGCAGTTATCGGTGACGGCTCGCAGATCTACCCCAACACGGTCATCGGAGATGGCGTAAAGATTGGGCAAGGATGTCTTATATATCCCAATGTAACAATTTATCAGGGATGTCAACTTGGGAATCAAGTTACAATCCATTCTGGCTCGGTTATCGGCGCCGACGGTTTTGGCTTCGCTCCCAATACAGAAGGATATGACAAAATACCACAAATTGGTATCGTCATTATTGAAGACAATGTGGAAATTGGTGCCAACACTTGTATTGACCGTTCCACAATGGGCAGCACAATGATAAGGAAAGGAGTCAAACTTGACAACCTGATTCAAGTGGCACATAATGTGGAAATTGGTGAAAATACAGTAATGTCAGCCCAAGTCGGCATTGCTGGAAGCACCAAAGTCGGCTCATGGTGTATGTTTGGCGGACAAGTAGGCCTGGCCGGACATATTCATATCGGCGACAAAACATTTCTTGGGGCACAGTCAGGCGTGCCTGGCAACATCAAAGGTAATGAAACGCTTATCGGTACGCCGCCAATGGAACCAAAGGCTTACTTCAAATCACAGGCCATATTCAGGAAGCTCCCTGAACTTTACAAACAAATAAACGAGCTTCAGAAACAAGTTGATGAATTAAAAAAGAAATAACAAAATACTTAGAATTCAAAATGAAACAGAAGACACTGAAAGGCAGCTTTTCTCTCTGTGGAAAAGGTCTGCATACAGGATTGAGTCTGACGGTTACATTCAACCCGGCTCCCGAAAATACAGGTTATAAAATACAGCGCATTGATTTGGACGGCATGCCGATTATTGACGCCATCGCAGAAAATGTGGTGGACACCCAGCGCGGCACCGTGCTTGGCAAAGGCGAAATAAAAATATCTACGGTAGAGCATGGCTTGGCAGCTCTCTACGTTCTTGGCATAGACAACTGCTTGATCCAGGTAAACGGTCCTGAATTCCCTATATTGGATGGCAGCGCAATCCAATATGTAGAAAAAATCACAGAAATCGGCATTGAGGAGCAGAACGCACCAAAAGACTGGTATATCATACGCAAGAAAATTGAAGTGAGAGACGACGAGACAGGCTCTTGCATAACAATACTTCCGGACGAAGAGTTTAGTCTGACAGCCATGTGTTCGTTCAATTCCAAGTTTATTAACAGTCAGTTTGCCACTCTTGACAAGGCTGAGGACTTCACAAAAGAGATTGCCCCCGCACGTACATTCGTCTTCGTACGCGACATAGAACCGTTGTTGAAGGCCAATCTCATTAAGGGTGGCGACCTTGACAATGCAATAGTTATCTACGAGAAGAAGATTTCACAGGAACAGCTTGACAAACTGGCCGACATGATACAGGCCGAGCATCACGACGCAGAAGAACTTGGATATATTCAGAACAAGCCGCTGGTTTGGGAAAATGAATGTACACGCCACAAGCTGCTTGACATCGTCGGAGACCTTGCTCTCGTCGGTAAACCCATTAAGGGCCGTATCATAGCAACACGCCCCGGCCACACCATCAACAACAAGTTTGCCCGTCAGATGCGCAAGGAAATCCGCAAGCACGAAATACAGGCTCCGATATACGATCCCAATGAAGAGCCGGTAATGGATGTCAATCGCATACGCGAACTCCTACCCCACCGTTATCCCATGCAGTTGGTAGACAAAGTCATAGCCTTAGGAGCGACAAGCATCGTCGGAGTGAAGAACATCACGAGCAATGAGCCTTTCTTCCAAGGGCACTTCCCGCAGGAGCCTGTCATGCCGGGTGTTCTGCAGGTAGAAGCAATGGCCCAATGCGGCGGTCTGCTTGTGCTCAACACGGTAGAGGAACCTGAGCGCTGGTCAACATACTTCATGAGAATTGACAGCGTGAAGTTCCGCCAGAAGGTTGTGCCAGGAGATACACTTCTCTTCAAGGTTGATTTGCTTGCACCCGTACGCCATGGCATTTCATCCATGCGCGGATACGTATTCGTCGGTGACCACATCGTTTCAGAGGCTACATTCACGGCCCAGATTGTAAAGAACAAATAAACAAGCTCCAAAGGATATGAATCAGATAAGCCCAATGGCATTTGTCGATCCTACAGCAAAGCTCGGTGATAATAATATCATCGGGCCTTTCTGCTATATTGACAAGAACACCGTCATCGGTGACAACAACAAGTTTTTCAACAGCGTTACAGTGCATACAGGAGCGCGAATCGGCAACAACAACGAGTTCTTCCCAGGCGCGAGCATAAGCACGAAGCCGCAGGACTTGAAATATCGTGGCGAGGACACGCTGTGTGAAATCGGAGACAACAACAGCATACGCGAGAACGTGACTATAAGCCGCGGAACGGCAAGCAAGGGAACGACAATTGTCGGCTCCAACAATCTGCTGATGGAGAATATGCACGTAGCTCACGATTGTGTGTTAGGAAATGGCCTGATTATAGGCAATTCTACAAAATTTGCAGGTGAAGTTACTGTTGAGGACAACGCCATCATCAGCGCCACGGTGCTCACCCATCAGTTCTGCCGTATCGGAAGTTATGTGATGATACAGGGCGGATGCCGGTTCAGTCAGGATATCCCGCCGTATATCATAGCCGGAAAGGAACCGACAAAATACTGCGGAATCAACATCATCGGTCTTCGCCGCAGAGGTTTCAGCAACGAAATAATCGAGATGATACACGACACTTACCGTACTATCTACGCCAATGGCATCATAAAGGATGGCATACAGGAAGCACGTGCGAAATATCCTGGCGTGAAAGAAGTGGAATATATCTGCTCGTTCATCGAAAACTCAAAGCGCGGAATAATACGCTGATGAAAGATACGCTTGTCGTAGTCACCGGGCCGACTGCTGTCGGAAAGACAGAGCTATGCATGGATATTGCCGGCCATTATGGCATACCAATCATAAACGCCGACTCACGTCAGATATATAAAGGGCTCTGTATCGGTACAGCCGCTCCCACGAAAGACCAGCTTCAGAAGGTAAAGCACTATTTTGTAGGGACGTTGGAACTCGAAGACTACTACAACGCATCAATGTACGAACAGGAAGTTATGAGCCTCCTGGCGGAGTTCTTTGCGGGTGACGGCCGCCACATCGCCTTGATGACCGGAGGCTCCATGATGTATATAGACAGCGTGTGTAACGGCATTGACGACATCCCAACCGTCAATGCCGAAACACGCGAGCTATTGAAGGAACGCCTGGAACGTGAGGGACTTGAAAAACTATGTAGCGAGCTGAAAGTGTTGGATCCGGAGTATTATAGTATAGTGGACAGAAAGAATACACGGAGAGTGATACACGGATTGGAAATATGCTATCAAACTGGAAAGCCATACACGTATTTCCGGAAGAAAGAAAAAAGACAACGCCCGTTCAATATTGTTAAAATTGCGCTCAACAGGCCGCGGGAAGAGCTTTATGAAAGAATTAACAACCGCGTGGATAAAATGCTTCATGACGGTCTTCTTGAAGAAGCTCGCGCTCTCTATTCACATAGAGAGCTAAATGCCTTGAACACGGTTGGTTACAAAGAAATATTCGAGTATTTTGACGGTAGTTTCTCTATGGAAGAAGCCGTCGAAAGAATAAAAGGTAACACCAGAAGATACGCCCGTAAGCAGCTCACTTGGTTCAAACGGGATGAGAGCGTCCGATGGTTTGACCCCAATGACAAAAACGAAATAATGAACTATATATCACAAGAATATGAAAAAGAATTCTGATGAAAAGAAGAACAAAGTCGTAGCCTGCCTGAAACGATGCGGGATGTGGTTGCACAATGCCGCTGTTTGGTATAAGAACCTGTTTCGCGGACGGCCGTGGTATATAAAGATTATTTCTGGAACAGCATCATTAATTGTCGCTTTCATTTTGTTTCTCGGTGCCGTAGACAATAATCTGTTCTGGTTATTCGGCAAATCTCCAAGCATAGACAGAATCAGAAATCCGAAGACGAGTCAGGCTTCTGAGTTGTACAGTGCGGACGGCATACTTATTGGAAAATATTTCAACGAGAACAGAACTCCGGTGAAATATGAAGATGTTAATCCTGTCTTCTGGGAAGCACTCATAGCAACCGAAGACGAACGCTTCTTCAAGCATATCGGCATTGATTTTCAAGGTGTCGTAGCCGCTGCGAAAGACTATGTCGTTCACCATGAAGCACGCGGAGCGTCGACGATAACGCAGCAACTCGTGAAGAACATGTTCAAGGCCCGTACCCAGTATTCAACGGGACTGCTTGGAAAGATTCCCGGTATCAAGATGCTTATCATGAAGAGCAAGGAATGGATTACAGCCGTCAAGATTGAATTCTTCTTTGATAAGAAAGAGATATTGACAATGTATGCCAATACCGTTGATTTCGGTTCAAATGCTTTCGGCATCAAGACTGCATGTAAGACTTATTTCGGAAATTCGCCCAAAGAACTGACAACTGAACAGGCCGCGGTTCTTGTCGGTATGCTGAAAGCCACAACATACTATAACCCCAAAATAAACCCGAAGAACAGCCTGAGAAGACGCAATGTCGTTCTCAGCAACATGGTGTCGCATGGGTTTATTAGCGAAACGGAATATGACAGACTGAAAGAAATCCCCATCAAGCTGAACTACAGTGTTGAGAGCAATTATGACGGACAGGCCTCCTATTTCCGGTCTGCTGTGGCAAACTATCTGAAGGACTGGTGTAAAGACAATGACTATGATCTATACAACGACGGTCTGAAAATCTACACAACCATAGACACACGCATGCAAAAGTATGCGGAAGTCGCCGCACACAAACAGATGATGGTCATACAGCGTAACTTCAACAGCCATTGGGGAACAACAAATCCATGGCAGGATGAGCGCCACATGGAAATACCACATTTCATCGAGGGTATTGCGGAGAAACTTCCCGTCTACAAACATCTGATGGAGAAATATTCCGAAAATAAAGACTCTGTCTTCTATCAACTCAACAGACCTCATACAGTCAAACTGTTCGACTATGAACATGGAACTATAGAACGTGAGATGAGTACGATGGACTCCATACGCTATATGGAGCGATTCATGCATTGCGGGTTTGTCGCCATGGAATCTGAGACAGGACATGTCAAGGCATGGGTCGGAGACGTTGACTTCACTACATGGAAATATGACAAGGTCACTGCCATGCGCCAGCCGGGATCTACATTCAAACTCTTTGTCTATACAGAGGCTATGAATCAGGGTATCACTCCGTGCGATAAACGCCGTGATTCATACATAAGCATGAAAGTCTATGATAAATTCAAGAAAGAGGAAGTTACATGGGCCCCAACAAATGCCAACGGCTATTTCACGGATGACATGATGCCTCTGAAAGCGGCTTTCGCACAAAGTATAAATTCTGTTGCCGTGAGACTTGGTCAGGAGGTCGGCATTGGCAATATTATAAGGACCGCACAGGCTATGGGAATAAAGAGTCCCCTCGACAATACGCCATCTCTGGCATTGGGAGCAAGCGACGTTAACCTTCTTGAATTGGTTAATTCATACGCAACTGTGGCCAACGACGGTAAAATGCACGAACCGGTTCTCGTTACAAAGATACTCGACAGAAACGGTAAAGAAGTATATAGCGTTTCGTCCGAACAAGTGCAGGCCATACCCTACAAGAGCGCTTTCTTCATGCAACAGATGCTTATGGGAGGCATGAGAGAACCTGGTGGCACAAGTCAAAGCCTGTGGAGATTTGTCGGCAAGCACAGCGATACGGAGTTCGGAGGCAAGACGGGAACATCCAATAACCATTCGGACGCCTGGTTCGTTGGAGTATGTCCGAAACTGGTAGCAGGAGCATGGGTCGGTGGAGAATACCGCTCAATCCATTTCCGCACAGGCGCTCTTGGACAAGGTAGCCGCACGGCCTTACCAATTTGCGGCTATTTCTTCGAATCAGTGTTAGACGATCCTGCATTCAAGAAGTATCACGGCAAGTTCAGTAAAGCTCCAAGTGACATTCCGGCAGATGCCTACAACAGCTGTAGCGGATACTATCACAAGAGAGACAAGGACAGTCTCAGTGTGGACAGCATAATGAGCAGGATAAGTACAGTCATGTTGGATGAAGACGGCAATGCCATACTGCACGAGGGAGAAGCTATAACCCCGAACAAAGATTCAAAAATCTCGTCAGAGTCCATAAACGGTACTGATGTCAAGCAAGGCGAAGCTACAGAAAACAAAAAAAGAAGAACGACTACTCATGAAGAGGATGTCTTTCTCTGACTAACAGTTCCAAATGCAACTTGATACAGACAACAAAGAGTGGCAGGACGCTCTTCAGATCATCAATTATACCCGTCGCTCTCTTTTCCTGACCGGAAAAGCGGGGACGGGTAAATCTACTTTCCTACGATACATATCAGCTAATACAAAGAAGAAACACGTCATACTTGCCCCAACTGGCATTGCAGCTATCAATGCCGGAGGCTGTACGCTGCACAGCTTTTTCAAATTGCCATTCCATCCCTTACTGCCGAATGACACAAGATATAGTCCCCGTAACATACGCAAGTCACTGAAATATAACAGTGACCAATGCCGTCTGCTAAGGGAAATAGAACTTATCATTATAGATGAGATAAGTATGGTCAGGGCCGACATAATAGATTTTATTGACAAGGTTCTCCGCATATACTGTAGAAATATGCGTGAGCCTTTCGGGGGCAAGCAACTCCTGCTCGTTGGTGACATCTATCAGTTGGAACCGGTATTAAAAGAAGATGACCGCCGGCTGCTGCAACCATTCTATCCGTCTGCCTATTTCTTTGCAGCAAAGGTGTTTCATGAGATGCAATTAGTCAGCATAGAACTGCGCAAGGTCTACAGGCAAACGGACGGAACGTTCATACAGATGCTCGACAGGATACGCAATAATACAGTGTTGGACGCTGATATAAAGAAACTCAATACACGCACAAATGCGGACTTAGGTCTGCAAGGCTCCGAATTGGCCATAACGCTTGCATCACGCCGTGACACTGTTGACTATATCAACGGATGCCGCCTCGATGATTTGGAGGGATGTCCGACTATATTTCATGGAAGAATCAAAGGTGATTTTCCCGAAACGTCCCTACCCTCTCCCATGGAATTGCAGGTCAAACCGGGAGCACAGGTAATATTCATAAAGAACGATAAGGACAAGCGATGGGTAAACGGAACACTCGGCACAATAATTGGCATTGACGAGGAAGAAGGTATTATCTCCATTGCTACGGAAGGAGGTAATGAATATGACGTAGAACGTGAGATATGGGAAAATCTTCGTTACACATTTAATGAAAAGGAGCAGAAGATTGAGGAGGAATTGTTGGGGACATATACGCAGTTTCCAATCAAACTGGCTTGGGCAATAACCGTACACAAAAGCCAAGGACTTACTTTTAATAAGGTGAACATTGATTTTACCGGAGGGGTGTTTGCCGGAGGACAGACCTATGTCGCTTTAAGCAGATGTACATCATTGGAGGGAATAAGCCTGCGGGAACCAATAAAGCCAGCCAACATATTCGTAAGAGCAGAAGTTATACAATTTGCCCGACAATACAATAATTGCGGCATCATAGACAGGGCCTTGGCGGAAAGCAAGGCTGATAAAGAATATCACGATGCTGTTACCGCATTTGAACGTCAGGATTTCGATGCTTTCATTGATAATTTCTTCAAAGCGATTCATAGTCGGTACGACATTGAAAAACCTGCCTCAAAAAGGCTGATACGCAGAAAACTTGGTGTCATCAACCGTCTTCAAGAGGAAAAAGAAAGGCTTATTGAAGAAATAAAGAAGAAGGACGATTTCTTGAAACAACTCGCAGTAGAATATATCGTTCTTGGCAAAGAATGTGAGCACGAACACATGTACGAGGCGGCTATACGCAATTACGAAAAGGCGCTTAAACTATATCCTGAAGCAAATGAAGCCAAAAGGCGGATAGAAGTTGTCAGAACCAAAATGCCAGTCAAATCAATTGATTGACCGGCATCTTGGTTTCTTATCAAATCTATGATATATAGTATCCTTAGAATGGTAAGTCATCAGCACTTCCTTCTGTACTCTGCTCCTGAGCAGGCGGGAAAGGCATGGCTGCAGACTGGCCCTGTTGGAATGGAGCATCTGTTGCAGCAGGTTGTACCGGCTGTTGAGCTTGAGCGCGATTGACAGCCCAGGCATTAATGCTATTAAACCAACGGCCCTGATACTCATGAGCATCAATGTCAAAAGACACAGTCAACTCCTCACCACCCTGTATGTTGAACTGTTTGATACGGTCTTCGCCGAAAACGCGGAAGCACATCTTTCTTGGATATTGGTCGTGAGTTTCCAATACGTATTCTTGTGACATCCACGGATTGCCAGTGCGCGCAGAAACACCGCTGTTTGCCGGAAGCACGGCAATAATTTTACCTGTTATTTCCATTTTGTTATATAATTAATGATATTCTCTTTTTGCTTTTTCAGATTGCGAAATTACTAAAAATAGTTTGTATCTGCGCATTTTTCAATAATTATTTTTGCTCTTCACATAGTAATTTTGTATTTTTGTAGTCAAATATTTGAATTGACAGAAACAAAAGATTTATATACCAATGAGATTTACATTATCAAGTACTGCTCTAAGCAGTAAGCTCACGGCATTGTCCAAAGTAATAAGCAATAACAAAAACTCACTGCCAATTTTGGCTGATTTCGTTTTTGAAATAGAGGACAATATCCTCCACTTGACGGCTTCTGATGGAGAAAACACAATGACAACGTCCATCGAAATAACAGAAAGCGATGGTAATTTCAAGTTTGCCGTTGGTAACCATGACCTACTTGAAGCTGTAAAAGTTTTCTCTGAGCAGCCTATTACGTTTGATATCAATCAACAGAGCAATATAGCACGGATAAGCTATCAAAATGGTATGTTCTCTTTGCCGGTAGAGAATGCTGACGAATTTCCTAAAGCTCAAGAAGTTGGAGGTAATTCAACAACTTTCACTATCGCAAGCGATATCTTAGCCGACAGTATCAACAGATCTCTCTTTGCAACGGCACAGGATTTATTGCGTCCAGCTATGAATGGTGTATATTTTGATCTCACCCAAGAATATTTAGCTATTGTAACATGCAACGGGCGCAAATTGGTACGTACAAAAATTTTCACAGTAAAAAGTGAAAATCCTTCTTCTTTCAGTTTGCCAAAGAAACCAGCAACATTACTCAAAAACATGTTAGGTAAAGATGGTGGCGATGTGACCATAAAATTTGATGACCGTAATGCTGAAATCAACTACGGTGACGGAACTCTCAGTTGCAGACTGATTGAAGGACGTTACCCCAATTATAATGGTGTTATTCCGCTGGACAGTCCTAATCAGGTTACCGCCGATCGCGTGGCATTACTCAACGCAATGCGTCGAGTACTTCCATTTACTAATGGCTTCAGTAATTTGATTAGATTTCATTTGGAGAATGGCACACTTCAACTTGATGCAGAAGACTATGATTTCTCCAAGACTGCTACAGAAAAAATGTCCTGTGAATACAACGGTCAACCATTGAGTATCGGATTTAACGGAGCTTCTTTTATAGAGATTCTCAATAACTTTGATTGTCAAGACATAGTCATACAGTTGGCAGATCCAAGTCGTGCCGGACTGATAGAGCCATTGGAACAACCTGAAAATCAGGATGTATTGATGCTCATGATGCCTGTTATTTAATTAAAAGAGATAATCGCGTGGAAAAAGCCACACATTATTTGGAATTATAAATGTCTATGCCTCCAACACTTGACGGCCAGACCGTTTAAGTGTTGGAGGCACAAACAAAATATAAATAAAGATTGTTTTCACGGACCTAAAAACTTATAATATAATGAAGCTGAAACTGCAAAAACCATTAGTCGTTTTCGATTTGGAAACAACCGGATTAGATTTGGTCAAAGACAGAATCATACAGATATCATATATAAAGGTGTGCCCAAACGGGCAAGAAATAAGAGGCAATGAAATTGTAAATCCAGGAAAGCCTATACCAGAGGCTGTAGCCGTCCTTACTGGGATAACAGATGCTGATGTTGTAGGAAAGCCAACATTCAAGGATATTGCTGCCGGACTTTGTGAGGAATTCAAAGGATGCGACTTTGCCGGATTTAACTCAAACCATTTTGATATTCCTATGTTGGCAGAAGAATTTCTTCGTGCAGGAATAGATTTCAATTTCTCAAGATGCCGTCTTGTTGATGCCCAAACTATATATCACAAAATGGAACGCAGAAATCTGGCAGCGGCATATAAGTTCTACTGTGGCCGGAATATGGAAGAAGACTTTGAAGCTCACCGGGCTGATCAGGACACGGAGGCTACCTATCGGGTCCTCATGGGCATACTGGATAAATATAATCCAGACACTGAACCTGAACCGGAGCGACAACTAATTAATGACATATCATTCCTTGCTGACTTCTCACGCCAAAACAACAATGTTGATTTCGCCGGCCGTATTGTATGGGGAGAGGTTAAAGACAAAAACGGAAAGACTATGACAGATAAAGACGGTAATCCAAAGCTGACAGAAGTTTTCAATTTCGGTAAGCATAAGGGCGAACCTGTAACATCTGTATTAAAATATGATCCGGGCTATTATAGTTGGATCCTAACCGGTGATTTTACGTATAACACAAAACAAGTGCTAACACGTATAAAATTGAGAGAAAGCAAATTTATGTAAGTATGCTCAAAGGTAAAAAAATAGTTTTAGGCATTACAGGCTCTATAGCTGCCTATAAGGCGTGCTATATCATACGCGGCCTTATAAAAAGAGGAGCCGAGGTACAGGTTGTCATAACACCGGCAGGAAAGGAATTCATTACTCCTATCACTCTGTCTGCACTAACTCAAAAACCAGTTATAAGCGAATTCTTTTCACAGCGTGATGGAACATGGAATAGTCATGTAACTCTCGGTTTGTGGGCAGATGCAATGTTAATTGCTCCATGCACAGCATCTACATTGGGCAAAATGGCTAACGGTATTGCCGACAATATGCTCATAACAACTTATCTGTCTATGAAAGCCCCCGTTTTCATAGCTCCAGCAATGGATCTCGACATGTATGCTCATCCATCGACACAGCAAAATATTAAGCGCTTGGAGTCATTCGGCAATCATTTTATAGAGCCGCAAAATGGCTTTCTTGCCAGCGGACTTGAAGGAAAAGGACGCATGGAAGACCCCGACAACATAGTTGAAGTGCTTGAGAATTACTTCTCGGGGATGGGACAACAATCTGAGGAACAGCTCAATGACATCTCACAAGATTTGAAAGGAAAGCATGTCATGATTACTGCAGGACCTACTTACGAGAAAATTGATCCCGTGAGATTTATTGGCAACTATTCCAGCGGCAAAATGGGATTTGCCATTGCAGAGGAATGTGCCAGACGTGGAGCCTTTGTAACTCTAATAGCAGGCCCTGTAACTCTTAACACAAGAAGTGAGAGAATAAAACGAATCGATGTTGAAAGTTGCGAAGAAATGTATGACGCTGCTATTAAAGAGTTTGAATTTTCTGATGTTGCCATATTATGTGCTGCTGTAGCTGACTTTCGTCCGACCACCATTGCCGACCATAAAATTAAACGCGAAAAAGATAATCTCGTAATAAGTTTACAGCCTACACATGATATTGCAGCCGAACTTGGACGCCGCAAGACAGAACGCCAAAGATTGATCGGTTTCGCTCTGGAGACAAATGACGAAAATACTAATGCTATATCAAAGCTGAAACGCAAAAATTTGGACTTTATCGTACTGAATTCATTAAGGAACAAAGGAACATGCTTCGGCACGGATGAAAACAAAATTAGCATTATATCAGCTGGAGGTCATAAAGATTTTCCACAAAAAGCAAAGGAAGCTGTAGCTACAGATATCATTTCAGAACTTGTAAGTATAATGTAATTAAGGTATGGGCACGACATGAAGAAAGTATTGTTTATTATTATCATAATGGCTGCACTGACAACACACTCTATGGCACAGGAATTACAAGCCAAAGTGAACATTAACCATAGCCAAGTGGGAGTTACGGATATTAGCATTTTCGAGAATTTGCAACAAACACTCGAAGAATTTGTCAACGAGCGGCAATGGACGGAACTGCAATTCCAGCAAAACGAACGTATAGTTTGTTTTTTCAATATAACGGTCAACAAATATGATAAGACAACAAATACCTTTGAGTGTTCTGCTATGATACAGGCGAACCGTCCTGTATATAATTCACAATATACAACTACAATTTATAATAATAAAGACGCCGACTTTAATTTTGAATTTGCCCAGTTCGACCAACTAAATTATAATGATGAGAATGTAGACAATCAATTGACAGCATTGTTCGCTTATTATGCGTATCTAATTATTGGACTGGATCTCGACACATTTTCACCAATGGGAGGCACAGACGTACTGCAGCGCTGTCTGTTTCTTGTCAATAACACACAAAACCTTAATTTCACAGGTTGGAAAGCTTTTGAAAACAGTCGTAATCGTTTTTCTATAATCAATGATTATATGGAAGAAGCAATGAAACCTTTCCGAGAATTACAATATGACTATTACCGCAAAGGATTGGACGAAATGGCAAACAATGCAGAACGCGGTAGAACCAATATAACTACAGCCATACAAGATGATTTACAACTAGCTCACAAAGATAAGCCTTTAAGCCTCTTGCCACAGATATGGACGGACTATAAGAAAGATGAGTTGGCTAATATATACAAAGGCAAAGGTACTCAGAAAGAAAAAGAGTCTGTATATGAAATACTTATGGGCATCAATGCTTCACAAAACAATTCTTGGAATAAAATCAAGCAATAATGATTAAGAAACTCTATATACGTAATTTCACCCTTATAGATACTCTGGATATTGATTTCCACCCCGGTTTCTCCGTAATAACAGGTGAAACCGGAGCAGGAAAAAGTATTGTCTTAGGAGCAATCGGATTACTTCTCGGACAACGTGCCGACTCAAAGACAATAAAACATGATAAAGGAAAATGTGTCATTGAAGCCCATTTCGATTTGTCACGTTATGGGATGGAAAGTTTTTTTGAAACTAATGATATCGAATATGATGCTACTGATTGCATTATAAGGCGTGAATTGACCGCAACAGGAAAGAGCAGAGCATTCATCAATGACACTCCAGCCCCACTCTCTTTGTTAAAAGATTTAGGAGAACGTCTTGTAGATGTGCATAGCCAACATCAGAATCTGCTACTCAATAAACAGGATTTTCAGCTTAATGTGGTAGACATTATTGCCGACAGTATCAAAGAACTTGCCATATACAGACGTCTTTATGGCGACTATCTCACAAAGGAGCGCCAATTAGCCGATTTAAAGGAAGAAATAAAAAGAAACAGAGATAATGTAGACTTCTTGCAATTCCAATATACAGAATTGAAAAATGCCGAACTTCAGAGCAAAGAGCAGGAAGAGTTGGAGCAACGAGCAGAAACAATGAGCCACTCTGAAGAAATAAAAAGTGCACTCTATGAAGCAGACAGTTTGTTTTCAAATGAAAATACGGGTATTGTCGGGAATCTGAAATCGGCCATAAGTGCAATTAGAAGCATCAGTAAAGTCATGCCTGCAACCAATTCTTTGACACAACGTATTGATAGTTGTTACATCGAGTTGAAAGATGTGTCTGATGAAATTTGTGGTCTATTAGATAATGTTGACTTCAATCCTGCGGAATTAGATGCAATAAACAATCGGTTGGACAAGATATATGATCTTGAGAAGAAATATCATTGTGAAAATATTGATGAACTATTGACCAAACAAGAGGAACTTCAAAACAAATTAAATTGTATTGAATCAAGTGACGATGCCCTCAATGATTTGCAGCAAGACCTTGACAAGAAAAAAGCGGAATGTTTGCAACAAGCAGAGACATTGAGCATCATGAGAAAGGCCGCAGCAAAGAACATTGAAAAAGAAATGCTGAAAAGACTGACATCATTAGGTATGCCGAATGTGAGATTTGAAGTAAACATAGAATGCGGAGCATTGAATCATGATGGTTTTGACAAAGTGGCTTTCCTCTTTAGTGCAAATAAAAGCATGCCACTTCAGCCTGTATCCCAAACGGCATCCGGCGGAGAGATAGCCCGCGTAATGCTCTCGCTAAAGGCAATGATTAGCGGTGCAGTTAAACTTCCTACAATCATCTTTGATGAGATAGACACTGGAGTAAGTGGAAAGATTGCAGAAAAAATGGCGCATATTATGCAACAGATGGGCAATAATAATCGTCAAGTGATAAGCATAACCCATTTACCGCAGATTGCCGCACTTGGAACAACACATTATAAAGTTTATAAAGAAGATACCGCCGACGGCACTATCAGCCACATGCAAATGCTGTCGGATAATGAAAGAGTTACCGAAATAGCCCAGATGCTCAGTGGCAGTGACATATCTGAGGCAGCAATAAACAATGCAAAAGAACTATTAAAGCGATGAAACGTATATTATTTACAGCTATTGCCATAACATTATTATTTAATAATACATTTGGGCAACAGAATTGGATAAAAAAAGCTACAAAATCCGTGTTCACTCTTAAGACATTTGCGTCTGACGGAACTATGATCGGAAGTGTCAACGGTTTTTTCATAGGTAGTGATGGCGAAGCAGTCAGTTGCTATTCCCCATTTGTCGGAGCAGTCAAAGCCATTATCATTGACTCGCAAGGAAAAGAGATGAATGTCGAATCTATTCTTGGTGCAAATGAGACATACGATGTCATCAAATTCCGTGTAGAAGGAAAAAGGACTGCAGCGTTGCCCATTGCAGAAGAAGTTGTTACAGAAGGTCATGATGTTTGGATGTTGCCGTACTGCAGTAAGCCTAAAACTCCTACGACAATTAAAGGAAATATTAATAAAACAGAGATTTTCCAGAAGAAATATACTTACTATACCATAAATATAGCCCTACCTAAAGATGGACACTTTATGAGTAGTCCTTTGCTAAATGAAAAAGGAGAAGTAGTTGGTATTATGCAACAGTCCTCAAAGGCAAATGAATCAATATATTATGCCGTTAGTGCTGAATTTGCCAAAGGACTGAAAACAACTGGCTTGAGTATTAATGAGACGGCCTTAAAGCGTATAGACATAAAGAAAGAACTCCCAGATGAACTGGAACAGGCCATACTTACGATGTATGTAGCAGGTTCTACTCTTGATTCGGCAAAATATGTAGATTTGATAAACGATTTTATCGTCAAATTTCCGAATGCAGCTGATGGCTATATCTATCGCGCTCAAATAAATGCAAATGCCAATAAGTTCAGTGATGCCGAACGGGATATGGAACAAGCTTTAAAAGTCTCTGACAAAAAAGATGATATCCATTATAACTATGCCAACCTCATATATAGCAAGGAACTATATAAAAAAGACATACCCTACGAGAAATGGAACCTTGACAAGGCTGTCACAGAAACAGACGCAGCATTTGCTATCAATCCCATACCGGTATATCGTCAACTGAAAGCGGAAATAAGATTTACTCAGAAACATTATGACGAGGCTTATGGAATATATGAGAATCTAATAAATAGTGGAACTAAGACTGCTGAAATTTATTTTGCAGCAGCTCGCTGTAAGGAGATGCTAAATGATACAACAACCATGATAGCCTTGCTCGACAGTGCCGTAAACACTTTTTCAAAGCCATATCTCAAAAACGCTGCACCATATTTGCTGGCAAGAGCTCAGGCTCTGACACAATCAGGAAAATATCGTGCAGCAATATCCGATTATAACGATTATGAACAGTTGATGGGTAATCAACTCAATGCCGACTTTTATTATATCCGTTCGTTGATTGAAATGGATGGACACATGTATCAATTGGCACTCAATGATATAAACAAGGCTATAGAGAAAGCCCCTAAAACCGTATTATACTATACAACAAAGGCATCAATCGAAGTTAATGTAGGATTGCTTGATGATGCAATTAAAACAGCTGGACAATGTATCGAACTTGATGATGCAAACAATGAAGGTTATCTATTTCTTGGGCTGGCCCAGTGTCTGAGCGGAAATAAGACCGAAGGAATAAAGAATCTACAAAGAGCAAAAGAACTCGGTGATGAACAGGCACAGGAATTCATTGAAAAATACAAGTAATTAGGCACCATAAAATATTCTGTGTAAATGGGATGAAAATACGGGATTCAGATTGAGTTCCGTATTTTTCATTTACACAAAATCGTGGAAAGTATCTGTTTATACGTTATAATATATGCTCACCATAGCTAAATTCCATTACGATATGATTATAGAACTATTATATCATTACAGTTGACTCATTTGTCCAACTAATTTAATATAGTAGTGTAAGACAAATAAGGGTTCTTTACACAAAAAAGATTGTTTGTCTCACGACACCCAATCTTTTATTAACCTTAATAATCTAATACCATGAAAAACACATTGCAAAATTACAATATAATTCTCAATTTACAATCATTCTACTCTGCATAACATCTATTTTTAAACTTATTTAAAAGTTTTACCATCCCATTCAATAGAAATTTGCTTAATTATATAATTGAGACACTTGCTCTTATTGTCAATAGGCACAGTACCTTGCGGAGATGCCTTCATTGTAATTACATTATTGGTTTCGGAAAGACTTGCAGAAACATATAAAGGCATAAGATAGTCACGTAATTCATCAAACAACTCAATATCCATTGTGTCAGGCTTTATAATGAGCTTATCACTATTGGCAGTAATAGGATTTTCAATAGACAACGGAAGCCATTTGGAGGTATAAAACTTTATGCTACTGAAAGGTGTCTTTTCACCAAAAGAGTAGACAATACAGATTATCGTTTTTGTCGTATCCGGCAGTAAATCTTCCGTCGGTAATAGTTTCATCTCTACAGACGAAGCTTTACTAAGTTCAAGTCTCAAATAATTGGAAGTCAATTTAGTTAACTTTACATGCTCATCGAATGAATTTGTTATTTCCGCCTCCATTCCTGATTCAGCAAAATCTATAAGATCCAATCTGTTGTTATGACTCATATATGGTAACAATGAATCTGGCATTTGGCTAAAAACGTCGCGCATACTCGAATACTGAGCATCGGCTTGTAAAGCACCTACAAAAATGACAAACAGTAAGAAAAGACATTTCTTCATCGTTCTCTATATAATATATTTTAATGCTATGAATTCGGTGTCGCAAGTTGCATCATCATCAAGGCTGCAAGAGCCGCTGTCTCCGTACGATAGCGGCTCTCTCCAAGATGCACAGAAATATAACCAGCATCAACAGCCGCTCTTACCTCATCTATCGAGAAATCACCCTCCGGACCAATCATCACAATACAATCCTCAGGCTCTGCAATCTCCCTTAATTCGTCAAATAGATATGTGCGTGGCACTTCATCATAACAATGAGCTATAAACTTGTGCTTATGTGCTGATTTTGAAATAAACTCCTTAAAAGTCTCCATGTCATTCAATATAGGCTTCCATGCTTTTCGACTTTGCTTCATAGCTGATATTGCTATTCTATCAAGGCGTGCGATTTTCATAACCTTACGCTCCGAGAATTTGCAGTTTAGAAATGAAAATTCATTGATTCCTATTTCCGTTGCCTTCTCAACCATCCATTCCATACGTTCCATCATTTTTGTTGGAGCTATGGCGATGTGAAGATTAGCTTTCCACTGAGGCTGTTGTGGAATTGTTTCTATAATTCTATACATACAACGATGTGCAACTGCAAGTGTCACTTCTGCCCGATAGAAAGAACCACACCCATCCATCAGCATCATCTCATCACCTGCCTTCAACCGAAGTACACGCATAGCGTGCATTGCCTCGTCATCTGGCAATTCTTCCGTCAAAGTTGCTTCAGGAGCATAGAAAAATCTTGTTTCTTTCATAATTCTGATGATTATTGTTTCTTTTCTCTTTTGTTCAACTCTTCTTTTATCTGTGACGCAAGCCGATAGTTTTCCGCTTCAACGGCCTTTTCTAATTCTTCATGCAACTTTTCCGTATCCAATGTATTTATTGGTATAGCCATACGGTCTGTATAAGCATTATATGGGGAACTCTGACATTCCATAAGTCCGTTATCCATATAGATAGGTATTTCACTTGTCAATGAAAGCAGAATCGCATCACTGAGTCTGATTTTGTGTCCGACAAATGTATCCATATTGGTTATCATTGTCTTGTATTCCCCATCAACAATATCACTTATTGTTATTTCATATCGGGTAAGAGAGACAACATCAGCCAACAAAGCTGTCATCACCTCTGGGAAGAATGTCGCTCTATTGTCATGTGCAGTGCGACGCATGCCTATCTGCCATTTCATAGCATTATCACAAACAACGCTAACAGCACGTTTGGCTTCCTTATCTGTCAAAATAATAACAGCCATTCCGTTTCCACCGACAACTTCCGATATATTTTTAAAAATAAGCTGTGTCCTGTTCATTTATTTTGCACACTCCTTCTTTGGACGGAATATCACAGCAAAGACAATACCAACAACCAACGCATAAGCGGCAAATATATACCAGCAGGTTGTCCAATCTGTAACATCTCCAACTGTATGTGAATTGACTATTGATTGAGCAGAAAGCATTCCAATCGTTGCACCGATACCATTGGTCATCATCATGAAAAGACCTTGGGCACTGGAACGAATGTCAATTCCTGTATTGTTCTCAACGAACAATGAACCGGAAACATTAAAGAAGTCAAAGGCAACACCATATACAAGCATTGACAATACAAACATCCATACCCCAGAACCTGGATTTCCTGCCCCCAGAAGGCCGAAACGCAATACCCAAGCGAGCATAGCAATCAACATAACATTCTTTATTCCATAACGTTTCATAAAGAAAGGTATAAGCAATATACAGAATGCTTCGCTCATCTGGGAAAGAGAAATAAGAATATTGGCATGTTGTACTCCAAACGTATCAGCATATTCGGCAATATCCTTAAATGAGGTAATATATGGATTTGCATAACCATTAGTTATCTGAAGACATACACCAAGCAACATTGAGAAAACAAAAAATATGGCCATAGTCTTTTGTTTAAATAAAGCAAAAGCACGCAGTCCCAATGCATCGGTAAAACTCTTTCGGCTATCGTTATCCTGAACTATAGGACAGGCTGGCAACGTGAATGTATATAAGAATAATACGACACTCATTATGCCAGATACAATAAACTGGCCTGAATTTGCCTGAAATCCAAGCAGGTCGACAACCCACATGGTGCATATGAATCCAATCGTACCAAAAACACGGATTGGAGGAAATGCAGTGACAGTGTCCATTCTTGCCTGTGTCAAAGCATTATAGGAAACAGAGTTACAGAGCGCCAATGTTGGCATATAGAAAGCGACACTCAACGTATAAAGCGGAAACAGAGCTTCCTTACATCCAATACTTTCCGAATAAGCGACTGCAAACATGAACAATCCAGCAAGCAAATGACAAAAACCCAATAAGCGTTGTGCTTGAATCCAACGGTCAGCCACAATACCCATTAAAGCAGGCATGAATATGGACACAAAACCTTGAACGGCATAAAATATACCAATCTGTTCACCCATACCTATCGTGATAAGGTAGGTTCCCATTGAAATCAGATATGCTCCCCATACTGCGAACTCAAGAAAGTTCAACAACGATAAACGTACTTTAAGATTCATAATTATTGTATTAAATTTCCATTCTTAAATGCTCTGAGACTATTTTCTTTGTCTCTAACCAATATAATCGTACCGCCCAACCATTCCGTATAAGGCTGTTCTTCTTCAAAAGTGTAGTAGTCTGTAACCATACCGGATGATATTTCAACGACACATTGTTTCAATCGCCGGTCACCAATCACCACCTCATTTGCTGCCACTATTCTCCGTTTCTCGTTCCCTGACTGCATGTTGCAAAGGTCTCATACGTTTCATATCATCATTATGTGACAGCGGTTTACGAACCGTGTCTGTCATAGTGATTGTCGGCTGCTTCGAAGTTGTAGTCTGTACGGCTGCAGTTGTATTGACGGACATACTCTCAATAGTGTCGGCCGGTTCCTTTACAGCCTGCTTATGGAAACGAATCAGCTGTATCTGGTTTACAAACAAAAGTTTAACTGTATTTGATCCATCCGAACCTCTATTAAGATATATAAAACCGCTTATATTCTTTACCGTATTTGACATATTTCCCGGCACTCTTAACTGGGCTACCCCAGAAACAGATATATGGGTGACATGGGTTGATATGCTATCATTATCATACCTTACTGCCAAATAGGCCACTGCGTCTTTTGTGCCTCCTTGATATATGAAATCAGCCACAAAGTTCAAAAGAAAAGCATCTCCTCTCCTGAAAGTAGAATCTCCTTCTATCTTGAAATCAAATCTATTATATGGTGGAGCTGGCGTCATTACAGCCAAAGTGGCATCATGCCAGATATTGGCCGTATCGCCATTTTCACTCAACTGAGCAAACTTATTTATGTCGCTGGCATTGGCACCTAAGGCTATAGCGCTCTTCTCCATACGCTCAGAGACCCGTTTGTATATCTTATGAAGTTCTTCTGCATTGCTGTAATAATACACAAGCGATGAGTCAAATTCCGCCTCTGTAACTCCATGCTTACTCAAAACGGCATGATAGTACAATTCGCGTCTGTATATCGGAGTATTTGCGTTCTGTGGAGGATTGCCTGCTCTGCCCATGTCCCTATAAGCCAATGCCTGAGATAAATGGTAGTCATAAAGAATATCCTCCATTTCATCAGGCTGTATGCACTCTTTCGGAACACCAGGCTTACACGATGCCACCAGCAACAGAACCATGATTGCCGGCAACAGAAGATTGTGATATTTTCCTATGCCATTCATTATTCATTGTCCGCTTTATCATCCTTGTTAATTACATAATTCCCATTGCCTGACTTTATCCCCTGCAATGATATTGTACTGAGCTCTTCGCGAAAGAAAAGCAGCAGTAATACAAATCCGACGCTGATGCTGGCATCTGCAAAATTGAAAATCGGGCTGAAAAATATGAAATCCTCTCCCCCTACAAACGGAATCCACTGAGGCCACGTCGTCACAATGAGCGGGAAGTAGAACATATCCACGACCTTACCCATGAGAAACGGGGCATATCCGCTGCCGAAAGGAACAAAATATGACGTGTAGAAATCAGATGATGCATTGAATATCAGACCATAGAACATACAGTCAATCATGTTTCCGACAGCTCCCGCTACAACCATTGACAGACATACGATATAACCTGTACGTGCCTTATTCTTCACTTGCAGATAAAGATAATATCCAAGCACACCTATCATTATGATACGGAATATGGATAACAAGAGCTTGCTACCTATCTCCATACCGTATGCCATACCGTTGTTTTCTATGAAGCATATCTTGAACCAGTCGGTTATCTGTATGCTTTCATGCAGAGTCATGTTGGTCTTGACCCAAATTTTTATAACCTGATCTATCAAAAGAATGGCTATAACCAAAAGTATAGCCATTCTTCCGTTAGTCAATACATTTCTGGATTTTCTCATTTTTTTCTGTTCTGCTTTGACTCTACGCTCAACGTTGCATGAGGTACGGCACGCAGACGCTCTTTAGGTATCAACTTGCCAGTCAAACGATCAATGCCATATGTCTTGTTCTCTATGCGCACGAGCGCAGCTTCCAAACCCTGAATGAACTTCTGCTGACGGCTGGCCAACTGCACCAGTTCCTCTTTGCTCTGAGTTGCACTTCCTTCTTCCAATATCTTGTAAGTCGGAGATGTGTCGTCAACATCATTCCCATCCTGATTCATCAAGACTCTCATCATCTGATCATAATCACGCCTGGCCAAGGCCAATTTGTCGTTGATAATGGTCTTGAACTCTTCGAGTTCGTCGTCATTGTAGCGTGTCTTTTCTGTCATAATAGAAATGGGTTTTAGTTATTAATATTACATATCTTCTATACCTTATCAACCTTTATAAAGGCTGTCAGGCCATCAAGATCGACTTCAGCACCGTCGTTGTTCTCCAGCATTATGCTGTCGGCAAGCACCTGTGTCTTGATATAGTCAGCAAAACCATTGACTGCAGCCAAGATGCGCTCATTATGTGAAACCGTTACATTGATGCGGTCCGTAATCTCAAGTCCGGTGTCCTTACGCAGGTTCTGAATTCTATTAATCAGTTCCCGCGCCATACCCTCGTTCTTCAGTTCCTCGGTCAGCTCTACTTCAAGGGCTACAGTCAGATTGCCCTCATTGCTTACGAGCCATCCCGGAATATCCTCGCTTATGATGTCAACGTCGGCAACCTCAACAACAGCTTCCTGACCGTCTATGTTTAAAGCGATGCAGCCGTTCTTCTCCAATGATGCGATATCCTCCTGACTAAGAGCGTCCATCTGCGCGGCAACGGCCTTCATCAGTTTACCGAACTTTTTACCCATCGTGCGGAAGTTACATTTCACTTTCTTAACCAGCACATCCGAGCCTACAACAAACTTCAACTCTTTTACGTTAACCTCACTTATTATCAAGTCTTTAACAGCATCAATATGTCTCTGCTGCTCTTCGTCAATGGCAGGGATCATGATTGCCTGCAGAGGCTGGCGCACCTTGATATTCACTTTGCGGCGCAGAGCGAGAACCATTGACGTTATCTTCTGAGCCATGCTCATGCGGATTTCCAGATCCTTGTCGATGAAGGAGTCATCGGCCTCAGGGAACTTGGCAAGATGAACTGAGCATACGTTGTCGCGGCCCGTCACGGCAGTCAGGTCAAGATAGAGACGGTCGGCGTAGAATGGAGAGAACGGAGCCAGCAGTTTGGCAACAGTCTCCAAACACATGTACAGTGTCTGATATGCCGACAACTTGTTCTTGTCCATCTCCTTACCCCAGAAGCGTTTGCGGTTCAGGCGCACATACCAGTTGGATAAGTCGTCATTGACAAACGACTCAATCAGTCGTCCAGCACGTGTCGGGTCATATTCTGCCAACTCCTTGTCTACGCCCTTTATCAGCGTGTGGAGTACGGACAGAATCCAACGGTCAATCTCCGGACGCTCTTCGATTGGGACTTCAGGCTGTGAATAGTCGAAACCGTCGACATTAGCATATAGGCTGAAGAATGAATACGTATTATACAATGTGCCAAAGAACTTGCGGCGCACTTCATCCACTCCATCCTGGTCGAACTTGAGGTTGTCCCACGGCTCTGAGTTGGTCATCATGTAAAAACGCACAGGGTCTGCACCATATTTATCCATCATTTCGAATGGATTGACAACGTTGCCTACATGCTTGCTCATCTTGTTGCCTTTTGAGTCAAGAACAAGTCCGGTAGAAATGACATTCTTGAAGGCCACGCTGTCAAACACCATTGTTGCTATGGCATGAAGCGTGAAGAACCAACCACGTGTCTGGTCTACTCCCTCATTTATGAAGTCGGCCGGGAAAGCCTTGCGGTCATCAATGGCCTCCTTGTTTTCAAAAGGATAGTGAATCTGTGCATACGGCATGGAACCGGAATCAAACCAGACGTCAATGAGATCGCTCTCACGCTTCATCGGTTTTCCGTTTTCGCTCACAAGCACAATGTCGTCCACATACGGCCGGTGTAGATCTATTTTGTTATAATTCTCTTCTGAATAGTCACCTGGCACAAATCCATTGTCTTTCAACGGATTCGATGTCATAAATCCCGCAGCCACAGATTTCTCTATCTCGTCATATAGTTCCTGCAGGCTACCGATGCAGATCTCGCCACCGTCGCCGTCACGCCATATAGGGAGCGGTGTTCCCCAAAAGCGTGAACGTGAGAGGTTCCAATCGTTCAGATTCTCCAGCCAGTTGCCAAAACGTCCTGTACCGGTTGACTCCGGCTGCCAGTTGATAGTCTTATTCAGCTCCACCATACGCTCTTTCTTAGCCGTAGAGCGTATGAACCAGCTGTCCAAAGGATAATAGAGAACAGGCTTGTCCGTGCGCCAGCAGTGAGGATAGTTGTGCATATGCTTCTCTATCTTAAGCGCCGTTCCCTCCTGCTTCATTTCCATACAGATAATGATATTTAGATCCTCTGCCTTACTTGCTGCCTTTTCATCATATTTCCCGTTGACGGTAAACTCCGGCTTATATGCGTTCTTGACAAAATCGCCGGCATGATGGCTGTATGCGACTGTGTCAACGCATGCTGCAGTGAAATTAGCATCCAACTCATCAAGTACATAATATTTTCCTTCAAGGTCGACCATAGGACGCGTTTCTCCTTTCTTATTAATAAGGAATAGAGAAGGTATGTGAGCCGCAGTGGCGACCTTGGCATCATCGGCACCAAATGTCGGTGCAATATGCACAATACCTGTACCGTCCTCAGTCGTGACATAGTCACCGGGGATTACACGGAAGGCGTTTTCACTAAATTCGACGAAGCGTTCCTTGCCGTTCTCACCGTCGAAGACCTTGCCAGGATGAGTTTCTGCGTACTCCTTTACGTATGCTGGAGAGTTCACGTCAAGTTTCATGCACGGCTTCACCCAAGGCATCAACTGCGCATATTTTATTCCGACAAGTTCGGAGCCGGTATATGCACCCACTATTCTATAAGGCACTACCTTGTCACCATGAGCATATCCGTCCATGGGCATCTCGACACCCTCCGGTTTCAAATATGCTCCGAGACGTGCTTCGGCCATTATGACGGTTATAGGTTCATCATTATAAGTATTATATGTCTGTACGGCCACATATTTGATGTTCGGACCGACACACAAAGCCGTGTTTGAAGGCAGTGTCCACGGAGTTGTTGTCCATGCTGCAAAATATGGTGTACCCCACTCCATCCATTCCGACTTCGGATTCACAATCCTGAACATGGCTGTCGCCGTTGTATCTTTCACGTCACGATAGCATCCAGGCTGATTGAGCTCATGAGAGCTAAGACCTGTACCTGCAGCAGGAGAATAGGGCTGGATGGTATAGCCCTTATAAAGCAATCCTTTGTTGTAAAGCTGTTTTAGCAACCACCAAAGTGTCTCGATATATTTATTGTCGTATGTGATATAAGGATGATCAAGGTCTACGAAATAGCCCATCTGCTCCGTCAGCTTGCGCCATTCGGCAGTGAACTTCATAACGTTCTCACGGCACTTGTGATTATAATCACCTACTGAGATATACTTGTCAGATTCCTTATTGTCAATGTCAGCCTTGGTTATTCCGAGTTCCTTCTCTACTCCCAACTCAACAGGAAGTCCGTGGGTGTCCCAACCAGCCTTGCGGTGTACTTGGAAACCCTTCATGGTTTTATATCTGTTGAAAGTGTCCTTTATCGAACGGGCAAGCACATGATGAATACCGGGATGTCCGTTAGCTGAAGGAGGGCCTTCAAAAAAAACGAACTGAGGACATCCTTCACGCTCTTCTATTGATTTCGCAAACACCTTATCGTTATTCCATGCCTCGAACATTTCATTATTAACTCGAGTCAGGTCCAAGCCATTATATTCGGCAAATTTCTTAGCCATATCTGATTTTGTTTTCTTTATATTTTTATATAGGGCGCAAAGATAGTGCTTTTTTTTTAGCCCGCAAAATAAATAATTATTTTTAATAAATCCACACATTAGTACAGAAATGGAGTCCGTCAGCCCTTAATTTATTGTAGCACGATAAATGACGAATAATAAAAACACGAAGGAATGTCAAAAACTCGAAATAAATCGTACAAAAGAATAAACATTTAACCATTATTTTATGAAGTTGTGTTCCAAAGAAAGCAAAATTACATAAAATATATTGGAAAAGGCTAACAATAAGGTAGAGAAGTCTTAGTTATATCTATTAATACAGGGTTTGCGAAGCCCAAAATTGGACAGACAAAAAACGGGGCAACACAAAGAAAACGGATTTATGAAGCCGTTGTTAGGTTTTCAAATAATTACCAAGCGAAATGTAATCTTTAATATGTGGTACTTTTTCTATTTGTATAATTTCTGCCACAACCATAACATTGTCCATTGTGCACGGATATGACGCCACCACAATGAGAGCAAGTCCAACGTTCTCTTTCTCTTTGTATGAATTTTTCCATACCATTGTCTCCAATAAAGGAGAGATTACCCATCAATGACTCTATCATAGGATAGGCGTTGGCATACCAACACTCCTTATTGACAATCTCCCGACAAGGGTATTGGGGGCATTTGTCACAGAATCCGTCCGGCAGACTTTTTCGTATCTCGCATTTGACAATCTTGCATAAATTGGCACAATACTCACCTTTATTGCCCTTATTACGGCAACCCACACATGGACTATCTTTTCGTAATGCTTCGCTGCAAACAGCACAGTTTAGTCCACATGGGGCAATCATATTCTTGTCCATAAAACTTATTTTTGAGAAATAATCTCATACACAAACACTCTTTCAAACCAAACAAGTAGTCGATTTCCCTGTAAAACGTAGTAGCACAAGATTGGGATTTTTCAGACCTTGTGTATAATGACTATACATCAACTCCTCTCATTGTTCTTTACGTTTTTGGCATTAGTGACAATTTCCACAATCGTCTAACCAAATTAGACGATTTAGTAATACAAAAGTAGTCTAATTATTTTAGACAGCAAAACAATAGGACTTAAAAGTTTGATTATAGATACGGATAGTGGAGAAAACCGAATAGTTATCTCCACTGTCACATACGTTTACAGTTCTTTACTTGTCAGCATAAAGTCCGATGCGGTTGCCAACAGGATCTGCTATGATGGCGAAATAGCCCCAGCCATCCACTTGTATTTTTGTCTTAGGGGTCACGAGAGTTGCGCCATTGTCCAAAGCGGTTTTCACGTCGGTGTTCAAGTCTTTTGATTGGAGATACACCAATACGCCTCCGTTAGATGGTGCGAAACCCTGGAATGAGGGTGCAGAAGAGATTGAGCAAACACTCTTGCCGTCTTTCATAAGACAGGCCATTTTCTCGTCGCCGAACTGTGACACCTCCAGCGTTTCGCCGAAAAGTGCCTGATAGAATATCACCGACTTGTCGAAGTCATTGGTGGGAATTTCAAAAAATGCAATCATACTTTTTATTATTTTTGATTAGTACGCTGCAAAATTACAGCGACAAGGTGGCTCTCGATAGTAAAAAACGGACATTCCTTTTACTGAAGCATGTCTAATGCTCATTCTTTTCATTTTTCTGCATTATAACTGCTCTGTAATTTGTCGCTGAATGATTCCCTAAGTGCTATCCGCAATCCATTCAAAAAAGATTCACGGATATATATTGAGGATGTCGGGCAGTTATCAGCGCATAACCGGCACTGAATACAATTTTTCTCGTCAGTAGGTAAAACCGTATCTCTTCGTGCGAATATGTGCATCGGACAAACCTTGATACATTTCTCGCAGTTTATACAGGTCGAGGTATTTAGGAACACCACCTTGTTTCCCGCTATTATATCTGAACCTTTACGGCGTATCGTAATGCCCTCCGAATATCCGGTAACCGGATCTTTATAGATAAGAGCCAACGGATGCAACTTCCATCGAAGTTTTTCCGCAAATAGTCTTGCCTTGAACATATCTCGTTCATTCGGTCTGGCTTTATTGTAGCCGTCCATAAGAACCCACGGCCCGGTGCGGTCAAATCCTCGACAGGAAAATTCGCCGGTTATAATTCCACCTTTCCTTTCTATGATTTTTTTGAGGGGCTTATGATATGCTCCCAAGAAGGGTCGGCAACGTGTGGAGAATATGAACACATTCTTACCTTTAATATTTTGGAGTGAAACAAATCTTTGAAGTCGTATATCGTGAGCGGCAAAGTTAATCGCGGAGCCAAAGCCGATAAGGTCATAATCCGACAGGTCGATTGACGGATTGCTGTCGATAGATACCAATTCGGCAGATAGGGCATCCTTCATGCTTTCCGCAATCTTCAACGTGTTTCCTCTATATGAGGAACGATAGAATATTATTGTCTTCATCTTGCGACTGATATTTTTGTTTCCGGTGTTCCGAAGCCTCCATTTACGCCTTTATAGCCTACAAACATCAGAGAACTCGTGTCAAAGTAATAATCACAGCTCCAGAAAGCAGACATAAAGCCGGTAAGACTGACTTCGATTCTTACGGCATTCTTTCCGTCTAATTTCTCAGTTCCTTTCTTTGCTGCCGACATGGTATATAGTTTTATGTTGTCGGGGCGAAAACATTCGTATTCCACAGACCTGCCATTTTTCAGAGTTAATCCCGCATTATAGGCGATGTTCTGATACCACGGCTTGCCTTTACTTTTTACCGTCTTTGAAATCCGTTTCCCATTGAACTTGCCGGATATGGAGTATATCCCATTATTCAAACTGATTGACAGATTAGTGTTAGAAGAAGTATTCACAATCTTACAACTCTCGGTTTTATAACCGCTTCCAAAGATATACTCATGTCTTTCATTGCCTTGAACCGTATGCAGGTATATCTTTCCGTCCTTGTATTCTTCCGTCCATTTGATAGCGGTTTTCGTCCTGCCACAGGTGGAAATATAGTTTCTTTCCTGTGCCATTGCAAAAGCTGTAAGAAACAGTGTAAGTGCTATTGTAATGATATGTTTCATAGACAGTTGTTGTCAAAGATAAAATCCACATATTTGGAAATCATAGCTTCCATTCTTTCCCATGCTTCCGGTTTGCTGAAATCTATGCCATTGATTTTGTGATATTGCCTTGTGAAAAGAACTATATAGTTGGTTGCGGATATGATTATGGCGATAGACATATTGTTATCGCCGCCCCGATCCAAAAACTTATTAAGTTCCTCCTGCAATTTATGACCGATACGCTCACGTTCTTCTATAATTCCCTTGAAAGACGAATGACCTGACAGTTCCCATACCAGAAGTTCTTGCATGAGTACATTATCTTTTAGATAGTTAAGTTGACACATAAACACATCCTTAACAATCTGCTTTATGTTACCGTCTTTAGCTCGTTTAATGGTGTCAATAAACTCCGAATAGGCAAACGAATAATAGTCATGACGCTTTGCCCATTCCACGAGCAAACCATCCAATCCACCGAAATAGCGATAAATCAAAACCTTATCGCATCCGGCTTGATTAGCTATGCGATTAACTCCGATTTTGGTAAAACCGTCGTTCTCTACGATATGGCTCACGGCTTCAAGAAGCCTTTTTTCTGTTTCTTTCAATTCCATCTTATATAATGTCACTAAGTGGTGACAAAATTATAAAAATAATCGGTGACAACCAAATGCAGGGCTGTATAACCGCTATTTTTCAGTATGTAAAATAGTCTGAGACAGGAGAGTATCGGACGATATACTCTTTTGGAGTGTATCCGGAAAATAGCTTGAATTCTTTAATCATGTGGGATTGGTCGGTGTACCCACATTCGTATGACAGTTGGGCAAAACCTATTCTCGGATTACGTTGTAAAACGGACAAAGTGCGTTGCATCCTGACTACGCGCAGGAAGTCCTTTGGCGTAGTCCCGATGTGTTCAGAAAAGACACGGCAAAACTGCTTTTCACTCAAGCACGCTATATTCGCAAGCGTCTTGATATTGGTTTGAGTGGAATTGTTAATATAACGTACCACTTCTGCCAATCGTGGCAGATGATAAGTTGTCCCATGCATCAGGCACTTGTAGAAATAATTCTCTATCAGCTCAATGCAGGTGTCGTGATTTTCACTGTCTTCAACTTTATGTGCCAAATCACGCAAAGCTGTATTTTCAATGTCCGCAACCGCCACATTCCTGTCACGCAGTAAAGTGACCGGCATACGGAAGAATATTTTTGCCGCATGAGGATGGAATACCACCACTATCATTTCAATGTCGCCGGTTGAAGTCACATCTGAATAACGGCTTTCCTGACCGCAAATAAAACTCTGCGGCTGTAATTCATCACGGTTCGTGACTTTCAGCCTTTCGCCACGATGGAAAACAAGCGACATACAGCCCGTCGGCAAAGTGCGCTGCGTCACTATGCCGGAGGTACTATCCTGCAATATCCAGTAATACCGTATAAGCGGTTTCAAAGCAGGCGTTGGCTGTATGATTCTGAACTGCATCCCGCAAAATTATAACATGACGATTTTCGATGATAGTAAAAAACGGACATTGGTGTTATATGCCTCACTCAACCGTAAATTCCTCTGAATGATAGCTGCTGTAAAAACGACCGGATACATTTGTTCCGAATCTCTCATAATTTATGTGTTATATGGTGATGTGAGCAAACTCGCGGTTTATCCAGATGGTAGCCTCATTTCCGATAAAGCGAATAAGCACATAGTTCGAATCTGCCGGGCCGGCGGGGAAATAATTTATAAAATACTCCTGCCACATCCGTTTGCGGGTTACATCATCCGTAATGATTTCGACTGTGCCGCGCAAAGCAACACTATCGCCATAAAATGAATAGGAAAGCCCGGCTTTGGGATTGAGCCTGAAATCGGCAACCTTTTCGGAGTCTGCTGCGGTCACTACCCAGACCTCATTGCATCCTAACGAATGAATTTTATCCAATGGCACAGGGCGTGGAAAACCATCTGCATTGACCGAAGCTAACGTAACTTCTTTGCACTGAGAAAGAAGATGTGCTGCCT